>NZ_JBFKLW010000001.1:0-159903 GCF_041630135.1 Shewanella sp.
AGGCGGTTCATGGCAATGGCCAGCGCCTCGTGGGCTTCCGGACTCAGAGCGCCAATACTCATGGCGGCGCTGTCAAAGCGTGGATACAGTGCCTTGGCTTCTTCTACCTTGGCCAGTTCAATGGCGGCGTCTGTACCTTTTACGCTGAAAAGGTCACGCAGCATGGCCACCGGACGCTCGTCCACCAGGCGGGCGAACTCTTTGTATTTGCTATAGTCGCGGCCATGGAGGGAGGCCTGCAGGGTGTTAACCACATCCGGGTTGAAGGCGTGGTATTCGCCACCTTCCACGTACTTGAGCAGACCGCCCTGAGGCAGTGCAACATGGGGGCGGAAAGCTGCCAGATGCAGTTGCTTCTGATCCTTGGCCAGATGATCGAAACCAACGCCTTCGATACGGCTCACCACGCCTTTGAAGCAGAGCTCAATCACGTCACGGGCAAGACCGATGGCTTCAAATTGCTGGCTGCAGCGATAAGAGGCCACTGTGCTGATCCCCATCTTGGACATGATTTTGCGCAGTCCCTTTTCGATACCGTAACGGAAGTTCAGCATCAGGGCGACCATGTCGTCGGCGTCGTTGCGCTTGGCCATATCTGCGATTGATTCATACACCAGATAGGGGTAGATGGCCGTGGCACCAAAGCCCAGCAATACCGCAAAGTGGTGTGGATCGCGGGCAGATGCGGTTTCAACAATGATGTTGGTGTCGCAGCGCAGGCTCTTGGATACCAGCATCTGCTGCACAGCACCGACGGCCATGGCGGCAGGGATCACCTGACGGTTTTTGGCCACTGCGCGGTCTGAGAGAACCAGCAGTGTGGTGCCGGTACGGGCCAGACGCTCCGCATCGTCGGTGATACGGCGGATGGCATTTTCCAGTCCTTCGGCTGGGTCGTAGTTCAGGTCGACAATATTGGCTCGGTAATAGGCTTTATCGAGCGACATCAACTGATTGAAGTCGGAGTACAGCAGTACCGGAGAGTTAAACATCACCCGGTAGGCTTTGCCCGTGGTTTCGTTAAACAGGTTTTGCTCACGGCCAACGCAGGTGGCCAGCGACATGACGTGCTTTTCACGCAATGGATCGATAGGCGGGTTGGTCACCTGGGCAAACTTCTGACGGAAGTAGTCGTACAGGGAACGCTGCTTTTTCGACAGCACTGCCATAGGGGTATCGTCACCCATGGAGCCCACGGCTTCTTCGCCCTGACGTGCCAGAACCCAAATCACCTGCTCAAGTTCTTCACGGCTGTAGCCAAACAGTTTTTGATACTGCAACAGGGTGTCACGGCTGAATTCGCTGGCACCGTGCTGCTCGCTGGTCATCTCTTCGGCCGGTTTCAGGGTGCGGCTGTTTTTCGCCATCCACTCCTTGTAGGGGTGACGGCGTTTGAGGTCGTTATCAATCTCAAATGACTGGTACAGACGGCCGTTAAGGGTATCGAGCACCAGCAGTTCGCCTGGGCCCACGCGGCCTTTTTCGACCACTTCATCGGGCTGGTAGTCCCAAATGCCCACTTCAGAAGCCAGGGTCAGGATGCGGTCTTTGGTGATCACATAACGGGATGGACGCAGGCCGTTACGGTCCACGGCGCAGGCAGCGTGGCGGCCATTGGTCATCACAATGCCGGCCGGGCCGTCCCAGGGCTCCATATGCATGGAGTTGAAGTCGTAGAAGGCTTTCAGCTCTTCGTCCATCTCTGGGTTACTTTGCCATGCGGGCGGGATCAGCAAACGCATGGCGCGGTACAGATCCATACCGCCGGAGAGCAGCATTTCCAGCATGTTATCCAGTGAGGACGAGTCGGAGCCGGTTTCGTTTACAAAGGGCGCGGCCTGCTGCAAATCGGGCAGCAGTGGCGAGTTGAATTTGTACGCACGGGCACGGGCCCATTGACGGTTGCCGGTGATGGTGTTGATTTCACCGTTGTGCGCCAGGTAGCGAAATGGCTGTGCCAGTGGCCACTTGGGCGAGGTGTTGGTTGAAAAGCGCTGGTGGAACAGACAGATGGCGCTTTCCAGACGAATGTCTGCAAGGTCTGGATAGAAGGCAGGCAGATCGGCGGGCATCATCAGGCCCTTGTACACAATCACCTGACCGGAGAGGCTGGCCACATAAAAATCTGGGTCGGCAGTCATTTGCTGCTCGAGGCGACGACGGGCCATGTACAGACGACGTTCCAGATCCTTTTCACGCCAGCCGATGGGGGCGTTGATCAGCACCTGTACAATGCGGGGCAGGCTGGATTTGCCGATATCACCCAGCACGTCCGGGTTAACCGGCACTTCGCGCCAACCGGCAATGCACAGGGTTTCTTTTTCCAGCTCACGCTCGAGCAGGAAACGGGTAGCGGCGACGCGCTCTTCATCCTGGCTTAAAAAGAACATGCCCACGGCAAATTTACGGGAAAGGTGCCAGTCGTTCTCGGCGGCAATGGCCTCAAAGAATTTGATCGGCAGCTGCATGAGCAGGCCACAGCCGTCACCGGTGCGACCATCTGAGGCAATACCGCCTCGGTGTTTCATGCGATCCAGTCCCGTAATGGCGGTACGCACAATGCGATGGCTGGCCTCTCCGTCCATCTGGGCTATCAGACCGAATCCACAATTGTCCCGCTCGAAACTGGGATGATACAAGCTCATACAAATCCCCCACCTAAAACCTCTGATTGATACTGCTCGGGGAATCACGCAAAAAAATAATAGATATGCACCCGAATCTCTCAAATTATCCTGAGAATTTACAAAGGTCAAACCTAAAGATTGCATAAAGTATGGGTAAAAAATCATGTTTCATACACTTATGATAATCAATTTACGTTAACGTCAACTGATAAGTTTGTCGTATAACATTATGAATAATAGCAATTTTAAAAATGTACACATTTCTGATTTACCAAAATGTAACAATGTGAGCCATTGTCTTTTGTTTGGGAATAGTGATTTTTTTTGCAAATACAGTCGCTCGCTGGTGCAGCTTGGTGGTTGACTAACTATTCAAAAAGCGTGATTAAGTTCCGTTTTGGGGATTTGATTTGGCGATGTGCATCACAAAAAGGTATTAAATAGGCTGTAATTGACCTGGATCCGGATCCTGTCAAGGGGAAGCGGCTAGAGTGCCCGCATATTTTCTTTGATGTGTTCTAATTAGCGGAGTTTGGCGTGGCCCAATCTGTATCTGTGTCTCCAGGCCTTGATGCACTGGTGAATACCTTTGGCAATGATTGTCGGAAGCGCTATGGCCGCCGGGTCCGAAAACTGACGCTGGATGCCCATTTCACCTGTCCTAATCGGGACGGCAATCTTGGCATCGGGGGGTGTACTTTCTGTCATGTGCCTTCCTTTAACACTGACGATGGTGAACGCTACAACATTAGCGCTCAGCTGCAGCGTCAAATGACCGGACAGGAAGATGAACTCTTCTTTATCTACTTTCAGGCTTATACCAGCACCTACGATGAAGTCTCAGTTCTGAAGGCTCGCTATGATGAGGCGCTGTCACTCGGTAAGGTGGCCGGGTTATTTGTCGGCACCCGGCCGGATTGTGTACCCGATAAAGTATTGGACTTGCTCGGCAATTACCGGGACAGAGGTATTGAGGTATGGCTCGACCTTGGTTTGCAGTCCGCCCGGGATGAAACCTTGCGGCGCGTAAATCGGGGCCATAGCTTTTCCGCCTATGAAGACGCTGTGATACGTGCCCGAGCCCGGGGTATCAAAGTTTGTACTCACCTTATTTTGGGGCTACCCGGCGAGGGACATGACGACTATCTTTTCAGTCATCAGCAGGTGTTGGAATTGGGGGTGGATGGCTTGAAACTGCATCCGCTGCATGTTGTGGAAGGCAGCACCATGGCCAAGCAGTGGCGCGCCGGCCGCCTTCAGACTCTGACGCTCCAGCAGTATGCTGACAGCGCTGCAGAGCTTATTTGCCGTACCCCTGCCCACATTATTTATCATCGGGTGACCGCACATGCCCGTGCGCCCCTGCTGCTGGCACCCGAGTGGTGTGGTCATAAGTGGTTGGGGCTGACTGCAATTACTGATCGTTTGGTAACATCCGGTGGCCAGGGCAGCCTGACTTCGTTTCCATTTCTCAAAAAGGCAGTGACGTCCGGAGGCTGAATCAAGCAAACTCATGCAATGCTATCTGACTGACCCTAAATCAAAAGTCTATAAAACAGTGGCACAGAATGATAAACGGTTAAATATTTGTTAATTTTAGGAAATAACAAACGATGTCAGGCTGCAGACGGTTGCACCCAAGGTCAGAGAGGGTATTATGTGCCCTATCAACGTTGGCTGATTAGCCGGTAAAAACTTCACTGACTTTAATAGGGGGCCATGATGGCTACTGCTGAACTGGACATGATCCTGGATCTCAATACGCTGGAACAATACTGCAGTGCTATCGGTGCCGGGACCCTGCTTAAGAGTGTTGTATTGTTTGAGCAGTTAATGCCTGAGTATGTCGGTAACCTGGTGAAAGCAAAAGAATCTGGTGATAAAGAGACTCTTTGTTCAGAGGCCCACAAATTCAAAGGTGCTGCAGGTAGTGTGGGACTTAAGCGCATTCAGCAATATGCTCAGTTGCTTCAGCATGGTGAAGATGCTGCATGGGATGCAGGCCACAATGAATGGTTACAGGCAATCTCAAACAATGCTTTTGAAGACCTTGCTGCACTGAAAAGTTTTCTGCAAACCAAAGCCTGATCAGGCTTGCATCGAGCGCTCGTCTTTGACCACATAGGGCTTGGCGGGCGCCAATTCAATCCGGCCTCTGCCATTCTCTTTAGCCCGGTATAACGCCTTATCTGCGTCTTCAATCAGTCTTGACTCTGGTTGATGGAAGCTATGAACCGTAGACGCAATGCCGATACTGACCGCACAGTGTATATTCCCTTGTGCTGTGATCACAGGTTTGGCCCGGATAGTATTGAGTATCAATTCTGCGATATGCAGCGCTCCCTGGCCGTGGGTATTGGGTAGGATAATGGCAAATTCTTCTCCGCCGTAACGGCACACGGCATCGGATGGCCGTTTAAGAACATAGTAAAGACGCTTGGCCACCACTTTCAGAACTTCATCACCCACCCGGTGGCCGTATCTGTCGTTAACCGTTTTAAAATGATCTATATCGATAAGTAACAAACTGATTGGGGTGGATTCTCTCGCGCTTCGTGAGAGCTCACTTTTAAACCTCTCATCAAAAAACTGCCTGTTTCTCAGTCCGGTGAGAAAATCGATGGCGTTTTTCTCCTGTAGTAATTTGTGTTGCAATTCCAGTTCACGTTGTTGATTTAGTAGCAATTCATAACGCTCTTCCAATAAATATGCCTCTTTATGGCGCACGATTTCTTTAAGTGTGGCTTTGGCGTTGAGTTTATGAGACGTGGGCTGATTAAGCTTTTGGCAAAGATAAAGCAATACCAACGTAGCCATTAGCAGTGGCAACGACGTGATAAAAGTAATGCTTTCAAGCTCTGGTCCAGACGACAGGGCGTTGGCAATAATAGCTGTAAGCAACTGCAATCCGGCAAGCAATAGCCACTCGCTTTCCTGCCTTTTCATAAATAGCTGCAGCAGAGCAAGTGAACTGATAAAGCATCCGGCCAATAGCACGGATAAGATTTGTGTTTGAGAAATGATGGGTAAAATCAGCGCCGCCACAGAGACTGTTATGGAGAAAAATGTGATTATAATCAGTGTTGTTCTTAATGATGGGATGAGCGCTGCACTGTAATAAAGTCGGTAATTTACCAGGGCTTGGGTGAGTGCAAGGCTTAATGGCCAAAGTGGGAGCAATGTATTGATGCTGGTTTGAGGGTACAGAAACGGAAGCAGGGCAAACAAACTTAGCAAAGCAATCGCAGTGAGTGGGGTTCGCGTCTTTGGTACCAGGCTTAATAATCCCAGTACCAGTAATAGGGCCAATTCTGAGCCGAGCAACAATAACATTACTGTGCTTTGTTGTTGGGTCCAGCTTATCCACCAGGATGTTTTCCAAAGAGTTTGGGGAAGATGTTTGCCTTGCAGATACAGGCTGACTTTTTCGCCTGCTTCAAGTTTTATGCTGACCTGATGCGCAGGCATGGGAAATGGTGCCTGAGTCATCCGTAATTCTGCAAGGTCCGTGCTATCGGCTCTGTGCAGGAAAAGTTTTGGAGTTGTTTGCCACAGTGGCTGTGTCAGTATGAAGGATAGTGTGTTCCGGGATTGATTATGTAGCGAAAGAGTTTGCCATGGTGAACCGTCCTCATTACGCAACGTATGGGATGGCAATTTGAGCGTTTCAGACTTGGGTGACGGCAGTGTTTGGTACAGTGGCGTTAAAGGCAGTTGCCTGTTGGCACCGGACAGATTGATAACCTCACCAAGTGAGGGCAAGGAGAAACACAACAGCAGCAAGGACAAAATCCCTTTCAGCCCCGACATTTGAGGATCCCTGTTCAAATAATCCCGTTAAGTCTAGTGCATCCTTATGGCTTAGCAAATTACAGGGCAGATATTGTTCACAGAACTGATTGCCGTGCTTATACAGCTGCGTTTAACTTGTGTTAGAGTTTCTTGGTTGATTCAATTCATTCCTGCGGTGGTAATCGATAAAATGAAACATCTTCCCAGTCTTAAGAATCTCTACTATCTGGTAAATCTCTATCAGGAACAAAATTTTAATCGCGCCGCCAAGATAAGTAATGTTAGTCAGTCTACGCTCTCAAGTGGTATCCAGAATCTTGAGGAACAATTGGGGCATCAGTTAATTGAGCGAGATCATAAATCATTTATGTTTACCGCCATTGGTGAAGAGGTGGTCGGACGGTGTCGAAAAATTCTTACCGATGTAGATGATTTGGTGGAGCTTGTGCGTAATCAGGGAGAGCCAATGACCGGAGAAATTCGGTTGGGGTGTATCCCTACCATAGCGCCATTTTTACTGAGCAGAGTGGTGCGCCACTGCCAACAGAATTATCCAGAGTTAGTGCTGTTGCTTAAAGAAGATACTACCGAGCGGCTGCTGGAAGCGTTAAGCAAGGGAGAGTTGGATCTCTTACTGCTGGCATTACCTGTGGACACCAGCGGATTTTTCAGCATGAAGGTAGGCATTGATCCGTTCAAAATGGTGGTTCACAGAGAACTGTCTGATGCAATGCATGACCCTGTGGATTATCAGACGTTACCCGATGAAAGCATTTTCTTGTTACAAAGTGAGCATTGCATTACTGGCCACGCAATAAGCGCTTGTCAGTTGGGGGATTCAAGTAAAATAAACCCCTTTGCAGCAACCAGTTTGCATACATTGGTGCAAATGGTGAACAGTAAGTTGGGAACCACGTTTTTGCCACAAATGGCCATAGACGCGGGTATTTTGAATGACACCGAATTGAAGGTAATGGATCCGCCTGGCAGTTCGCCTTATCGGGATATTGGCTTGGTCTGGCGGCAAACTACCAGCCGAATTCGTACTTTCCGAACCCTGGGACTGGAAATCGAGGCATTGCTGGGTAAGGAAAAGACCCGGGATTAAAATATTAATGCCATCCGGCTGATTAATCAGGCTGCCGTTTTGGTGTCACACCAAATACTTCAATGGAGTGTTGTTTGCCCTTGAGTTTTACCGGTCCCATGGCGGACAGTTGATAGTCGCTGTCTTCAGCTTCGAGTCGATTGGCAAGCGCTCCGGAGATAAGCATACGCTGCCCCAGTGGATTGCACTGATCTTGCAACCGCGCCAGGGTATTCAATACGTCGCTGAAGAAACTGATTTCCTGTTTTTGTACGCCAACCACGGCTGCTACTACCTGGCCACAGTGAGCAGCAGCCTTAAATTTTGGTACAAAACCATAGTGTTCTTCGAAATACTGCCGTTGCCAGTTGAGTTGTTGGCTAAATTCCCAATAGATGTTCATACATCTGTCGTCTTTCACCCCTTCATGGAGCGGCCAGTGAATAAGCACGGCATCGCCCATATAGCGATAAATCTCAGCTTCGTTGCTGGCAACAGTGTCTGAGAGCAGGCTGAAACTGTCCTGGATTAAACGGCTGAACCGATAATCCCCCAGCGATTCTGCATGGGTGGTACTGGCAACCATGTCCAGATAAAGGAAGAGCCGTTGTTCGTATCTGGGCTTGTGGTATTTTCCGAGTCCGATATTGAAAAGCACTCGGGGGCCTACCAGCAACGCCATCTGCTCCAGAAAGGCAAGCCCCATTCTGACTACCACCAAATAGACAATCAAAGCCTGAAATGAAGGGCTGTAGAGCACATGCACGGTCAGCATTTGCCTCAGAGTTGTCATGTGGTTCTCAATGGCCCACATATTCAAAAACTGGGTGATATAAGCAAGGGTAGTGGCGCCAAGCAGTAAAAATAGCCCTTTGAATAATACCGAGAATAAATAGGGTAAACGATTGATTGCACTGAAGTCGGCAATCAGATTCGACATCCAGTGCAGGCTACCGAAAATGATGCCCATGTAAATCGCAAGAGTCGCCAAATCGGCTGAACCAACGGCCCACTGAGGCAGATCCTGTGTTTGGGCGTATCGGAAGAAAACGAACGCAGCCATGGCAATGCCCCAGGCCAAAATGGCAAACAATAGCTTTTTAGCCTGACGACTCGCTCTCACGACAGTTTCGGTATCCGATAAAGGTATTACAAAGAAAGGGGTAGTTTATAGAAAACCTGTGCCTCATTACCAGCCTTTGTCGTGATCTTAATCAAGGCTTGCGGCTATATTGGGCATAGCGTCGGTCAATAACCAAATGCTTGGCGTAATATTGCGCTGGTGAATGGGATTTTAAGATAAAAACCCCTTGGGTTGGTTAAACCTACGGTACCATCTTCCATAATACATTCGGTTTTGGCTGCTGCATTGGCTGCTTTTGGGCGCAGTTGCAATACTTCTCCATGGCGTGCCGTGAGGGTACTGACTTGGCCCAGGGCGATTAATTCAAGAATTTCTTCCCAATCTTGCCTGAGCAGTTGTTCTTCATCTTGATTTGGGCTCCAAAGCACCGGTGTACCTACGCGTCTTGCAGCCAACGGAATGTTTCTGTCTCCTTCAACCGGGATCCACAGTACCCGTTCAAGTTTGTGTTTTACCAGACTGTGCTCCCATCTCATGCCGCTTACATTCATCAATGGGGCTACACAGACGTAAGTTGTTTCCAGTGGTTTGCCCTGTGCATCGATGGGAATGGTTTTGAGCTCAACTCCCAGATGTAGAAAATCCTGCTCCGGGCGTGATCCTGCCTGTGCACCTAACTCCTGCTCGATCAACTGCCCGATCCAGCCTTTATCACGCTTTAGATTATTCGGTACGGGCAAACCCAGACCCGCCGCCAATTGGCCAATGGAAAGTCCCGCCATTTGGTAGGCGCGGCAAAGAAGTTCTTCGAGAGTTTGTGGCGATCGTGCTGTGGTCATAGGCGGATTTTAACCCCTTTGGGGATAAGATCAATCTTGGTTGTTTTTTGTCCTCCCGTTTTCGTTGGATAAGTTTTAATGTGTGTTTTTATATTAATGTGCTGATATTAAAGAAAATAAATTTTTCGTAATAGTGTGTCGAAGAATTGGCAAAAAGTTACCCGCTGTCTGCCCCATCTTTCCTCACATATTTATCCACAGATTTATGGGATAACTTGAAATAAATCGTGCATTACCCCACTTAAAATGACCTGTCAATGAAAAAAAAACGCCATTTTGTTCTGTTTTTGACGGCTGCCAACCTTATTCATGTGTATAAAATTGACTTTGCTTCAGCTGGTATTAGTCACATTATTCAGCTGCTTTTTTTTTGTGCGATCTTCAGGGTGTGGCTGTTTCTTTATTGAGGTAATGATAAAAATAACTTTAATAACATGCAGATGAGCTTTGATTGTTGCCATTTGGATCTTTATGGATCTGGGTTAATAATGAACACATTCCGGTTTTGTTACCAGTTGCCTACAGAGATATCCACAGTTTTTGTGGATATGATCGGTTTACTGTTGCAGCCTCTGTTGATAATCGTCCCGGTCGTAAAAAATTATCCAAAGCTTTAGCCTAAATAGGAGTTTGCTGCCAGCTTGGCTTTGTGAAACAATCCTTTCATTACGATTTGTCTATTTTGGAGTCCATGTGATTGATAGCGACGGCTTTCGCGCAAATGTGGGCATCATAATCTGTAACTCTTTTGGCCAGGTAATGTGGGCCAGGCGATTCGGACAGCACTCATGGCAATTCCCTCAGGGTGGGTTAGATGATGGTGAAAGTGCGGAAGATGCTATGTATAGGGAGCTTTATGAGGAAGTTGGTTTAAGGCCCGAACATGTGCAAATTTTGACGTCTACCCGCTCATGGCTCAGGTATCGTTTGCCCAAACGTCTGGTTCGTCAGGACAGCAAGCCTGTATGCATAGGCCAAAAACAGAAGTGGTTTTTACTGATGCTCAAGAGTCCGGAAAATGCCATTAACTTCAATTCGACTGGTCATCCTGAATTTGATGACTGGCGATGGGTCAGTTATTGGTATCCGGTACGTCAGGTGGTTTCGTTCAAACGGGACGTTTACCGTAAGGTGATGAAGGAGTTTGCGCCAACCGCCCTGGCTTTACAGACCCGTGAACAGCCAAGGGGCAAGCGTATTAAGGGACGTTAGCTATAAAGGCGCGCCGACAGTCGAGGGGGATCTGCCAGTGCTCAATACGTTAAGGGATATTACACAATCTGTGGCTTCGGCGCATACGCTCGAATTGGCGCTGGAGTCACTGGTAGCTCAGACCAAGGCTGCCATGGATACAGAGTGTTGTTCTGTGTATATCCTGGAGAAGCAGCAACTGGTGTTGTCGGCCACCGATGGTCTGGAAAAAAACGCTGTTGGTCGGGTGCGAATGCCTGTCACTGAAGGGTTAGTCGGTTTGGTTGCTGAACGTGAAGAAGCTATCAACCTTGCCGATGCTCACCTCCATCCCAGATTTAAATTATTTCCTGAAGCCAATGAAGATGAATACCGTGCTTTTTTGGCTGCTCCCATCATTTATCAGAAGCAGCTGCTTGGCGTGATTGTGGTTCAACAAGCCCAGGCTCGTCAGTTCAATGAAGGTGAAGAAGCCTTTTTAATGACACTGGCAGCCCAGCTTGCCATGGCAATTCGTGGCCTCAAGCGGCGGGCTGAAGTGCATTCCCTCGATGAGCAGATACTTTTTACCGGAACCAGTGCATCTCCTGGAGTGGCTATCGCTCATGCCCTGGTGTTGGGTGGCGAGATTTCGTTACGTCAACCTGATCTCAAGGGGAAAAGCAGGGATGCAGAATCGGAACGGCTTCGTATCGCAATAAGCCGGAGCCGTGATGCGCTCTCGGCGCTTGCACAGCGTTTTGATGGTGATCAGGATGATGAACTCAATTCGATTTTTACCTCCCTGCAATCTCTGCTGGAAGACGAAAGTCTGGGCGGCGAGTATCAGCGTGAGGTAGCCAATGGTTGGAGTGCTGAATCAGCAGTCAGCAGGGTGTCCCTGCGTTACATTGCCCAATTTGAGACCATGGAAGATGCATATCTACGTGAGCGGGCAAGCGACATTCGGGAATTGGGGCAACGGGTACTACGGCAACTTATTGAGCCGGGGCGAATGGCATTAGATCCCGACAAGCCGGTTATTTTGGTGACCAGGGAAGCTGATACCGGGATCTTGGCTGAGTTTCCTCGGCAGAAGCTGGCTGGCATTGTGACAGAGCTTGGTGGTGTGAACTCGCACGCTGCGATACTGGCGAGGGCATTGGGAGTGCCGGCCATTATCGGCGTTGAACAGGTATTACAGGCTAATCTGGATAAAAAGTTATTGGTGCTCAACGCAAGTAGAGGCCTGTTGATGGTGTCACCATCTCCGGCTGTCGTGGATGAATATCGAAATCTGATCAGTGCGCAGAGGGCGCTGGCAAGGCAATATGCCGATGAGCTGAATGAGCCTGCGATAACCAAAGATGGTCATCGGATACACCTTTATTTGAATGCGGGGCTGATGAGTGGAGTGGCCACTGAAATCGCTGATGGTGCGGATGGAATAGGTCTGTATCGCAGTGAAATTCCCTTTATGTTGCAACAGCGGTTCCCCTCTGAATCTGAACAGGTCAAGGTGTATCAAAGCGTGCTGCAGTCTGCCGCGGGGCGGCCTGTAGTGATGCGAACGCTGGATGTGGGCGGTGATAAGCCCTTACCTTATTTCCCCATCACCGAAGAAAATCCGTTTTTGGGATGGAGGGGAATACGCTTGTCGTTGGATCATCCTGAGCTGTTTTTGGTGCAACTGCGCGCAATGATGCAGGCCTCGGGAGATGGTGACAATCTTAAAATTCTGCTGCCGATGGTGAGCAGTATTGATGAAATTGACGAAGCACTTTTGTATCTTGAACAGGCGTTTAATGAACTTAAAGCAGATATAAACCCTTCACTGAAACGTCCACCTATTGGTGTGATGTTGGAAGTACCTGCACTGCTGTTTCAGTTATCCGAGGTGGCAAAAAGGGTCGACTTTGTATCCGTTGGCAGTAATGATTTAACTCAGTATTTGCTTGCGGTAGATCGCAATAACCCCAGAGTCAGCAGCTTGTTTGACTCATTCCACCCCGGGATCTTACGGGCCCTCAGACAGGCCTTGGTCGATTGCCGTCAGCTCAATCTTGAGGTCAGTGTGTGTGGTGAACTCGCAGGGGAACCCATGGGGGCGCTACTGTTGGTCGCTATGGGTTACGATCAGTTGTCCATGAACCAAGGTAGCCTTGCCCGCGTCAATTATTTGCTGCGCAGGGTGGAGCGACGTGAGCTGGAGGCTTTGTTGGAATTGGTATTGCAAATGTCCAATGGCAATGATGTGCGTGAACTGGTGCGGGAATACCTGGATACCCGTAATCTGATATCCCTTCTCGGCTAAGCTTATGTGGGTTATCCGGCCAATAAAAAAGACAGAAAGGTTTGCTGGTGGATAAAGTGCTTTGGGTGGTTGGCTGGTGCGTACTCCTGGGGGGGCTTGTAGGCTTCATGGCTGGCCTTTTGGGGATTGGCGGTGGCCTGATGATTGTACCGGCGCTGCTGTATCTTTTACCAAGGGTTGGTTTCGGCGCTGAGTTTTTGCCACATGTGTCTATAGCCACTTCTCTTTGTGCGATTATTCTTACTTCCTTGTCATCAGCCAAGGCTCATCATGGCCGTGGGAATCTTGATTTTGGGCTGTTGAGAGTGCTGGCACCGGCGGTACTGCTTGGTGCTTTGGCGTCTGGATTTGTTTCCGAGAGGATCCCCGCTGACACCCTTCGGCAGGCGTTTGCTGCATTTGTGATCCTGATGGCAGCACAAATGGCTTACCCTGTAAAAACGGAGTCGATACGTTCATTGCCGAATGGTAAAGCTCTGTTTATTATTGTGTTTATTATCGCTTTGATAGCTGGGCTGATGGGGATCGGCGGTGGTGTTCTGCTTGTGCCCCTGCTCACCTTTTTTGGTGTCGTCATGAGGGTCGCAGTGGGCGTTTCCTCCGGTACGGGTTTACTTATTGCTATCGCCGGCAGTCTTAGTTATGTCGTTGCGGGTTGGAATGCAGAGGGTCTTCCGGAATATACCCTCGGTTATATCTATCTGCCTGCATTGATTGGTATTGTATGCACCTCTGTACTTACTGCGCCTTTGGGCGTCAAGGCGGCAACTCACTGGCCCACTGCAGTACTAAAAAAAATCTTTGCGTTGCTGCTGATCTTGATTGGCATACGTCTTGTGATGGGCTAACGCATTCGTCCTCTATTTGAATTTGCGTAAACAGGAAGCGCGCTGATGAAGCAATATCTTAATTTAATGCAGCACATTCTCGATAAGGGCACTGACAAGAGTGACAGAACCGGAACCGGTACCCGTTCAGTGTTTGGTTATCAGATGCGCTTTGATCTTAACGAAGGTTTTCCGCTGGTCACCACCAAGAAGTGCCATCTTCGCTCGATTATTCATGAATTACTTTGGTTTTTGCAGGGTGATACCAATGTGGCTTATCTGCGTGAAAATAAAGTAAGTATTTGGGACGAGTGGGCCGATGGAAATGGCAACCTCGGGCCGGTTTATGGCGCCCAGTGGCGCAGTTGGCCAACACCGGATGGCCGCCATATCGACCAGATAACCCAGGTGATTGAACAGATTAAGTCCAATCCTGACTCACGCCGCCTGATTGTGTCGGCCTGGAATGTGGGTGAGCTCGATAAGATGGCACTGGCGCCCTGTCATGCGTTTTTCCAGTTTTATGTGGCTGATGGCAAGCTCAGCTGCCAGCTGTATCAGCGCTCCTGCGACGTGTTCCTGGGCTTGCCATTTAACATCGCCAGCTATGCCTTGTTGACCATGATGGTGGCACAGCAGTGCGATCTGGATCTGGGCGACTTCGTCTGGACCGGAGGCGATACCCACCTGTACAGCAATCATATGGAACAAACCCGGTTGCAGCTCTCCCGTGAGCCACGTGCACTGCCCACAATGACCATTTTACGTCGTCCAGAGTCGATTTTTGACTATCGCTTCGAAGACTTCGAACTCAGCGGTTATGACCCTCATCCCCACATCAAGGCTCCAGTTGCCATCTAGTTGATTAAACTTTCGCCTGATACTTCGGAAATATCGAGGTATCAGGCAGAAACATACGATTATGTTTGTTAGTCTGATTTCGCTACACTCAGGACATTAGGTTTCTTTGGGAGTAACGAAATGGATAAGGCTATTCGTAATTTTTTGAGCCAGGAGTCTGCCGGTGGCATCTTGCTGCTGGTGGCCGTTGCACTGGCAATGTTGCTCGCCAACTCACCGCTTGCCGGCCTGTATCAGGGTTTTCTGGACACCGAAATGCAGGTGCGTTTTGGCGCGTTGGACATCAATAAGCCGCTGCTGCTGTGGATTAATGACGGCCTGATGGCGCTGTTCTTCTTGCTCATTGGTCTGGAAGTTAAACGCGAGCTGCTGGAAGGCGCGCTGTCGAGTCCGGCCAAGGCGTCGCTGCCTACCTTTGCCGCCATCGGCGGCATGCTGGTGCCTGCGGCCATTTATCTTTTCTTCAACTATGCTGACCCCGCTACCAAGGTAGGCTGGGCTATCCCGGCTGCCACCGATATCGCCTTTGCGCTGGGTATTATGGCGCTGCTGGGTAATAGGGTGCCTGTGGCGCTGAAGGTGTTTCTGTTGGCGCTTGCCATAATTGATGACCTTGGCGTAATTGTGATTATCGCGCTGTTTTACAGCACAGATTTGTCGATGTTGAGCCTCATTATTGCCGCTGTGGCCGTTACCGGTCTGGTGGCGCTTAACCGTAAGGGTGTGACTGCACTCACCCCCTACGGTGTGCTCGGTATCATCCTCTGGATTGCCGTGCTCAAATCCGGCGTACATGCGACCTTGGCCGGTGTGGTGATTGCTTTCTGTATTCCGCTGCGGGCAAAAGATGGCAGTTCGCCGTCTGAGCATTTGGAGCACAGTCTGCACCCCTGGAGTAACTTCCTCATTCTGCCTGTGTTTGCCTTTGCCAACGCCGGCGTGCCACTGGGTAATGTGGGACTCGATAGCCTGACTTCTCCCGTGCCAGTGGGCATTGCGCTGGGCTTGCTGCTGGGTAAACCTATTGGGGTGATGGTATTTAGTTACATCGCGGTGAAATTGCGTCTGGCTGAACTGCCTCAGGGCATTGGTTGGCGCCAGATTGCCCCTGTGTCGGTGATGTGCGGTATAGGCTTTACCATGTCAATGTTTATCGCTTCACTGGCATTTGAACATGGCGCAGAAGCCTATGGGGATCTTGCGCGTCTTGGTATTCTGCTCGGTTCGCTGTTTGCAGCAGTTATCGGTTACTTCTGGTTGTCTAAAGTATTGCCTCAAGCGGGAGAAAAAGCATGAAGATGAAATTAGTCTCTGTAATTACTCTGTCTTTGCTATCGGGGGGCGCCGCAGCCTCGTCTATGGATAAGTGTCTAAAAGACAGTAAGGGTGAAGCCTGTCAAAGCTACCTGGGGGGCGTGGTAGATGGAGCCCTGATGTATAAAACCAGCGCCCTTGGAGCCAGGCCTCAAAGCGATGGTTTTGAGAGCCGGGCCCTTAAATACCGAGGAGGAAGCCGCTTTCAGGATGCCAATCGACGTTTTTGTGCAGACCGAATTCCGGACCGGCAGGTATTGCTTGAAGGCCTTTCTGAGGCGGTGAATTCCGGGGAAGTACAGGACCAGAACGGTTTGACCCAGGCAATGTACAGTCTGCTTGATTGCCAGCGCCTCAAATAAGGACGCCTGATCCAGATGCAGCACCTCAATTATAACCATCTGTATTACTTCTGGATGGTTCAGAGTAAGGGGTCGGTGGCCAAGGCCGCCGAGGCCCTGTGTCTTACGCCTCAGACGGTAACCGGTCAAATCAGGGCGCTGGAAGAGCGTCTTGGTGGGGCTCTGTTCAAGCGGGTTGGCCGCCAGCTGGAGCCAACCGAGCTTGGCGAGCTGGTATATCGCTATGCCGACAAGATGTTTAATCTGAGTTACGAGCTTTTGGATATTCTCAACTATCGTAAAGATGCCGCCATGCTATTTGAAGTGGGTATTGCCGATGTGTTATCCAAGGCGCTTTCAAGCAGGGTGTTGCTCAGTGTGTTACCTACCGATGGCAGTATGCGTCTGGCCTGTTATGAAGCTACCCATGAGACTCTTATGACCCGGTTGCGCGAGCACAAGTTGGATATGATTTTGTCTGACTGCGCCGGTGAGTCGATCAAATATCCGGAAATCCTGTCTAAAAAGCTTGGCGAGTGTGGGGTTAGCTTTTTCTCTGCAATGGATTACAGTAAGCCGTTTCCTGCTTGCCTGGAGCAGGATAAGTTACTTATTCCGGGTAAGCGGACCAGCCTTGGGCAACAGTTGCATCGCTGGTTTGCAGAAAAGAATCTTGAAGTCCGTATTCTTGGCGAATTCGATGATGCCGCTATGATGAAAGCATTTGGATTTTTCGGACAGGGTATTTTTGTCGCACCTTCCATTTATAAGCAGGATATTCTCGGACACGGAATGCGGCTGCTGGGAGAAACCCAGGATGTACGTGAGGAGTACCACGTCATATTCGCTGAGCGGATGATCCAGCATCCTGCAGTGAAAAGGCTATTGGAAACCGACTTTACTGATCTGTTTGCTGGAAGGGACAGTCAGGTGCAAAAGTTTTGAGTCGCTGGTCATAGCGCCGTCGATCCTGATAGACTTAGCCGCAGTTTTTCCGAGGTTAAAGGAAGCATCAAGTGACTGAAGTTATGAGTATCGCCAGGGTTCGCTGGGCCTGTCGTCGCGGTATGTTGGAGTTGGACGTGTTGTTTCAGCCCTTTGTTGAACAGTACTACGAAGCCTTGAGCGACGCAGACAAAGCGATATTTGTGCGCCTGCTTGAGTGTGAAGACCCTGAGCTGTTTGCCTGGTTTATGGGCCATGAAAAGTGCCAGGATCCTGAGCTTGCCGCCATGGTGATCAAGGTTCGTGGACGCGAGGCGCCATAGATTTTCACTCCGAGCCTCCCGGGATCAGTATTTCAGCTTGCTGATCCTGTGGTCGCTTTTCCTTACCAGCTTGCTCGCCTGGCCTGCCTATTTATCTCTGTCTCTGAGAGTGTTGCAAATCGCTATATTTATCCTTATCAGCGGCTATTTTGTGTGCCGATTGCTTCATCTGAAGCATTGGCGCTGGCAATTCAGTCTTGATGCCTTTGGCTGCCTCGAAGACGCGCGGGGCAGGCATACTCTTAACCGTCACTGGGTGACGCCCTTTATGTGTCTGATGCTGATAAACAATCAAGACGGCGGGCGCCGTCTTGAATGTGTGTTTGCTGATATGCTCAGCGATGGCGATTATCGCGACCTGTGCCGCACCTTACTTAGCGCTCGGGGCTCAGAATAGTCGGGCCTGAGTGCTCGAGCTTTTCGGGATGATCCAGATTGCAATGCAGCCCCCGGCTCTCTTTACGTGCCATGGCGCAGCGAATAATCAGTTCAGCCACCTGCACCAGGTTGCGCAGCTCCAGTAAATTGTTGCTGACACGGAAGTTGGAATAGTACTCCTGAATTTCCTGTTGCAGCATGGTTACGCGCCTGAGCGCCCGCTCCAGGCGTTTATCGGTTCGCACAATGCCAACGTAGTCCCACATAAACAGGCGCAGCTCGTGCCAGTTGTGGGCAATCACCACTTCTTCATCAGAGTTACTCACCCGGCTCTCATCCCAGGCGGGTAAGGAGCCCGGCATAGGAATTTTCCCGATCAGGCTTTCGATATCCATGGCGGCAGCGCGGGCAAACACCAAGCATTCCAGCAGCGAGTTACTGGCCAGACGGTTGGCTCCGTGTAGGCCGGTGTAAGCCACTTCACCAATCGCATACAGACCATTGAGATCGGTCTGGCCGTGCAGGTCAGTCATCACCCCTCCACAGGTGTAGTGGGCGGCTGGCACAATTGGGATAGGCTCTTTGGTGATATCCAGCCCTAATTCCAGGCAGCGGCTGTGGATGGTAGGGAAGTGCTTGATGATGAAGTCGGCCGGTTTGTGGCTGATGTCGAGATACATGCAGTCGACACCCAGGCGCTTCATTTCATAGTCGATGGCGCGGGCAACGATGTCGCGGGGAGCAAGTTCGGCGCGCTCGTCAAAGTCCGGCATAAAGCGGCTGCCATCAGGACGGCGTAAATACGCCCCTTCGCCACGCAATGCCTCCGTGAGGAGGAAGTTTCTGGCTTCTGCATGGAACAGGCACGTTGGATGAAATTGGTTGAATTCCATGTTGGCAACACGGCAGCCAGCACGCCATGCCATAGCGATACCATCACCGCTGGCCACATCCGGGTTGGATGTGTACTGATACACTTTTGAGCTGCCACCGGTGGCTAATGCTACAAAGCGAGCCTTTACCGTTTCGACCTGCTCAAGACTGCGGTTCCACACATAAGCCCCCAGTACCCGGTTACCAGCGCGCCCCAGTTTGCGACTGGTAATCAGGTCAATAGCGTTGTAACGCTCGAGAACCTGAATGTTTGGATGAGTTGCTGCCAGCTCCTGCAGCGTCGTTTGAACAGCTTTGCCCGTTGCATCAGCGGCATGGAGAATACGTCTGTGGCTGTGGCCACCTTCTCGGGTCAGGTGATAGGGCTGTGCCTCATTGGTGATGTGCTCTTCCTTATCGAAGGGGACTCCGCACTTAATCAGCCATTGCATCGCACCTTTGGCGTTTTCTGCTGTAAAAGTGACAACTGCTTCATCGCAAATCCCTGCTCCGGCGACCAGGGTGTCGGCTACATGGGACTCAATGGTGTCACCTTCATCGAATACCGATGCGATACCACCCTGGGCATAGTAGGTCGATCCCTCACTCAATGGCCCTTTGGATAACAAAATAACCTTCGCTTTTTCAGCAAGATGGAGAGCCAAGGTCAAGCCAGCGGCGCCGCTGCCAATAACCAGAATGTCTGACTGGTGTTCAACTGCTTGTTTCATCGGGTATCATGACGGATTCAAATGTCCCGCTATGATAAACAAAGTTGGGATTTTAGGGTACTTGCCCCGATCAGGGTTTTTTTAATAAAAATTGCAGAACTTTTTCAAGACACGCTGGTCTACATAAATAGTTATGATTCGAGCGACTGAAAAATCAGTGTGTTAGATTTGGGAGAAGTCGGCTCGGATGAGTGGACAAAAAAGCGATCAAGAGCTCGTAGAGCTGGTTCAGCGCGGAGATAAAAACGCCTTTAATCTACTGGTGTTGCGATACCAGAGCCGGGTAATCAACCTGATATCAAGGTATGTGCGTAATCAGGCCGATGTGGCCGATGTAGCGCAAGAGGCCTTTATCAAAGCATACCGGGCACTGGCCAACTTCCGTGGCGAGAGTGCGTTTTATACCTGGCTGTACCGCATCGCGGTCAATACGGCGAAAAACCATTTGGTATCTCAGGGGCGCAGGGCACCTGCCAACGATGTGGATGCCGATGAAGCCGAATATTATGACGGCAGCGATGCATTAAAAGAGTTTGCCTCACCGGAGCGGCTGATGTTGTCTGACGAAATCAAACGAGTGGTGTTTGAGACGTTGGAAGAGTTGCCCGAGGAGTTGAAGATGGCCATTTCTCTGCGTGAGCTCGATGGTATGAGCTACGAGGATATCGCTAACGTGATGGAGTGCCCTGTAGGTACCGTCCGCTCGCGAATTTTCCGTGCAAGGGAAGTGATAGACAGGAAGCTGCAGCCACTGCTGGAATCCTGAGGAGCCTCGGCTCCATCAGCCATGTTTTACACCCTTTAGAGAGACTTAAAAATGGAAAAGATCGGACAGGAATGGGTATCTGCAAGTGTTGATGGCGAAACCGATCGCCAGACTCTCGCTGAGCTTGCTGCGGATACAGATTCTCGTGCTCAGTGGCAACGTTACCATTTAATTGGTGACGCCATGCGCGGTGATATACCTGAAAGCCTGCATCTTGATTTATCCTCCCGAATCGCGGCTGCCCTGGAAGCTGAACCTGTGATATTGGCTCCGCAAACTACGCAAACTAATAGTGGCGCGCAACAGCAGAAAGCGCTGGTCGTGCCCTTTATGCGCCAGCTAGGCCAGTATGGCATCGCGGCGGCTGTGGCCTTGATGGCAGTGGTTGGCGTGCAACAATATCAGGGTGCTGAGGAGACAGATCCTTTGCCCGTGCTCAACACCCGTCCGCTGATGGGGGCTGCTACCCCGGTAAGCCTGCAAACCGGCCCGGTAGTAAATCAAAGTCAGGGGGCTGGCAATGAACAACTTCTGGAGCAACGTCGCCGTATTAACGCTTATTTGCAGGATCATATGTTGCAGCAGAGATTGAACAGTGGTGTGGTTGTGGATGACAATAGCGAGGTGCCCCCAGTACCCGTTAATCGCTGAAGGAGTTAGCTTGCGATTCATTCTCCTGGCCCTTGTGGCCCTGGTTCTGCCCGCAGCGGCCGAGGACCTTTCCGCTAAAGCCTGGCTCGAATCCATGAGCCGGGCGCTCAATCAAGAACAATTCAAGATGTCGGTCATTCACCTGCAGGCAGATCATATTCGTCCTATGGTTTACCTTCATGGCAAGGTGGCTGGTGAGGAAGTGGCCTTTCTTGAACATCTGAATGGCCCTATTAAAAATGCGGTGCGCATAGGCCATACAGTGACCTTTATCGATCACGACCAACCCGCTTTCAGCGTTAATGCAGATCGGATCCAGGGGCTATGGCCCACTGTATTTGCCGGCAATATCAGCGACATCGAATCCGGATACCAGTTTGTACTGGGTGGCCGTAGTCGCATTGCCGGGCGTCCCGGGCAGCTTATCCGTTTTATTCCCAATGACACGCACCGTTATCCGTTGCAGGTTTGGCTCGATATGGAAACCTTTCTGCCGCTGCGATATGAACTGCTGACGGAAGAGAAGGAACTACTTGAACAGATTATGGTCGTCGAACTGATTGTGCTTGAGGAGCCCGCACCCTTGCTGGTCGAAGCCGTGAAGCAGGATTGGCCGCCCGTCATAAGCCAGTTGGACAGACACGATGGCCAAAACTGGACCTTCAGCTGGTTGCCGGAAGGGTTTCGCATTGTCGCGCGGGATCATCATCGCTTGATGGGCTCACAGGAGCCGGTTGAATATGTGGCACTCACCGACGGTGTCGCCAATATTTCGGTGTACGTGGGCCGTGCGGGTTCAATCCCCATGCCCGATGAGCTTCTTACACGTAATGGTCTTGGGCTGGTGACTGAAAAGGTCGGCAATGCGGAGGTGGTTGCGGTTGGCAGGGTACCCATGGCTACCTTAAGCCGCATTATTCGCAGTCTGGCACTGGATAACCCTTCATGATGGAAGAACTGGCCCGGGTAGTTCGGGTCGAATCCTCCGGATGGCTGACGGTCGAGGTGGAAGTCAAAACCGCCTGTGGCCACTGCGCTGCCAGCGAAAACTGTGGTACTGGCGCAATAGCCAGTGCCTTTGCCGGTAAAACCCAGCAGTTCGCCATCAAAAGCACTGAAGCCTTCGAAGAAGGCGAGCTTATTCGCCTCGGTCTGCCGGAATCCAGCCTGCTCAAAGCCGCAGCGCTGGTGTATATGTTGCCGCTGGCCGGTTTGCTGCTGGGGGCCGTGGGCGGAAAAATGGCTGGCTCCGCTTTAAGTTTTGGCAGCGAATCCGCCAGTGTGGTGTTTTCGTTGCTAGGGGCTATTGTTAGCTGGTTTTGGGGCAAGCGGCTTGCCAAAAATCTTGAGCATCAGACTCAACCTGTCATTCTCGCCCGCCTGGGTAAAGCGCTGGAACCCACTTGCCTGACCAAAGCTGTCTGACTTTCCCGCGGATCAGATTGGTATTGCCCCCGTTATCGGGTACAATTTCGCACCTTTGATTTTGTCTTCCATTTTTAGTTTGGTCATTACCGAAGAATGAAACACATTAGAAACTTCTCCATCATTGCCCATATCGACCACGGCAAGTCCACCCTGTCTGACCGTCTTATTCAGGTTTGTGGTGGTCTGACGGACCGTGAGATGGCCGAACAGGTCCTTGACTCCATGGATCTTGAGCGTGAGCGCGGCATTACTATTAAAGCCCAGAGTGTGACTCTGGACTACACCGCTAAAAATGGTGAGACCTATCAGCTGAACTTTATTGATACCCCCGGTCATGTGGACTTTTCCTATGAAGTATCACGTTCACTGGCTGCCTGTGAGGGTGCATTGCTGGTGGTGGATGCCGGTCAGGGGGTAGAAGCCCAGACCCTGGCCAACTGTTACACAGCGCTGGAAATGGATCTGGACGTGGTTCCGGTTCTTAACAAGATAGACTTGCCTCAGGCTGAGCCAGAGCGCGTTGCCGCCGAAATTGAAGATATTGTTGGTATTGAAGCCCGTGATGCAGTGCGCTGCTCTGCCAAGACTGGTTTGGGTGTGGAAGATGTGCTCGAAACTATCGTTGCACAAATCCCTCCGCCAAAGGGCGATCCAGAGGCGCCGCTGCAGGCACTGATCATTGACTCCTGGTTTGACAGTTACCTCGGCGTTGTGTCGCTGGTGCGTATCAAGAACGGTGTGCTCAAGAAGGGCGATAAGTTTAAGGTGATGAGTACTGGCCAGGCTTATAACGCGGATCGCGTCGGTATCTTTACACCGAAGATGCATGACAAAAACGAGTTGAAAACCGGTCAGGTAGGCTATGTTATCGCCGGTATCAAAGAGATCCACGGCGCACCCGTGGGTGACACCCTGACGCTGGCCAAGCACGGTGCTGAAAAGCCGCTGCCGGGTTTTAAGAAGGCTAAGCCTCAGGTATACGCCGGTGTGTTTACCATCTCCACTGATGATTATGAGAGTTTCCGTGATGCGCTGAACAAACTCAGCCTCAATGACGCATCTTTGCAGTTTGAGCCTGAAACTTCCTCAGCACTGGGTTTTGGTTTCCGTATAGGATATCTGGGGCTGCTGCACATGGAAATCATCCAGGAGCGTCTGGAGCGTGAATACGATCTGGACCTTATCACCACGGCGCCGACTGTGGAATACGAGGTGGTTCTGACCAACGGCGAAACCGTGTATGTGGATAACCCATCCGATCTGCCGGCAATTAACTACATCGAAGAGATGCGTGAGCCTATCGTTCAGGCCAACATTCTGGTGCCGAAAGAGTATCTGGGCAACGTTATTACCCTGTGTGTGGAAAAGCGCGGTGTTCAGAAGAACATGGTGTACCACGGCAATCAGGTGGCACTGACCTATGATATTCCCGCTGCCGAAGTGGTGATGGACTTCTTCGACCGTCTGAAGTCAACCAGCCGAGGTTATGCCTCGCTGGAATATAACTTCATTCGCTTCGAGCCGGCAGACATGGTGCGTCTGGACGTGCTTATTAACGGCGATCGCGTTGATGCGCTGGCGATGATTATTCACCGCTCTAATATCCGCCACAAGGGCATTGCGCTGGTGGAAAAGATGAAAGAGCTGATCCCAAGGCAGATGTTCGATATTGCCATTCAGGCAGCCGTGGGTAACCAGGTGGTAGCCCGCTCGACCGTGAAGGCGCTGCGTAAAGACGTAACCGCCAAGTGTTACGGTGGTGACGTGTCACGTAAGAAGAAACTGCTGCAGAAGCAAAAAGAAGGTAAGAAGCGGATGAAGCAGTTGGGTAACGTGGAGGTTCCGCAGGAAGCCTTCCTCGCGGTACTCAAGCTTAACGATTGATCACATTCTTTTGCTTGCACCTCTAAGCCCTGCTTAGTAAAACATCGACAAGGCGCCGCAGTTTGCGGCGCTTTGGTTAGCAAATCCCGGGAGATGAATGTTCAGGGGTATGCTCACCAAAGCGACTGGCTCTTCATAAAAGGCAGGTGTGCCGCTTGAAGAGTTAAGCCAATCACTTTTAACGCCAAGGAGTAACCCCTTTAATGGCTGCGTATTTTTCTCAGATTCTGGTGATAGTCACCCTGGTTTCAGGCTTGATTTGGTTGTTTGATGTATTGTTCCAGGCTCCCAAGCGTAAAGCCGCGCTGGCGGTGGCCCAGTCGTCCAATGCCTCGTTATCAGATGAAGCGGCGGAAGCAATTACCAAAGAGCCTTACATTGTTGAGACTGCTCACTCCATTTTTCCGGTAATCGCTTTTGTTCTGGTGTTGCGTTCATTTTTGTACGAGCCGTTTCAAATTCCGTCTGGCTCCATGATGCCAACCCTGCTGGTTGGTGATTTTATTCTGGTGGAAAAATTCAGCTACGGTATTAAAGAGCCTATGTGGCGCAATAAAATCATAGAGACAGGTAAGCCGGAACGTGGTGATGTTGTGGTTTTCAAATATCCCCAGGACCCCAAGATTGACTATATTAAGCGTGTAGTGGGCCTGCCGGGAGACCGCGTGTTCTATCAAAATAAAGAACTCTATATTCAAAGGGCTTGTGCCCCGGAACAAGTGTGCGAGAGTGTGCAGGCCAAAGTTGGGCGCATTGCCGAAGGTGACAGTGAATTTATGCAGGATGGTGTGCGTCTTAAGCAGTTCAAAGAGACGCTTGGCAAGGTTGAGCACGAAATTTTGATTAATCCCGCCCGCCCGGATATGCGCGGTATGTTTTATCGTAAAGGCAGCGTTGCCTCCGGTGAGTTTGTGGTGCCGGAAGGTCAATACTTTGTGATGGGTGATAACCGCGACAACAGTACCGACAGCCGTTTCTGGGGCTTTGTGCCCGAAGAAAACCTGGTGGGTAAGGCCGTGGCCATTTGGATTAGCTTTGAGTTTGACCGCAAGCCATCAGACACCCTGCCAACCTGGGTGCCCACAGGTGTACGTTTTGAGCGTGTAGGCGGTATCCAGTGAGCATGATTGAGCCGATTAAAAATCTGCCGCGACTGTGCCGGACCCTGGGCTATGAGTTCAGCGATATCAAACTGCTTGAGCAGGCGCTGACCCATAGAAGCGCCTCCAATCAGCACAATGAACGACTGGAGTTTTTGGGGGATTCCATTCTCTCCATCGTGATTTCGGATGCGCTGTTCCATCAGTTCCCCAAGGCCACCGAAGGCGACCTCAGCCGTATGCGCGCCACGCTTGTGCGCGGTGATACGCTGGCGGTGATTGCCAAAGAGTTCAAACTGGGAGACTACCTGAATCTTGGCCCGGGTGAACTCAAGAGCGGCGGTTTTCGGCGTGAGTCCATCCTCGCCGATGCAGTAGAGGCTATTATTGGTGCCGTCTACCTGGACGCCAATCTCGAGATTTGTCGCAGTTTGTTGCTGAGCTGGTATGAGAAACGTCTAGCCGAGATTAAGCCCGGAGTTGGCCAAAAGGATCCCAAAACGCTGCTGCAGGAATATTTGCAGGGTGTTAAGAAGCCCTTACCGGAATACCTGGTTACCCTGGTGGAAGGCGAGGCACACGACCAAACTTTTACCGTTGAATGTCGTGTTATCGATATTGCCGATCCCGTGGTGGGCGTAGGCAGTTCTCGCCGCAAAGCCGAACAGATGGCAGCGGCTCAAGTGTTGGAATTATTGAAACAATGAGCAAGAAACCCGAGTCAGGTGTGCCCGAGTCTGAACCCAGTTTGGACGATCTGCTGGCACGCATGAACAGCCAGAATCAGCCCGAAGAGCATTACGATGTCACCTACTGCGGTATGGTCGCCATTGTGGGGCGCCCCAATGTAGGCAAATCAACTTTGCTCAATAAATTATTGAACCAAAAGATCAGTATCACTTCCCGTAAGCCGCAGACCACCCGTCACCGCATTATGGGTATCCATACTGAAGGGCCGAACCAGATTGTGTTTATCGACACCCCCGGCCTGCACATCGAAGAAAAGCGCGCCATCAACCGATTGATGAACCGTGCGGCAGCCAGCTCGCTGGCCGATGTGTCCATGGTGATTTTCGTGGTGGACGGCATGACCTGGACCGCCGACGATGAGATGGTGCTGAACAAGCTGCGCCGTGGCGGCGAACACCGCAAGACAGTGCTGGCCATCAACAAGGTGGATGGTATTAAGGAAAAGGGAGAGCTTTTCCCTTATCTGATTGAAGTCTCAAAGAAATATGAATTCGATGAGATTTTGCCCATCAGTGCCAAACAGGGCACCAACGTCGAGCGTTTGCTTGAACTCGCCCGCGAGTCGCTGCCTGAGTCTGTGTTCTTCTTCCCTGAAGACTATGTGACAGATCGCAGTCAGCGCTTTATGGCCTCTGAAATCGTCCGTGAAAAGCTGATGCGCTTCCTCGGTGATGAACTGCCCTACGATGCCACTGTGGAAATCGAGCAGTTCAAGATGATGGAAAACGGTGTTTATCAAATCAACGCCCTGGTGTTGGTTGAGCGCGATGGCCAGAAGCGGATGGTGATTGGTAAAAAAGGCGAGCGTATTCGCACCATTGCCACCGAGGCCCGCAAAGACATGGAACGCCTGTTCGACAACAAGGTGTTTCTGGAAGTGTGGGTGAAGGTGAAATCCGGCTGGGCCGACGACGAACGGGCGCTGCGCAGCCTGGGTTACGGCGAAGATTAATCCCGGGGCGGCGATGGAAAGGGGTTACCTGCTGCATTCGCGCCCATATCGGGAAAACAGCGCCATCGTTAACCTGTTGGTGGATGGCGCAGGCCGGGTCGATGCGGTGGCACGGCTCGGCAGCGGCAAGCGCTCCAGCCGGGCGCTGCTGCAACCCTTTCAGCCACTGCTGTTTTCACTCTCGGGCAGGGGCGAGCTTAAAACCCTGAACCAGCCCGAAGCCTACGCACCTGCCATTCCGCTGCAGGGTGATGCCCTCTACGCCGCCCTGTACCTCAACGAGCTGTTGATGCGCTGTCTAAGCCACAGCCACGGTGGCGAGGGGCTTTTTTTCGATTACCACCAAACCCTGATGGCCATGGCCCGAAACTTCAGCCAGCCGCAGCTGCGCTATTTTGAGCTGAAGCTGCTTATGGAGCTTGGGGCCTGTCCGTCACTTATCCTCGATGCCAGCGGTGACGCCATTGAAGCGGGACTCGGTTATCGCCCCGGCAACGAAGGCGGCCTGGTGACCTCATTACAGGCTAACGCCATTCCCGGCCGGACGCTGCTGGCGCTCGCAGATCAGACACTGGAAAGTCAGGACTTTGCTGCCGCAAAGCAACTTCTTCGCACCTTGCTTGCGCCCTTTGTAGGTGAAAAACCCCTGGTCAGTCGTCAGCTTTTTGCCAACCGCTCCCGCTCTGAGTAGTCCTTCTGGCGCTTTGTAGGCCTTATCCGCAAAACTCTCATTGAGGCAGATGGCAAATTGCACCCTTGGCTATATCAAGTGCGGGGGCGTATTTAGTACAATGCCAGCCAAAACCGCTAATACTAAAGTGAAGGAGTACCCGATGAGCCGCATTCTTCTGGGCGTGAACATCGACCATATCGCCACCCTGCGTCAGGCCCGTGGCACTGACTATCCGGATCCTGTACACGCCGCTGCGGTGGCTGAGCATGCCGGTGCCGACGGCATCACCATTCACCTGCGTGAAGACAGACGCCACATCATCGACCGTGATGTTTACCTGCTGGCCAAGACCCTTAAAACCCGGATGAACTTCGAGTGCGCGGTCACCGAAGAAATGCTCCACATAGCCTGTGAGGTTAAACCCACTTATGTATGTCTGGTGCCTGAAAAACGTGAAGAGCTGACCACCGAAGGCGGTTTGGATGTGGCAGGGCAGAAAGATAAAATCCGCGCCGCTGTTGAGCGTCTGGCAGCTCAGGGCATTCTGGTGTCGCTGTTTATCGATGCCGACAAGACGCAAATTGATGCGGCTCACGAAGTAGGTGCGCCCTATATCGAAATTCACACCGGCCGATATGCTGATGCCCATACTGAGGCAGACGCCGAAGCCGAACTCGAGCGTATCGCCTCCATGGCGAAATATGCCCACGGCCTTGGTATTACCGTGAATGCCGGCCACGGCCTGCATTACCATAACGTCAAGCCTATCGCTGCTATTCCCGAACTGTATGAGCTGAACATTGGTCATGCGATTGTAGCCCGCGCCGCCATTGATGGGCTTGATAAAGCCGTTCGCGACATGAAGCAGCTGATGCTTGAAGGTCGCCGGGGCGAGTAATGTCAGTGCTGGGCCTGGGGACTGATATCGTTGAGATTGAGCGCATTCGCCGTCAGCTTGAGCGCGGCGGCGATCGACTTGCGCGGCGGGTACTGACCGAGTCTGAGTTGGCTATCTTTGTTGCCAGTGGTCAGCGGGAGCTGTATCTGGCCAAACGCTTTGCCGCCAAAGAAGCAGTTGCCAAAGCGCTGGGAACCGGCATAGGCCGCGGTGTATCGTTTCAACATATCGAGACCTACAGCGACGATTATGGTGCGCCCTGTGTGCGCCTCACCGACGGGGCGCTGGAGCGGATGCAGCAGCTTGGCGGCAGTCAAATACGCCTGTCCATCGCCGATGAGCGGCATTATGCGGTGGCAACCGCCATACTCTGTTGAGTGGATAAGATTAAGGGAGCCTGGCTCCCTTTTTTGTGGCTGGTGAAAGGTGGCTTGTCAGCGGCTGCTTTCTTTGCTCTACTGGCACACTCGTACCATTTGGTGCGGCGCAGTCCGCCCATCAGGCAGTAAAACCACAATAAGAACCCATGCCAAGGAGAGTATTATGAAGACCGCCGTCGAGCAGCTGACACGCTACAAGAGTGTGCATTTGAACCCGACCAACATCAAAACCCACTTTGTTGGCATTCCGCTTATCATCTGGTCGGCCTTTGTCTGGCTTGGGCTGATCCGCTTTGAGCTTGGCAGCTTTGGCCAGGCCAGCGCCGCGATGGTCTTTACCCTGATAGTGCTTGCCTACTACCTTAAGCTGCATCTGCGCCTCGCCGTAGGTATGCTGATTTTTATCCTGCCGGTGCTTTATACCTCGGATAAGATGGCGGCCGTCCCCCATGCAGGCTGGATTGCTGCGGCGGTGTTTGTCATTGGCTGGGTGTTTCAGCTTATTGGCCATCAATACGAGAAAGCCAAACCGGCTTTTATTGATGATTTAACCCAGCTGCTGATAGGGCCATTTTTTTTAATGGCCGAGCTTTACTTTGCAATGGGGCTTGAGAAAGAGCTCGATAAGGAAATCACTCCAAAAGCCATTGAAGCCCGCAGGGCGTTGGAAGCGGCCAGAAAAGGCGGTTGAAATCGCTGGCCTGATTGGAAAGGCAGTCTGGAAAGTGGTTGGATAATAGCTAAGAAAAAAGACGCTCAAGGCGTCTTTTTTGCTGCCACCGGTGCTTGGTACAGATCTGGCATCACCCGTACCGTTTTAACCATATTTTCCGCTACTTCAATCACCTCTATCGGGTAGCCTTCTAGGCGCATACTGGTGTTGGGGGAGGGGATTTCTTCCAGGTATTCGAGAATAAGCCCGTTGAGGGTTTTGGGGCCGTCGGTGGGCAAGTCCCATTTCATTTCTTTATTAAGCTCGCGTATGTTGATGCCGGCGTCAATCAGCAAACTGCCGTCATCCTGTGGGAATATCTCGTCACATGCGGCTGGCGCCATGGAGGTGGTGAAATCGCCGACTATCTCTTCCAGAATGTCTTCCAGAGTAACCAAACCCTGAATATCACCATATTCATCCACGACCAGACCAATGCGTTCTTTGTTTTGCTGGAAATTGGCCAGCTGCACGTTCAGTGGGGTGCCTTCAGGGATAAAGTACAGCTCTTTCACTGCCCGCAGCAGGGTGGATTTGCTGAACTGCTCTTTGGATTGAAGCCGTAGCGCATCGCGCAAGTGGATAAAGCCGACCGCATCGTCGATGGTGTCGCGATAAACCAGCACCCGGGTGTGTGGGCTGGTAACCACCTGGCGGTTAATGACTTTAAAATCGTCATTAACGTTAATGGCGTAGATTTCGGCGCGGGGGATCATGATGTCTTCCACCGTCACCTTCTCCAAATCCAGAATCGACAGCAGCATATCCTGGTGGCGTTGGGGAATAAGGGCACCAGCCTCGTGTACCACAGTGCGCAGCTCTTCCTGACTCAGAGCATCGTTGGTGGCTACGTTACGAATACCAATCAGTCTCAGAATACCGGAAGTAATGATATTCATCACTTTTACCAGGGGCTGCAATACCACCAATAGCCATTTCAGCAGCATGCTCGAGGGGTATGCGATACGCTCAGGATGCAGAGCGGCTACAGTTTTTGGAGTGACTTCGGCAAACACCAATACCACAACCGTTAATACGCCAGTGGCAATTGCCACACCGACGTCACCCCAAATACGGATACCGATGATAGTTGCAATCGCCGACGCCAGAATATTTACCAGGTTGTTGCCAATCAGAATAAGGCCAATCAAGCGGTCAGGGCGGTCTAGAAGCTTGAGCGAACGCTTGGCACCCTTGTGACCGCTGGTCGCCAGATGGCGCAAACGGTACCGGTTTAAGGACATCATCGCGGTTTCTGAGCCTGAGAAGTAGGCAGAGATCAGGATTAACACTAACAGAGACAGCAGCAGTGTTCCGGTCGATATTGATTCCAAGCAGGGGGCTCCATTAATGCCGGGCGAAGTTAGTAAATACTGGCATTTTAAAGGGGTGTCAAGTGAGCCAGGGAGCTAAGCCCTGGCTCTCAATTAAGTGAGGATAAGCTCTTTAACGATTCGCGCACCAAAGTAGGCGAGTGAAAGCAGGGTCGCCCCGGTCAGGGTATAGGCGATGGCAGTGCGAATACGGCAACCTACCGAGTACTGCTGCCACAGCATAATGATGTACACAAACCAGGCGATAATCGACAAAATGGCTTTGTGCCCCTTGCCTTCGGCAAACATGTCATCGAGGAAGATAAAACCGGTGGCCAAGCCAAGGCTTAACAAAATCACTCCAATAATCACCAGGTGATAAAGTTGTTTTTCCACCGTCATCAAAGGCGGCATCGCCGGACTTAACATTAACTGCTTTTGTTTGAGCTTCTTTTGGATCATTGCCAGCTGAATGGCATAGAGCGCTGCAATCATCAGGGCACTGTAGGCCATCAGCGACAGCACCACGTGTGCCAGCACCTCAGGGTTATGCTCGAAATGGGTGATGTACTTGGGCGGTACCAACCACAGCAGTGCCACCGACAGCACCGAACAGGCATAGACTACCGGCACCACTACTATCACCTTTAGGCGGAAAATCAGCACGCTGAAGGTAAAGGCGATAATCCAGTTCACCAGTGAAATTACATTGGTGAGACTGAAGTTCTGACCGTCATCGGTAAAAATAGCCTGCTGGAGTGCCGCGGCGTGCAGAACTACTGCTATCGAGGCCACGGCGGCAACCGCACGGCGATTGGGGCCTTGTGCATGAAACAGGCGACTGGTGACCAGTATCAGGGCGATACAGTAAAAAAACATGGCTGAGGCAGAGAAAAGAACCATGGGGTATCAACCTACTTAATCGTTGCTCTTGGGCTTCGCATTGCGAAAGCGGGATTAAAGATTCGGCAGTTAGAATAACACGACCCTTGCGCAAATGGGCAGTGATGTGAGTTGCAAATTTTAGCCAATTCTGATTGTTAGCTGCGCTTTATTACCATCGCGGCTTAGCAGCGCGCTTTGGCAGGTAGCATAAACCGCTGGCATCGCTATAATACAGGCCAACTTTGACAATTCTTATAGGTTAGCACTGGACGATGTTTGAGAACCTGACCGACAGACTGTCGCGTACACTGAAGAATATCAGTGGTCGCGGTCGCTTAACGGAAGACAACATTAAAGACACCCTGCGTGAAGTGCGCATGGCGCTATTGGAGGCCGACGTGGCCTTGCCGGTTGTCCGTGAATTCGTAAATGCCGTTAAAGAGCGTGCGGTAGGGCAGGAGGTTGCAAAGAGCCTGACCCCCGGCCAGGTGTTTGTCAAAATCGTTCAGAGCGAGCTTGAAAAAGCCATGGGCGAGGCCAATGAGGCCCTGAATCTGGCTGCCCAGCCGCCCGCCGTGATTATGATGGCAGGTCTGCAGGGTGCCGGTAAAACCACTTCGGTGGCAAAGCTGTCCAAGTTCCTGCGTACCCGACAGAAGAAATCTGTGCTGGTGGTCAGTGCCGACGTGTACCGTCCGGCCGCTATCAAGCAGCTTGAGACCCTGGCAAATGAAGTGGAAGTGGAATTCTTCCCATCCGATGTGAGCCAAAAGCCCATCGACATCGCCAAGGCTGCCATTGGCCACGCCAAGCTTAAATTTATTGATGTAGTTATTCTCGATACCGCCGGCCGCCTGCACGTAGACGATGCCATGATGGACGAGATCAAAGAACTGCATGCAGCGGTGAAGCCAATTGAGACCCTGTTCGTGGTCGATGCCATGACAGGTCAGGACGCGGCCAACACCGCCAAGGCCTTTAATGAAGCGTTGCCGCTTACCGGTGTGGTACTGACCAAGGTTGATGGTGATGCCCGTGGCGGTGCTGCACTGTCTATCCGCCACATTACCGGCAAGCCTATTAAGTTCCTCGGTGTCGGCGAAAAGACCGATGCCCTCGAGCCATTCCACCCTGACCGTGTAGCCTCGCGTATCCTCGGTATGGGCGACGTGCTCTCCCTGATTGAGCAGGTTGAGCGCGGCGTTGATAAAGAAAAGGCGATGAAGCTGGCTTCCAAGGTGAAGTCCGGTGGCAATTTTGACCTGGAAGACTTCCGCGAGCAGCTGCAGCAGATGAAGAACATGGGCGGCATGATGGGCCTGCTGGAGAAAATGCCCGGTGTCGGCCAGTTGCCTCCCGAGGCCATGGCACAAATTCAGGATGGTAAGATGACCCGTCAGATGGAGGCGATTATCAACTCCATGACCCCGGGTGAACGCCGTAACCCGGATATCATCAAGGGCTCGCGCAAGCGTCGTATCGCCGCGGGCTCTGGCACACAAATTCAAGACGTTAACCGTCTGCTCAAGCAGTTCACCCAAATGCAGAAGATGATGAAAAAGATGTCTTCCAAAGGCGGTATGCAGAAAATGATGCGCGCCATGGGCGGTATGATGCCAGGTGGCATGAAGATGCCAGGCCGCTAAAATCCTTTTGGTGCAGCCGGAAAAATGGCCAGTATCGGTTGCATTCGCCTGAAACTCAGGTAAAATTCTTCGGCTTTCTTACTGGGACTCTACCGCGAACACAGGGTTCCAGTTTTTATTTTTGCTTCGGCAAATCATTAGAGGAAAAAAAACGCATGGTTACCATTCGTTTAGCTCGTGGTGGCGCTAAAAAGCGTCCTTTCTACAACATCGTAGTAACTGACTCTCGCAATGCCCGTGACGGCCGTTTCATCGAGCGCGTTGGTTTCTTCAACCCACTGGCCAAAGGCCAGGAAGAAACTCTGCGTCTGGATCTGGACCGTGTTGATCACTGGGTAGGCAACGGTGCTTCTACTACCGATCGCGTAGCCAAGCTGATCAAAGACGCCCGTAAAGCTGCTGCTTAATGGCGTAAAGGTATAGATTGATGAGCAGTAACCAACAGCCGGTAGTAGTGGGCAAAATCGGCTCCTGCTATGGCGTTAAAGGTTGGCTGAAGATCACGGCCTATACCGATTCCGTTGAAGGTATTTTTGATTACTCTCCCTGGTTTCTTAACGAACAGGGAAAGTGGCGCGAAGTGAAGGTGTCCCAGTGGCGTTTTCATGGGAAGTCAGTTGTGGCTGCCCTTGAAGGCGTGAATGACAGGGATCAGGCCCAGATGCTCACTAACTGTGAGATTGGGATCCTGGCGGATCAAATGCCAGAGTTGCCCTCAGACGAGTTCTATTGGCGCGATCTCATTGGCTGTGATGTTATCAACACCAAGGGCTACAACATGGGTGTGGTTGATCAGATCCTGGAAACAGGCTCCAACGACGTACTCATGGTGAAGGCCAACGCTAAAGATGCTTTCGGCAAAACGGAGCGTATGATTCCGTTTCTTCCCGACCAGTTTGTCCTTGAGGTCAAGCTGGCGGAAAAACAGATTATTGTGGATTGGGATCCTGACTTCTAAATCGAGGTACCAAACATGTGGTTAGGGGTAGTTACCCTGTTTCCCGAAATGTTTCGTGCCATCACTGATTTTGGGGTCACGGGTCGGGCCATTAAGAATGGCCTGCTGGAGTTGCACACGTGGAATCCCCGTGATTTCACCCATGACCGGCACAATACCGTGGATGACCGACCTTATGGCGGTGGCCCGGGAATGCTGATGATGGTGCAACCTCTGAAAGATGCCATCCAGGCTGCCCGTGTGGCGGCTGGTGACGGTGCCAAGGTGATTTATCTGTCGCCTCAGGGGCGCAAGCTGACACAGCGCGGCGCGACTGAACTGGCAGGTTCGCAAAAGCTGATTTTGGTGTGTGGACGATACGAAGGTATTGACGAGCGCATCATTCAGACTGAAGTGGACGAGGAATGGTCAATAGGTGATTACGTGCTTTCGGGCGGTGAGTTACCGGCTATGACCCTGATTGATGCAGTGTCCCGTCTGGTTCCCGGCGTGCTGGGAAAACAGGCTTCGGCGGAGCAGGACTCCTTCTCCGACGGCTTGCTCGATTGTCCTCATTACACCAGGCCCGAATCCCTGGATGGACTGGATGTGCCGGCAGTGTTGCTCAGTGGCAACCACGAAGACATTAGACGCTGGCGTCTTAAACAAAGTATCGGAAGAACTTTTTTAAGAAGGCCGGAATTATTTGAAAATCTAGCTCTGACTGACGAACAAACCCGCCTTTTGGCCCAGTTTGTCGACGAAATGGATAGTCCACAGAAGTCGTAGCGCAGTTAATACTAGTATGGAGTTTACATGAACAACATCATCAAAATGCTCAACGATGAGCAAATGAAAAAAGACGTTCCTGATTTCGGCCCAGGTGATACCGTAGTGGTTCAGGTTCGCGTTAAAGAAGGTGACAAAGAGCGTCTGCAGGCGTTCGAAGGTGTAGTAATCGCCAAGCGTAACCGCGGTCTGCACTCAGCCTTTACCGTTCGTAAGATCTCTAACGGTGAAGGTGTTGAACGTGCCTTCCAAACCCACAGCCCTCTGATTTCAAGCATCGAAGTTAAGCGTCGTGGCCGCGTTCGTCGCGCCAAGCTGTACTATCTGCGTGATCGTTCAGGTAAGTCTGCACGTATCCGTGAGAAGCTGGCGACCAAGTAATCGCCTAAACAAGACGCAAGTGTTCGCACAAAAAACCGCCCTCGTGGCGGTTTTTTGTTTTTGTCGCCAGCCCAACGTTGCCGCTGCCACGCCTTTACTCCCGCCTTTTGGCGGCACCCCCACGAATTTTGAATGAATTTTTATCATCTGAGCTTGCAGGCCGCTGGCTAAACAGGCACACTGTGCCTTTAGATGTAATGGTGTAGCATTACAGTGTTACATGTTGGAATTTACAAATGTCAGCTGAGGTTGTCTATGGGGCAGTGTCAGCGCGGTTAAACACAAAAGGTGATCCCATGCAGCAAGATACCATCAACAATGTGCACATCAGCGCCGAGAAGGTGCTTATCACGCCCGAGCAGCTTAAATGCGAACTGCCATTGTCCGAGCATGGGTACCGGTACATTTTGCGCTCCCGCCGCACCGTGGCCGATATAGTCCACAAACGCGATCCACGCTTGTTGGTGGTGGCGGGTCCCTGTTCTATCCACGATATTGCGGCAGCAAAAGAATATGCCCTTAAGCTTAAAAAGCTCCATGATGAGCTTAAGGATGAGTTCTTTATCCTGATGCGGGTCTACTTTGAAAAGCCACGTACCACTGTGGGCTGGAAGGGCATGATTAACGATCCGGACATGGACGAGTCATTCGATGTGGAAAAAGGGCTGCGACTTGCCCGTGAGCTGATGATTTTCCTTGCCGAGCTTGAATTGCCGGTGGCTACGGAGGCCCTTGACCCCATCAGCCCCCAATACATTTCTGAGCTTATCACCTGGTCGGCCATCGGTGCCCGTACCACTGAGTCCCAGACTCACAGGGAAATGGCCTCTGGCCTTTCCATGCCGGTAGGCTTTAAAAATGGCACCGACGGCAAGCTGGATGTGGCTATTAATGCGATGAAATCGGCGGCCAGCGGCCATCGTTTTATGGGCATTAACCAGCAGGGGCAGGTAGCGCTTTTGCAAACCAACGGTAACCCCGATGGCCATATCATTCTTCGTGGTGGCAGCAAACCCAACTATGACACTGCCAGTGTAGCCGAATGTGAAACCCAGGTGCGCTGGGCTGGTCTTGACCCCAGGCTGGTGATCGACTGTAGCCACGGCAATTCCTCCAAAGATCATAAGCGTCAGGATCCTGTGTGCCGCGATGTGTTTGCTCAGGTTGCCGCCGGCAGTGACGCCATTATTGGCGTGATGCTGGAAAGTCACCTTAATGCCGGTAATCAGCCTTGTGACAAACCCCTGTCTGAGCTTAAATACGGCGTATCTGTCACCGATGCCTGCATCGACTGGCAGAGTACCGAAACCTTGCTTCGTGATGGTGCCAAGACCCTCGCCGGGGTTATTCCCCAGCGTTTTGCCATGCCAAGGGCTGCCAATGGCTGACAGGATATTTGATATGACCGAAAAGACCACTGCCGAACTCGAGAACTTACGGGGCCTGATTGATGGTGTCGACAGCCAGTTACTGTCGTTGCTTCGCAAGCGTCTCGATTTGGTGGCACAGGTTGGTACTGTCAAGCACGCGGCGGGTCTGCCAATTTACGCGCCTGCGCGGGAAGCGGCCATGCTCGGTAAGCGCCGGGCCGAGGCCGAGACCATAGGAGTGAGCCCACAGCTGATTGAAGATATTCTCAGGCGTTTGATGCGCGAGTCCTACATGAGTGAAAAGGATGTTGGCTTCAAGCAGGTCAATCCTGAACTTGGCCATATCGTTATCATAGGAGGGCAAGGGCAACTCGGCAGACTGTTTGCGCAGATGTTTGCTTTATCCGGCTACGAAGTTCGGCTACTGGACAAAGATGACTGGGATCATGCCGATGAGCTGTTCGAAGCTGCCGGGCTGGTGCTGGTGACTGTGCCTATTGCTACTACCTGCCAGCTCATCCGTGAGCGCCTTGGCAACTTGCCTGCGCATTGTGTATTGGCAGATCTCACCTCCATTAAGGGGGCGCCGCTTAAGGCCATGCTGGAGACTCATAATGGCCCGGTGGTGGGGTTGCACCCTATGTTCGGCCCTGATGTGGGCAGCCTTGCAAAACAGGTGGTGGTAGTTTGTCATGGCCGTGAAAGCGACAAGTATCAGTGGTTGATGGAGCAGATAGGCATTTGGGGGGCACGGCTGGTTGAAGCCGATGCAAGTCGGCACGATAAGGCGATGCAGCTGGTGCAGGCGATGCGTCACTTCTCATCCTTTGTTTATGGCTTGAATTTGTGTCGCGAGCAAGCAGATATAGACACATTGCTTGAGTTCAGTTCACCCATCTACCGCCTGGAATTGGCCATGGTGGGGCGACTTTTTGCCCAGAGCGGTGAGCTGTATGCCGACATCATTTTCGCCCAGCAAGACAGTCTGACAGCGATTTCGGATTTTCTCGATAACTACCGTGATGCACTGGAGTTGCTCAAAGCTGGTGATCGCGCCGGTTTTATCGAGCGCTTTAATGAAGTCTCAAATTGGTTTGGCAATTACTCCCAACAGTTCCTCACCGAGAGCCGGGCTATGCTGCAATCGGTTAACGATATGCGTTCGGTTTAACTCGCTGTTCCTAATCCTAAAAAAGCGCCTCAATGGCGCTTTTTCTGTTATAAATCAGCAACTACTTAAGATGATCTGCTTCAAGGATTTAAGATTTGCTGCTTTGTAAATGCAGTAATATCCGTATGCTTCGCCTCTAACATGCATAAATAAAGCATGAAAATATAAGGAGCAAAGTCGTGTTTTGTATTCAGTGTGAACAGACCATTCGTACCCCAGCCGGCAACGGTTGCAGCTATGCTCAGGGCATGTGCGGCAAGCTTGCATCCACCTCAGATCTGCAGGATCTACTGATTTATATGCTCAAAGGCGTATCAGCCTGGGCGGTAAAAGCCAATGAACTTGGCCTGCCCGCATCAGAAGCCGATACCTTTGTGCCCAAAGCCTTCTTTGCGACCCTGACCAATGTGAATTTTGATGATGAGCGCATCATAGCGTATGCCAAAAAGGCAGAGGCGCTGCGCAATCAACTCAAAGCCCAATGCATCGAGGCCGCTCAAGCTGCGGGTGTTCGCCTCGACAGCTTACCAGACAGTGCTTCTTTGCTGCTCGCCACTTCAAAGCCTGAGCTGTTGGAGCAGGCCAAGATTGCGCTGCCCAATCTGGGCAAAAGCGAGGTCCATGAGGATGTGATGGCATTAAGGCTACTGTGTTTGTATGGCCTTAAAGGGGCTGCGGCCTATATGGAACATGCCCGTGTGCTTGAGCAGCAATCCGCTGAGATTGCTGCTGAGTTTCATCGCATTATGGCCTTCCTCGGCACAGACAGCGCAGACGCCGATGCCCTGCTTAAAGCAGCCATGGATATAGGCCAGCTTAACTTCAAGGTGATGGCCATGTTGGATGAGGGCGAGACTGCTGCCTTTGGTCATCCAGAGCCAACGCAGGTCAACACCAAGCCGGTTAAGGGCAGGGCTATTCTGGTGTCGGGTCATGATATGAAAGACCTTGAGCTTATCCTTCAACAAACTGCAGGCAAGGGCATTAATGTTTACACCCATGGCGAAATGCTGCCGGCCCTGGCTTATCCGGCGCTCAAAAAGTACCCTCACCTGGTGGGTAACTATGGCAGTGCCTGGCAAAATCAGCAGAAGGAATTTGCCAATTTTCCCGGTGCCGTGGTGATGACCTCCAACTGCATTATCGACCCCAATGTGGGGCAGTATGCCGACCGGATCTTTACCCGCAGTATTGTGGGCTGGCCCGGAGTTGTGCATCTGGAAGGGGATGATTTTTCGGCTGTTATTGATAAGGCGTTGTCACTGGAGGGCTTCCTTTACGATGAGATCCCTCACCAAATCACCATAGGTTTTGCCCGCAATGCCTTGATGGCGGCGGCGCCTGCTGTGGTAGAGAATGTAAAAAATGGCAGCATCCGCCACTTCTTCCTGGTGGGCGGCTGCGATGGTGATAAAGCCGAGCGCAGCTACTTTACCGACTTTGCCAAGGCAACGCCGAACGACAGCCTTATCCTGACCCTTGGCTGTGGTAAGTACAAGTTCAATAAGTTGGAGTTCGGTGATATCAACGGTATTCCAAGACTTCTGGACATTGGTCAGTGTAACGATGCCTACTCAGCGATTCAGCTGGCCCTTGCCCTGTCAGAGGTGTTTGAGTGCGACATCAATGAGCTGCCGCTGAGTTTGGTGCTGTCGTGGTTTGAACAAAAGGCGATTGTGATTTTACTGACTCTGCTGTCGCTGGGCGTAAAGAATATTCGCACTGGCCCGACGCCGCCAGCGTTTCTGACTCCCAACCTGCTTAAGGTGCTCGAGGATAATTTTGGCCTTAAAAATACCACCACGGTCGAGGCCGATCTGAATGCGATTCTGAATGTCGCCTGAGTGGATGCAAGGCGGCGCCTGGCGCCGTCTTTTTAGGGGAAAACATCATGAGTCATAACCGGGACGCCGCGCTGCTTGCGGCCAAACCCTGGCAGGAATTACCGCAACCCAGACCCTTTCGTTTGTGCTGTATTGAGCGGATAGATGAAACCCACAATGTGGTGACATTCCGTTTTGAAGCGGCCGGTGAGCCTGTTCGTTTTTGTTATAAGCCGGGGCAATTCATTACTTTGCTGCTGGACATAGCCGGTGAGTGTTATAGCCGTGCTTATACCTTGTCGTCATCGCCATCCAGACCTTACAGCATCAGCATAACGGTTAAGCGGGTGCATGGCGGTCAAGTCTCAAACTATCTGATTGATAACCTGAGACCCGGTCATGGGTTGGATGCACTGGGGCCCGCAGGCAGCTTTAATCTGGTGGATATCCCGGCCGAAAAGTATCTGTTTTTAAGCGCTGGCTGTGGCATTACCCCCATGTTCAGCATGAGCCGCTGGCTTACTGATACCCGAGTCGGCGCCGATATTGCCTTTATTCACAGTGCGACAACGCAGGCCGACCTGATTTTTGCCAGCAAACTTGAAGCCATGGCCAATGGCCATCCGGGCTTTCGCCTGGGGTATCTGATTGAGCAGGGAGCCTGCCCCGATTGGTCCCATGCCGGTGTCCTGCCGGGGCGTTTGAATCTGCCGGCGCTTGAGACTCTGTGCAGTGATTGGCGTGAGCGAACCCTGTATGTCTGTGGGCCTGAGCCCTACATGGCAGCGGTTGCAGACATGGTACAAGCGGCCGGATTTGCCATGTCCCGTTTTCATCAGGAAAGCTTTGGTACGCCAACTGCTCAATCTGCACCAGCGGCAGGAACGGCCACGGGTTTTATGCTCAAGGTGGGGGATAAGGTGCATCCGCTGGGTGAGTCTGGGCTGCTGCTCGATGGGATAGAAGCGCTTAAACTGCCGATTATTGCCGCCTGTCGCAGTGGGGTATGCGGCGCCTGTAAGTGTCAGGTGCTGGAGGGCGAGGTTTTGCGGTTGTCGGAAATGACGCTCAGTGAAGAAGACAAGGCCAAAGGGATGGTGCTTGCCTGCTCCACGCGGGCACTTTCAGATTTGAGTCTTAAGCTTTAAGTCAGTATCGGCAAATATACTTGGGTTGTTTTTTCGGGCCTTGGTTGCGCTTTTGCCATTGGGAAAGTAAGGTTAAAACAGGGTCGTGATCACAATTTTGAAAACGGTTCGAATTATCGACTCTCGTCAGCCTTATCGGAGCGCACCATGGCCCAACTGAGTTTGCCCCACGCCACCGCCCAGGATACCAGCCTTATTCATCTGCAATATGGGCTGATGAGTGCCTTTCCCCTGTTGCTGCCGGTGTTGATTGCGCTGGCGCTGAATTTATCCCTGCGCAAAAGCGATTGCTGTGGCATTTGCGTTACTCACCTTAAGTGGCAGCGTAATTCCATGTTGGGATTGGCTTTTGGTTTTGCAGTCTGGTATTGGCTTCCAGCTGGTTGGATGGCTACCACAGCGCTGGTGGCCGTGCTCGCCTGGTTTGTGTTGCGAATCGTGAAGGGCTGGGTGAGCCTGATTGATGGTGTTGCGATTCAGTCGGCGATGCGCCGTGAGCAAGCGGCCAACTCTATCGAGTAACGGATAATTGCAGTAAGCAAAAAGGGGCCTGTCGGCCCCTTTTTCACATGGTAAGTTCACCAGGTTATGACTCAGATAAAAAACTGTCGCAGGGTATCGCTGTAATGGCTTTCTGCGATAGTGGCATCCAGCGGCACTTCCAGCATCAAGCCATCGGCACCGAGGTTTCTTACCGCCTTGGCCTGACGTGGACAGGCATTCGGCGTGACCGCATAGCTTGGATTGACCAGCACCGGCAGATGGCTGCGGGCTTTCAGCTCCACCAAGCCTGCCAGATCCAGAGTAGCCAGACTGCTGCTCTTAAAGCTGCTGACCCCTGACTCACACAGCATTAACTGCTGATTGCCAGCGCCGAGAATTACATCGGCCGCAGCCAGCAGTTCATCGATATCGGCCATGGTATTGCGCTCAAGCACCACAGGCAGGTGCAGTTTGCCAACCCGCTCAAGCAGGGGGCGGTTGAACATTTGCTTGCCCTTGATAAGGATAAGCTCGACCCGGGAGATGGCATGCTCCAGTTCCTCTTCTCTGTCCACCGCTGCCGCCGTTACAAGGCCAAACTTTTCGGCTGCCTTGACGCAGGCGTCCAGCGCCTTGGCTGGGTACGGTTGCTCAGACAGGTTATCCAATACCAGACCCGCAAAACCGGCAGTCTTCAGCTGCTTTAAGAAGGGCTCAAAGCCTTCAAGGGTTTCCGGCAGGGCAAACTGAGCCAATGCCCCCGTGTTGCCATTGCCAATCACTAATGACCCCGACTGCACTTCGCTGACGGCTTCCTTGTATTCCAGACTGTGGCGCGCAGGTACTGTATCGTCAGGCTGAGTCTGGGGGGGTGCAGGCTCATGCGGTTCGGCGCGGAAATGCTCGGGCTCTATTAGCAATTGGGCGTTGGAGAGCTGAGTTGGCGCTACTGTTTCACAGGGATAACAGCCCAGTACCTTGATAAAGCGGGTAATACGCTCAAGCTCTTTCAGCGCCAGTTGCATGGGGGCGCTGGCCAGATTGGCATCTATGTCCAGATAAAACATCTCTTCCCATGGGGTGCCGGGAATGGGGCGGCTTTCCAGCTTGCTCATGTTGAGATTGTTGGCTTTCAGAACCAGCAGAGCTTCCACCAGCGCGCCGGGCTTTTGGCCGGTGGCCATGATCAGGGTGCACTTGGCCGGCAGTTGCTCAGGCACGGCCACCGCCTTACGGGCGACTACGATAAAGCGGCTCTGGTTGACCTTTTGGTTGGCAAGCCCTTTCTCGATGGCTTCCAGCTGGTACAGGGCACCACCTTCGGCGCTGCCGATGGCGGCAACATCTTTGCTATCTGCCGCCTGCACCTTTTCCATGGCTTCGGCACTGGAGGCACAGTACTCGAGTTTGAGCCCCGGATGGCGGGCGAGGTAACGGCTGCATTGACTTATTGGCTGCGGGTGGGCGTAGAGGGTTTTGATATCACTGGCCTTGGCGCCGGGCTTGGCCAGCAGGCAATGACCCACTTCAATGGTGGTTTCTCCGACGATGGCCAGACTGGTGTGTTGCAGCACATCATAGACTTCGTTAATGGAGCCGGAGGAGGTGTTCTCAATTGGCAGGAAGCCATAGTCGGCATGGCCGGACTCAACCGCATGCACGATTTCATCGAAGCTGTGGCAGCCCAAATCCACCATATCGACCTGACGACGCTGGCAGTAGCGATTGGCAGCGAGGTAAGAATAAGAACCACGGGCACCCAGGTAGGCAATGCAATACTGCTGCTTTTGAGTCTCAGGGTTGGCGCGACCATGGAGATAGGCCTGCTGATTGAGTACAGAATCTTCGATGATGCTTTGGTAGAGCTGCATCACGAAGTGGGGGTCAAGCCCTTGTTCACGGCCTTTTTGCACCAGGCGAGACAGCAGCTCACGCTCGCGCTGGGTGTCGCGCACTGGACGTACATCCACTTCTTTGCTGCGTGCCACTTCGAGGCTTAGGTTGCGGCGTTTGGCCAGCAATTGCAGCACTGTGTTGTCGATGTCGGTGATCTGCTCCCGGGTTTCGCTCAGGGGCTGTGGTTTCTCCATGCTGACCTCTGTGTGTTAACTGCCTACGAACAAAAAAGCCCCCCGGTTTGGCGGGAGGCTTTTGAATTTTCACTTTCGTTTTTACACCGAAAATCCGCCTCCACAGGGGAAGTGAATAAAAAAGAAAGTAAAAACTGCAAATACGGGTGTTTTCATGGCCTTTAAAACTAATGGGCGAGCCTTGGGGTGTCAATCAAAAAATCTGCAAGCTGTGCAGAAAAGTAAAGCGCACCCGGAGGTGCGCTGTGGTTGAGACTAGATGCGGTCAAGCTGCGTATTCCTCCTCGTAATCATCATCCAAGTCGGCTTCTGGGGCCTCGGGGGCGGCTTCATTGCGCTTGGCTTCGGGTTTGTGGATCAGGCGATTGAGCTGTTTCTCCAGCTTTTGTCCCATGGCCGTAATGGCTGCATACAGGTTTTCGTGTTTCGCCTGGGCAAATAAATCTCCTTGAGGTACGCCAACAGAGGCTTCGATTTTAAAGAGGGCTTTCTCCTGGCTGATAATGACATGTGGGTTAATCAGCTGGACATCGTGGCGTTCAAGCTTTTCAAAGCGGCTTTCTACGCGTTCACGGATGGGAGTGGTAACTTCGAACTGTTTGCTGGTGATTTTCAACATATTGTCGAACCTCTTTTTTGTTTCCGTGGTTTCAGACTACCAATCTGCCCAGTGAAAGTCGTGAGTAAAATCACGTTTTATCAAGGATGAAATACTGTTCGCTTCATATTTGAACGCTTGAATCAAAAAGCCAAAAAAAGCCCCGGATTTGCTTGAATGTGCCCCAAAAGAGGCGCATATTCGAATGAATAACTCACCTCTGCTTACACTCATTTCCTTCTCTTTCCTCCCCGATTTGATTACTATCCGGATACTTTTTCAGGCTATTTCCTGTGTATGCGGAGGACGCAATGATGCACGCCAAGGTGTGGGATTTGCCGGTCAGGCTTTTTCATTGGTTGATGGTGACCTTGCTCGGGTTGCTTTGGTGGAGTGCTGAAGCAGGTGAGATGCAATGGCATCAGGTTTTTGCTTATAGTTTGATGGCACTGTTGCTGTTTCGGATTATGTGGGGCTTTGTTGGCAGTGATACGGCACGATTTTCCCATTTCCTGCACCATCCGCTGACGGTAATCCGGTACGCCAAAACTACTGTTACTGAAGGCGTGAAGGGGCACCACGGCCATAACCCGTTGGGTGGCTATATGGTGCTGGTACTGTTGCTATGTTTGGCACTGCAATTAGTGTCGGGTTTGTTTGCCACCGATGAAGTCTTTACCGAAGGGCCTTTGGTGAGCATGGTCAGCAGCGATACTGCCTCCTGGCTTACCTGGTTGCACAAGCGCAATTTCAATTTGCTGCTTATTCTGGCTGGCGTGCATGTGCTGGCGGTGCTGTGGCACCTGCTCAAGGGCGATAAGTTGCTCGGCGCCATGGTGACTGGTCGCAGACGCCGTGACGAGATTGACGTGAACACCGACATCAGCTTTGCGCCGCTTTGGAAAGCTGCCATTCTGTTGCTGCTGGTGGCCTTACCTGTGGCCTACTTGTTGCTTTGGCCAGCGATTCAGGGGTTGTGAGTACTGTTTGCAATAAAAAAGCCTGCATTCGCAGGCTTTTTTATGTGACAACGTCAGATCAGTCTTTCTTGTAATTGTCGTGGCAGCCTTTGCAGCTTTTGCCAGTGTTCATAAAGGCCGCCTTGATGGCGTCCTTGTCGCCACCTTGGGCGACTTCAGCCAGCTTGGCAGCGTTATTCTGGAATTCAGTCATACGGCTGTCGAAGTCGGCCTTGTTTTCCCAAATTTTGGGCAGGGCTTCGGTGTTGCCTTTGTCAGAACCATCGATAAAGCCTTCGGCAGGCAGCTTTGACAGGGCGGCTACATTGGCAGCGCGCTGTGCGAACACATCGGCGTTGAATTCTTTCTTGCCTTTGAGCATGGCACCCATATCACCGAACTGATAAGCAATCAGACCAAAAGCGGACTGACGATAATGGATGGCATCGTCGGTGTTCTCAAAGTTATTGGCGGTGGCGCTGAAGGCCAGCAGTGCGCTCAGGCAAAGCAGTGTTTTTTTCATTGTTATTCTTCCTTGTGCAGAATGATTCAAGGGATGAAATCGCACCATTCTACCCACAACCCGGGCAAACTAAACAGCGCAATTTGTTAGATTTTGTGTGGCGCCTGAGTGAGCGCCGTGGAATTGTCTGTGGCGGGGGGGCTTGATACACTCTGGGCAGGTAAGAACGCCGAAGCAAGAGGACATTATGCGGGCATCCTGGAACCTGGTATTGGAAAAAATCCTGTCGCACCCTGATAAGGGCGAACTGATGACCCTGTTTCAACTCTTGCTGACTGAAGAAGAACGCGGCGCGATTGCCAGCCGCTTGAAGGTGTTTCAGTTGCTGCTGGCTGGTGAACTCAGTCAGCGCCAGATTGCGGCTGAATACCAAATCAGTATTGCCACCATCACCCGCTGCTCCAATTACCTCAAGCATATGAGTGACGAGGATCGTGCTGCTATTGCCAAACTGATAGTGACCGACCCTGCCGATATCCGATAGCCTGCCCATCATTGAACAGGGCGCTGATGTTTTCGATAATTGGTACGACTTGCAAGCACGTAAAGGCCGTAGCTAATCAGCATCAGTGAAGGCACTATCTGCCAACCGGTACCATTCATACTCAGTAGCAGCATACTGAAAGCCAAACATGCGAATGGAAATAACTCATAGAGAAACTGTGGCAATCGTCCGTTTTTTCGCTTGCGGGCGGGGTCGGTACGTCGATTGGCTGAACGCAGTATGTAAATTCGGGCACCCATAAAAAACAGTAACAAACCAGCACTCAGGCTAAGTATCGACTGATGCCAGATTAGGGTGGCGCTTGCCGCCAGCATGCAGGCGTGGGGGAGGGGTTCGTAAAGGGCTCGACTCAACATGGGACACTCCTTGTTGCGGGTTAAGTTGGCAATCCCTGCCAACATTGAGTTTACGCCATAAAAAAAACACCGGCCAAAAAATGACCGGTGTTTTCGATGGATTTCCAACTAATGGTTGGCGCCTTAGCCCCGGCAGCCGCAACCACCGTTGCCATCACAGCCTGGCTTGGCTTCTTTTTCGTGGTCGTGTTCACAGTGACCATGTTCATGACCATGGTCGTGATCATGACCGCCACAGCAACCGCCTTCATCATGGTGATGGTGACCACCACAGCCACCGTGGGCGTGGATGTGACCATGGGCAACCTCTTCAGCGCTGGCTTCGCGTACATCAATAACTTCTACGTAGAAGGTCAGTGATTGGCCGGCCAGAGGGTGGTTGCCGTCAACAATCACGCTGTTATCCAGCACCTCGGTAACCTGAACCGGGCGCTGGCCCATTTCAGTTTCGGCAATAAAGCGCATGCCGGGCACTATGTCTTCGATGCCGCCAAAGGCTTCAAGGGGCACTTCCTGACGCAGGCCGTCGTGGTATGGGCCATAAGCCTGTTCGCAATCTACGGTCACTTCCAGGTTCTCACCGGCAGCTTTACCTTCCAGAGCAGACTCCAGACCGGGGATAAGATTCTCGGCACCGTGCAGGTACACCATGGGATCGGCCTCAAAGGAACTCTCAATCAGCTGGCCTTGCTGGTCGCTCAAGCGATAGTGGATGGTTACCGCGCTGTGCTTAGTGATCTTCATACTGCCTCCATATACGCAATGTGGCGGCATAATACCCCGCTTTTTTGGGGCTGGCGATGATTTACATCAGTGATTGTTAACTTAATCGGCTTTTTTTACCTTCCTGAAGCAGGGGCCGTTTGGCTGCAATGTTGATGCCCGGAAGATAATCAGGAGGGTGTAGGGCTTAAGCCATTTTAAATCAATTGATTAGGTTGCTAGCTGTCGTGTTTATTAACCTTTACGTTAAGTGATGGCTGTGTCAGAAAGTAACGATAAAAACTGCAGTATTTTCATCTTAAGAAAGCAATGATTGCAGTATCTGAAATATTGTTGCCAATCTGTAAAAAATACTTAATTTCGGGGCTTGACAAGGATGGCTAAAACAAGCAATTCTGTGTCCACACCTTAATCAGGACGTGAACTATTCACATGTATCAGCAGCTCGTAGTGACCACCATGATTACTACCACCACCATTACCATAATGGGGGCGGGCTGATTACACCCTGAAGAAAAATTCAAAACAAAGGCCCGCTCCCCCAAAAGGAGCGGGTTTTTTGTTTCCGGGGGCAAGCGAGGCAGATTGGAGTAGCAAAGATGAAAGTGATGAAGTTCGGGGGTACCTCGCTGGCCAACTGGCAGCGTTTCGAAATGGCGGCCAATATCGTCGCCGATGCGGCCAAAGCGTCTCAGGTGGCGGCCGTGTTGTCGGCACCCGCGACAGTAACCAACGGTCTGCTGGAAATGGTGGATGTGGCCGTGGCCGGCGGCGATTTTGAGGCCGTGCTGGCAAGGGTGAAGGGCGTGTTTGAAAGCCTGTTTGCCGATGCCTGTCGCCATCGTCCCAAGATCTGTAGCAAGGCGCTGGCCGACGCGCTCGCATCTCAGGTAGCCGTCTGGCAAACCCGCTTGCAAGGGGTGGCGCTGCTTGGGGAGTGCCCTGATGGGGTTCGCGCTGAAATCGTGGTGTCAGGTGAGCGCCTGTCCACTGAGCTGATGGTTGCCCTGATGAACGCCGATGGCCCCGGCGCCGATAAGCTAGACCCCAGAGCCCTGTTTCTGGCTCATGGCACGCCACTGGAATCTGTGGTGGACATCGCCGTCAGCAAGCCAAGATTCAAGGCGCTGGCGCTGCAAAGTAAACGTGTGTGGGTAATGCCGGGCTTTACCGCCGCTGACGAGCAGGGTCGCACCGTGACCTTGGGACGCAACGGCTCTGACTATTCAGCCGCTGTGCTGGCCGCTTGCCTCGATGCCCAAAGCTGTGAAATCTGGACCGACGTGGACGGGGTGTACAACACCGACCCCAGAGTGGTGGCCGATGCCAAGTTGTTATCGCAGCTCTCTTACCAGGAGGCCATGGAGCTGTCTTACTTTGGTGCCAAGGTACTGCACCCCAAGACCATAGCGCCCATCGCCCAGTTCCATATTCCCTGCTACATCAAAAACAGCTTTAATCCGTCGGCGCCGGGTACCCTGGTGTCCAACGCCGCCGATGAAACTGGCTTGCAGGTAAAGGCCATCTCCAGCCTCGACAACCAAACCATGTTTGATGTGTCCGGCCCCGGCATGAAAGGCATGGTGGGCATGGCAAGCCGTACTCTGGGCGCCATTGCCCGCGCTGGTGTTTCTGTGTCGCTTATCACCCAAAGCTCCTGCGAGTATTCCATCAGCTTCTGCGTTTCAGGGAAAGATGCTGCCAAGGTGAAATCGGCGCTGCAGCTCGAGTTTGAACTTGAGCTCAAGAGTGAACTGCTGGAGCCGCTGGAAGCCCGTGATGGCCTGGCGATAGTGTCGCTAATCGGCGATGGCATGCGCACTCACAAGGGCGTGGCGGCCAAGTTCTTCTCAGCGCTGGCTCAGTCGGGTGTGAACATTGTTGCTATCGCCCAGGGCTCCTCAGAGCGCTCTATCTCGGCGGTGGTGGAGCAGCGCAAGGTACAGAATGCCATCGGCGCCTGTCATCAGCGCTTTTTCGATGTGCAGCAATATCTGGACGTATTCTTGGTAGGTGCCGGTAATGTGGGTGCCGGACTGCTGGCGCAGGTGAAAAATCAGGCCGAAGCGCTCAAAGAGCTGCATATCAGCATCCGCGTCTGTGGTATCGCCAATTCCCGCAAGATGCTGCTCGATGCGCGCGGCATTGAGCTTGGCAACTGGCAGGGGCTGCTTGCTGACAGCGAAGTGGACTGCGATCTTGGTGCCATGCTTGCCTGGGCCAAAGAAAAGCAGCTGCTGAATCCGGTGCTGGTGGACTGTACCTCGTCCGCAGCCGTGGCTGACCGTTATCTTGAGGTGATGGAAGCGGGCATGCACGTGGTAACCCCCAACAAGAAAGCCAACACCCGTGATTTGGATTACTACCGGGCGCTGCGCGAAGCGGCCCTCAGACACAGACGTCAGTTCCTGTATGAGACCAATGTCGGCGCCGGATTGCCGGTTATCGACAACCTGAAAAAGCTGCTTTGTGCCGGTGATAAGCTTCATAAATTCAATGGGATACTCTCTGGTTCGTTGTCGTTTATCTTTGGCAAGCTGGATGAGGGCATGAGCCTGTCGGAAGCGACCGGTATCGCCCGTGACAAATGCTTTACCGAGCCGGACCCGAGAGATGACCTATCCGGTATGGATGTGGCCCGCAAGGTGCTTATTCTTGCCCGCGAGGTGGGAATGGAGCTTGAGCTTAAGGATGTGGTGGTGGATTCGGTGCTGCCTGCTTCCTTCGATGCCAGCGGCGATGTAAATACCTTTATGGCCAATCTGCCCAAGGCAGACGCCGAGATTGCCACCATGGTGGAAAATGCCCGCAGCGAGGGCAAGGTGCTGCGCTATGTGGGGCAAATCGATGAGTCGGGCTGCCGGGTGAGCATTCAGGCTGTTGGGCCTGAGGACCCACTTTTCAGCGTGAAAGGCGGCGAGAATGCGCTCGCCTTCTATAGCCGTTACTATCAACCTATTCCGTTTGTACTGCGGGGATATGGTGCGGGTACTGATGTGACTGCGGCCGGCGCCTTTGCCGATCTGCTGCGTACCCTGAACTGGACCCGTGAGGTGAGTTTATGAGTTTGACCGTGTATGCCCCGGCCTCCATGGGCAATGTGGGCGTAGGATTCGATTTGCTCGGTGCAGCGCTGGCACCCATCGATGGCAGTTTGCTCGGCGACAGAGTAATGATAGCCAGGGCCGATACCGGCCTGGCTCTGAACACCACAGGTGTTTGGGCCCATAAGCTGCCTGCCAATCCAGAAGAAAACATAGTGTGGCAGTGCGCCGAGTTCTTTTTGCAGCGCCTGGGCAAAGAAGAGCAGGGCATCGCCCTGACGCTGGAGAAAAACCTGCCGGTTGGCAGTGGTCTTGGCTCAAGTGCCAGTTCGGTGGTGGCGGCGCTTTATGCCCTGAATGAGTACTTCGACAAGCCGTTCGATGAACAGGCGCTGCTGGCGCTGATGGGCGAATTTGAGGGCAAAATCAGCGGCTCGGTGCATTACGACAATGTGGCGCCATGTTATCTCGGCGGCATGCAACTGATGCTGGATTTGCCCGGGCGGATCTGCGAGTCCATCCCCAGCTTCGAGAACTGGTATTGGGTGGTGGCTTATCCGGGGATTTCCCTGTCTACCGCCAGGATGCGGGCACTGATGCCGGACAGCTACGACAAGTCAGTGGTGATCGATTTTGGTCGTCACCTGTCGGCCTTTGTGCACGCCTCTTACCGTCAGGACGAAGCGCTGGCGCTGGCGGTGCTCAAGGATGTGCTGGCCGAGCCTTATCGTGCACCCGCTATCCCGGGGTACGTTGAGGCGCGTGAGGCGCTGGCACAGCTGGGTATGCTGACCAGCGGCATTTCCGGCAGCGGCCCAACACTCTTTTCTGTTACTTCCAGCCTCGAGACCGCCGAAGCGGCCAAGGCCTGGTTGGAAGCCAATTATCTTTCTGAGGGCGGATTTGCCCATGTGTGCCGTCTGGATATGCAGGGCACGCGAGTCGTAGCGAGCGAAGGTTAAGGATACGCAATGGAACTTTACAATCTTAAACATCCCGATGAGCGGGTGAGTTTTTCCCAGGCGGTAAAGCTGGGGCTTGGCAAAGACCGCGGGCTGTTTTTCCCAACCCACATTCCTGAGCTGGACGACGTTGAAGCTCTGCTGGCCTTGCCCTTTGCTGAGCGCAGCAAAAAGGTGCTGGGTGCCTGGCTCGCCGATGAACTGGGGCAAGACGCGGTAGATGGGCTGGTGGACAAGGCCTTTACCTTCCCGGCGCCGCTGGTGAAGGTGGATGACAGCCGTTACAGCCTGGAGCTGTTCCATGGGCCGACGCTGGCGTTTAAAGACTTTGGCGCCCGCTTTATGGCCCAGTGTCTGAATGTGCTTGCCGGCGATGAGCTGCTGACCATTCTTACTGCCACCTCCGGCGATACCGGCGCTGCCGTAGCCGATGCCTTCTATGGTCTGGATAAGGTGCAGGTGTGTGTGCTTTACCCCAAGGGCAAAATCAGCCTGCTGCAGGAAAAGATGTTCACCACCTTGGGTAACAACATCCATACGGTGGCGGTTGAATCCGATTTCGATGCCTGTCAGGCGTTGGTGAAACAGGCATTTGATGATGCCGATGTGCGCGAAGGTTTGCACCTTAACTCGGCTAACTCTATCAATATCAGTCGTTTACTGGCGCAAATCTGTTATTACTTCGAGGCAGTGGCCCAGTATCGTAAGCAGCACAATGATGACCCTGTGATTGCCGTGCCCAGTGGCAACTTCGGTAACCTTACGGCGGGCTTCTTTGCCAAGGCCATGGGGCTGCCGGTGAAGCGTTTTGTTGCCGCCACCAACAGCAACGACACTGTGCCCCGTTATCTGGCAAGTGCAAGCTGGCAGGTCAATCCTACGGTGGCCACCATGTCCAACGCCATGGATGTGGCCGACCCCAGCAACTGGCCTCGTGTGGAAGCCATTGCCAACGCCATGGGTTGGTCGCTCAGTGAGGTGATTGGCGAGGCGCTGACAGAAGCCGAAACCAGTGCATCTCTCAAGGGACTGCATGCGCAGGGCTATTTGTCTGAGCCTCATGCGGCCATCGCCGCCGATGCGCTTAATCGTCAGCTTGTTGAAGGCGAGCGCGGTATCTTCCTTGCCACTGCCCATCCGGCCAAATTCAAAGATGTGGTTGACCGGGAACTGGCGTTGAATTTGCCTTTGCCAGCCGAGCTGGCGGCGGTAGCTCACAAAGAAGTGCTTTCTGCTCAGCTTGCCGCCGATTTTGATTTGCTTAAGGCGCATTTGTTTGCGGTTCTGAGGTAAAACGCCACTAAAAGGCAATTGTGATAAAGGAGGCTTTGGCCTCCTTTTTTTATCTGTAATTTTGGATGCAGGGTGGCGCTGCGCAAACTGGCAAAAGTTGACTAAGCTATAAGTCAAACAAACTCCTCAGGAAAACTGGAATGGACTCTGGTACTCACAACATACTGATTGATTCCCGTCAACCTGTCTTCGAGCCTGCATTGCTTGCTGAGCTTGGGGGGCTTCAAGCGCGCTTTATCCGAGGGGAAGATGTCATTTTGCCTCTTTGTCGCACCTTATCTGAATTCAGTGAAGCTCAGGCAGTACTTCTGGTCGAACACCGTTGTGTAAACGATGAAGAGATGCCTGCATCGGCGTCCTGTTGGTGTCGTGATTCAGTGCGATATCTTACTTTGTGGAAGGATGTTCGTGATTGGCCATTTGCTCAACAGGAAGGCTTGGTTCATCACTGGCACAAGTTTGTTGTGTGGCCCGTAAAGCACACAGATTTACTGATTTTTTTCCATTCTCCCAAAGACTCATGGTTTGGCTTTTTATTGAGTTTTGGCGACTTGCTTGCCGATATCCTTATGGGCATTTTTACCAGACAGTCACTTTTATGGAGTGACAAGAAGCTGCAATTGCCCGGGACAGAATCACCACACGATATGTTTCGTGCCATTGTCAGCAACAGTGATGACCTTATCCTGGCTGTAAAACAACTTCACCAAGGCTCAAGTGAAATTGTATACGCCAATGCTGCAGCTGTGTGCATCTCCTTGTATCCGCGAAGTCAATTGGTAGGGTTGCCATTGGCTCACTTATTTCCCAAGGGGGTACAGGCCAATGGCAGTGAAGTTGACCTGTGTGCCTCGCTCAGCGCCAGCCGGGATTTCTCTGAAGAAATATATTGTCGAAAGGCAAATGGTGAACATGCTTTCTTACATCTGCGTGTAGTCGCATTGGAACAGGACAACCAGGGTGGTCTGTTTGCGTTGATAGGTCGTGACTACACTGAATTTCGGGCAATGGAACTTGCAGTTTCCCGTACTCAAAAAATGCAGGCAATAGGGCAGTTGGTAGGCGGGATAGCCCATGATTTCAATAATATATTAGGTGTTCTGAAGGGCAATTTGGAATTAATGGAACTGAAAAGCACTGATGAAAACCTGGTCGGTTATCTTGAGCCTGCACTTAAAGCATGCCAGCGTGGAACAGAGCTCACCCGTCGTTTGCTTCAATTTTCCCGACAAGAGCAATTTAATGCAAAACACTGTCAGGTAAATGAAGTTATTGAAAGTTTGCAAGATCTCTTTTCCAAGTCGCTCACCAGTCAGATACAGCTCAGATTTGAGCCAGGTGCCGACATTATGGATATAAAAGTAGATCGCGGCGATTTGGAGGATGCATTACTGAATATGGTGCTCAATGCCAAAGACGCCATGGCGGGTGAGGGGGGGTTAACTATTTCCACTGGAGTGCAAGAGCTGGCTGGATTCTTACCCGGATTGGGAGCCGGTGTTTCTGTTGAAGCAGGGCTGTACGTTTGGATTTCAATCAAAGATTCCGGTCATGGAATTCCATTGCCCTTGATAGAAAAGATATTTGAACCATTTTTCAGTACCAAAGATAAGAGTAAGGGGACCGGGCTGGGGCTTGCGATGACATATGGATTCGTTAAACGCTCAAAAGGATATATGAATGTGATTGCAACCAGCCCCGCTGGTACCGAGATCCGGCTTTGGTTTCCGGCAGTGAAATCCGGTCGCCCTGTAGCCGTGGAACCACTCGAAAAATGCACCAGCATTCCGCAAGTTTTTTCCCCGCTAAAGGCAATTTTGGTAGACGATGAGCCAGCATTACTGCGTGTAGTGTCGGATTACTGCCAATTGATGGGCATGGAAGTGGAATTATTCAATGATGCTAAATCTGTCCGGAATAAATATATCTCGGCGCCTTGTGATGCGGGTTTACTGGTGACTGATGTGCTGATGCCGGGGGGGATGAATGGCTATGAACTTGCAAGTGAACTGGGTGAGTTACATCAGATACCAGCTTTGCTAATTTCCGGATTTTTAGAAGATATCGGTATTGAAAAGCAAGACGACATGCCTTTCAAAGTGTTGCACAAACCGTTCGATCTTTTCGCATTCGCCAATGCTTTGGCTGAAGTTGGGATCAGATTCGCTGAAAAGGAGTAGAGAATTGATGGATCAATTGAATGTGTGGATAGTGGACGATGATATTGATTACTGCCATCTGATGCGGGAAGTATTGCAGCAAGATTACCAGGTGGATTTGTTTTTCAATGCTCATAGTTACAAAAAGGCGCTGAGTGATAGAACGCCTGATATTGTATTAATGGATATCAGCTTGCCTGATACTTCGGGCATTACTCTGTGTGGTGAGTTGCAGCAGGCTGGTATTGACAGTGCTGTGATTTTTGTCTCCGGCATGAATACGCTGGATGAGCGGCTCAAATCCTATGGGGCAGGCGGAGTGGACTTTATTGCCAAGCCATTTGAATTGAAGGAATTAATGGCAAAAACTCATGCCGTGGCCAACTATCAGATAAAGAAACGCTCTTTGGCAGAGGCAGAAAGTTTTTCCCGTAATATGGCATTTCAATCAATGAGTGAGTCGTCTCAGTATGGGGCTGTATTGCAGTTTTTTCGTCAATGTTTCTTGTGCATCGATTATCAAGAGCTTGCTGACGCCTTTTTTGACTTGATGAATCAGCTTGAATTGAAGTCGTGCCTTGAGATCCGCCTGGATGAACCCATGTATTTTGTTCCTGAACATACAGCCATCAGCCCAATAGAAGCCAACATATTTGAGCTGTTAGATCATCAGGGGCGCTTGTATGACTTTGGTGCACGCACCATCTGTAACGATAAGCACGTGTCATTTTTAATTAAGAATATGCCGCTTCATGATGAAGTGATGTACGGCCGTATCCGTGATGTTATTGCGGTGGTTGTGGAAGGCCTGGAAGCTCGGATCCTGGATATATCCCGTCAGCAAACGTTGAAAAAGACTATCGCCAATATCCAACAATTGGTGATAGGTCTGTCCAGCAGCATCCACGAAAGTGATGAACGCTTCAGCCAGGCTCTGACCAATGTCACCTCTGAAATCCGAGCCAGCTTTCATGTGCTGGACATGACTGAAGATCAAGAAAACTTTTTTACAGGATTAGTTGAGCGTAACCTGCGGGAAGCCAATTCAGCCAGTAATGCCTTTCTGCGGTTACAAGGGGCACTCAAGTCAATGGCGGAGGCACTTGAGCGCAGTAGTGCGTAAGCTAAAAGCTTGATCCTAATCACATTGGTCTTTTGAGAGCCTTTGCTATAGTGGTTAAGGCTCAGGCAGTTGACTACTATGTATAAGAGAAACAGACATTGGCTGGGGGAAGACCTATGCTCAACAGACTGATGAGAGATCACAAGCATATTGCCATTTTGCTTAAGATCCTTAATAAAAAACGCGCGATGCTGGAAAGCGGGAACAGCGTTAATTTTAATTTGGTGCGTGATATTGTGGAGTATATGCAGAGCTACGCTGAGCATAGTCACCATCCCCTTGAAGACGTTATATATGACTACTGTCTGCAAAAATATCCATCGGTACCCAGGCTTGAGCGTCTGAGCCGTGAGCACCAAACTTTGGTGGAGTCTTCTGCGGCGCTGATGGGCACATTAAACCTCATTCTGTGTGATGTGGTGGTGGCCAAAGAAAAGCTGATTGATGATCTTTCCGGATACGTTCGTAGTCAGGAAGAGCATATGCAGTTTGAAGAGCGAGAAATGTTTCCGGTGTTGGCCAAGCAGCTTACTGATAAAGATTGGCACGAGATAAATGAGCTTTGTCTGATTAAATTAGTTGAAGATCCACTTTTCAGTGATAATGACAATCAATTGTTTGATGAATTGAAAAATTATTTGGCACAGTCGGATTGAACTGCAAATCATAAAAAAGAGCGCCTTGAGGCGCTCTTGTTATTTTCAAGCCAGGAGGCTTTCGACATCGTAATCAAAGTTGGAGTCGATATCCTGCAATTCCTTCAGCAGACGATGCTTATCCTTCAGCGCTTCGATTTCCCTCCATTTACGTTTTTTAGTGGAGCCCTTGGAGCGACCTGGTCTTTCTACGACTTCATCTAGCGCACTACCATAATCTAAACGATCCATGGCAACCTCCTGTTGTTGTATGTTTTCTCAGCAATTAAATACCACACATGGCAAATAGGGTGCAAGAAGAATGTTTCTAATCTGTTAAGGAGGTATGACGGTTGGGTGAAATTTCCAGTTTTGCATTAAGTGTTTGATATTTGTTGAAAAACAAAAAGCCGGCAGAGCCGGCTTTTTATGTTCTGTATTCAGAATAAGGACTTAGATATGCCCTTGGCGGAACAGGTTAATCAGTGCGTTACTGGATGAATCCAGTTCGGTGGCATTTTTATCGGCACCGAGTCTGTCCAGCACGTCATTGCCCAGAGTCTTGCCAAGCTCCACGCCCCATTGGTCGAAGGAGTTGATGTCCCAAATAACGCCTTGCACAAAGGTTCTGTGTTCATAAAGCGCAATCAGGGCACCCAAAGTTGCCGGTGTCAGTTTATCCATCAGCAGGGTGTTGCTGGGCTTATTGCCGTCCATCACCTTGTGACGGGCAATAAGGGTTTTCTCATCTTCAGCAAGCTTGCTGAAGGCGAGTTCCGCCAAGGCTTCTTCAAAGGTCCGGCCCTGCATCAGTGCCTGGGTCTGGCCGAAGCAGTTGGACGCCAGCTGTGCGTGGTGTTCACCCAGCGGGTTATGGCTTTGCAGCGGCATAATAAAATCGGCCGGGATCAGAGCTGTGCCCTGGTGCAGCAACTGATGATAAGCGTGCTGGCCGTTGGTGCCTTCGCCGCCCCAAATCACGGGGCCGGTGCTGAAGTCGACGGTGTCGCCTTCGAGCATCACTGATTTGCCGTTACTTTCCATATCCAGCTGCTGGAAGTATGCCGGCAGGCCGCGCAGGTAGTGATCGTAGGTCAGTACTACGTGGGATTGGGCATTGAAGAAGTTGCCATACCAAACAGACAGCATCCCCATGATAACCGGCATATTTTCAGCCAGTGGCGCAGAGGTGAAATGTTCATCCATCTCGCGGGCACCGGCGAGCAGGGCGCGGTAATTGTCCATGCCGACCATCAGCGCAATCGGCAAACCAATGGCAGACCAGAGAGAGTAACGGCCGCCAACCCAGTCCCACATCGGGAAGATATTGGCTTCATCGATACCAAATTCGGTTGCCTTGGCCACGTTGGAGGTGACTGCGGCAAAGTGCTTGGCTACATCAGCCTGAGTTGCACCGCTTTGTAAGAACCAGTCGCGGGCGCTCAGGGTGTTGGTCAGGGTTTCCTGGGTACCAAATGATTTGGACGACATCAGGAACAGGGTGGTTTCCGGGTCAACCAGCTTGAGCTTTTCAACCAGCGAGGTGGCATCGACGTTGGCCACAAAATGACAGTTCAGTTTACCGCTCCAGTATGGACGCAACGCCTGAGTGGCGATTTTCGGACCAAGGAAGGAGCCACCGATACCTATGCTGACGATGTCAGTGATGGCTTTGCCGGTGTAACCGCGCCACTCGCCAGAGGTAATAGAAGCAACGAAGGATTCGATTTTATCCAGGGTTGCATGAACTTCAGGCACCACGTTGATACCATCCACTTCCACTACAGCGCCCTTGGGGGCACGCAGCGCGGTGTGCAGTACGGCGCGCTTTTCTGTGGTGTTGATAATGTCACCGGCGAACATGGCCTTAATTCGCGCTGGCAGTTGAGCCTGCTGCGCCAGACCAAACAGGGCACTGAGCACCGCTTCATTCACACGGTTTTTGGAGTAATCCAAAAACAGGCCACAGGCTTTCAGTGACATTTTGTTGAAACGTGTGCTGTCAGTCGCAAAAAGTTCACGCATATGGGGCAGATTGTTGGAATATTCCTTCAGTTTCTGCCACTCGGGTGTATCGGTAACTCGACTCATTCGTTGCTTCCCCGCGTTGTCAGGCCAGTTTCGCCTTAAGCATCTCTTCCAGTTTACCTTGATCGATGGCGAAGTTACGGATCCCTTCTGCCAGTTTCTCAACGGCCATGGCATCCTGATTCATTTCCCAACGGAATTCGGCTTCGTTCATTACAGGACCCGGCGCAACGGTTTCAGTTGCAGGAGTCAGTTTACGCACCACAGGAGTGTTGCTTGCGGCCATTTCTTCGAGCAGTGATGGGCCAATGGTCAGACGGTCACAACCGGCCAGTTCTATGATTTCGCCCGTGTTACGGAAACTGGCGCCCATCACCACAGTCTTGTAACCGTGGCGCTTGTAGTAGTCATAAATTTCAGTCACTGACACGACACCTGGGTCTTCGCTGGCGCTGTAATCTTTGCCGGTAGACTTTTTATACCAGTCGAGAATACGGCCTACGAAAGGTGAAATCAGGAATACGCCAGCCTCAGCGCAGGCGCGAGCCTGAGCAAAGCTGAACAGTAGTGTGAGGTTACAGTTGATGCCTTCTGCTTCCAGTTCCTTTGCGGCGCAAATGCCTTCCCAGGTTGAAGCCAGTTTGATGAGAATGCGGCTCTTATCGATTCCCGCGTCCTGATACAGACGGATGAGTTTGTGCGCCTTGGCAATGGAACCTGTTTTATCGAATGACAGACGCGCATCTACTTCGGTAGAAATACGGCCGGGTACCAATTTAAGGATTTCCAGACCAATATTAACCGCCAGTTTGTCAGCGGCATCTTCAATCTGAGTCGCTTGGTCATTGCTTTGGCTCTTGGCCCAGGCAATGGCGTTGTCGATAAGACCGGCGTATTCAGGAATTTGGGCCGCTTTCAATATCAGTGAAGGATTGGTGGTGGCATCTTCAGGCTGCGAACGCTTAATTGCCTCGATATCGCCGGTATCAGCCACGATGGTGGTGAAGGATTTGAGTTGCTCTAAGGTATTGGCCATGGATCTTGTCCTTTTTGAAAAGCCGCCGGAGCGCCGGAGTTATAGACTCAATATTAGAAGCGATTTTGCACTTTTTTCCAACCGCGACATGAAAAAAAATTACAAAAACGACTTAAAATTTCCATTCGGGAATCGTTTATCGATACTTGTGGCATCAGCAATGAAAAAAGCCACTGCAAGGCAGTGGCTTTCAAGCAAGACTCAAGAATTACTTGAGCACAGCTACCTTTTCAGAGCCAGTTACAACTGCTTCTACGCGGCGGTTGGCTGCGTGAGCTTCGGCAGTATTGCCTTCCATAACTGGATTGCTGATACCGTAACCTTTGGCTGTTACGCGGTCAGCACTGATACCGTACTTTTCAACCAGCAGTTTGGCTGTAGCGTTGGCACGCTTTTCAGACAACTTTTGGTTGTAATCGGCGTTGCCTACATTTGAGGCATGGCCACCGATTTCTACGGTTGAACCTGGGTGCTGGTTCATGTAGTTAGCCAGCTTTTCCACGGACTCATAAGAACTTGGATTAATTACTGATGAGTTGTTGGCAAAGCGCAGAGAACCCAGATTATGTGTTGTCACGTCATCTTTGTAGACAGTACAACCATCGGCGTCAACTTTATGGTTGGCTGGCGTGGCTGGGCACTTGTCCAGATCGTCAGTTACACCGTCGTTGTCAGAGTCTGCCGGTGCAACTACAACCGGGGCGGCCACTGGCGCTGGCTTGGACTCGCTGCCGAAACGGTAGCTCAGTTCCAGACCCCAGTAGTTGCTTTCCATTTCCAGGGTGTTCCACTTATCTTCGTCAAGGTTTTCATAACGACGATATTTGGCGGACAGTTTCAGGTTGTCGGTAAAGTTGTAGCCGATACCTGCGCCAATGAATGGAGCAACACCGCTGTCGCTGTAGTACTTTGAACCCCACTGCTTGTTGTTATAAACCAGATAGTTCATAGCACCGGCTTCAGCAGAAAGGCTCCACTTGGCGGCGAAAGGCCAGAAAGCAACCAGACCGAGTGAAGTGCCCTTGGCGCCCACATCGTTCAGGGCGTTGGCGTAGTCAATCCATTCAGCGCGACCCAGGTCACGATAACCCAGTTCTACACCGAAGTAGTCATTGAACAGGTAACCTGCGAATACGTCCCATGCATAGGGGCTGTCTTCACCGCAAACTTTCATGGTTTTTTGATCGCAATTTGGCTCGTAGTTATTAATACCTACACCACCACCCACGTACCATGGGCTCATGCCTTCATCAGATGCCATTACACCGAATGGCAGTACAGATGCGAGCAGTGCTACTTTCAATGAGTTATTCATCATTATTCTCCAAGTCCATTATTTGATGTTTTTCACCATTATGCTTCGAAAGCATAGCCTGCACTTTATTGTGGTGTATTCCATTTGTGTTTTAGCAAGCCCTGTTTATTATCCATGCTAATCAGACGTATTGCTACAGAACATTCTTTTTTACGAAGAAAATAAAAAGGCACTCATCACGAGTGCCTTTGTTGTTACAGCGGATTATCTGCTAGGTGCAGTATCAGCGGGTCCAAATCCAGTTTTCGATATAGGTTGGATCTACGCCATTTGCCTTGATGTAGTTTTTGTGGTCAACCAGGCGTTGCAGCATGTCAGTAGTGATGGCCACGTGCTGGGTCTCATCAATAATACCTTGCTGGAACAGCTTGTACGCCATATCGATCACCAGGTGGTAGCGGGAGGTACCGTTACGCACGCCCATGTCGAATGGAGTGGTGGTTGAGCCTTCTTCTTCGTAGCCTTTGATGCGGAATCTGTGGCTGCCCTTGTAATCGAATACCAGCTTCTTGATGGTGTTCGGATAACCGTGATAGTTAAATACTACACCTTTATCTTTGGTGAAGATTTCATCCATCATCCATGGCTTTTGCTGGAACTTGCGGCTACCCAGACCATTGGAGTTAAGTTCTGAGACACTCACAAAGCGGACACGTACCCGTGGCAGCAGTTCGCGAATGAGCACCAGCGAGGCCATACATTCCTGGGTGGCATAGTCACCACAACCGGCCAGTACCACATCCGGGTCTTCATCTGAGGCAAAGTCCCAAATCATCAGACCATCTTTGGCCTGGCGGCGGGCTTCATCCAGAGTCAGCCATTGAGGCAGCTCTTTCTTACCGGCTACGATGATGTTCAGTTTGTCGCGGTCAGCGTAGGCACGCTCGGTGTAAACCAGGGTGCTGTTGGCATCGGCTGGCAGGTAAGCAGAGATGATCTCTGGGTGTTTTTCCAGCATGGCACCAAGGAAACTTGGGTTCTGGTGCGAGTAACCGTTGTGATCCTGACGCTCCAGCAATGAAGACAGTACTACGTTGCAAGAAGGCAGCGGCTTACGGAAGTGCACCCCCTGGCTTGCATAGACGTACTTACAGTATTGGTCAGCCATGGACGATATAACCTGAGAGAAAGCCTCATAGGTTGGGAACATACCGTGACGGCCGGTTACTGTGTAACCATGCATCATGCCGAACAGCAGGTTTTCAGACAACAGTTCCAGTACGCGGCCGTCGCGGGCCATGTCCTGATCCCAGCTCTCAATAGGCCACTGCCAGGCGCGGTCAGTTTCTTCAAATACTGCTTGCAACTGGTTGGAGTAAGTCTCGTCCGGGCTGAAGATACGCAGGTTACGCTGATCGCGGTTAAGCTTGAAGGCTTCGCGCATCCACTCGCCCATTTTGTTCATTGAGTAGCCGCGGTGACCGCGAGGTACTTCTGGACCATAGGACAGTTTTGACAGATCTGGGTTAGACAGGGCTCGAACCACTTCACCGCCATAAGACAGGCGCTGACGACCAATGGTCAGCTCTTTTGGTGGAATAAGACTGGCGATTTCTGCATCGAACTCAAGTGCGCCCTGTTCGTTAACTTTGTAAAGCTCAGCAAAACCGTAGCTTGACAGCCAGTTGTCCAGTGCATCCAGGTGTTTCTTGTCGGTGGCGCACTTGTTGACAATAACCTGGTGCGACTCGCAGTTACCTTCGAGTTTCTTACCGTTATCTTCTGATACACCGGTCCAGCCCTTGGCTGTGCGCATCAGGATCACTGGCCAGCGTGGCTTACATACATCTTCACCGCTGCGGGCGCGGGTTTGGATGTCATTGATCAAATCGTATGCGAGATCCATGGCGTTGGTCATCTGCACATAGACATCTTCTTCTTGCTGGTCATCAACGATAATTGGGTGATAACCGAGACCACGGAACTCGAGATCCAGTTCTTCGTGGCTCATACGGCCCATGCGGGTTGGACCGGAGATCTTGTAACCGTTAATGTGTACGATAGGCAGCACAGCACCACAGGTAGCAGGGTTAATCAGGCGGTTGGCATACCATGAGGCTGCCAGAGGGCCTGTTTCGGCCTCACCGTCACCCACAAGTACAGTGGCAATAAGGTCAGGGTTATCCAGTACAGCACCAAAACCCACAGACAAAGAGTAGCCCAGTTCACCACCTTCGAGGATCTGGCCAGGAGCTTCTGGGTTGGCGTGTGAAGGATAGCCATATGCAGCTGAAAATTTCTTACAGATATCTTCAATGCCGGTTTCATTATATGGGATGGTTTCTGGGTAATAGTGACTCAGAGAGCCTTCAATGAAGAGGTTGGCCTGAACTGCTGGGAAACCATGGCCTGGGCCGACGAGATAAAGGAAAGGACGCTTGTGTTTTACGATGAGACGGTTAACGTTGGCATAGACAAAGTTGATGCCGGGACAGGTACCCCAGTGGCCGAGTAGTCTGGGTTTGATGTCTCCATGGGCCAGTGGCCTTTTGTGCAACACATTCTGCTTGAGATAAATTTGTGACGTGGCCAGGAAGTTGGTGGCACGCACAAATTTCTTCAGTGCGCTAATCTCGTGCGGTTGAGTCATAATAAGCCTCTCGATGCTTAAAATGGTTAATCGGAAGTGTTCTTGGGTGCTACTATATTTGTAATTTTTTTACAAAAATGTGCCCAACCTCCAATTTTCCAAAGTTTAATTCACTAACTTTCTCCCTTAATCTAGTTCTGTTTCGATTGTTAATCGAATTTTAACAGTATCTTATCTCTGTATTTTGTGCGTGATAAGGGTGTCGTATAAATGCGTAAACGTGAGCTTGATCACGCGGATTATTTGAAATACTGTGCTAATTTGCCGCGTCCCTTGGGCGCTACGTAGCTGTAACCGTGCTGAAATTTAGCCACGGAAAGGATAAAATTATATAAAAATTACAGCTAATCATGATCTTGCAAAGATCAGTCGCAACAGCGGCCCGCGAGTGGAGCTCAGGGCTGTTGCAGAAGGAATGAAGTACAAATTATGTTTGAAACTATTGTGAATTTTTTAAATGCGCTGCTTTGGGGCAAGTTGCTGGTATACGGACTCGTCGGTGCTGGTCTGTATTTTACCGTTCGATTGGCCTTTATCCAGCTGACGCATTTTCGGCATGGTATAAAAGTGTTAACCATTAGTCGGCAGGGTGGAAATGGCGGACTGTCGTCCTTTCAGGTGTTTTGCACCAGCATGGCCGCCCGTGTAGGTGCGGGGAATATGGCTGGTGTGGCTGTGGCTATCGGTATGGCCGGACCCGGAGCCGTGTTCTGGATGTGGGCCATTGCTGTGCTCGGTATGGCCACGGCCATGATTGAGTCGACCCTGGCGCAAATCTACAAAGTTAAAGATGAAGACGGTCAGTTCCGTGGCGGCCCTGCTTATTATATGGAGAAGGGTCTGGGTCAGCGCTGGATGGGTGTGTTGTTCTCGTTGTTCCTGATTCTTGCCTTTGGATTGGTGTTTAATGCCGTTCAGGCCAACACCATCACAGGTGCCATGGAGCGGGTGTTTGGTTTTGACCCCATGTATGTGGGAATTGCCATCGTTGTGGCCAGCGGTTTTGTGATCATGGGCGGCCTGCGCAAGGTGGCCAGGGTATCTGAAATCGTGGTGCCCTTTATGGCACTGGCGTATTTGCTTATTGCCTCTGTGGTGGTGGTGTTCAACCTTGAGAAGCTGCCTGATGTGTTCATGCTGATAATTAAGAGTGCCTTTGGCTGGCAGGAAGCGGTTGCCGGCGGCGTGGCTTACAGTGTGGCTCAGGCTATGCAGGCTGGTATCGCCCGTGGTTTGTTCTCTAACGAAGCCGGTATGGGCAGCGCTGCTAACGTGGCTGCCAGTGCGTCGCCTAATCCAAACCATCCTGCGTCACAGGGCTTTGTGCAGATGATGGGCGTGTTTGTTGATACCCTGGTGATCTGTACCGCCACCGCAGCTATTATTTTGCTTGCCGGTGATATGGGCGGCGAAAGCGATGGTATTAAGCTCACTATCGATGCCTTGACCAGTCATGTGGGCGAATGGGGTGGCGCCTTTATCGCGTTTGCGATTTTGCTGTTCTGCTTTACCTCTATCATCGCCAACTACTCTTACGCCGAAACCAACGTGATGTTCCTGTCTGGCAACCGTAAGAAGGCGCTGCCAGTATTTCGTGTCGCAGTGCTCGGTATGGTGATGTTCGGAGCCATGGCCAAGATTAGTCTGGTATGGGATTTGGCAGATGTGTCCATGGGGTTGATGGCGATTGTGAATATTGTGGCGTTGGTGCTGCTGTCAGGTTTGGCTATCCGGGTGATTAATGACTACCGTGATCAGCTGAAGAACGGCGATATGCCTGTGTTCGATCGTAGTAAGTTCCCTGAGCTTGATGGTCAGGTTGAAACTGACATCTGGCCGAAAACAGCCCGTGCCGAGGCAAGTGAAAGCTGAGTCGATTAGCTTAATCTGAAAAAACCACGCCCTTCTGGCGTGGTTTTTTTATATCGCTTGGGTATCATAACCTCAGACAAGAGGAGACAGAGATATCTATGCTGGTTGTTATTTCCCCCGCTAAAACATTGGATTATGAAAATTCAGCCCCAACAGGTGAGTTTACTGTGCCGGAATTTGTCGAGCACAGCCGAGAGCTGATTGATGTCTGCCGTGCCCTCACACCTGCGGATATCGCCTCCCTGATGTCGGTCAGTGACAAAATTGCCGGGCTCAATGCTGCACGCTTTGCCAGCTGGTCCCCTGAATTTTCGCTGGAAAATGCCAAGCAGGCGTTGTTTGCCTTTCGTGGCGATGTGTACACCGGCCTGGATGCCGACACCCTGAGCGCGGACGAGCTTGGTTATGCCCAGTCCCACCTGCGGATGTTATCAGGCCTTTATGGGCTGCTTAAGCCGCTGGATTTAATGCAGGCCTACCGGCTCGAGATGGGTACAGGCCTCGCCAACGGTCGTGGCAAGAACCTGTATGAGTTCTGGGGCAGTATTATCACCGACAAACTCAACGAAGCCCTGGCAGCCCAGGGTGACGATGTTTTGGTGAATCTAGCGTCCAATGAGTACTTCAAAGCTGTGTCTGCCAAACATATCCAGGGCACAGTGGTCAGCCCGGTATTTAAAGACGCCAAGAATGGCCAGTATAAAATAATCAGTTTCTACGCGAAAAAGGCGAGGGGACTGATGACCCGCTTTATTCTGGCGACCCGGTCAACCAGTATTGAAGCGCTTCATGACTTCAATTACGACGGCTATTACTACAGCCCAGAGCAGTCCAAACCGTTGCAGCCGGTGTTTTTGCGGGAAGAGCGCTAAACCTGCTGAAAGTGGTTAAAAGCGGACAGTTCAATTGAGTAATAAAAAAACGCGGCTATTGGCCGCGTTTTTTTATGGGATAGCGGGAATTATTCCTTGGCAGGTAAGGGGCGTAGCGCCACATCGCTGTTTGCCATCATCCAGGCGAACTGGGCATAGACAGCTACGTTTTGCGTTAAGGCTTCTGGATCAATCTTATCCAGGGTATCGTTTGGCGTGTGGTGATAGTCGAAGTAATCACTGCCATCCTGACGCAGTGAGGCGACAGGTACCCCAAGGGCAGGCAACATAGACACATCCGGGCCACCCGAGGCCTTGTTGTTGCCGGCCAAGACTCCCAGCTTTTCCGAGACAGCCATGGCAGATAGCATGCTCTGGTGAGCGCTATCGGTCACCCGCCAGTCAATCTGATAAATACGTCCTGCACCGAAGTCGGATTCGGCAGCAATGTAATGCTTGGCAAGCTCGGCCTCATGGGCCTTGGCATATGTCTTGCCGCCCACCAGACCAACTTCCTCTGCAGCATATAGCACCACCCGAATGGTACGGGCAGGTTTTTGTGGCAGGTCGAGAATATGTTTGGCCGCCGCGGTAACTATGGCGACGCCAGCGCCGTCATCAATAGCGCCGGTTCCTTCATCCCAGGAGTCCAGATGGGCACCTATCAACACAATTTCATCGGCCTTGGTGGTGCCACGCACTTCGGCAATCACATTGTAGGAGGTGGCTTCGCCGCGTCGCTCTGAGCCCAGTTCCAGCGATACCACCACGCTGTGATTACGTTTCAGCATGGCGTGAATTAAATCGGCATCCGGGTTGGAAATAGCTGCGGCGGGAATGGGCGTAATGCCATCTTGGTAATGCATCATGCCAGTATGCGCCATACGGTCGTGGTCGGTCCCTATGGAGCGAATAATAATGGCAAGTGCCCCCTTCTGGGATGCTGCAATGGCGCCGCGGCTGCGGCCACCGGCGGTTTTGCCGTATCCGGCACCGTCACGGTGACGCTCGGTTTTAGCATCGATAAAGGCAATTTTTCCCGTCAGAGAGCCTGCTGGTGCTTGGTTCAGGGCATCCAGACTGTCAAAACGTGCGATAGGGGCGCTGATCCCGCCCTCTGGTGTGGCGACACTGCCGCCAAGTGCAGTAATTACCATGGGCTGAGGGAAGGGGCTTTTGATGCTGGCGCGGGCGATTCCGCGGTGCCAAACCGGCACTGTTACCGGTTCTTTATAAACCTTATCGAAACCAAGGCTGGTGAGTTTGGCCATGGCCCAGTCAACGGCCACTTTATCCTGAGCACTGCCGGCCAGTCTGGGGCCCACTTCAACTGTCAGAGATTCCACAATATCAAAGCCAAGTGAAGAAGCCTGGGCTTTTTGGGCAAGTGCTTTTGCAACTTCATGATTTTTATTAATTGTCGCGTGAGCAGAAAGACTTGCTGTGCATGCTGCCAGCATGACACCAGCCAAAATCTTGGGTAGGGTTTTCATGTGTTTCCTCGAATTTTTTTATATACATCCCATTTTTGAAAACAATCTAACAAAAAGTGTGGGCTGTGTCCCGACGCGTTCTGTAAGCCAACGCTATATTAGGCTCGGGGTTTGTATTAGGAGAAAATGCTCGTAATGAATATAGAATTGATGCAGGAGCGAGCTGATCATGCAGTGGTGCTGCTCAAGGCACTGGCCAATGAACGTCGATTGTTTATTTTGTGCCATCTGCTGAATGAGGGCGAGATGTGTGTTGGTGAGATGAACAAGAAACTGGGACTGAGTCAGTCTGCCTTATCGCAGCACCTGGCCTGGCTTCGTAAAGACAATCTCGTCACAACCCGCAAGGAAGCTCAGACGGTGTTTTACTCATTGAAGAGTGACGAGGTGAAAGAAATCATCAAATTACTCAACAATATATATTGCCATTGAGCAGATATAAAAAAACCGGCCTGAGCCGGTTTTTTTACGTCTTGCTGGCAGCAATTAAGCAGCCAGAGCCTTGATACGGGCGTTCAGACGAGCCTTATGACGGGCAGCCTTGTTCTTGTGGATCAGGCCTTTGGTAGCCATACGGTCAACGATAGGCTGAGCCACGGTGAAGGCTTCGGTAGCAGCTTTGTGATCGCCAGCTTTGATGGCAGCGATAACTTTCTTCACGTAGGTACGCAGCATTGAGCGACGGCTGGCGTTGTGCTGGCGACGCTTTTCAGATTGAAGCGCGCGCTTCTTTGCAGTCTTGCTGTTAGCCAAGGTGCAACTCCTAAAAACTTGGGATTGATACTTTCAAAGGTCGAGGAATATGCCCGTATTTTGCCACCTTGTCAATGGCAATGGTTGAATATCGGCCATAAAAGCAAATTAATCCAACCCGACTTGGCTATCTTCAACCCAACTCGTGTAAAATGTGGCGCAATTCTACCAGCAAATACTGCCGTGTGACAGAGCTTGAAGCGTTTTTTTCCAAGATATCACCCGCATTTTCCGTACCTTTCCAGGGGGCGTTTTGAGCAAGAAACTTCTGAAGTCAGGGATGATAGTCAGTGCCATGACGTTGATCTCTCGTGTATTAGGTCTAATCCGGGACATGGTTGTGGCCAATCTGATGGGGGCCGGAGCCAGCGCTGATGTATTCTTTTTCGCCAATAAAATTCCTAATTTTTTGCGCAGGCTATTTGCCGAAGGCGCATTTGCGCAGGCATTTGTACCGGTTCTGACCGAATATCAGGAAAAGCGCAGCAGCGATGAGACCCGTGAACTGCTGTCCAAAGTCGCCGGTACTCTGGGTGGGCTGGTGACTATAGTGACCTTGTTTGGGGTAATAGGTTCGCCAATTCTGGCTGCGCTCTTTGGTGGTGGCTGGTTTTTGGATTGGCTCGAAGGCGGTGAAAATGCAGCTAAGTTCGAACTTGCCGCTTTGATGTTAAAGATCACCTTTCCTTATTTGTGGTTTATCACCTTTACTGCGCTGGCTGGGTCTATTCTCAATACCCGTGGTCGCTTCGCAATTTCAGCTTTCACCCCGGTATTCCTCAATGTCGCCATTATTGCCTCAGCGCTGTGGTTTTCGCCCTCACTTGAGCATCCTGAGATTGGACTGGCATGGGGGGTGTTTGCCGGTGGTGTTATCCAGTTTTTGTTTCAAATTCCGTTTTTGTACCGTGAACGGGCATTGGTAAAGCCCTCGTGGGGGTGGCACCACCCCGGAGTGACCAAAATCCGCACCCTGATGATACCGGCGTTGTTCGGTGTGTCGGTGTCGCAAATTAATTTGTTGTTCGATACCTTTATTGCCAGTTTCCTGATGACGGGCTCTATCAGCTGGCTCTATTACTCTGACCGTTTACTTGAATTTCCGCTCGGACTGTTTGGCATTGCCATCGCCACAGTGGTATTGCCCGCACTGTCGAAAAAGCATGTTAATGATGAAGGGGACGGCTTTGCCAAAACCATGGACTGGGGGGTGAGGGCGATTCTGCTTCTGGGCATGCCTGCGATGTTGGGGTTGATAGTGCTGGCCAAACCCATGTTAATGGTGCTGTTTATGCGCGGTGCCTTTGATATCAGTGATGTGGAAATGGCGTCATATAGTCTGATGGCCTATGGTGCAGGCCTGCTCAACTTCATGCTGATCAAAGTGTTGGCACCTGGTTATTACTCTCGTCAGGACACCAAAACACCAGTGCGTTACGGTATTGTTGCCATGGTGAGCAATATGGTGTTCAACATTCTGTTTGCAGTACCCTTTGGATATGTGGGGCTGGCGATTGCAACTTCGTTATCAGCGCTGCTCAATGCTGCACTGCTTTATCGTGGTTTGCATAAAGCCGGTGTCTATAAAGTGGCAAGAACAACGTTGGTGTTTTTTGCCAAGGTGACTGTGTCTACCCTCGCTATGACGGCGCTGCTGTGGTATCTGTTGCCTGCGCAGTCGATGTGGCTTGAGTGGCATATTGGTGAGCGCGCCGGTGCACTCGCAGGCTATATTGGGCTGGGCGCTGTGGTGTATGGGGTATCGCTTATTCTGCTGGGGATTAAGCCGTGGCAGATGAAACGCGTCCGCAAGGGCTGATTCTCGGCGTCAGCTGAGATATAATCCGCCAATTTACGTACGCCAGTTGTCAGGTCACATGGAATTAATCCGCGGAATTCACAATATTTTGCCCGCCCATCGGGGATGTGTGCTAACCATAGGTAACTTTGACGGTGTTCATCGCGGGCACGCCAAAGTGATTGCCAGTTTGGTTGAGCGGGCCAAGCATTTTGGATTGCCTGCGACCTTGATGACCTTTGAACCCCAACCACAGGAGCTGTTTCGTGGCGATGATGCGCCGTCGCGTCTGAGTTTGCTGCGTGACAAAATAGTGCTGCTGGACGAGCTGGGCATTGATAGATTGTTGTGCGTCAACTTTAACAACAAGTTCGCCTCCATGGATTCAGAGCACTTTATCGAAGACCTGTTGGTTCGTAAGCTTGGGGTGAAGTACTTGGTGGTTGGCGATGATTTTTGCTTCGGCAAGGGTCGTGCCGGTAATTTCGAGATGTTAAAAAAGGCTGGCGAGCGTTTCGGCTTTGCCGTGGTCAACACCCACTCATTTATGGTGGGCGACCTGCGAGTGAGTTCTACCGCAGTGCGCGAGCAGCTCGCCAAGGGCCATTTGGAGCAGGCAAGACGGCTGCTTGGCCATCCTTTTACCTTAAGTGGCCGCGTAGCCCATGGGCAAAAGCTTGGCAGGACGATAGGCTTTCCCACGGCCAATATTGCGCTTAAGCGCAAAGTGGTACCTGTGCGCGGCGTGTTTGCCGTCAAGCTCTGGTGGGATGGCAGTGATATATATGAAGGGGTGGCCAATGTGGGTTTCAGGCCAACAGTAAATGGACAGGTGTGCCAACTTGAGGTGCATCTGTTTGATTTTGAAGGCAACCTCTATGGCAAACGGGTGGAAGTGGAGCTGGTGGCGAAAATTCGCGACGAGCAGCCCTTTGAATCCCTCGATGCCCTGAAAAAACAGATTTGGAACGATGCCGACAGAGCCCGGGCTCTGCTTGGTGACGATGCAGGTTGAGTAAAACGCTAAAACTATTTGGCAATTAACGGTATAGGATCGATGAGCGACTATAAATCTACTTTGAATTTGCCGGAAACTGAGTTTCCGATGCGTGGGAATCTGGCTAATCGCGAGCCCGCAATGCTTGAGCGCTGGAACAAGGACAAGCTGTATCAGCAGATCCGTGACAGCCGCATTGGCCGCAAGCCATTTATCCTGCACGATGGCCCTCCCTACGCCAACGGCAGCATTCACATTGGTCACTCTGTAAACAAGATCCTCAAAGACATCATTATCAAGTCCAAAACCATGGCGGGCTTCGATGCCCCTTATGTGCCGGGTTGGGACTGCCATGGTCTGCCTATTGAGCTTAAAGTAGAGCAAAAAGTAGGTAAGCCTGGTCAGAAGATTTCTGCCGCCGAATTCCGTGAAGAGTGCCGCAAGTATGCTGCTGCTCAGGTTGAAGGTCAGCGCGAAGACTTTATCCGTCTGGGCGTGCTGGGTGACTGGCACAACCCATACCTGACTATGGACTTTGCCACTGAAGCCAACATAGTGCGCTCACTGGCTAAAGTTATCTCCAACGGCCACCTGCAAAAAGGTGTCAAGCCAGTACACTGGTGTACCGACTGTGGCTCGGCGTTGGCCGAAGCCGAAGTGGAGTACGAAGATAAGACGTCTCCTGCCATCGACGTGGGTTTCAATGTGGTTGATAAGTCTGCGCTGCTGGCCAAGTTTGGCGTAGCACAGTACGGCCAAGATATTGCCATGGTTATCTGGACCACCACCCCCTGGACTCTGCCTGCCAACCGCGCGCTGGCCGTATCCGGCGACCTTGAATATGTGCTGGTGTCCTTTACTAAAGAGGACGTGACCCGTGCCATTTTGGTGGCTGACGTACTGCACGAAGACTGTGTGAAGCGTTTTGGCGCCGAGTCATTCGAAGTGCTGGGCCGCGTAAAAGGCAGCGAGCTTGAGCTGATGCGCTTTGCTCACCCTTTCCTCGACTTTGACGTGCCGGTAATTTTGGGCGACCACGTGACCACCGATGCCGGTACCGGTGTGGTGCACACCGCCCCTGGCCATGGTCAGGATGACTTTGTGGTAGGGCAGAAGTATGGTCTGGAAGTCGCCAATCCTGTGAGCGACAACGGCGTGTATAAGGCCGATACGCCTTTCTTTGCCGGTCAGCATGTCTTTAAAGCCAACGACAACGTGGTAGCGCTTTTGAAAGAAAAAGGCTCGCTGCTGAACCATGTGGCTTACCGTCACAGCTACCCACATTGTTGGCGCCACAAAACACCAATCATTTTCCGCGCAACCCCGCAGTGGTTTATCTCCATGGATAACCAGGGCCTGCGCAGCACTGCACTGGGCGAAATTAAAGACACCCAGTGGATCCCTGATTGGGGCCAGAGCCGTATTGAGACCATGGTCGCCAATCGTCCTGACTGGTGTATCTCTCGTCAGCGTACCTGGGGCGTGCCTATCACCTTGTTTGTTAACAAGGAAACCGAAGAGTTGCACCCAGATTCAGTCTCCTTGATGGAGCGCGTGGCGCACCGCATCGAGCAGCAGGGCATTCAGGCCTGGTGGGATCTGGACGCGGCCGAACTGCTAGGCGATGAAGCCGACCAGTATCGCAAAGTGACCGATACGCTGGACGTTTGGTATGACTCAGGTTCGACTTTCGAAACCGTGGTGGCTGCCCGTCCTGAGTTCCAGGGCCATGGCGTGGATCTGTACCTGGAAGGCTCGGATCAGCACCGCGGCTGGTTTATGTCGTCGCTGATGCTGTCTAGCGCCATGCATGCCAAGGCGCCTTACAAGCAGGTGCTGACCCACGGCTTTACCGTGGATGGCAAGGGCCGCAAGATGTCCAAGTCCATCGGCAACGTGATTGCGCCTCAGGAAGTAACCAACAAGCTCGGCGCAGACATCCTGCGTCTGTGGGTCGCTGCCACCGATTACAGCGGTGAGATGAGCGTATCCGATGAAATCTTGAATCGCGCCGCCGACTCTTATCGCCGTATCCGTAACACAGGTCGTTTCCTGCTGGCGAACCTCAATGGTTTTGAGCCTGAAACCGACATGGTAGCCGTAGAAGACATGGTTGCGCTGGATCGCTGGATGGTGCGCCGCGCCGCCAAGGTGCAGAGCGAAATCATTGCCGCCTATGAGCAGTACAATTTCCACATGGTGACCCATAAGCTGATGCAGTTCTGCTCAGTAGAGCTCGGCAGCTTCTATCTGGACATCATTAAGGACCGTCAGTACACCGCCAAGCGTGAAAGCCATGCACGTCGCAGCTGTCAGTCTGCGCTGTTCCACATCGCCGAAGCCATGGTGCGCTGGATTGCGCCTGTACTGAGCTTCACTGCCGATGAAATTTGGCAGCTGTTGCCTGGTAAGCGTGAAGCCTATGTGTTCACCCAGGAATGGTATGAAGGCCTGGAGTCAATCACGCTGGAAAGCGATTTGGCCGACAGCCACTGGGAACTGCTGCTTTCTGTGCGTAACGAAGTGAATAAAGAGCTTGAGCAGGCGCGCCGAGACAAGGTGCTGGGTGGTTCGCTTGAAGCTGCAGTGACCCTGTATGCCGATACTGAACTTGCTGCCAAGGTAGCCGTGCTCGGGGATGAACTGCGCTTTGTGCTGTTGACCTCGGACGCCAAGGTATTGCCTATTGATGCTGCGCCCGAATCGGCTGTTGCCACTGAGCTTGCCGGTCTTAAGGTGTTGGTTGCCAAGACAGAAGCTGCCAAGTGCGAGCGTTGCTGGCATCACCGTGAAGATGTGGGTTCAGTTGAAGCCCATCCAAGCCTGTGTGGCCGCTGTGTGACCAACATTGAGGGTGAGGGCGAAGCCCGCGCCTTTGCATAAGGATGGCCATGCAACTGAATTGGAAAGAAAGTGGCTTGCGCTGGTATTGGGTAGTGGTGGTGGTGTTTTTGGCCGACCAGCTGTCCAAGCAGTGGGTGCTGGCCAACTTTGACCTGTATGAGTCGGTCAAGCTGCTGCCGTTTTTTAACTTCACCTATGTGCGCAACTATGGCGCTGCCTTCAGCTTCCTGCATGACGCAGGGGGCTGGCAGCGCTGGCTGTTTACGGCGGTGGCTGTGGGCTTCAGCGTGCTGTTAACCATTTGGCTGCGTAAGCAGCCAGCCAACATGGTGCGCCTGAATCTGGCCTACACCCTGGTAATAGGCGGAGCGCTTGGGAATCTGGTTGACCGTCTGATGCACGGTTTTGTGGTGGATTTTCTCGATTTTTATTGGAACACCGCCCATTACCCTGCGTTCAATATTGCTGATGCCGCCATCTTTATCGGTGCCGTGCTGATTATTATCGACAGCTTTAGCGCGTCCAGCTCGGATGACAAGGCCATCAAGGAGTAACACATGAGCCAAAAGTCGTTGCTGTGCCATATGAATATTCTCTTATCTGATGGCTCTACTGCCGACAGCACTAAGGCATCGGGTAAGCCGGCACGTCTCAATATTGGTGATGGCAGCCTGAGTCCGGCGTTTGAAGCTGAACTCGGTGCACTTAAGGCGGGTGATTCGCACAAGTTCACCCTGCAGCCTGAGGATGCCTTTGGTGAAGTGAATCCTGATGCGATTCATCATCTCGATCGCAGCCGCTTCCCCGCCGATATGCAGCTGGAAACGGGCGTTATTGTCAGTTTTTCCGGCCCCGGTGGCAGCGAAATTCCAGGTATTGTCCGTGATGTGGCTGGCGATTCTGTGACAGTTGACCTGAACCATCCACTGGCCGGTCAGGCCGTGACCTTCGAGCTGGAAGTGCTGGAGGAACTTTGATGACTGGACAGATGAACATTCTGCTCGCCAATCCACGGGGCTTTTGTGCCGGGGTGGATCGCGCCATCAGCATCGTTGAGCGCGCCCTTGAGCTGTTTTCGCCACCTATATATGTGCGTCACGAGGTGGTGCACAACCGTTATGTGGTGCAAAACCTCAAAGACCGTGGTGCTATTTTCGTAGAAGAGCTGCATCAGGTGCCGGATAACAGCATAGTGATCTTCTCTGCCCACGGGGTGTCACAGGCGGTGCGTGCCGAGGCCAAAAAGCGTGGTCTGAAGGTATTCGATGCCACTTGCCCGCTGGTGACCAAGGTGCACCTGCAGGTAACCCGTGCCAGCCGCAAAGGGGTTGAATGCATCCTGATTGGTCATGAAGGCCATCCGGAAGTTGAAGGTACCATGGGCCAGTACGATAACCCTGAGGGTGGCGTTTATCTGATTGAGTCGGTGGAAGACGTCGAAGCGCTTCAGGTGAAAGACCCGGATAACCTGTGCTTCGTCACCCAAACTACATTGTCGGTTGACGATACGCTGGACATCATCGCGGCGCTGCAGGCGAAGTTTCCGTCCATTGAGGGGCCACGCAAGGACGATATTTGTTACGCCACTCAAAATCGCCAGGATGCAGTGCGCAGTCTGGCGACTCAGGCCAAGCTCTTCATCGTTGTTGGGTCTAAAAACAGTTCTAACTCCAACCGGCTTCGCGAACTTGCCGAAAAGTCGGGTACCCAGGCTTATCTCGTCGATAATGCGACTGATGTACAAGCCCAGTGGTTTGCCGGTGTCGATAGAGTGGCCGTGACAGCCGGTGCATCTGCACCGGAAGTGTTGGTCAAGCAGGTTATTGATGCCATTACCCATCTTGCGCCCAGCGTAGTGACTGAGGTTGAAGGTCGAAAAGAGGACGTTGTTTTTGCCGTACCTGTCGAACTTAGATGATTGTTTGAAAATAAAATGTTAAAAAAGAGGCGCAAGCCTCTTTTTTATTACCGGAAGGTTATCGGTATAATGGAATCGTTTCTTAGATGCTATTGTTACTGGCAGCAAACAATGGGCTAAACTATGATTAACTCGTGGGGCGGTTAATGCTGGTAACGTTAAGATTTTAAAAGGTAATTTCTTGGTTTTGTTGTCAAAAAAATGTCGAATACCGGAGATTTGACGCTGATGAATAAGTTCAGGAATGGATTTTCCCTGATAGAAGTGATGGTCGCACTGGTGATACTGGTGGTGGGCCTTATTGGCATTTTTAATTTGCATATCGTTTCTAAGCGAGGGAGTTTCGAGTCTTTTCAGCAGACCCAGGCTTCATACTATGCCAATGATATTATTAACCGGATGAAGCTGAATCCAACTCAATTAGCAACTTATGCAGGTACCTATAGTGGTGTACCAACTACTGTCACTAAGCAATGTCAGGGAGCTGTGGTGTGTTCTTCTTCAGAGATGGCTAATTGGGATTTATACGAATGGCAGACATTGTTTAATGGCAATGCGGAGAAGGTTGGAACTCAAAGTGTGGGTGGGTTGGACTCACCTACAGCTTGCGTTGTGGTAAATGGGAATAATGTATCTGTGACCATGGCTTGGAAAGGTATTCGTGAAACGTCTATCGAATCAGGAGCTAATGATTGTGGTTCGTCAACTTCCAATCGTCGACTCTTTTTGGTTCAAACGGTGATCTAATCGGGATGAAGATTTTAATGATGCGTACTCAGTCAGGGATGTCTCTTGTCGAGTTAATGGTAGCACTCGTGATTAGCCTGTTTTTGTCAGCAGGTATTTTCACGATGTTCAGTATGTCTTCTTCAAATGTGACGACTACAAGCCAGTTTAATCAATTACAAGAAAACGGCCGTATAGCCTTGGCCATTATGGAGCGAGATTTAAGTCAGCTCGCTTTTATGGGAGATATGACGGGAACCGATTTCATTGTGGGCAGTAACACAACAATATCAAGCGCAGCAGTTCCTAATGATTGTATTGGTGGCGGCGTAAATAATGCGACGTTACCTAATGGCACTGCCTCACATTTCAGACGAATTTGGGGCTATGAGGCGGGTGTTAGTGGTACGAGCTTTAATTGTTTGAGTGGAGTTAATGCAAAAACAGACGTTCTGCAAATTAAAAGGCTGGTTGGCCCTAATACGTTAACACCAAATGTGGCGTCAAATCATTATGTTGCAACGACTTCAAGTCAGGCCATCTTTTTTACCGGCAATCAGGTTGCACCGGCTCTTGAGAATAGTCGTTATTGGGAGTATCAGCATCATATTTATTTTATAAAAAGTGATGGAGCAATCCCGGTATTACGGAGAAGGACGCTTTCGGTCGTTAATGGCATGAATAACGAAGAGCAATTGGTTGAAGGTATCGAAAACTTAAGAGTTTTATACGGTGTGGACGATGATGGTGATGATATTCCCAATCGTTATGTTCCGGTTGGTAGTGTTGATACTGTTATGTGGGATAACCAATCATTTCAGCGAATCGTTGCATTAAAAGTGTTTTTGCTCGTTCGTTCGGTGGAGCAGGATGCCAGCTATACAAACGAGACTCAATTTCAGTTAGGGGATAAGGTCATATTGGCGCCTAAAGATCATTTTAGGCGTAAGGTAATGTCAACCACTGTGATGCTTGAAAATCCTGTGTTGATTAGGAATTGAATGAGGTTGCGAATGAAGAAGCAAAAAGGGGTTGTGTTATTTTTTGCCTTGATCGTTTTAATCTTAATGACGGTTATTGGTGTTGCGTTGGCGGTAAATTCGACTCAGTCTTTACGAATGGCTGGCGCCGGAGCTGAACGAATCGAGGCAAAGGCCCTGGCCGATGGCGGCGTTGCGGCTGTGCTGCTGAATAAAACACAAGCGTTTTTGGCGACTATGACGGCCATTGATAATCAAAATTCTTTTTCCGGTGGAAAACAAACACTTACTCCACTGCCTTTGGTTGATGATGGCGCAGGAAATTTAATAGTTCAACCCAAAAATGTGTCTTGCCAACGAAGTGTTGCAGCGAGTGGTACGGATTTATTTAAATGTAGACGTATTGAAATCTCGAGCCAGGTTAATTTTGGTCGGGATAACTTAGGTCAGGTATTGGTCGTAACTGGTATCGAGCAGGAAGTGCTTAGCGGGAGCGGAACATGAAATTTAGACAAATTTTATTCTTAAGCCTGGTTACAGCAATGGCTGTACCAGTTAAGTCTTTCGCAGACGATACTGATCTCTATCTTAATCCGGCGGTCAATAATGTCCGTCCACAGGTACTGATTATTTTTGACAACTCCAAAAGTATGGATACCACCCTTGATGGTGTGCCTGGTGGGTACGATCCCGACATTCCATATGAAGCTGTGGGCAGTGCTAATTCATATCAGGGGCGCATGATTTATTTCACGGTCGGTACCGGTATGGATGAGTCAGGCCTTCCGGTTCCGGACAGCCCTTCCGAATCCAGACGATTTAATGATTTTGTAAATGGCTGTAAGGCTGCCAGGGACGCGCTGAATCAATATGGTCGGTTCACTGGCTATGTCAGGGAGTTTAAGACCAAAGGGAAGGGAAAGGGAACCTGGCAACCTCTTAAGGAAAATAGTGGTGCAGAAATAAATAGCCCGATAGATTGCTGGGAAGATATAGAATTAGGTTACAACAGTAATAATGATGATGGCAGTGCTTTTAAGACAGGTTATCCTTTGGGTTTTCCCAAGGATGGCAGTGTAAGTTCACCATGGGATAATTCAACCAATGCACAAACCAATGCTAAAAAATTGGGGTGGAACAATGGGGAATTAGTGTCGCTCTATACTGACAACTATTTGCGTTGGTATACATTGTATAAAAATAATCTATTGCCTATCCCTCCGGATGGCATGGGTTTTACTCGATTGGAAATAGCGAAAACAGCAATATCGGGTGTAATCAGTTCAATCCCTTCTGTTGATTTTGGTTTAGCTGTCTTTAATCTGAACTTTCCCAGTGAGGGGGATAGTGATGGCGGTCGTATTGTGGCTGGCATCCGCCCTCGGACATCATCGGAAAAAGATACTTTACTTAGCACTATAACCAATTTACCCGGTGAAACAAATACGCCGTTATGTGAAACCTTATTTGAGGCATACAAGTATTTTTCAGGCGGTGAAATAACGTTTGGCCATGCTGATGCCAATTACAATGACAAGGATTTGGGTATAAAGTATACGGCTAACAGGCCCGGATACGATATCAGCGTTGAAAATGGGGGGAGCTATATTACCCCTTTGTCAGAGTGTAACAAGGTAGCCCATATTATCTATATAACAGATGGTGCGCCTGTGCTTGATGATAGCGCTAATGACGCTATTAAGGAACTGGGTGGGCAGCCGTATGAATATAAAGCCGCTAGTGGTGATCAGTCCGCTAAAGTAAGTTATATGCCGGCATTGGCTGAATATATGTTTGCCAACGACTTATTACCGGATGTGGAAAATAAGCAGAGAGTTGTAACGCACACCATTGGATTCAGTCTTGGAGATGAATCTGATGCAGAGCCGTTATTGATAGAAACAGCCTCGCGCTCTTATTTGATGACATCCGAAGGTAAAAAAGTTTTTGGTACTTACAGCAGTGCCGATGATGTAGTGGGGCTGCAAGCTGCAATTAGTAATATTATTGATTCTATTCCACAGACGGGGCAGCGTTTTTCTGCGCCGGGGGTTGCGTTCAGTAACGCGGATCCTACCAGAACGCTGGACTCAGCTTACTATGCGCTTTTCCGTCCTGCTCAAAGCCCCAAGTGGGCAGGGAATTTGAAGAAACTGAAAGTTAATTCTTCGGGTACTTTGGTTGATTCAACCGGTAAATCAGCGATTGATAGTTCCGGTGGTATTGCTGAAAGTTCCTGTAGTTTATGGAGTACATGTACTGCAGGGAATGACGGAAACGATGTTGTTTTAGGCGGAGCAGCCCGTGCAATAGATCCGGATAGCCGCAAGATATTAAGTGATATTGGCAGTGCTGGAAAGCTTGCTGAATTGACTAAGACTAATGCTTCTAGCTTTGCAGGAAGTGATGATGCACTTGCGACATACCTTGGTTTGCCAAAAATAGACGTCACTGCTGAATTGACGGCAACATTTGATTGGATTAAAGGCAAGAACGTTGATAAGGATTCTGAAGGTGTTTTAACTTCTGAAGATTTTTCCGGGGTTCGGGGGGATATTATGGGAGACCCTCTCCACTCTCAACCCTTGGCAATTGACTATGGTGGTGATGGTTCAAATGTTCGTATTTTTGTAGGAACAAACCATGGCGCATTGCATGCATTCAGAGATTATGGTTCCGCAGTAGATGAGAGCTGGGCTTTTATGCCTTACCAGCTTCTTCCAAATTTGGCCATTATCCGCCGGGATAGTTATCTTGCTGGCCATAGTGCCTATGGTATGGATGGTTCTCCTGTTGCCTATATCGAGCGCAACTCATCTGGTTCTATCACTAAGGCATGGTTGTTTGTCGGAATGCGAAGGGGAGGGGATTCGTATTATGCAATCAATATTACAGACCCGGACTCGCCTTCTTTAATGTGGCAAATATCCAGTAGTGTTAGTGATTTTTCTGGTATGGGGCAGACTTGGTCCACGCCGGTAGTGACTAAAGTACCGGGTTCAGATAAGCCGGTAGTGATTTTTGGTGGGGGGTATAATCAAGGTTATGATTCTGGTGATGGCTCAAATTCTGTCGGCCGTTCTGTTTATCTCGTGGACGGTGAAACGGGTAGATTGATCCATAGTTTTGGCGCCGACGCGAATACCGTGCTTACCGGTATCGAGGACTCAATTGTCGGCTCAATTGCGACTCTGGATAGTAATAGTGATGGCTATACTGATCGTCTATATGCTGCTGACTTAGGTGGGAAGATCTGGCGGATGGACTTGCCCTCAGCGGATAAGACCACTTGGAGTGGATTTAAGTTTGCAGATTTGGGAGGCAATCTTGCATCTAATGATCGTCGCTTCTTCTATGAGCCTTCTGTTGCACAAACCTATTTTACTAATTCAACTAAGGTTACAGTTACCGATGGTTCCGGTACTTCAACGACTATTGCCTATCAGAATGTGCCTTATGATGCGGTGACATTGGGCTCAGGTAATAGGCCAGACCCCTTAAGTTTAGCAACCGAAGATATGTTTTTTGTGTTGCAGGATAGATATGTTATTTCGCAGCAGTTTGGTAATGGCGGTACCACGATTCCAGAACCGTTAACATTATCTAGTCTCTATGATGTGACTTCAGCATCACCTGCAACAGAAGCTGAGAATATTGCGTTTGGAACAAAGAGGGGCTGGTACTTCGATTTCTCGGTATCGGGTGAGAAAAGTCTTTCTCCTTCAGTCATTATTAAGGGAAAAGTCTATTTCACTTCATTTATACCAACTCAACCAGCCGCTGACCAAAACGTGTGCACAGTTTCCTCAGTCGGCCGCTTGTATACTTTGGATTTGCATAAAGGGGCTCGCTACAATGAGGAGTACGTTATCGATGTATGTGACAACTGTATTCCACAGCCTCCGAAGATTATCACCCCTCCAGTAGACCCAGATAATCCAGGATCGGAGTCTGAACCTGTACTTATCATTGGTAAGGGGAAGTGTGATGAGGATGGCGAAAACTGTACAGGTACAGTCGAATTGGAGTCTGGCCTAACGACTAATAAAATTTATTACCACATAAATGAGTGAAGTATTAATGAATAATAAATCGTTTGGTTTTACTTTAATTGAGCTAATGTTAACGGTGGCTATTGTTGCGATATTAGCGGCAATAGCATACCCATCTTATACCGATTATGTGACTAAAAGTGGGCGCTCTGAAGGTGCGGCTGCCGTAATGCGGGTAGCCAATTTGCAGGAGCAATACTATTTGGATAATCGTGCTTATGCGACTGACATGACTAAACTAGGATTAGCTGCTAATCCATTCGTTACTGAAAGCGGATATTATAGCGTGGCTTCAGCAGGCACGGGCTCATTTACAATTACTGCAACAGCAAAAGGCTCACAGGCAAGCAGAGATTCAACTTGTGGCACTATTACTCTCACATCAGCAGGGGTAAAGGGGCCTTCAGCGGAGTGTTGGAAATGAATAAGTTAATTACGCTGTTGCTAGCAGTAATGGTCGCCTCTATTCCAGTTGTGGCTTTGGCCAAGAAGCAGGATTATAAGTGTTTCGTTAATCTTATGCCTAAAGGTGATAAAGTTGTTTTTTATAGATGGGATGTCAATGAGGCTAACCGAATTTCTAGTAATTTAGCCGGAAAGCAGTTGCGCGATAGCGATGGGAATAGGGTTTATATTAAGAAAGTAGTAGAGTGCGTGCCGTTAAATAATGACTTTATGAGCAGTCGAGCTCAGGAAGTGGACAGTAAGACGTTAAGATAGCTGATTTGACATTTGCATTATAGCCCCGGTATCGGGGCTCTTTATTCTTCTTGTTTCAGCATGCATTATCATTACTACCGTAAGATACCAGTCCACTAGTGCTAACAGAAACGCTTTGAGAGCCACTGGCCTTAGCATTTGGGCAATAAATCAGTGTTCCTCCGGAAGAGAGACCTTCTGCAGTAAATGTCATTGAAATAGCAGAAAATTTTATTTTGTCCAGCCCGCCAAAGCCGTCTATTGCTCTCAACTCGTGATCTTTGTTGTCTGCATCAGTTATGTAGACTCGTATTCCATTACTCCAGTCGGTGGAAGTGCCACAACTTGTAGCTGTCGCAAAAGAGCATACATTGACGGTCGCACCATAACTTATGGCTTGATTACGGGCAAATGCGAACAGGTTATGAACTTTTTCTATATTATTGTCGACTCTTACCTGTTCATATACAGATGTTAACGAAGGCACGCCAATAGCCAATAGTATCGCTGCCACAGCTATGGTGATCATGAGTTCAACCAAGGTAAAGCCGTTGTTGATATTTCGCATCCATCGTTCCTCTCTGAGACTGCTATAAAGTATAAGCGAGAAGTAATTCGATTTCAGTAGATATGTGTATAGAAGCATATTTTCTGGCTATTATACGGGTGTTCGAGCCTCAAAAATCTCTGCTTCTTTGCCTGCAAAACTTGTCCCGGAGTTATCTGAATGATAGACCAAAGGGTAGTGTAAATCAGCGTGAAAATGATAGTTGTAGAGCTGGAGAGTTTTCGATAATCGCATCAGCTGTTTTTGGCTCGCTATGTTAATAAGCTCAATCTACTCAGCTTTTTCGTGAGCTGTAGCCAGCTTGCGAACACATGATACGCACCAGATACGATAGATAGAGCGGTTGCTTTCATATCGCACATATATCAAGTCAGTTAACGGGAGCAGCTGATTGATTTATCGAGTGAGAATCGGACTCTCCCAGCTTGATTAACGATAACAGCTTTTGAATGAGGACTGTCTGGAGACCCCGGGCAATACCTTAAGGTGCCATTGCTCCCGGAGGCCAGTCCATCAGGTTGAAATTGAACTGCTGCGCGATTGTAGTAAACAAAGTCGTTCGTATTGAAACTGCCTGTTTGAATCAGCAGTTTGTCACTGCCGTCAATTTGCTTGCTATTGCCTGAGTCGGTAAAGACGCTCAGGCCAAGATGCCAGTCACTGGTGCACTGACCTTCATTTAACGGGCACACAGTCACCTTCAAACCGTAAGAAATTGCGGCGTTTCTCGCCATTTGTAAGGTTTGATGGATGACTCTTATTGTGCTGTCTGCTCGATACGCTTGTGTTAAATCAATCAACTGAGGGGCTGCGATACTGAGGATAATAGCGGCAATCGCTATTGTGATTATTAACTCAATGAAGGTAAAACCTTGGCGTGTTTTCATAGCAAATCCTTGCCTTTTCAGTCTATGCATCCAGCAATGACCGGAACTTGTTCGTTCGATATTGACTGAGTATAGATGAATTGGTTCAGGTTTGTATGGATGTCATATATTGTTCTAACTGGAGAACATCAACGGATTTTTCTCTCGATAAAATCTTCGCAGTGGTAAGCTAGCCTTGGTATTCTTGAGCAAGTTGTCACGAGTGAGTAAACAATTTAGGGAGCAGGTGGATGAAAAAAGTCGAAGCCATAATCAAGCCTTTTAAGCTGGATGATGTACGTGAAGCACTGGCAGAAATTGGCATAACTGGCATGACTGTGTCTGAAGTGAAGGGGTTTGGACGCCAAAAAGGCCATACTGAGCTTTATCGTGGTGCTGAATATATGGTCGACTTTCTACCTAAGGTGAAAATTGAGTTGGTCATTCAGGATGAACTGTTGGACCAGGCTCTTGATGTCATAGTGGATACAGCCCGAACCGGTAAGATTGGTGATGGTAAGATTTTTGTCACCGACATCGAGCGGGTTATCAGGATCCGTACCGGCGAGGAAAATGAAGAAGCTGTATGAAGTAAGGGGCCTTCTGGCCCCGTCGCAGTCGAGTAAAGCGATTTCCCGAATACCTGCCCAGTGGTGGGAACCTTATCGTGGAAGAGGGCTGTGCTATAACAGTGACCGGTAAAAAGGGGATGTCAGTGGGCACAAAAAGGATAGTGATTGTTGGCGGCGGTGCTGGTGGCCTAGCATTGGCCTCCATGTTGGGGCGCAAGTTGGGGCGCAAAGGTAAAGCAGATGTTGTGCTTATCGATAAGAGCCCGATCCACATTTGGAAGCCGAAACTTCACGAAGTCGCTGTAGGCGTTATTGATCAATCCATAGAAGGCTTGTTGTACAGAGATCATGGGTTAAAGAACGGATATAGGTATCAACGTGGTGCACTGGAAGCTCTGGATCCTGATGCCAAAACAATACGATTGTCCGCATTTTATAACGACCATAATGAATTGCTGATGGAACCTCGGGTGATTGAATATGACTACCTGGTGTTGGCTCTCGGAGGCGTTTCTAACAGTTTTAATACCCGTGGCGCTGATGCGAATTGTATTTTTTTGGATAATCTGGAAAGTGCCAACCGTTTTCACCGTCGTCTGCTGGATGGCCTGATGTTGCTGAGTGAAACTCAAACCCGCCTTAGTATCGGAATCGTTGGAGGTGGTGCGACAGGGGTGGAGCTTGCAGCTGAGCTTCATCATGTCATTGAGTCGGTTAAAGAATTCGGATATCAGAATATCTCCAAGCAACATTTAGATATTCATCTTATTGAAGCTTCTCCTAAAATTTTACCTCAGTTGGCTGATAGGGTCAGTGGCAGGGCTCAAGCCGTTTTGGACAAAATAGGTGTTCACCTGCACCTGGGCGTCCAGGTTAAAGAGGTAACAAAAGAAGGCTTTATCACGCAGGATGGCAACCTGATAGCCGCCCAGATCAAGGTTTGGGCTGCTGGGGTAAAGGGGCCGGATGTGTTTTCAGATTTGAGTAAATTGCCAATCACCACCCGCAATCAAGTTGAGGTGGATGCATGTATGCGTGTAAAAGGACACAGAGATATTTATGCTCTCGGAGATTGTGCGCAACTTATCCTGGCGAATGGCAAGCCTGTACCACCAAGGGCACAGGCCGCTTCGCAGATGGCGGAAACATTATATCGAAATATCCTTAACAGACTTAAAGATAGGGCTGAAGTTCCTTTTGAATACCGCGATTACGGCTCTCTGGTGTCGTTAAGCCGCTTTTCTGCAGTCGGCAACCTGATGGGGAATCTTAGAAGTGGTGACTTCTTTATTGAAGGGCATATAGCGCGGTTTATGTACCTATCCCTCTACCATCGTCATTTGGCGAGTTTGTTTGGCTGGTTTTCAGCCATGGTTTATCGACTGGCACAGAAGTTACTTCGTTGGCAGCGGCCGAAATTAAAACTTCATTGAGCTTAGTTGCTGCAACATAACCGGGCGATGAGATTTACGCCCGGTCTTTACGAATCATTTTCTGATACGTTAGCTGGATTTATTGTCTGCGTTTGGCGCTGGAGTCGCGGATAACCGGCTCTGGCGTGAATACTTTCGCACACTCGGAAGATAACTCTTTTCTATTGGCAATCAGTAACTCTGTGGCAATGTGTGCGATTTTTTCGTTGGGTTGATGCACAGTTGTGAGCTTGGGCCAGGTTTGACGCGAAAAGGGGCTGTCTTCGAATCCCACGATAGATACATCGCCGGGGACATCAACGCCCATTAAACGTGCGGCGAATAAGGCTCCGGCTGCGATTTCATCGTTACAGGCCACAATGGCTGATGGCCTTGGCGTTGATGATAATAGGGCTTTCGCGCCTTCAACACCCGATTCAAACGAATACTCGCCGTCGACTACAAGTTGACGGTTAAACGGGATCCCGTTGTCAGCCAGAGCATCACAGAATCCGGCAAACCGTTCTTTGGTGGACTGGTGTTGTTCATCGCCGCTGATAAAGCCAATTTTGTCGTGGCCTAAATCTATCAGATGCTGGGTTATGGACACCGCACCGTGGCGGTCATTTACCAGTACCGTCAGGCCGCAACTGTCTTCTTTTGACTCATCACCCGCGATAATCCGTACATAGTGCGCCTCAATGCTATCGAGCGCGGCAAGAATTTTGGGATCTTCCGACAGCGGCGGTGTTAATACCAAGCCAGCCAAACGAGCGTGCTTAACCAGGGCTGTGAGTTCGTCGCAGATGGTGTGTGCCTTGGCATCGCAGGGGTGGATGAGCAGCTCATAGCCCTTGTTTCGGCATGCCGACAAAATCCCGTTCTGCATATCAATGATGTAATAGGCATTGGGGTTATCATATATAAAACCAATGACATAGGACTTTGTGCCAGCGAGGTTTCGTGCAGCAAGGTTCGGTTGATAATTGAGCGTTCTAATGGCCTCATTCACCTTGTCAATGGTGGATTGCTTTACCGACGGCTCGTTGTTAGTCACACGGGATACAGTTTTAATCGATACCCCTGCATATTTGGCTACATCATTGATAGTGACTTTCATGTAAAAGCTCAATTACTCAGTTGGTTATATGCAATTTCCCGAAGGCCTAATGATGGGCTTCACTGCAAAAATACAGGCCGGAAATCACATGGAGTTTGCTTGAAAATATTTCACGTATAGTGCTGATTTTTATCGGGGTTGGCAATTGCCTTTTCCCTTCTGTGGCATCTCAGCAACATCTCAGGCGTGTTAATGCTTCATGCTCAATTAAGATGATAAAGATAACATACTGTTGAAAAAAGGTGTTTTTGTAAGGGGTGTTTGTCAGACAGGTGTTGGAAACACTTTTTTTCACCTGCAAGTTATTTTGTTGTGGTAACGCTGTTAATTATTGTGTAATGTTTGCGCTAGACATGACAGCGTTGTCATTCCTGCGGGAATGGTTATGGATGTAAAAAACGATAAGAAAATAAACTGGAAGGGAAACGAGATGCGACCATCTACCTTTAAAAAAAGTGTCCTCGCTACCAATATCGCTATCCTCCTCGGTGGTGCGGTATCAGTAGGTGCAGTGGCTGCAGAAGCTGCCGATGAAACTGCCAACATTGAAAAAATTGAAGTACGCGGTATCCGCGCTTCCAACAAAGCCAACATCAATGAAAAGCGTTTTTCCAACGCGGTAGTTGATGCTGTAACTGCAGAAGATATCGGTAAGCTGCCAGACTCTGACGTAGGTCAGGCATTGGGTCGCGTTCCTGGTGTGACTGTCGGTCGTGCTTTCGGTCAGGGTAGTTCAGTCTCTATCCGCGGTACCGATCCTCTGATGACTCTTACCACGCTGAATGGTCAAAACGTTGCTTCTACTGGTTGGTACGATCAGATGAACATTGACCGTTCCTTCAACTACTCCATGCTGCCTGCGGAACTGATTGGTGGTATGGAAGTATACAAGACCACCCAGGCTAACCTTGTTGAAGGTGGTATCGGTGGTACAGTGATAGTGAAAACCCGTAAGCCACTGGATATGGAAGCCAATTCCATTTTTGGCTCTGTTAAGGGCGAATACGGTTCTATCAATGAAGAGTTGGCTCCTGAAGTTTCTGGTCTCTATAGCTGGAAGAACGAAGCCGAAACTTTCGGTATCCTGGTCTCCGGTGCTTACGTAGATCGTGAGTACCTGCGTGTTGGTACCGAAGCTGATCTTGACTGGGGCGGTCGCTCATCCATCCAGCCATCCAGTTTCCTGCAAAGCCAGGAGCGCACCGCATTGGATGCGACACTGCAATATCGTCCTACTGATAACCTGGAGTTCGGTGCTCACATCCTGTCTCTCAAACTGGGAGCGGACAGCATTGGTGCCAACATGTACATCAATACCGATACCAACTGGGGAGCTGGTGATTCGCACTGCCTGCAGTTTAATGATGCCGGCGTATGTACTTACAGCGATACTCCCGAAAGCGATCCATCAGATGTATTTTTCCAGAACTGGGCTCGTAAGGGTGAGATGACTTCTGACACCTTCGAACTGAACATGGAATACGAAGGTGATGACTATGCCATTGCAGCCGTAGCCGGTAAGACCAAGGCGGAAGGTGGTACTCAGATGAGTGCAAACTTCGGCTATGGCTGGTGGGGCGACAAGTTCAAAGATGTCAAATGGGCCGGTGTGGTTGATGCCACAGGTAAGCAAATTGATATCAATGGCCGTGACATGAGCTTTGGCATCGACAATCTGGACACCACAGTGGGTACTTCTCAGTGGACCGGTATCCAAGGGCCGAACACCGATGAAGAGTCTTATGTGCAAGTTGATCTGGACTTCGACCTGGATTTGGGTGTTATCAACAAGTTTGAAACCGGTATCCGCTATACAGAGCACACATTCGAGAAAAAAGAATATCGTGCCATTTATGGCAGCTTGCCAAATGTCTTCAACAGCACTGACCTGTACAGCGGCACCATGAAGCTGGGCTATGACGAATGGACCATTCCAAAAGCCAACCTGGACGCCATGATTGATGCCACTGTGTCTCTGGTTGATGAGTTTGCCTATAGCCGTCCGGCTTATGGCAAAATTGATGAAGAAAACCTGTCTCTGTACGGCATGTTTTCTTTCGAAGGGGAAGGCTTTCGCGGTAACTTCGGTTTGCGTTATATCCAAACCGACGTGACTTCAAGCGGCCATGTTATCGATAACTCACCTGCTGACAATCTGGGCATTAACGCTGGTTGGAGTGAAGAAGTTCACAGTGTAAGTGATAGCTATCATGACGTTCTGCCAAGCGTAAACGTGGCATTTGATCTGGCTGATGACCTTATCCTGCGTTTGGCCGCTGGTCAGGCTATTACCCGTCCAAACTATGACAACCTGTTCCTGTCAACGTCGACCGGTTATCCGGATGACCGTCAAGGTAACGAGCAGATCACTTACGGTAACCCCGGTCTGGAGCCAATGAAGTCGTCTCAGGCTGATGTCAGCATCGAGTACTACTATGGTGATGGCAATCTGTTTGCTGCTACTTACTTCATCAAGGATATCAGTAACTTCATCGTGGCAACCGCCCCGGAAACCAAGGCTATTGGTGTAATCAACAATGACCTTGACGTGCCGGCTGACAGTTGGATTGTAGATAGCTACATGAATGCTGGTGGTGGTTCTATCGATGGTATCGAACTTCAGTTGAACCATGCCTGGGATAACGGTTTCGGTATCAATGCCAACTACACCTTCACTGATGGTACGGCACCAGCCGAGGTGTACACCGATAGTATTGGTGTGTTTACTGAAGCGTCCAAGCACACCACCAACCTGGTGGGCTACTGGGAAAATGATGATTTCTCAGCCCGAGCTGCCTACAACTGGCGTAGCGAGTACATGGTGCGTGAATACGGTAAGTACTACGGTAACCGCATGCACGATGACTTCGGTACGCTGGATGTGACTCTGGGATGGAATGTTACAGAGAACATTGCCCTGCGACTGGAGCTCATTAACCTGACCGCTGAAGATGACGTTCAGTATGGCGCTGCCGGCGTGGGTACAGCAGTTAAGCCTGCTTTGCAGGATGGCTACCCAACCTGGTCGTTTAAAGGTGAGACCACCTATAAACTGGGTGCCAGCTTTAACTTCTAATCTGTAGGTGTGTTAAAAACCCAGTCTAGGCTGGGTTTTTTATTTTGAGCGGGATATAGAAATGAAAGTAAGGACGATTGCGATATTAGGTGGGGGAACCGCAGGTTGGTTAGCTGCCAATCATCTTGGCGCCGAGCTTGCGGGCGACGCCGATATTGAAATAACTCTGATTGAGTCGCCCGATATCGCCACTATCGGTGTTGGTGAAGGCACTGTTCCCTATATCATGAAGTCATTGAAACGCTTTGGTATATCAGAAGCGGATTTACTGGTTAAATGCGACACTACCTTTAAGCAGGGGATAAAGTTTGTCAATTGGATGGACCCAGGAGAGCATGGCGAAAACCACTACTACCACCCGTTTGATGCCCCTTACCCAAGTGGATATGAGGTTACCCCTTACTGGCTTACGCAAGTTGATTTACAGCCATTTGATGACGTCAGCATTCAGGGACGAATTTGTGAATTAGGCCTGGCGCCGAAAAAGAAGAGTTCCGGCGAATATGTCGGGGACTTATCCTATGCCTATCATTTCAATGCGCAAAAGTTTGCAAGCCTGTTGGCCGAAAACGCCAAATCCCGCTTCAACGTCAAGCATCAATACGCCACGGTGACAGGCGGATTGCTGGATGACAATGGCGCCATCAAAGCCCTGGTTACTGAGAATGGACAAGAGCTTGCGTTTGACTTTTATGTTGATTGCAGCGGATTTCATTCGGTACTGCTCGATAAAGTGCTCAAAGTGCCCTTTGTCGACAAAGGGCAGCAATTGCTGACAGACTCAGTGATGGTGCAACAGGTGCCATTGAAAGAGGGCGAAGCATTGGCCCCTTATACCACGGCTACCGCGCATAAGGCGGGGTGGATATGGGACATTCCACTTACCACCCGTCGTGGTACCGGATTTGTCTATTGCTCGAAATATATGAGCGACGATGAGGCTCACACGTTGTTTGCTCAATATCTTGGTGTGGATAAGACCAGCATTAGCCCCCGGAAAATTCCGATGCAGATAGGTTACCGCCAGGAATTTTGGGCCAAAAACTGTGCCACCCTTGGATTGGCGCAGGGCTTCGTTGAGCCACTGGAAGCGACTTCTATCCTGGTCACTGATTTTTCAGCGGAATTGCTTGCCAAGAACTTCCCCAGAGAGACTGACGACATGGATATCGTCAGGCCCTATTACAACAAGGTTCTGACCTACGCATGGGAACGGGTCATTGATTTCATTAAGTTGCATTACTGCTTGTCTGACAGGCAGGACAGCGGTTTTTGGGATGATAATCGTGATAGTGAGACCTGGTCAGATGAACTGAAAGAACGGTTGGCCAAGTTTGCTATCCGTCCGCCTCAGCAATCGGATTTCTTTACCCGCTTCGATTTATTTGATGACAAAAATTTCCTCTACGTCCTTTATGGGATGAAATTTAAGACCAAACCTAAAGCCATTACTCAGGCTGAAATTGAGCAGAGCCGGAAATTAATGGCGCTGAATAATAAAATGGTTGAAGCTGCACCGAGACATTTGCTCGCTCATAAAGACTGGCTGGACGGGTTGAAGGCGGTGCTGGCTCGTGAGGGAGAGCGGTGAGTTTATCTTCGATTACAATGAAGAGGCCGGGAATTTCCCGGCCTTTTGGTATTAGCGGTACGAGGTTAATTACTCATTACCAGATCGATTTGGTTCAGTGAAGCAAGATGGGCGTAAATAGCAGATAGTGCGCCTTTGTTGAATAGCTCCAGCTTGGCTTCATCACTCAGCTGATGCAGTTTTTGCTCATCAACCATGTAGATGCCGTCGTAGTTGGCTTTTGCACCGTCTTTACCGTTTACAGTAAGTGTTTTGGGATGCAGCAGGTCGTGGTCTGCCAGTGTTTTAACAAACTGCTTGGTCATTTCCCGGAAGTCGAACAGTTGACCGATAAACTTCACGCGATCTTTTAGGAATTCAGTTTGTTCGCCTTGCTCATCGAACAGCGCGACGCCTTCATCTTCGCTCAGCAATTCACTGTTTTGATTGATACCAATCATCAGCTTCTGATTAGCTTCATCCGGACCGGCGATAAACGGCGCCACGCGTAGCTGCATTGGCACATAACGTTGGGTCCACTTGCCATCCTTAATAAACTGATTGCTTTCAGGCTTCAGCGAGGTGATCGCCACTGGCTGGAACTCACCGCTTTCTGTGTTTTTGGCGAATATGATAGGGAAACTGGTAGCGGCAGGCATAAATTCCTGTACAACCAAAGGAAGCATGTGGTGCTTTTCAAACTCTTTAAGCTCAAGCGCCTGTTTAACCTTGATATTCTTGTGAACATTGTTGTTGAGAGGAACGTACTGCGCAGTCATTCTTATTATCCTTTATCTAATAGTCATGTATCCGGTTTAAAAACTCCATCTGGAGAGCCGCGAGCTTCATTAATGACAGCTGGATTCGGACACCGAAGACCCGATGTTATCAATGGTTGTGGAACATGTCACCACATGGTTAACCGTAAATCTGTGTATGGCTGCATCAATATAACGCAGTTGCCGGGGAATATTCATAAGGCGAAAAAGCAGTTTGGGTTTTCTGAATGGTTATACTCATGACAGCTTTACGGTGAAGCCAGGGTTGCGCAGGCATAATGTGGCCCGCTTTGGTTTGACTTCTTACGCTGTGGGCAAAAATTGGTCGTCGGAGGTCACAAGCGCTTAACGCTTAGGCTTAAAGTCAGCTTGGATTTGGGCAATCAATGACGTTGCTGCCACAGCCAGCAGTGCAGGTTGGGCATTTGCAAAGCTCTTTCCATGAACCGTTATACCAACGGCAGTAGCTTGACTGAGATTTCAGCTGCTAATGAGATGACTGTTACGTTTTGTATAGCCTGGCTAAGGTTGTATCGTAATTTCCTGAAAGTACCGCGATAACAAAGCATTCCCGGAATCGCAGAAAAAATGTCAAAAAATTGTAGAAATCCAGTGCTTCATTGTGTAATGTAATTGATGACAGCGTTGTCATTTGCTTGTGTGGCTTTGTTGTCTTGTAAGGTCTGCATGAAAGGGATGAGGTCTCCTTCTTCATGTGTTTATTGGCAAATACATAACTGTCGGGCGGCTATGTATTTGTATTTTTAAGTAAATAGTCTCTCCCCAGATACTATTGTTGGCTGGGTGCTGTACACGGCGCCCAGCTTTTTTTTAAATTGAGTCAATATGCCCGAGCCCCAGAACATAAAAAGAAGAATATTTCCATGGCAGAAGCCTGATTAGAGGGCCGCGCAGTGCAACTAATGTTTTGGTTTAACGAACTGTTTATTTTTGTTTTGTTTGCTGTTTTGTATTGCTGTGCCGGAATCAGAATATTGCTGATAACGAATACCAACACTGGGCGGTGCACCCTATGGTTTGAAAAGTTGGTACCCTCTGGCCATTACAGCGGCTTTTCACAACTGAACCGCAAACTACAGCATAAGCAAATTGCTGAGCCAGCTACTTTTAAAAATATGAGCTATTGCCATACTTTTTCAGCACCCAAGCAGGGATGTTTTTTTGCGCGCTGGGCTGAAGGCGATGGCACCCTCAGAGCCCAATACATGCATGTCGTCGACGTCATCCAAAAGAGAGTCTTGGCGCTCCCCGATATCACGCTCGCGCAGTCAGGGCAAATCAACATCATTCTTGCCAGCGTCACCCGCCTGGTTTCCAATATCAACCCAATGAATACCGAAGTGGCTCATGCTGCATCCGAGCAAACCAGCGTCACTGAAAATATTTCCAGAAGTTTGAACGATCTCGCCGGCATCTCAGGTTCGGCCTCAGCGGACAGCGCCTCGTTGGCGCAGTCCGGTGAGCGCCTGTTTCAACAGGGGGAAAGATTGCGGGCACTTGTAAACTTATTCAGGTTGTAGCCCTGAAAACAGGAAAAATGAGGACAACAATGAAATTCTCCTTAGCCGCATCTGCGATTTTTCTCGCCCTCGGTGTCAGTGGGTGCTCACAAGCCCCGGTCGAGCCCGCTGCTGTTGTCGCCGAGCCTTCGGTGCTTAGCCAGGCCAGTTTGCAGGCCTTTGCCGATGGGCTGGACGTGAAATACCGGGTTGTGACCAACAGACCCGATGAACAGTGCAAAAAAGACGCAGGTGAAGGCCGCTGCTTTCAGGCCGAGATTGTGCTGACGTCGCCCATCGACTTCGACGGCCGCGATTTTGAAATCTATTACAGCCAGATGCGCCCGGTGCAGTTAGTGCAAAGCACAGACTTTGTGATTGAGCATGTAAAAGGCGATTTGCATCGCATCAAGCCAACCGAGCGTTTTGGTGGATTCAAGGCTAACCAGAGTCAGACCCTGGCGTTTCGCGGCGAGCTGTGGCAGCTGTCTGAAACCGATGCCATGCCCAATTATTACATTACCGCGCCGGGGCTTAAGCCTGTGGTAATTGCCAGCACCAGGCTTGCGGTTGAAGCCGAAACTGGCCTTGAGCTGCGCCCTTACGTTGAAGCCTTTACTGATGCCGACAAGCAGTATCGTCGTACCGATAACGACAAACTGCCATGGGCAACGGCGCCTGTGCTGTTTGAAGCGAATCAGTCGCTTGTAGCAGACCCTGCCGCGGCGGCCCAGCGCATAGTGCCTGCGCCTTTGTCGCAAACCCTGGAAGCGGGCCTTGGCACGCTGGACTTGTCCGGCGGTATTGCCGTTGAACTGCCACAGGGCCTGGATAGAGGTGACATTGAAGCTGCGCTGGCGCGTCTTGGCCGCCTGGGTATTGAGGAGGACTCCTCAGGTGCCAGGATTAAGCTGGTAAGTGATGACTCACTTGGTGCAGAAGCCTATCAGCTGGTTATTCGCCCTGAGGGCGCCGAGATTAAAGCCGCCACCGATGCCGGCTTTGCCTATGGTCTGTCGTCACTGGCGGCGCTTGTGCAGCCAGGCAAGCCGGTTATCAGCGCGCAAACCATTACAGATGCGCCAAGATACGGCTTTCGCGGCATGCACGTGGATGTGTCCCGTAACTTCCACTCCAAGGCGTTTATGCTGAGCCTGCTTGACCAGATGGCGGCCTATAAGCTCAACAAGTTGCACCTGCACATGGGCGATGATGAAGGTTGGCGTCTTGAGATTGACGGCCTGCCGGAGCTGACCAGGATGGGCAGCAAACGTTGTCACGACCTCGCTGAAGACTCTTGTCTGTTGCCGCAGCTAGGCAGTGGCCCGGATGCCGATGTGAAGGTCAATGGTTTCTACAGCAAGGCTGACTATATTGAGATCCTTAAATACGCCTCAGCCAGACAAATTCAGGTGATCCCGTCGATGGACATGCCCGGCCACAGCCGCGCTGCCGTCAAGGCCATGGAGGCCAGATACCGCCGCCTGGCGCAAGTGGGCGATATCAAGGGCGCTGAAGAATATCGCCTTATCGATCCGGAGGATAAGACGGTTTATAGCTCTATTCAGTACTACGATGACAACACCCTCAACGTGTGTATCGAGTCGACGTACCACTTTGTTGACAAGGTGATTGATGAAATCGCCAAGCTCCACAAAGAAGCCGGACAGCCGCTGACCCGTTATCACATTGGCGCCGATGAAACCGCCGGTGCCTGGCTTGAGTCGCCCAAGTGTGAAGCTTTTATTGCCAATAACGACAAGGGCGTGACCGACAAGAGTGAGCTGGGTGCTTACTTTATCGAGCGGGTGGCCAACATGCTGCACGACAAGGGCATTGAGCCTGCTGGCTGGAGTGATGGCATGAGCCACACCCGCCCGGAAAAAATGCCAGCCATGAACCAGAGCAACATCTGGGATCTGGTCGCTCACAAAGGTCATCAGCGTGCCCACAAGCAGGCTAACCTCGGCTGGGAAGTCGTACTGTCTAACCCTGAGGTGCTGTATTTCGATTTCCCGTACGAGGCCGATCCGAAGGAGCATGGCTACTACTGGGCGAGCCGCGCCACCAACAGCCAAAAGGTTTTCGGCTTTATGCCGGGTAACCTGCCGGCCAATGCCGAGCAGTGGCTGGATATCGAGAACAACCCCTTCGACGCCGACGACACAAAGCAGCTGGATGAAGCGGGCAAGGTTATCAGCGAGCCTATGCAGCCTGGTAAGGCCTTCTATGGCGTGCAGGGCCAGCTGTGGAGCGAGACCATTCGCAGTGACGAGCAGGCCCAGTACATGATTTTCCCGCGCCTGCTGATGTTGGCGGAGCGTGCCTGGCACAAGCCGGGTTGGGAAGCGCCCTACAACCATGAAGGCGCGCGCTACAACCTGAGCAGTGGTACTTTCAGCGCCGAAGCCCGGGCGCTGCAGGCCGCCGATTGGCAGCAGATGGCTAACACCCTTGGCCATAAAGAGTTGGCCAAGCTGGATTTGGCCGGTGTGCACTACCGTGTACCCACAGTTGGTGCCCGGATTGAAGATGGCAAGTTGTCCGCCAATATCGCCTTCCCGGGTTTGGGTATCGAATATCGCGAGGCCGGTGGCAATTGGCAGTCTTATCAGGGGCCGGTTGCGGTAACCAGGTTGCCGGTTGAAGTGCGCGGTGTGGCGGCAGATGGTACCCGTAAGGGCCGTACCCTCGAAGTGAAGTAACCATGCTGTAACAACAGAGGTCTGATTTTTCCCTGTGAAAATCAGACCTCTTTTTAATGTCAGTTTGACGGTTTACGCGGGCTTCCCGCGGGGTGAACACAGAATTCTTTCCCTGTTCAAAAAACAAATGACAACGCTGTCATTTTTGCTGTAACATGGGATTAACTTGAAAATGCATAGGCTGTGGGCAACGGAACCACGCCAAATTCAAATGTGCAAAGAGGAACTCATGGCTTTTGAGCAAACCCTGGAAGGGCAGTTGTATCTGGGTGTAGATGGCGGTGGCAGCAAATGCCGCTCTACCCTGTATAACCACAAACTCGAGGTGCTGGGCACAGGTGTTGCCGGGCGAGCCAACCCTTTGTTTGGTCTGGAGCAGACCTTTGAGTCGATTTTGGCATCTACCGAATTGGCGCTTAAAGATGCGGGCCTGAGCCTCAGTGATGCAGGTTCGCTGGTGGCTGGGCTTGGGCTTGCCGGTGTGAACGTACCAAGACTGCTTGCCGATGTGCAGGGCTGGCAACATCCCTTCAAGGGCATGTATGTCACCTCTGACTTGCATACTGCCTGTATTGGTGCCCACCAGGGCGCCGATGGCGCTGTGATTATTACCGGCACCGGTTCATGCGGCTATGTGCATTTGGGGAATGACAGTCTGAGCCTGGGTGGCCATGGTTTTGCCCTTGGTGACAAAGGCAGTGGCGCCTGGTTAGGGCTACGCGCCGCCGAGCATGTTCTGCTTCACCTCGATGGGTTTGCTAAACCCAGTGCGCTGACCGGACGTCTGTTTGCCAACCTGGGCGTAAACGATGCTCTGGGCATTGTTGAGAACCTGGCTGGCCGCTCATCGAGTTGTTACGCCAAACTTGCCCGCGAAGTGCTGGCCGCCGCTGATGAAGGCGATGATGTGGCCAAGGCCATCATTAAAGAAGGCGCGGACTATATCAGCGAAATGGCCCGCAAGCTGTTTGCCCTGAACCCGAGCCGCTTCTCCATGATTGGTGGTTTGGCCGAGCCACTGGCCAAATGGCTGGATAAGGATGTAACCGCGCGGCTTGAACCTGCATTGGCTGCCCCGGAAATGGGGGCGGTGCTTTTTGCTATTCAACAACATACAAAACAGCCAGCTGCCTGAGGCAGTTGACTCTACCCACTATATTCCAGACTTAAGGTGACACAGATGACCAATACCATCATGGAGCAGGAAGCCCGCACGGCCCCCGCTAAAATAGCGGCCCAGTTGGCTGCCAACGCTCAGATCGCTGCCGAGCTCGGCGCCAAGCTGCGGGAACTGAACCCCCGCTTCGTGATGATTGTGGGCCGTGGCAGTTCCGACCATGCAGGGGTGTTCGGTAAGTATTTGTTTGAAATTGAAACTGGTGTACCCACATTTGCTGCAGCGCCTTCTGTTGCCAGCGTGTACGGCAAGTCGCTGAAACTTGAGGGCGCGCTGGTCATTGTGATCTCCCAGTCGGGTCGTAGCCCTGATATCCTTGCCCAGGCCCGTATGGCGAAAAATGCCGGTGCCTTCTGTGTGGCCCTGGTAAACGATGAAACAGCCCCAATCAAAGATATTGTTGATGTAGTTTTACCGCTGCGTGCCGATGAAGAAAAAGCCGTTGCTGCCACCAAGAGCTACCTGTGTACCCTGTCTGCACTGATCCAACTGGCGGCTGCCTGGACCCAGAGCGAGTCACTGGTCAAGGCCGTTGAGACCATGCCTGCTGCGCTGGAATCCGCGGTAAACGCTGAGCCACAGTTGACTGCCGAAGGTATTGGCGCCGTGCGTAACCTGGTGGTACTGGGGCGCGGCCTTGGTTATGCAGTTTCCAAAGAGATAGCCCTTAAACTTAAAGAAGTGTGCTCTATCCATGCTGAAGCCTTTTCCAGCGCCGAGTTCCTCCACGGTCCTGTGACTCTGGTTGAAAAGAAGCTGACCATCGTGGATGTGTGCGTGGGTGATGAATCTTATGCCAGCCACATAGAACAGATTGAGAACGTCAGTAACCGCGGTGCCGATTTGGTCCACCTGAACCAAACCTCCACCGACATCCACCCACGGGTGGCGCCACTTGCGCTGCTGCAACGCTTCTACATTGATGTGGCCGCCGTTGCGGTTGCCCGTGGTATCGACCCTGACGCACCCGCGGGCCTGAAAAAAGTTACCCAGACCCTGTAAATGATTGCCGGAGCGTGCATGAAAACGACCCTTATCGCCGAGCGCCTGTTTGATGGCGAGCAGTTTCACTTTAACGTGCCTGTGACCGTCGAGGATGGCCATGTGCAGGCTTTCGATACGGCAGCGGGCGCGGCTGAGGTGAAATTGCAGGGCACCCTGGTACCTGGTTTTATCGATGTTCAGGTTAATGGTGGTGGTGGTGTGCTCTTTAATGACACGCCAACGGTCGCTGCTATCGAGGCCATTGGTGCCGCACATGCCCGCTTTGGTACCACCGGTTTCTTGCCAACACTCATCACCGATGGGGTAGAGACCATGGCCCGTGCCGCCGATGCGGCAGCAGCGGCTATCGCCAAAGGCTCCACCGGCGTGCTTGGAGTTCACTTTGAAGGGCCTCATCTGTCTGTGCCAAAAAAAGGCGTGCACCCAGAGTCGCATATTCGCCGTATCGGCGATCGTGAGCTGAAAATTTTTGCCCGTCAGGATTTGGGGCTGAAGGTGGTCACTTTGGCACCTGAGAATGTGTCTCCCGAGGTGATCCGTGCGCTGGTCGAAGCCGGAGTGAAGGTCTGTTTGGGCCACTCCAATGCTGATTACGCCACCACTGTTGCAGCACTCGAAGCTGGTGCCAGCGGTTTTACCCACCTTTATAACGCCATGTCGGCACTCACTTCCCGTGAGCCTGGCGTGGTTGGCGCCGCTATCGACAGCGATGATGCCTGGTGTGGTTTGATTGTTGATGGTCACCACGTGCATTCAGCGGCGGCCCGTATTGCCATCAAAGCCAAGCCCCGAGGTAAGGTGATGTTGGTGACCGATGCCATGCCGCCCGTTGGCATGGATGAGAATGCCAGCTTTGAGCTGTTTGGTATCCAGGTGGTGCGTCAGGGCGACAAGCTCAATGCCCTGACCGGAGAGCTGGCCGGTTGTGTGCTGGACATGGCCGGTGCGGTGCAAAATTCCGTCGACATGCTGGGGCTGCCGCAGGCGGAAGCCATTCGCATGGCGTCACTCTATCCCGCCGCCTTCCTTGGGATCGACAACAGGGTGGGGACCCTGGCTGTCGGTAAGCAAGCCGATTTGGTGCTGCTCGATGATAACGGCCGTTGCCGTGGCACCTGGATTGGCGGCAAGCAGGTGTTTGGTCTGTGAACCACACTTGATGACTGTTGGCCCTGGCGGAGTAAGCTCTTCCGGGGCCTGTTTTTATCTGTGAGAAGCTGAAAAATAGAAAAGCATAACAAAAACAAAGGATAAAAAGATGCAAGCAACTCAGAGCAAGGCTGAAAAGCCGAGGTTAACGTCTCTCGATGCCTTGAGGGGCTTCGATATGTTCTGGATCCTCGGTGGAGAGAAGCTGTTTATTGCACTCTTCGCTCTTACTGGTTGGTCATTTTGGCAGCTTGCCGATGCCGAAATGCACCACAGTCAGTGGCATGGTTTTACCTTCTACGATTTGATTTTTCCACTGTTTATTTTCCTCTCCGGTGTAGCGCTGGGGCTGTCGCCCAAACGCCTCGACAAGCTGCCGCCTGCCGAGCGTAACCCCATTTATCGCCATGCGTTTAAGCGCCTGTTTCTGCTGCTGGCCCTGGGGGTGCTGTATAACCATGGCTGGGGCGCTGGTATTCCGGCTCATCCAGATGAGGTGCGCTACGCCAGTGTGCTTGGCCGAATAGCCTTTGCCTGGTTCTTTGCCGCGCTTTTGGTGTGGCACACCAGTCTTCGCACTCAGATAGTGGCGGCCGTGGTGATTTTACTTGGGTACGCAGCTATTCAGCTTTGGCTGCCGGTTCCCGGTGGTCAGGCTGGTGTGCTGACGCCCGCTGGTTCCATCAACGCCTGGATCGATACCCATTTTCTCCCCGGGATGACCTATCAAAACCGTCCAAGCGATCCTGAAGGCATTCTTTCTACTCTGCCGGCGATAGTGAATGCGCTGATGGGCGTGTTTGTTGGCCGCTTTATTGTGAAGCCACACCCCGGGGGGGACTGGGCCAAGGCAGGTATTGTGGCCGGGGCTGGGGTATTGGCACTGGTGCACGGTTGGGGACTTAATCCGCTATTGCCGGTGAACAAAGATTTGTGGACCTCAAGCTTTGTACTGGTGACCACCGGCTGGAGCTTGTTGTTCTTCGCTCTCTTTTATGTGGTGGTGGATTTGCTCGGTGCAAAACGACTGGCATTCCCCTTCGTGGTGATTGGGGTGAACTCCATCATTATTTATCTGGCGTCCAGCCTGATGAACTGGGATTACCTCAGTAAGAGCCTCTTTGGAGGACTTATCAATGTGTTACCTCTGCCTGCCCAGGCGTTGGCGGCAGCCATCGGCTTTTTGCTGGTGCAGTGGGCGCTGCTTTACTGGATGTACCGTAAAGGGATATTCATCCGGATTTAAGTCAGCAGTGCTATCTTGTTGGATAGCTTCAAGCACCTCGGGTGATTTTGCTAATTGTGTTTAAATAAAATGACAGCGTTGTCTTTTTAAGTGTTGTGTTTTAACATCAGTTAAACATTGAAGGAAGAATCGGTTTTCGTTGCTTCTCACCCTGCGGAGCGGGATAAACCTTCTGGTGAGCCGATGCCAATCAACCTGGCATCAAAACATTAATTACTATAAGAAAACAGGCTTATGGAAATGACTCTGAAAAGTGAAACTAAAGGTAGCAGCGTTATCCCTATGGCGATTGTCGCGGGGCTCTTTTTCATTCTCGGGTTTGCAACCTGGTTAAATGGCTCTTTGATGCCGTACCTCAAGCAGATCCTGCAACTTACCCCGTTCCAGGCATCGCTCATCCTGTTTTCCTTCTATATCGCTGTCACCTTTACCGCACTGCCTTCGGCGTGGGTGATCCGTAAAGTGGGTTATAAGACCGGCATGGCGATGGGAATGGGGATTATGATGATCGCCGGGCTGTTGTTTATCCCTGCCGCCAAAACCCAAATATTTGGCTTGTTTTTGTTTGCACAGTTGGTAATGGGCGCTGGCCAAACCTTACTGCAAACGGCTGTAAACCCTTACGTGGTGCGTATCGGCCCTGAAGAGTCTGCTGCAGCCCGCGTCAGTGTGATGGGTATTTTGAATAAAGGCGCTGGCGTTATCGCACCTTTGGTGTTCACCGCGCTGATCCTGGACTCGTTTAAAGACCGCGTGGGTACCGAGCTTAGCGCTGGCCAAATCGATGAAATGGCGAATGGCCTGGTGTTCCCGTATTTGGGTATGGCCTTGTTTATCGGTTTCCTTGCCATTTTGGTCAAGAAATCTCCGTTGCCAGAGCTCGAGAGTGAAGAGCAGGATGAGCAGCACAACAAAGGTCAGATCCGCGAAGCCTTGTCTCACCCGAATCTGGCGTTGGGTGTGGTTGCGTTATTCTTCTACGTCGCAGTGGAAGTTATTGCCGGTGATACCATTGGTACTTTCGCGCTCTCCCTCGGAGTTGAAAATTACGGCGTGATGACCTCTTACACCATGGTCTGTATGGTGCTGGGTTACACTCTGGGTATCCTTACTATCCCACGTTTTATTTCTCAGCCGACTGCACTGATGATCTCTGCGGTGCTCGGGATTCTGCTGACGCTTGGGATCCTGTTTGGTGATAACAACTCTTATGCGATTGCCAATGTGGTATTGGTGCCTTTTGGTGGTGCCATGCTGCCAGACACCCTGATCCTGATTGCATTCCTCGGTTTGGCGAACGCCATTGTATGGCCTGCGGTGTGGCCTCTGGCGCTCTCCGGGATGGGTAAGCTCACCAGCACAGGCTCTGCGCTGCTGGTGATGGGTATTGCCGGTGGTGCCTTTGGTCCACTGTTCTGGGGCCTGACCAGCCAGGCATCATCACTTGGCCAGCAAGGTGGCTACATGGTAATGCTGCCATGCTATCTGTTTATCCTGTTCTATGCAGTGAAAGGCTATAAAATGCGTAGCTGGAAGTAACTGTCTGATGTGATAAAGCGCGGTTAGAAATGGGAGGCTTAAGCCTCCTTTTTTGTTCAAATATCGCAGGATATAGAATGCTGCTCAGATACGAATTACCAGAATGAAAAAAGCCACTCGATTGAGTGGCTTCTACTACTGCTTTTTTTGGTGCCGGCACCAAGAGTCGAACTCGGGACCTACTGATTACAAGTCAGTTGCTCTACCAACTGAGCTATGCCGGCTTTAAAGGTGGTGCCCGAACCCGGAATCGAACCAGGGACACGCGGATTTTCAATCCGCTGCTCTACCAACTGAGCTATTCGGGCAACTAAACTGAGTGTTAGTCGTCTACTTCAGACTGGGTTGTTGTGCCCGTCTTGTCTGGAGTGCGCGTATAATATAGCGGTCATTTTTTTCCTGCAAGCGCTTTTTCCTCTGTCCCTGTGCGTCTGGCCAGATAATCGCCAAAGCGCCGTAAAATGGCGTTTTTCTGCCGATTTAACCAGCAAGTTGGCTTTGTCTGCGGGTTTGTTCCTCGTAAAACTCAGTGTTGCCTGGCCCATCCATGTCTTTTTCAGCATTATTTGCTTCACTTTTCTAAAAAATCGAACCGTATTGGCGATTTTTAGCGATTTTCTTTTTCAATGCACGCCTTAAGATGATAACCATTCTCGTTAACTCGCTTTGGTGATCATATGTGGCGAAATCGTTCTTCCGGATATGGCTGGTTTGCCATAGGTATTCACTGGCTAATGGCAATGTTGATACTGGGGTTGTTTGCGCTGGGCCTGTGGATGGTGGAACTCACCTATTACAGCCCCTGGTACAAGACAGCGCCTTTTTGGCACAAGGGCCTCGGCGTTCTGATGTTTTTACTCTTGTTGCTGCGACTGGCCGTACGGGTAAAGAGTACTTCTCCCAAAGCACTAGGCAGCGCACTTGAACAGATGGCCGCCAAGTTTACTCATTTACTGCTTTACCTGCTCCCTCTGGCGCTGGTGTTCAGTGGCTATTTGATTTCCACCGCCGATGGCAGGCCGCTGGATGTGTTTGGTCTGGTGTCTGTTCCGGCTTTGGTGACCTTTGAGGGGCAGGAAGATATTGCCGGGGATGTACATGCACTGCTCGCCTGGTCGTTGATTGGCCTGGTGGCTCTGCATGCGCTGGCGGCCCTCAAACACCACCTGATTGATAAAGACACCACCTTATTACGTATTTTAAGACCGCAAAAGGAAGCTTAACCATGAAAAAGACACTGATCTCTGCTCTGCTCGCCAGCACCGTGATGGCCGCCCCGGCCTTTGCCGCTGACTATGTGATTGACAGCCAGGGCGCCCACGCGTCTATCCATTTTAAAGTGAATCACCTGGGCTACAGCTTTGTTGTAGGGCGCTTCAATGATTTTGGCGGTGAATTTAGCTTTGACGCCAAATCCCCTGAAACCGCTAAAGTAAAGGTGAAGGTGAACACCCAGAGTCTGGACTCGAACCACGCCGAGCGTGACAAACATTTAAAGAGTGCCGACTTTATCAACGCAGGCAAATACAGTGAGGCTGTGTTCGAGTCGACTGCAGTAACAGCGGACGCCGATGGCAAATTAAAAATCAGCGGTAACTTTACCTTAAATGGTGTGACCAAGCCGCTGATCATAGACGCCGTTGCCGTGGGTGAGGGCACTGATCCCTGGGGAGGATATCGCGCAGGCTTTACCGGCACAGCCAGTTTTGCTCTTAAGGACTACAACATTAACTATGATTTGGGTCCAGCGTCTACTCACGTTACCCTCGACCTGGTGGTGGAAGGCGTTCGCAAGTAATACTTACCTCCCCCATAGATATACGCCCCGAATGGGGCGTTTTTCATGGGGAATTGTCGTGCATCGGGAACGGATTTCAGGGTACACTAGCGCCAATTTCATGCATCGTTTTCCTGTGCTGGTTAGATACCGGCATCAGGTTGCTTTTGTTTTAAGGAGACGAAAGACACTATGAACAAGGTGCCTATGACGGTGGTTGGAGCTGAGCAGCTTCGTAAAGAACTGGACTTGTTGAAGTTCGACCGTCGCCCTAAAATCACCGAAGCCATTGCCGCTGCAAGAGAGCTTGGCGATCTTAAGGAAAACGCCGAATATCACGCCGCCCGTGAAGAGCAGGGGATCTGTGAAGCACGAATCCGTGATATTGAAGGCAAGTTGTCCAATGCGCAGATCATTGATGTGACCAAGATGCCAAACACCGGCCGCATTATTTTCGGAACCACAGTGACCATTTTGAATCTGGATACTGATGCCGAAGTGACTTACCGCATCGTGGGTGATGATGAAGCGAACATCAAAGAAAACCTGATTTCGGTTAACTCCCCTATCGCACGTGGCCTGATCGGCAAAAACCTGGGGGATGAAGTGAATATCAATACCCCTGCAGGGGTTACTGCCTATGAAGTGGTTGAAGTGAAATACATCTGATTTCTTCACCATTAAACAAAAAGCCGCTTTTTAGCGGCTTTTTGTTGATTCTCTTATGGCAGAAGGCGAGAGGTTAACGCGCCTTCGGCAGAGCAATCTTTTGCTCTTCGGACTGGCGATACAGCACCAGCACGTGACCAATCAGCTGCACCTTGGCGGCCTGTGTTTCACGTACAATGGCATCAACGATGGCGAGTTTCATTTCGCGATCGCTGGTTGCCACTTTCACCTTGATAAGTTCGTGGTGATTCAGGGCTCCGTCGATTTCAGCCAGCACTCCCTCGGTAAGGCCATTGGCCCCGAGCAGCACCACCGGCTTTAAATCGTGCGCCAGTCCTTTGAGATGCTGTTTTTGTTTGGTCGTCAGGTTCATTTCTACCAACTTTTGCTGAGTTACTGTTGAAAGTTGGGTATTCTACCCTTATATAGCCCTTGTGTAACTCTCATTTGTCGCGGATTTTTAATGACAGCTAAAAAACGTTCTGCCAGCTCCACCCGCTGGATGCAGGAGCATTTCGATGATCACTATGTGAAATTGGCTCAAAAACGGGGCTTACGTTCCCGCGCCGCTTTCAAACTGGAAGAATTGCAGGAAAAGGATCATTTGATTAAACCGGGCATGACAGTGGTGGATTTGGGTGCTGCTCCCGGTGGCTGGTCTCAGGTCGCTGTCAAACTTGTGGGTGATAGGGGCAAGGTTGTTGCCTGTGATATTCTGCCGATGGATCCCATCGTAGGGGTAGACTTCCTGCAGGGCGATTTCCGTGAAGATGCGGTACTCGAAGCCCTCCTTGAGCGGGTGGGTGATGATAAAGTGGATGTGGTGCTGTCAGATATGGCACCCAACATGAGTGGTACAGATGGTGTTGATCAGCCGCGGGCCATGTATCTGGTGGAACTGGCGCTGGACATGTGCCATCAGGTATTGGCGCCCAATGGCAGCTTTGCCGTTAAAGTCTTTCAGGGGGAGGGTTTTGACGAGTATATGAAAGCGGTCAAGGAGGCGTTCAAGGTCGTCAAAACACGTAAACCGGACTCATCACGGGCGCGTTCCCGTGAAGTCTATCTGGTGGCAACAGGGTATAAGTTGTAGTACCCTGAGGCTTAGCTTCGCAAGACTGTAAAGAGGCCTACTAACTTGAGTGATATGGCAAAAAATCTTATTCTCTGGGTCGTCATCGCCGTTGTGCTGATGTCGGTGTTCCAGGGCTATTCCCCCTCTTCTTCGTCATCGCAGAAGATGGATTACTCCAACTTCCTGGACGATGTTCGTTCCGGCCAAATCGCCACGGTCGAAATCAAAAGCGACCAACGCACTATCGAAGGGCAGAAACGCAGTGGTGAAAAGTTCACTACTATCATGCCCATGTACGATCAGGATCTGATTAACGACCTCGATCGCAAAGGCGTAACCATGAAGGGTGAAGAAGCGCAGGAATCCAGTTTCCTGACGCAAATTTTCATCTCCTGGTTCCCGATGCTGCTGCTGATTGGGGTGTGGATCTTCTTTATGCGTCAGATGCAGGGCGGTGGCGGCAAAGGCGCCATGTCCTTTGGCAAAAGTAAAGCCAAGCTGATGAGTGAAGATCAGATTAAAACTACCTTCGCCGACGTGGCTGGCTGTGATGAAGCCAAAGAAGAAGTGAAGGAAATGGTTGATTACCTGCGTGACCCAACCAAGTTCCAGAAACTGGGTGGCCGCATTCCTACCGGCGTGCTTATGGTAGGTCCTCCCGGTACAGGTAAAACACTGCTGGCCAAGGCGATTGCCGGTGAAGCCAAGGTGCCTTTCTTTACCATTTCCGGTTCTGACTTCGTGGAAATGTTCGTCGGTGTGGGTGCATCCCGCGTACGCGACATGTTCGAACAGGCCAAGAAGTCTGCGCCTTGTATCATCTTTATCGACGAAATCGATGCCGTCGGCCGTCAGCGTGGCGCTGGTCTAGGCGGTGGTCACGATGAGCGTGAGCAGACTCTGAACCAGATGCTGGTTGAGATGGACGGCTTTGAAGGTAACGAAGGCATTATCGTGATTGCCGCGACCAACCGTCCAGACGTGCTGGATGCCGCGCTCTTGCGCCCTGGTCGTTTCGACCGTCAGGTTGTAGTGGGTCTGCCAGACGTTCGTGGCCGTGAGCAAATCCTGAAGGTGCATATGCGCAAAGTGCCGCTGGCAGAAGATGTGAAAGCCAGTGTGATTGCCCGTGGTACGCCCGGTTTCTCCGGTGCTGATTTGGCTAACCTGGTGAACGAAGCTGCCTTGTTTGCTGCCCGTGGTAACCGCCGTGTGGTGAGCATGGAAGAGTTTGAGCGCGCCAAAGACAAGATCATGATGGGTGCTGAGCGCCGCTCCATGGTGATGTCGGAAGCCGAAAAAGAAATGACCGCCTACCATGAAGCCGGTCACGCTATTGTGGGTTATCTGGTGCCAGAGCACGACCCTGTGCACAAGGTTACCATCATCCCTCGTGGCCGCGCGCTGGGTGTTACCTTCTTCCTGCCTGAGGCGGATGCCGTGAGTCAGAGTCGCCGCAAGCTTGAGAGTAAAATCTCGGTTGCCTACGGTGGTCGTCTGGCCGAAGAGCTGATCTACGGAATTGAGCAAGTGTCGACAGGTGCCTCTCAGGACATCAAGTATGCGACTTCTATCGCCCGTAACATGGTGACCCAATGGGGCTTCTCCGACAAGTTGGGCCCGCTGTTGTACGCTGATGAAGAAGGCGAGGTGTTCCTCGGTCGCTCCATGGCCAAGGCCAAGCACATGTCTGATGAAACTGCGGCACTGATTGACACTGAAGTAAAAGTTATCATTGACCGTAACTACGACCGTGCCCATCAACTACTGGTTGATAACATGGACATCCTGCATGCCATGAAAGATGCACTGATGAAGTACGAAACCATCGACTCCCGTCAGATTGAAGATTTGATGGAGCGCCGTGAAGTGCGTATGCCTGCTGACTGGCAGAAAGACGAGCAAAACAGCGACAAAGGCGATAAAGGCAACAAAGGTGTTGAGGCTACCTCAGAAGATGAAGCCTCGAAGCCGACAGACCTGAATCCCGATGAGCCAGTGACCAAACACTGATGCTGTTGCAGGATTGATGTAATAAGAGAAAACCCCGGCTTCGGGGTTTTCTTGTTTGAGGAGAGCACGTGTTCACGCTTACAGCCAGGGACAAAACCCTAGACCTGACTCGCCCGGTAGTGATGGGCATCCTGAATGTCACCCCCGACTCTTTCTCTGATGGTGGCCGATTTGCCGTAATTGAGTCGGCTTGCGACCATGCCGATCAGTTAGTTAAGGAGGGCGCGACGATTATCGACATCGGCGGCGAGTCCACCCGGCCGGGTGCCGCTGAAGTGTCGCTGGATGAAGAGCTCTGCCGGGTTATTCCACTGGTGGAATATGTAGCCCGCACCCACGATGTGTGGGTGTCCGTGGATACCAGTAAAGCCGACGTGATGCGCGAGGCTGCCCTGGCAGGAGCCCACTTGATTAATGATGTGCGGGCGTTGCAGGAGCCCGGTGCTCTGGCTGCCGCGGCCGCCACAGGCTTGCCGGTATGCCTGATGCACATGCAGGGCCAGCCGCGCACCATGCAGCACTGTCCACAATATGACAATCTGATTGATGATGTGTGTGCATTTTTTGAACATCGGATTGCCGCCTGTGTTGACGCCGGGATCCCACAGGCGCAGATTATTCTTGATCCAGGGTTTGGGTTTGGTAAAACCCTGGCACACAATTATGAGCTGCTCGGCCGATTTGCAGCCTTTGAGCATTTTGGATTGCCGTTACTGGCAGGGCTTTCCCGCAAGAGTATGTTTGGCAACCTGCTTGGCCGCGATGCGACGTCACGCCTCGCGGGTAGTTTAGCTGGGGCTATGCTGGCAGCTCAGCAGGGGGCGAATATTATTCGGGTTCACGATGTGGCCGAAACTGTCGACGTACTTAAAGTGCTGGAGGCAACCCGCGCCTTTGACAAGCTGTGACTGTGAATGTGACAGCGACAAAATTATGGGTCCGAGCCAGGACCTTAGAATAGATGGGGTTTAGCGTGTCTCAACGTAAATTTTTCGGTACCGATGGTATTCGGGGTAAGGTTGGTTCCGGTCAGATGACACCTGAGCTGGCATTGAAACTTGGCTGGGCTGCCGGCCGCGTTCTTGCCCGCAGTGGTAGTCGTAAGGTGATTATCGGAAAAGATACCCGTATTTCGGGTTATATGTTTGAGTCGGCACTGGAAGCAGGCTTTTCATCAGCAGGACTGAATGTGTTGCTGATGGGGCCTATGCCTACCCCCGCCGTAGCCTATCTCACCCGAACGTTCCGCGCCGAAGCCGGGGTGGTGATCAGCGCATCCCACAATCCCTATTATGATAACGGCATCAAGTTTTTCTCCACTGACGGCAGCAAACTTGATGATGAGATTGAACTGCAAATTGAAGCTGAACTCGAAAAGCCACTGGAGTGTGCTGAGTCCCAGCACCTTGGCAAGGTTTCCCGTATCGATGATGCCCGCGGCCGTTACATTGAATATTGCAAAGGTAATTTCCCCGCAGATCAGACCCTGAGTGGCCTTAAAATTGTGGTGGACTGTGCTCACGGTGCAACCTATCACATTGCCCCAGCGGTATTCCGCGAACTCGGCGCCGATGTCGTTGCCATTGGTGTTGAGCCCAACGGCATGAACATCAACGAGATGTGTGGCGCCACGTCCATGGCTGCCATTCGTGACAAAGTGCTGGAAGTCAACGCCGATTTGGGTATTGCTCTTGATGGTGATGGTGACCGCATCATGATGGTGACCCGCGATGGTGAGATTGTCGATGGCGACCAAATCCTATATATCCTTGCCCGCGACGCCAAAGAACGGGGGATTCTAAAGGGTGGTGTGGTCGGTACCCAAATGGCGAACCTGGGACTTGAACTGGCGTTAAAAGATGAAGGTATTCCCTTCGCCCGTTCGAAAGTGGGCGACCGCTATGTGATGGAACTGCTCAGAGAACGTGGTTGGCGCATTGGTGGTGAAAATTCCGGTCATATTCTTAACTTGGACCATGGCACCACAGGCGATGGCATTGTTGCGGGTATTCTGGTGCTGGCGTCCATGCGTCGCTGTGGTAAAGATCTGAAAGAGATGATTGCTGATCTTAAGATGTTCCCACAAATTTTGGTAAATGTTCGCTTTGAAGGGGACAGGAACCCACTTGAAGCTGAAAGCGTAACCTCATTGGTAGCCGAAGTTGAGCATAAGCTTGGTGAGCGTGGCCGAGTACTGCTGCGCAAATCCGGCACAGAGCCACTGCTGCGGGTAATGGTTGAAGGTGAGAATGAAGAATCGGTAACCCGTTTTGCCAATGCCATTGCAGATGCGGTAAAAAGGGTGGTTTGAAATTGTTAATGTATAAGTTTTAATAGGTTAGCATGTGTTTTGAGCAGAAATGGGCTTGCTGGAATAAAAAAGCAACAGTCGAGCCTGTTTTTACCAAAAAGTCATAAATAGGTGTTGTAACTTAAAACGCGGTTCGCTATTATTCGCTCCGCTTTCAGAGGAGATGGTGATGGCACTCAGACGTCCAATGGTAGCAGGTAACTGGAAGATGAATGGCAGCGCGACGCTGGCTCAGGAACTCTTCAGTAAGTTTGCCGTTAAGCTCCAAAACGATTCAGCGGAAGTGGTCTTGTGTCCGCCGGCAATTTACCTTGAAAGCGTCAGGCAACTGCTTGAGGCGAACAAAGAAGCTCTGAATGGCTGCTTAGTTCGAATGGGTGCCCAAAATTTAAGTCAGCATGACTTTGGTGCCTACACCGGTGAAATATCCGGGCAGATGCTGAAAGATTCCGGATGTCGATATGTAATTGTCGGACATTCAGAGCGGCGAAGAATGTATGGTGAAACAAGCGATATAGTCGCTGAAAAGTTCGCCGCCGCTCAAAAGCACGGTATGACGCCCATACTATGTGTGGGGGAGTCCGGTCCGGCTCGTGAGGCAAGGCGCACCTTTGAGGTGATTGCAGAAGAGTTGGATGTGGTGATCGAAAAGAACGGCACCATGGCTTTCGATAATGCCATTATCGCTTACGAGCCACTTTGGGCTGTAGGCACAGGCAAAAGCGCTACACCAGAGCAAGCCCAGGAAGTGCATGCGTTTATACGCAGAAGGCTCTCTGAAGTATCTCCCTTTATTGGTGAGAACATCAGGATCCTATACGGCGGCAGTGTGACGCCAAGCAATGCGGCAGATTTGTTTGCCCAGCCTGATGTTGATGGTGGACTGATTGGCGGAGCCAGTTTAAACTCGACCGAGTTTTTAACCCTGTGTTCCATAGCAATGAGCGCATGATATGTACGAAGTACTGATAGTTATTTACTTGTTGGTTGCCCTAGGTCTGATTGGCCTGGTTCTTATCCAGCAAGGTAAAGGGGCCGATATGGGCGCGTCGTTTGGCGCTGGCGCATCCGGCACCCTGTTTGGTTCCAGTGGTTCAGGTAACTTTTTGACCCGTTCCACAGCTATCCTGGCAGTGGCGTTTTTCACTCTGAGCCTTATTATAGGTAATCTGAGTGCGCATCATGTGAAGCAGGAAGATAAGTGGAACAACATCGGTTCTGAACCTGCCGCTCAGGAAGTTCAGCAAACCGAGCAGTCAGAGACCAAAATCCCTGACTAAGAAGCAAGATTAGCCGAGGTGGTGAAATTGGTAGACGCGCAGCCTTGAGGTGGCTGTGTCCTAACGGACGTGCGGGTTCAAGTCCCGCTCTCGGCACCAATCATAAAGCACTGTATGTATGCAGTTTCAGCATGCAGTGATTGCAAGTAAGGGCTTTAGTCAATATACTTGCAGCAGTTGACGCGGGGTGGAGCAGTTTGGTAGCTCGTCGGGCTCATAACCCGAAGGTCGTCGGTTCAAATCCGGCCCCCGCAACCAGCTCCCAGTAACGAAATTACGGTAAATTTCGTTACTGTAAACAGGTTCTTATAATAATTGCCTCGTTATTACGGGGTTTTTTGTTATATGGACTTTAAGATTCACCGCGGATTTTGCGGTAAAGTTACTGGGGCTTTATAGCCCTTTTTTGTTTTTTTGGGGGTCACTTTGGCGACTTTGGAAAGCAGACTGGCAGAAATGCTGACACCGGCTGTCGAAGCCTTGGGCTATGAGGTGTGGGGCATTGAATACGTGCAGGCGGGTAAGCATTCTATCCTGCGTGTTTACATCGACAGCGAGAACGGCATTTCCGTGGACGACTGCGCCGAATCCAGTCGCCAAATCAGTGCGATCATGGACGTAGAAGATCCGATTTCACATGAATATACCCTTGAGGTGTCTTCGCCCGGACTTGATCGTCCGCTCTTCAATGCCGCTCAATATGCTCGCTATGTTGGTGAGGATGTTAAGGTGCAATTGACTATGCCTGTGGAAGGCAGTCGTAATTTAAAAGGTGTTATCGACACGGTTGACGGCCAGATGCTGACCATCAAAGTCGATGGCAAGTCGTTGGTCGTTGCCCTGGACAATATCCGCAAAGGCAACATTATTGCGAAGTTTTGATAGTTTCAAGGTGAACGAGGCAAGACGATGAATAAAGAGATTCTGCTGGTCGCTGAAGCGGTTTCAAACGAAAAAGCCGTTCCGCGAGAAAAAATTTTTGAGGCGCTGGAAACCGCGCTGGCCACAGCTACCAAGAAAAAGTACGAAGGTGATATCGACGTTCGTGTAGCTATCGATCGCAAGACTGGTGACTACGAAACGTTTCGTCGCTGGATGGTGGTAGAGGATAACGGCGAAGCGCTGGAAAACCCTTATCGTGAAATTACACTCGAAGCGGCTCGTTACGAAAATCCTGAGATTCAGGTGGGCGAGTTTATCGAAGACGAAATCGAATCTGTGGTGTTCGACCGGATCACAACCCAGACTGCCAAGCAGGTAATCGTACAAAAAGTGCGTGAAGCCGAGCGTGCACAGGTTGTTGAGCAATTTTTCGATAAAGAAGGTGAAATCATCACTGGTGTGGTCAAGAAGTCCAACCGTGATAGCGTGGTGGTTGACCTTGGTAACAATGCCGATGGCGTGTTGTATAAGGAAGACCTGATAGCCCGTGAATCCTTCCGTCCAGGCGACCGTGTTCGCGCGCTGCTGTATGCGGTGCGCCCTGAGGCTCGCGGCGCGCAGCTGTTTCTGACTCGTACCAAGCCGGAAATGCTGATTGAGCTTTTCCGTGTTGAAGTTCCGGAAATTGCCGATGAAATGATCCAGGTGATGGGCGCTGCCCGCGACCCTGGCAGCCGCGCCAAGATTGCAGTGAAATCCAATGATCGCCGCATCGACCCGATCGGTGCTTGCGTGGGTATGCGTGGTGCACGTGTGCAGGCCGTTTCCAACGAACTCGGTGGCGAGCGTGTTGATATTGTGCTGTGGGATGATAACCCTGCTCAGTTCGTGATCAACGCCATGGCGCCTGCCGATGTGGGTTCAATCATCGTAGATGAAGATAACCACTCCATGGACATCGCCGTTGAAGCGGACTCTTTGGCTCAGGCCATTGGTCGTAACGGTCAGAACGTACGTTTGGCAACTCAGCTGACTGGCTGGGAGCTGAATGTTATGACAGTGGAAGACATGAACGCCAAGCACCAGGCCGAAAGTGCCAAGGTGGTAACCCTGTTCATGGAGTCACTGGACGTGGATGAAGATTTCGCTCAGGTGCTGGCCGATGAAGGCTTCACCTCACTGGAAGAAGTGGCTTACGTACCTGTAGCTGAGCTGCTGGCCATCGACGGCTTTGACGAAGATATCGTTGAAGCGCTGCGCGAACGTGCCAAGGCAGCTATATCTACCCGTGCGTTGGCTTCAGAAGAAGCTCTGGACGGCGCTGAGCCGAGCGAGGAGCTGCTGAATCTTGATGGTATGGAACGACACCTGGCGTTTGTGATGGCCAGCCGTGGCGTTGTAACACTGGAAGATTTGGCTGAACAAGGCATTGATGATTTGATCGAAATAGAAGAATTGACAGAAGAAAAAGCAGGTGAGCTGATCATGGCTGCCCGTAACATCTGTTGGTTTGGCGAAGAGTCTTAAGTCGATCAACAGGGGAGGTAACCAATGACGGACATGACGTTAGAGAAATTAGCCAACGAAGTTGGCAAAACTGTTGAGCGACTGATTGAGCAGTTTGCTGAGGCCGGAATTAAAAAGGCCAAAGCCGACAGCGTGACTGAGACTGAAAAGCAGCAGTTGCTTGATCATTTGAAAAAGCAACACGGCGGTGATGCACAGCCAACCAAGATGACTTTGCAGCGTAAAACTGTATCTACCCTGAGTGTATCCAGTGGTGGCCAGTCTAAAGACGTTAAAGTAGAAGTACGTAAGAAACGTACTTTCGTGAAGCGTGATGGTAACGAAGCAGCGCTGAAGGCTGAAGAAGAAGCGCGCGCCAAGGCCGAAGCAGAAGCTGCTGCCAAGGCAAAAGCCGAAGCAGAGGCTAAAGCCAAAGCCATTGCAGAAGCTGAAGCTAAAGCTAAAGCCGAAGCAGAAGCTAAAGCCAAGGCCAAAGCCAAAGCCGAAGCGGAAGTAAAAACGGCTTCAAAAGATCCTGCTAAGCAGGTTGAATCTGAAGAGGCGCGTGCTGAAGCAGCTCGCCTCAAGGCACAGCAGGAAGAAACTGCCAAGCGTAAAGCTGATGAAGAAGCTGCTGCAGCTAAAGAAAAGGCGCGTGCATTGGCTGAAGAAAACGAAAGCCGCTGGGCGGAAGAAGAGCGTCGTCGCATTGAGGCTGAACGTTATGGCGATCACCATGTAACAACCTCTAAAGTTGCTCGTGCCGCTGAAGATTCTGCCGATCAGGACGACGAAAAACGTGGCCGTCGTAATCGCAATAAAACGCAGACCAAGAGTAAGCGTGGCGGTAAAGATGCACGTGAAGGTCGTGAGAAGCACATGCGCCACAAGAGCACGCCTGAGTCCATGGCCCACGGCTTTAACAAGCCTGTTGCTGCTGTGAACCGTGAAGTGCGAGTTGGTGAAACTGTGACTGTGGCCGAGCTGGCGCAGAAGATGGCAGTAAAAGCCACTGAAATCATCAAGCAGATGATGAAAATGGGCTCTATGGTTACTATTAACCAGGTGCTCGATCAGGAAACTGCTCAGCTGGTTGCAGAGGAAATGGGCCACAAGGTTGTACTGCTGCGTGAAAACGAGCTGGAGCATCAGGTACTGGCTGACCGTGACGAAGATGAGAAATTGGAGCCACGCGCTCCGGTAGTAACCATCATGGGTCACGTTGACCACGGTAAGACCTCGTTGCTGGATTACATCCGTCGCGCCAAGGTTGCCGCAGGCGAAGCCGGTGGTATTACTCAGCACATTGGTGCTTACCACGTAGAAACCGATAACGGTATGGTTACCTTCCTGGATACCCCAGGTCACGCCGCGTTTACCGCAATGCGTGCCCGTGGTGCCAAGGCAACTGACATCGTAATCCTGGTAGTGGCTGCCGACGACGGCGTGATGCCACAGACCATCGAAGCTATCCAGCACGCCAAGGCCGGTAACGTGCCTTTGATTGTGGCTGTGAACAAGATGGATAAGCCAGAAGCCGATCCGGATCGCGTTAAGAGCGAGCTGGCCCAGCATAACGTTATGTCTGAAGACTGGGGTGGCGACAACATGTTTGTTCACGTATCTGCCAAGGCGGGTACCGGTGTTGACGAACTGCTCGAAGCCATTCTGCTGCAAGCCGAAGTTCTGGAACTCAAGGCTCGCCGCGAAGGTATGGCCGCCGGTGTGGTTATCGAATCTCAGCTCGACAAGGGCCGTGGTCCGGTAGCAACTGTTTTGGTTCAGGAAGGTACGCTGCGTCAGGGCGACATCGTTCTGTGTGGTCTTGAGTATGGTAAGATCCGTGCCATGAAAGACGAGAACGGCAAGCCAATTCAGGAAGCCGGTCCATCTATTCCGGTAGAGATCCTGGGTCTGTCTGGCGTACCGTCAGCCGGTGATGAAGCCACTGTAGTACGTGACGAGCGTAAAGCACGTGAAGTTGCCCTATACCGTCAAGGCAAGTTCCGTGAAGTTAAGTTGGCACGTCAGCAGAAGGCCAAGCTGGAGAACATGTTTGCCAACATGACCGAAGGCGAAGTACAGGAACTGAACGTGGTTCTGAAGGCCGACGTACAGGGTTCTCTGGAAGCGATTTCCGACTCGCTGCGTAAGCTGTCTACCGATGAAGTGAAGGTGAACATCATCGCTTCCGGTGTGGGTGCGCTGACCGAAACCGACGCCACTCTGGCTGCGGCCTCGAACGCCATCATGGTTGGCTTTAACGTGCGTGCCGATGCTCAGGCCCGTAAGACCATCGAATCTGAAGCCGTTGATCTGCGCTACTACAGCGTGATCTACGACCTGATTGACGAAGTGAAATCTGCCATGAGCGGCATGTTGTCACCAGAGTTCAAGCAGCAGATCATCGGTCTGGCCGAAGTGCGCGATGTGTTTAAGTCGCCTAAACTGGGTGCAATCGCTGGCTGTATGGTCACCGAGGGTGTTGTGAAGCGCAGCGCGCCAATCCGTGTACTGCGTGACAACGTGGTTATCTACGAAGGTGAGCTCGAGTCTCTGCGCCGCTTTAAGGATGACGTGAACGAAGTCCGCAACGGCATGGAGTGTGGTATCGGCGTTAAGAACTACAACGATGTTCGCGTAGGCGACCAAATCGAAGTGTTCGAAACCATCGAAGTCGCTCGGACACTCTAACAACTCAAAGGGCGGCTTAGGCCGCCCTTGTTGATTTTACGGTAACAACATCATGGCAAAAGAATTTAGTCGTTCCCGTCGCATCGGCCAGCAGCTACAACAAGAGCTGGCTATGGTGCTGCAGCGGGATATGAAAGATCCCCGAATCGGCATGGTGACAGTGAATGATGTGGACGTGTCCCGCGACCTGAGTCACGCCAAGATTTATGTCACCTTCTTTGAAGAAGATCCTAAGGTCATCGAAGACAAGTTAGCCGCATTAAACGCTGCCGCGCCATTCGCCCGCACTTTGGTTGCCGGCCGCATGAAGCTGCGTGTTATGCCCGAGCTGCGTTTCATCTATGATGCCTCCTTGGTTGAAGGTATGCGTATGTCTAACCTGGTGAGTCAGGTTATTCGAAATGACGAAGCCCGGAAAGGCCACGCCGACGAAGAAGGCGAGGCTACCGAGGGCGGAGAAAGCTGATGGCAAGACGCACCAAGGGCCGCAATATCGACGGCATAGTGCTGCTCGATAAACCCACTGGCATGAGTTCCAACCATGCTTTGCAGCGGGTGAAGCGGCTTTACAATGCGGCCAAAGCCGGCCATACAGGTGCGCTCGACCCACTGGCAACCGGCATGTTGCCGGTGTGTCTGGGCGAGGCAACCAAGTTTTCATCGCATCTTCTGGATGCCGATAAGCGTTATCTGGTGACCGCCAAACTGGGTCAGCGTACCGATACCAGTGATTCCGACGGCGAAGTGGTCAGCACTCGTCCGCTTAATTTCACCAAGGAAGCGCTGGATGCTGCGCTGGACAGTTTCCGTGGCGACACCATGCAGGTACCGTCCATGTTCTCGGCGCTTAAGTATCAGGGTCAACCCCTGTACAAGTATGCCCGTGAAGGTAAGGATGTGCCCCGGGAAGCCCGGCCTATTACAGTATTCGAGCTTAACTTTATTAAGTTTGAAGGCGATGAGCTGACGCTGGATATTCACTGCTCCAAGGGTACTTATATTCGTACCATCATCGATGACCTTGGTGAAAAACTTGGCTGCGGTGCCCATGTGATTATGCTGCGCCGCACCGCTGTTGCGGCCTACCCCTATGAGCGTATGGTCACCATCGAAGAGTTGGAAGCGCTGGTAGCACAGGCCGAAGAGCAGGGCGTTGAGCCCAAAACGCTGCTTGATCCGCTGCTCCTGCCCATGGATACCGCTGTGGCCGATCTGCCTGAGGTGAATATTCCCGATACGGTGGCTCCCTATCTGATGAATGGCAATCCGGTTCGGGTAGCCGGTATCAGTAGCGATTCACTGATGCGGATCACGCTTGGGGAAGCCAGACGCTTTGTGGGTATCGGCAAGATGAACGACGATGGTCAATTGGCACCCAAACGCTTGGTGGTCTTCACAAACGACAACGATTAAAGCGGTTGCGGTCAGGGTTGAATGCGGCTAAAATACCGCGTCTTCTCGGCTGAGTTAGTGATCGGCTGAGACAATTTAATGATATTTTGGAGATATTCATGTCACTAAGTACTGAAGCTAAAGCACAAATCCTGGCTGAGTTTGGCCGTGGTGAAAACGACACTGGTTCTACTGAAGTTCAGGTAGCTCTGCTGACTGCTCAGATCAACCACCTGCAGGGTCACTTTAAGACTCACATCCACGATCACCACTCTCGTCGTGGTCTGCTGCGTATGGTTAGCTCTCGTCGTAAGCTGCTGTCTTACCTGCAGCGTACTGATGTTCAGCGTTACACTGCGCTGATCCAAAAGCTGGGTCTGCGTCGCTAATCAGCAATGCAGAAACACAAAAAAGGAGGCTTTGGCCTCCTTTTTTGTGTCTGTTATCTACCGTAAAGCATTCATTAAGTTTAATTATGCAGGTGGATAGCCACCCGCGTCATGAATGCTGGTGACCGTGTTCTGGAAATACATTTGTTCAAATTCCTCCAACGGTAAGGGTGGGCTGAAGTAAAAGCCCTGACCTACACCACATCCCGCTGTTTTCAGCCATTCCAGTTGCAATTCGTTTTCAATACCTTCTGCCACAATCTGCAAATCCAACTGCTTACCCAGCATCAGGATAGTCGAAGCGATAGCACTGTCGCCGGGTAAATCAGAAACAAAGCAGCGATCGATCTTCATGGTGGTGATTGGCAGGTGACGCAAATACGACAGTGAAGAGTATCCTGTTCCGAAATCATCCACGGCAATACCGAATCCGGCAATTTTCAGTTGCTCAAGCTTGCTGATGGCAGCCTCTACATCAGCCATCAATGAGGTTTCGGTTATTTCCAATTCCAGTAAATCAGGTGCAATCTGGTATCTGAGAGCCAACTGCTTGATGTCAGGTACCAGGCTGGCGTCAGCAAACTGTTGTGAAGCTACATTCACGGCAATAGGGATTGCGAAACCATACTGTTTTTGCCACTGCCGCAGTATTTTACAGCTTTGCTCAAGGACCCATCGGCCAATGGGAACAATAATACCTGTCTCCTCGGCCACAGGGATAAAGGACATGGGGCTAATCAAGCGGCCATCTTTTTGCCAGCGTATAAGCGCTTCACAGCCCATCAGTTTACCGGTGGAAAGGTCTAGCTTGGGCTGAAAGTGCAGCAAGAATTCGTTGTTCTTTAATGCATCATGTAACGACGCTTCGGTGCGCAGGCGTACGGCAGCCCGTTCTGTCATTTGTGCTTTGAAGAAGGCCCACTGGTTTGAGCCGGATGCCTTTGCGCTGTACATGGCAATGTCAGCATGACGGATAAGATCTTCGGCACTGTTCCCATCTTCCGGATACAGAGAAATCCCTACTGAGGCCGCCGGATGAATCGAGTGTTCGCCAAGCTGAATTGGGTTGTTGAGTTGAAACAGAAGCTTATCAACAAAATCCGCGGCCATATCGGCGGAGTTGATTTCATCGGCCAGGATCACAAATTCGTCACCGCCGAGGCGGGCTACGGTGCCTTTATCGCCAACTACCCGTTCCAGCAGCCGAGCAATACGTGCAAGAAATTGATCGCCCAGCGCATGCCCCAGTGAGTCATTGACGTTTTTGAAGCGGTCCAAATCGATAAACAGCAGGGCAAAAGCGCGTCTGTGTACGCGGGCGCGCTGAATGGTTACCGCTATGGTTTCCAGTAGCAGAGTCCGGTTTGGTAGGCCCGTGAGCGGGTCGCGCGTTGCCATTTTGCGCAGCTTGCTCTGAGTCTGTCCGAATTGCAGCAGGATTTGATTGAGCTTAGTGGTTACCAAACCCAGCTCATCATCTTTGTGTGCATCAGATATGGGGAGCAGGTTTTCGTCTGGCGATTCGGGTTCGATTTTATCAATCGCTTCGCTGATGCGCGCAATGGGTTGAGTCAGGAAGCGGTGAAACACTATCGAGAGCACCATGGTCAACAACAGGGCTCTTGCCAGTGTGGCGACAAAACCGACTTTGAGTTGTCCAAACAAGCTGTCGGCCAGTTCCTGAGTATCATAAAAGATTGTGAGTGTGCCAATCAGCTGCTGTTGGCGCGAACCTTCGAAGTAATAAGGGCGGTAAAGTGGCCGGGCTATTTCTCTGAGGTCTCCAAAAAGCTCTTCACTTAAGTCACTGAAAAAATCAGAAAAGACGTGTTTGTCATTGCTTACAGAGACAAACATTGAACCGTCGTCTAACTCAATTACTGAGGCTCCTACGTGCTCAACTTTAAGTACCCCTTCAAGGGTTTGTCGGGCCAGATTATCATCCAGCGCCCAAACGGCGTTGGCGGCGGGTTGTTCGACCGAGTCAAGCAATTCCTGTTGGCTTGATGTGACAGCTTCACGGGTGGACATAACCATTAAGGAAAGTTCAACGATAAACACAGCAACAGCAAAAAACAGCGCTGCGAAGACAACGAGATTGGTTTGTTTCCAGGTAAGCGACTTAAACCTTATTGCCATCAATCGGGTTCCGGGTCTTGAAAAATAAGATAATGATTGGCGTGAAATACGAGACTGTGTTCAGTCAACTATTTCCACTGTAGTGAAAAGTTAAAGATTTGTCACCAGAATCCGCTCTTTAACTATCTACTTGAGTTGCAGTATACTTACGCGCGTATTTCAAGGTCATTAATTAAGGAATGGGTCACGTGAATCCTATCGTAAAAAGTTTTGAGTATGGTCAGCATACAGTCACCCTGGAAACAGGTGTAATCGCTCGTCAAGCCGATGGTGCCGTTATGGCAAGCATGGGTGATACCACAGTTCTGGTAACTGTTGTGGGCAAAAAGGAAGCCGACCCGGGCCGTGACTTTTTTCCGCTGACCGTAAACTATCAGGAGAAGACCTACGCAGCCGGTAAGATCCCAGGTGGATTCTTCAAGCGTGAAGGTCGTCCTTCTGAAGACGAAACTCTGATTGCCCGTCTCATCGACCGTCCAATCCGCCCACTGTTCCCAGATGACTTTACCAACGAAGTACAGGTCATCATCACAGTGGTATCGGTAGATCCTCAGATTGAGCCGGACGTTGTGTCCATGATCGGTACTTCCGCTGCACTGGCTATCTCCGGTATCCCATTCAATGGTCCTCTGGGCGCTGCCCGTGTAGGCTATGTGAATGGTGAATACGTGCTGAATCCAGGTGCCGCTGAGCTTGCTGGCAGCGAACTGGATCTGGTGGTTGCCGGTACCCAGAGCGCCGTACTGATGGTGGAATCTGAAGCCAAATCTCTGCCGGAAGAAGTGATGCTGGGCGCCGTGGTATACGGTCATGACCAGCAGCAGGTTGTTATCAATGCCATCAACGAGTTTGCCGCTGAAGCCGGTAAGCCACGTTGGAACTGGACAGCACCTGTTAAAAACGATGCCCTGGTTGCACAAATCAAAGAGCTGGCCGAAGAAGGTCTGACTGCCGCTTACCAGATTATGGCCAAGCAAGAGCGTTACGAAGCCGTTGGTGAAGTGAAGAAAGCCACTATCGCCAAGCTGCAGGAAGCCAATCCTGATGTAAACGTACGTGAAGCTGCCGATCTGCTGGGCAGCCTCGAGAAGAACGTAGTTCGCAGTCGTATCATTGCGGGCATGCCACGTATCGATGGCCGTGAGCCAGACATGATCCGTGCCCTGTCTGTGATGGCGGGTGTACTGCCACGTACCCACGGCTCTGCGTTGTTCACCCGTGGTGAAACACAGGCTTTGGTTACCGCAACTCTGGGTACCGAGCGTGATGCGCAGAAGATTGACTCCATCATGGGCGAGCGCACCAACCGCTTCATGCTGCACTACAACTTCCCTCCATACTCTGTGGGTGAAACCGGTATGGTTGGCTCACCGAAGCGCCGCGAAATCGGTCACGGCAAGCTGGCATGGCGTGGTATCAACGCCGTAATGCCGTCTGCCGAAGAGTTCCCATACTCTGTACGTGTGGTATCTGAAATCACTGAGTCCAACGGATCTTCTTCCATGGCCTCTGTGTGTGGTACCTCTCTGGCGCTGATGGATGCCGGTGTACCTATCAAGACTTCTGTGGCCGGTATTGCCATGGGTCTGGTGAAGGAAGGCGACAACTTCGTGGTTCTGTCTGACATCCTGGGTGACGAAGACCACCTGGGCGACATGGACTTCAAAGTAGCCGGTACCCGTGATGGTGTTACTGCACTGCAGATGGACATCAAAATCGAAGGTATCACCAAAGAAATCATGGAAATCGCTCTGCAGCAGGCTTACGGCGCCCGCGTTCACATCCTGAACGTGATGGACCAGGCCATCGGCAGTGCCCGTCCAGATATCTCTGACTTCGCTCCACGTATCACCACCATCAAGATCAACCCAGAGAAGATCCGTGATGTTATCGGTAAAGGCGGCGCCGTGATCCGTGCGCTGACCGAGGAAACCGGTACCACCATCGAGCTGGAAGATGACGGTACTGTGAAGATTGCCTCCAACAATGGCGACGCTACCCGCGAAGCTATCCGCCGCATCGAGGAAATCACCTCTGAAGTGGAAGTGGGCCGTCTGTACACCGGTAAGGTTATCCGTATCGTTGACTTCGGTGCCTTCGTGAACATCCTGCCCGGCAAAGATGGCTTGGTACACATCTCTCAGATCAGCGATGAGCGCGTAGCCAACGTATCTGACCACCTGCAACTGAACCAGGAAGTTACCGTGAAGGTAATGGAAGTGGATCGTCAGGGTCGTGTACGTCTGTCTATCAAAGAAGCACAAACCAAAGAGCCTGCTGCTGAATAATTGCGGCTGCGCTGACAAAAAAAGGAGATCTTCGGATCTCCTTTTTTATTACCGCAGCTGTGAGTTTGGCAATTTGTAATAAATATCAATGGCTGATGGCGACACTCTGGATGGATTGCTATGATGGAGCCAAACAGAGCCCATTCGGGTTTCCCAGGTTGTTAAGGTGAGTGTTTGATGGAGCGTAAACTCAAGACGTTATTGTCAGGGCTACTTGGTTTGTCTGTTCTGCTAGGGGGATGTGCCTCGACCCAGAGCAGCAGTCTTGATCAGGCTGCCGACGGGCGAATGGTTGTTGCCCCTTTGATGCCTGATTATAAGCAAGAGGTGGGGCTTGCACGGCTCAATGAGATACTCACAAGTATGGATTTGAGCGAGGAGCAGCTTGCCCGTGTTTATTATGAACGCGGCGTTATCTATGACTTGCTTGGTCTGCGTCTTATGGCCAGACTCGACTTTCACCAAGCGCTGAAAATCCGTCCAAACATTGCCGATGCTTATAATTTCCTTGGTATTTACTACACGCAGGAAGGCGATTTCGACAATGCATATGAGGCGTTTGACGCAGTATTGGAGCTTGAGCCTGACTATGATTATGCATATCTGAATCGTGGCATTGCACTTTATTATGGTGAGCGGGCGGATTTGGCATTAGCCGATATGGATGCATTTTTGCGACGTGATCCCGCAGATGGCTATCGCGCTTTATGGTATTTCCTGATTGCAGCTGACATCGACAGGAAGGGCGCGCTCGTTACCCTGGCAAAGCATCGTCAATCACTGAATGGCGCCGATTGGTCGACAGCAATCAGTGATTATTATCTGGGTAACTTGTCGAGAGCAGCGTTGTTTGAGCGTGCACGTACCGGTCTTAGCAACCCAAGAGAATATGCTGAGCGTCTTTGTGAGGCATATTTCTACGTTGCCAAAGCAGAAGAGGCATCGGGAAATAAAGAACTGGCAGCCAACTACTTTCGTTTGGCGCTTGCGACCAACATTTATGACTTTGTCGAGCACAGGTACGCCAGGGTTGAACTGGGTCTTCTTGCCAGTCAGGCACAGGCCGAACTCGCTCAACCCTGAGTCAGTCGTTGTACTCCTCGCCAATATAGGCGAAAATACCCGCCAATAAAGTTCCATTCGAGTCGCCGCCTTCGGGCGGCGACGCTACTTGAAAGAAAGTTATCCATGTCAAATTCACTGCTTGCAGAAGTGGCGTCACGCCGCACGTTCGCCATTATTTCTCACCCTGACGCCGGTAAAACCACGATCACCGAAAAGGTATTGTTGCATGGCCGTCAAATTCAGACCGCGGGCACGGTAAAAGGCCGTGGCTCGAACCAGCATGCCAAATCTGACTGGATGGAGATGGAAAAAGAGCGTGGTATTTCGGTTACCACCTCTGTGATGCAGTTTCCGTATAACAGCCGTTTGGTGAACCTGCTCGATACCCCCGGTCACGAAGACTTCTCCGAAGATACCTATCGCACTCTTACAGCGGTGGACTCTTGCCTGATGGTGATTGACGCCGCCAAGGGTGTGGAAGATCGTACCCGCAAGCTGATGGAAGTGACCCGTCTGCGCGATACCCCTATCGTGACCTTTATGAACAAGCTCGACCGTGATATTCGTGACCCGATGGAGCTGCTGGACGAGGTGGAAACAGAGCTTAACATTCTGTGCGCTCCCATCACCTGGCCTATCGGCTGCGGTAAGCTGTTCAAAGGTGTGTATCACCTGCACCGTGATGAGACCATTCTGTATCAGAGCGGTCACGGCCATACTATTCAGGAGTTGCGTATCGTAAAAGGCCTGGATAATCCGGAGTTGGACGCGGCAGTGGGCAGCGACTTTGCCGAGCAGCTGCGTGAAGAGCTGGAACTGGTACGAGGCGCTTCCAACGAGTTCGACAAGGAACTGTTTTTGAGTGGTGAGCTGACACCGGTTTACTTTGGTACCGCGCTGGGCAACTTTGGCGTTGACCACATGCTGGATGGTCTGACTGACTGGGCCCCTGCGCCTATGCCCCGCGAAACCAGTGAGCGCACTGTGGAAGCCGGTGAAGAGAAGTTTTCCGGCTTTGTATTTAAAATTCAGGCCAACATGGATCCCAAGCACCGCGACCGCATCGCCTTTATGCGTATTGTCTCTGGCAAGTACACCCAAGGCATGAAGATGAAGCACGTGCGTATCGGTAAAACCGTGAGCATTTCTGACGCTGTGACCTTTATGGCCGGTGATCGCGAGCGTGCTGAAGAAGCCTTTGCCGGCGACATTATCGGTTTGCACAATCACGGGACCATCCAGATTGGTGATACCTTTACCCAGGGCGAAGATCTGAAGTTTACCGGTATCCCCAACTTCGCTCCGGAAATGTTCCGCCGCATTCGCCTCAAAGACCCGCTTAAACAAAAGCAGCTGTTAAAGGGCTTGGTGCAACTTTCTGAAGAGGGCGCAGTACAGGTATTCCGTCCGCTGGACTCCAACGACCTGATTGTGGGCGCTGTGGGTGTGTTGCAGTTTGAAGTTGTGGTAGCTCGCCTTAAGTCTGAGTACAACGTTGAAGCCATTTATGAGGCTGTAAACGTCGCCACCGCCCGTTGGGTTTATTGTGAAGACGGGCGTAAACTTGAAGAGTTCAAGCGCAAATGCTCTACCAACCTGGCGTTGGATGGTGGCGACAGCCTGACTTACATCGCGCCGACTATGGTGAACCTGAACCTGTCGATGGAGCGTTATCCCGACATCCAGTTTGCCAAGACCCGGGAACATTAATCCCGAATTGAAAAAAGGCGGGCGTTCCCGCCTTTTTTATTGTCTGCAGATTAGCGGCGATTATTAACTGACTGTCTGGCGAAGTTGGCCAACCTAAATTCGGAGGTAAAACCATGCTGAATGTCATCAAGCGGGGCTGGAAGGCCTACACTGATTGGTGCGATAGCATGGGGTTGACCCCCGAAAACCGCCGTAGCTGTGCTCCTAGGCTGCAGGACCCGCCATTGAAGCGAGGCTCTCAGTCGCAAACCGAAGGCGAGGGTGCAACTGCCTTTTCTCGAAAAGAGCGCTGATATGTCAGAAAGTTACATTGTCGATAGTCATGCACATCTGGACTTCCCTGAGTTTGATGACGACAGGCAAGCGCTGTTTGCTGCCATGCAAGATGCAAATATCCGTACCTGTATCATTCCGGGCGTATCACCTCACCACTGGGATAAGCAGCTTGAGGTTGCTGCACAGTACAATTGTCCTTTTGGTCTTGGGATCCATCCCTGGTGGGCTGCTGAGCATTGGCAGTCCCAGATGGCAGAACTACGCTCCCGAATTTATGGTCAGGCTGGCGAACAGCGGTTGGTGGCCGTAGGAGAATGCGGCCTAGATAAACACAGAGGTGAGAACTGGCAGTGGCAATTGCCATTGCTGGAGGCGCAGTTAGAACTTGCGTCTGAATTGGAGCTGCCACTCATTTTGCATTGTGTTAAAGCGCACAACGAGCTATTGGCATTGCTTTCATACCATAAGCTGCCGCGTGCCGGAGTGATCCATGGCTTTTATGGCAGTACGGACATCGCAAGGCGCTATATTAAACTGGGCTACAGGATTGGGATTGGTGGCTTACTTCTTAATAAAGATGCATCAAAATTGCATAAAGTTGTATCTGAATTGCCGATAGAAAGTTTCATTTGTGAGACGGATTCACCGGCCATGACGCCAAAAAACGCATCTGAACGACGTAATACTCCGCTTGTAATTGGTCAAATCATCACCAAAATGGCACATTTGCAAAAAAAATCCAATGTTCTAATATCAGAACGGTTGTATAGCAATGTTGCGCAACTGTTTGAGCTATAGGTTTTTTAACTTAAACAGGTGTTTGTCGCAATGCAGTTCGATATTAACCGCTTGAAATTTAAGTTCAAAAATTTGATCAAAACGACGATTTTCAGCAATGGCTAAGGTATAATTTTGCTCGGAAATAGGTTGATTAACAACATAATTAAAAAGTGTTAACAAAAGGGTGATGGTTAATGAGTATATTAATGAGCTTCGTAGGTGTAGCAGTCCTACTTGGAATAGGTTTCCTCCTTTCCAATAACAAAAAGGCAATCAGCGTACGTGCCGTAGGTGGCGCTCTCGCAATTCAGGCTGCCTTCGGTGGTTTCGTTCTGTACGTTCCTTGGGGTAAAGATATCCTCAAGTCCGTATCTGACGGTGTGTCTGCCGTTATCGGTTACGGCCAGAACGGTATCAACTTCCTGTTCGGTGATCTGGCACAGTTCAAAGTTGGCTTCATCTTCGCCATCAACGTACTGCCAGTAATCATCTTCTTCTCTTCTCTGATCGCTGTACTGTACTACCTGGGCGTAATGCAGTGGGTAATCCGTATTATCGGTGGTGGTCTGCAGAAAGCTCTGGGTACCAGCCGTACCGAGTCCATGTCTGCTACTGCGAACATCTTCGTAGGTCAGACTGAAGCGCCTCTGGTTGTGCGTCCATTCATTCCGACCATGACCCAGTCTGAACTGTTCGCCATCATGGTGGGTGGTCTGGCTTCTATCGCCGGTTCTGTTCTGGCTGGTTACGCTTCTATGGGCGTTAAGATCGAGTACCTGGTTGCTGCGTCATTCATGGCCGCTCCTGGTGGTCTGCTGATGGCCAAGCTGATGCACCCAGAAACCGACGCTACCAAGAACGAAATGGACGAGCTGCCAGAAGATCCTGACAAGCCTGCCAACGTTCTGGACGCTGCCGCTGCCGGTGCTTCTTCTGGTATGCACCTGGCCCTGAACGTAGGCGCGATGTTGATTGCCTTCGTGGGTCTGATTGCCATGATCAACGGTATCATCGGTGGTGTAGGTGGCTGGTTTGGTGTTGAGGGTCTGACCCTTGAGCTGATCCTCGGTTACATCTTCATGCCTCTGGCGTTCCTTATCGGTGTACCTTGGAATGAAGCCCTGGTTGCCGGTTCTTTCATCGGTCAGAAGATTGTTGTAAACGAATTCGTAGCTTACCTGAACTTCGCTCCATACCTGAAAGACATCGCAGATGGCGGTATGGTAGTGGCTGAGACCGGTGCTGTGATGTCTGACCGTACCAAGGCTATCGTTTCCTTCGCTCTGTGTGGATTCGCTAACCTGTCTTCTATCGCCATTCTGCTGGGTGGTCTGGGTGCCATGGCACCTAACCGTCGCCACGATCTGGCCAAGCTGGGTATCCGCGCCGTTATCGCCGGTTCTCTGGCTAACCTGATGAGCGCGACCATCGCAGGTCTGTTCCTGGCTCTGTAATAACAGTGCCTCTCAGGGGTCCTGTTATCAGGACAGGACCCCGGTTAATTCAACCATTTTCCGCTGAACAAAGTCTGTATCGTTTCCCACCGTGTTCTACACTTCTGTGGGGGCTCAGGGTAAGCCAATTGTTAAAATGGTTAACTGAGCTAAGGGGTCGTTTTACGACTTTGTTCACAATAACGAATTTTGAGTTCGCGTTTTCTGCTAAAAATATTGTGCTTTAGCACGAGAACGGTAAAATACGCGGGCAAAATAAAAACGCTGCCACAGGCAGCAAACACCAAGATAAATGGGGTTGATGATGAAAAACTTTAAAATGATCGCTGTTGCCGCCGCTACTCTCGCCGCTCTGTCTGCAGGTACTGCTCAGGCTGAACAGTTCTACGGTTTCTCTAACGTATCTGTGAACTACCTGGATTGGTCAGAAGGCACTGAAGATCGTACTCGCGATATTCAGAATGGCTTCGGCGTTAAATCTGACTTCGTATATATCGAAGTTGAAGGTGGCGCAGGTTACACCTGGGGTGACGTATACGGTTTCGTTGACTTCGAAAACCCAGGTAAGATGAACTTTAAAGGTTCACAAGAAGATGGAAGCGAAGCTTTCCGTATCGCTGCCAAAGGCTCAGTTGCCGTAAACATGGGTTCTACCAACTGGAACTACTACGGTCACATCTACAGCCTGTCTGATTCTTCAGGTTTCTACGAGCAGAACGTAGTTCTGGGTGTAAGCTATGACCTTAACACCGATTTCGGCCTGTGGGTTAAGCCATTCCTGGGCGCACACTTCGCTCATAACAGTGCTATCGGTGCTGGTTTCAACGGCGGCATGGGCGGTTGGGTTCTGGGTTACAACTTCGATGCTTTCGGTCAGAAGTTTATGGTAACCAACTGGAACGAAATCGAATTTGCTCGCGTTGATGAATACCGTGGTTTCTGTACAACTGCAACCTGCACTGGCCCTGGCGATGAAGGCTTCCAAAACACTAACGGTGACAGCGTAGGTCTGAATGGTGCAGTGTCTCTGTGGTGGAACGTTACTGACGCCTTCACTCTGGGTCTGCAGTACCGTTATGCTGATCAGAAGCTGGGTACCGCTGCTTACCAAGATGCGGCTATCTTCTCTGCCAAGTACAACTTCTAATTGTACTTTTGGAGCCGTGCGCTGCACGGCTCCAAGCTTCATGCTTATAGGTCTTAATCTTTACTCAAGCATGGTTTTATCCCCAAGAGCATGTTTAAGTAAGGTTTGTGAGCTCTCGCGTTAAAAGGGATTTTTCGCGGAAAGCAGAAACAGTCAGTTTCCCCTTTCCGGTCTTCAAGGATTCAAGTCGTGATAATTATTATCGACACTGAATACCTGTAACTATGCCCTTTCGGCATAAGGCACCGCCTGAAGGCCCGGCCATAATTATTCAAACAATCCGCCACCCTCACGGCGTTGCCCTGGACACTATTTCTGTTTCATTTGAATTACGTCTCGGAGAACAACTATGAGCGATCTTAAAAAAGCAGCCCAGCGTGCCATTGAGTTGATGGATTTGACTACGCTGAACGATGACGATACTGCTGAAAAAGTGATTGAGCTTTGTAAAAAGGCTGTTACCCCTGCGGGGCACACTGCCGCTATCTGTATTTATCCCCGTTTTATTCCTATCGCACGCAAGACTCTGCTGGAGCTTGATGCTGAGGATATCCAGATTGCCACTGTCACCAACTTCCCCCACGGTAACGACGATATTGCCATTGCCGTATTGGAAACCCGTGCCGCCGTTGCCTATGGTGCAGACGAAGTGGACGTGGTATTCCCTTACCGCGCGCTGATGGACGGCGATGAAACCGTGGGTTTCGAGCTGGTCAAGGCCTGTAAAGAAGCCTGTGGTGAGGATGTGCTGTTGAAAGTCATCATCGAGTCTGGCGAGCTGAAAGACCCTGCGCTTATTCGTAAGGCTTCTGAGCTTTCTATCGATGCCGGTGCTGACTTTATCAAGACTTCCACTGGTAAGGTGCCTGTTAACGCGACTCTGGAAGCCGCTGAGATCATGCTCACCGTGATTGCGGAAAAGAACCGCGCAGTAGGTTTTAAGCCCGCAGGTGGCGTACGTGACGCCGCAGCTGCTGCCGAATTCCTTGGCACTGCCGCCCGAATTCTGGGTGAGGATTGGGTTACCCAACGTACTTTCCGTTTTGGTGCCTCCAGTTTGCTTGGCAGCCTGCTTCACACTCTGGAGCTTGCTGAAGCACCAAAAGGCGCCCAGGGCTACTAAGCCTTGGTCTGATTTGTGATCCGCGTCGAAACGGTGAGCTTCATCTTTGGCTAATATGAGCCTGTAATATTTTTACAGTTTCGGCGTTCCAAAGGACGAATCGTCGGTGAAAAATGAAATTCACCGACATTCTTGGAGACAGCAGTATGTTTCTGGCACAAGAGATTATTCGTAAAAAACGTAACGGTGATGCCCTCAGCAAAGAAGAAATTCAGTTCTTCGTGAAAGGGATTACCGATGGCAGCGTATCTGAGGGGCAGATTGCCGCTTTGGGTATGGCAGTGTATTTCAATGATATGACCATGGACGAGCGCATTGCGCTGACTACATCCATGCGTGATTCTGGCACAGTGCTCAATTGGGACAGCCTCGGCCTCAATGGTCCGGTTATCGATAAACATAGCACTGGTGGCGTTGGCGACGTTATTTCGCTGATGCTCGGCCCCATGGCGGCCGCCTGCGGTGGTTATGTGCCAATGATTTCAGGCCGGGGGCTGGGTCATACAGGTGGCACCCTGGACAAGTTTGACGCTATTCCAGGTTATCAGACTGAACCCTCAAACGAGTTGTTCCGTAAGGTAGTGAAAGAAGCCGGGGTGGCGATTATCGGCCAAACTGGTGACTTGGTACCTGCGGATAAGCGTTTCTATTCGATTCGTGATAACACCGCTACTGTTGAGTCTATCTCCCTTATTACCGCATCGATTCTGTCAAAGAAACTGGCCGCAGGCCTGGATGCGCTGGCGATGGACGTGAAAGTTGGCAGTGGCGCTTTTATGCCGACCTATGAAGCCTCTCTGGAACTGGCGCGCTCTATCACAGCCGTTGCCAACGGTGCCGGTACCAAAACCACAGCCCTGCTCACCGACATGAATCAGGTGCTGGCGTCCTGCGCCGGTAACGCCCTTGAAGTGAAAGAAGCGGTCGACTTTTTGACCGGCAAGTACCGTAACCCAAGACTCTATGAAGTCACCATGGGGCTGTGCGCCGAGATGTTGGTGCTGGGTGGTCTTGCTGCCAACGAAGCTGATGCCCGTGTCAAGCTCAACACAGTACTGGACAACGGCCGCGCTGCCGAGATTTTCGGCAAGATGGTATCTGGTCTGGGCGGTCCTGCTGATTTTGTCGAAAGCTACGACAAGTATTTGCCTCAGGCTGCCATTGTGCGTCCGGTTTATGCAGAACGTGAAGGTTTTGCCTATAGTATGGTGACCCGTGAGTTGGGGCTCGCCGTAGTGACTCTGGGCGGCGGTCGTCGCAAGCCCGGCGATGCGCTGGATTACAGCGTGGGCTTGTCCAATGTGTGCGCATTGGGTCAGGCCATCGATAAATCCACACCGCTGGCCTTTATTCATGCTCAGTCGGAAGCAGCCTTCGAAGAAGCGGCCAGTGCTGTTCGAGGTGCCATTGAAATTGCCGACAAGCAACCCGAGAAAACACCTGAGATCTATCAGTACGTACGTGCTGAAGATCTGTAAGGGGAGCAAGTTATGAAACGTACCATTATTCTGATGCTGGACTCCTTCGGCATTGGTGCTGCAGATGATGCCGACAAGTTCGGTGACGTAGGTTCCAACACCTTTGGTCATATCGCCAAGATGTGTGCCGAGGGCAAGGCCAACGTCGGCCGTGACGGCGAGCTCAAGCTGCCCAACCTGAGCCGTTTGGGTCTGGCCCATGCCGCCAAAGAAGCCACAGGTGCCTTTGCTGCCGGTTTTGGCGACAATGTCGATATCATTGGTGCTTATGGCCACTGCCAGGAGCTCAGCTCCGGTAAAGATACACCCAGTGGACACTGGGAAATGGCCGGTGTACCAGTATTGTTCGAATGGGGCTATTTCAGTGAACATCAAAACTCCTTCCCCAAAGAGTTGACCGACAAAATCCTTGAGCGTGCCGGTTTAACCGAGTATTTGGGTAACTGCCATGCGTCGGGTACCGCCATTCTGGAAGAGCTCGGCGTAGAGCACATGACAACCGGCAAGCCGATTTTCTACACCTCTGCCGACAGCGTGTTCCAGATTGCCTGCCACGAAGAAAGCTTCGGGCTTGAGAACCTCTATCGCCTGTGTGAAATCGCCCGCGAAGAGCTGGAGCCTTACAACATTGGCCGCGTGATTGCCCGTCCGTTTGTTGGCACTGGCCCAAGTGACTTTGCCCGTACCGGCAACCGTCGCGATTATGCGGTTGAACCACCATCTAAAACCGTGCTGGATAAGCTTAAAGAAGCCGGTGGCGATGTAGTCAGCGTAGGTAAGATTTCCGATATTTACGCCCACTGCGGCATCACCAAGAAGGTGAAGGCTTCAGGGCTGGAAGACTTGTTTGATGCCACGCTTGAGCAAATCAAGCAGGCCGGTGACAACACTATCGTGTTCACCAACTTCGTGGATTTCGACTCCCACTACGGTCATCGCCGCGATGTATCCGGCTATGCCAAGGCGCTGGAATACTTCGACGCCCGTTTGCCTGAATTGATGGCGCTGCTGGAAGAAGGCGATCTGCTGCTGCTGACCGCTGACCACGGCTGTGACCCAACCTGGCAGGGTACCGACCACACTCGCGAATTCGTGCCAGTACTTGCGTATGGCGCCGGTCTCAAGGCGGGCTCCCTCGGTAAGCGCGGTACTTTCGCCGATATTGGTCAGTCCATTGCCCACTACTTCGGATTAAGTCCGATGGAGTATGGTGAATCCTTCGTGCAAGCTGCAAAGCAAGCATAAGGCTGAAAAAGATTCATTTTGGCGGCTTCCTTTGAGTCGCCTATTATCAAAGACTTAAGTCTTAAACAAAAATACAGGGGTTATACAGATGGCTACACCACACATTAATGCCGTTGAAGGTGCATTTGCAGATACCGTACTTTTCCCGGGCGATCCACTGCGTGCCAAGTACATTGCTGAAACCTTCCTCGAGAACGTTGAGCAGGTAACCGACGTTCGTAACATGCTGGGCTTCACCGGTACCTACAAAGGCAAGCGCATCTCCGTGATGGGCTCTGGCATGGGTATTCCAAGCTGCTCTATCTACGCTACTGAGCTGGTAAAAGATTACGGCGTGAAGAACCTCATCCGCGTAGGTACCTGTGGTGCCATCAGTACTGACGTTAAAGTGCGCGATGTGATCATCGGTATGGGTGCCTGTACCGATTCTCAGGTTAACCGTCTGCGCTTCAAGGGTCAGGACTTTGCTGCTATCGCTGACTACAGCCTGCTGAGCGCAGTGGTTGATTCTGCCAAGGCTCACGGTATCCAGACCCGCGTTGGTAACGTATTCTCTGCCGATCTGTTCTACACCCCTGATCCAGAAATGTTTGACGTAATGGAAAAGATGGGTGTTCTGGGCGTTGAGATGGAAGCCGCAGGTCTGTACGGCGTGGCCCACGAGTTCGGTGCCCGCGCTCTGTGTGTGGTAACTGTATCTGATCACATCCGTACCGGTGAAAAGACCACCTCTGATGAGCGTCAGACCACCTTCAACGACATGATCATCATGACTCTGGATGCAGCCATCAACCTGTAATCCTGATTGAGATAGCGGCTCAGGTCGCTGAATAAAAAACAGGCTCCCTTGGGAGCCTGTTTTTTTATCTGTCAATTTTTGGCCATAATACTTTTTATGGTTTATCGGTATTTGCCGGTATTTTTGTTGCTTCGTCGCTTATCGGCGTCTCCGGTGTGTTTCCAGAGTTTGCTGTTGCATGGTTTGTATCTTCTGCGGATGCGGCCAATTGTGTGTCAGAGTTCTTTGGCATCTCGCCGGTCATGGTGGCCAGGTAGCGCTTGGCGCGGAATTTCCGACGGTCGAAGTGTGCCCTTTTGAATGACATTGCCCGGGAAAGCAGCATTCCTATGAGACCAGCTACCAACAGCATAATTTGTTGCTGCTCCATATTCAGCTTGTGTACTTCTTCAATCTCAGCCAAAAACAGCTTGGGATCGAGTCTTACCTCAACGTAGCCCAGGTTTTTTTCATCCTGAATAACAGACTCAACATAAGGAGGATAAGGGGCCAGCAGAGTCTTCATTTCTTCCGAATCAGGTTCTATCCATTCGGATGTCAGGCTTTGGGCAAATGACAGACGGGTGCCTTGCTCTCCATATATTGCAGCTGACATTACCTTGGGGTCTTCCACCAAGGCGGTGGCCAACCACTGCAACTGTTCATCGTTCTGTAACAGCAACGCCGGTGCGGCTCCATAAGCCGTTTGCTGCACCAGCAAGCGAGCCATCTTTTCGGTTTGGGACTTCAGAAGCAGCTGGCCTTGTAGTAGGCTTGATTGCCACAGTTGCACCAGGCCGGCCAGCAGAGCCAAAGCAATAGTAATCTGCAACAGCCGGCTGAATTTTTGACTTTTAGTTAGTCCTTTAAGATACAACACCTTGACCCTTTTTAATGACCCTTTGCGCTAATCATAATGGATATGGTGTAAAGCGGGTAGCCGGAGATATCAAACCTATGGAAAACACCCTCGCGAGCCAGTTGACTTCCCGACTGCAAACCCTGGCCAATAACAGCGAAGGCCTGATTGCACTACATCAGGAAGAGGGCGATGTCGTTGGGCGGTGTTTGCGTTTGGTATGGGAGGATGCATCCCTGACCGAGCCGGTGTTGGCCGCTATCAGCGGAAACTGTGTTTCAGTTTGTCACCTTCAGCGCCAAAATGCGCTTTATGGCCTCGAAGTCATGGGTGAGAACTGCGACAAGCTGGCGGCATATTTTGACAATGTGGCGGGTGTAGAAAGCTTTTTGCTGCCTCAGCCCCTGGCGCGCCTTAATACGCCTGGGCTTTTAGTGATGGATATGGACTCCACTGCTATTAAAATCGAATGTATAGATGAGCTTGCCGCCATGGCTGGTGTGGGTGAAGCCGTGGCAGAAGTCACTGAGCGCGCTATGCAGGGGGAGCTTGATTTCGAGCAGAGCCTGCGTCAGCGGGTGGCGAAGCTTGCCGGAGCCGACGCGGCGATTATTGATGACCTTTGTGCCCGACTGCCATTGATGGACGGTCTTACCGAAATGCTGGCCGAGCTTAAATCCCATGACTGGCGCCTGGTGGTGGCTTCAGGGGGCTTTACACCTTTTGTGGGGCACCTTAAAGCCACACTGGGGCTGGATGCGGCTTTTGCCAATGAACTGGTTGTAAGGGATGGCAAATTGGTGGGCGAAGTCACGGGTACTGTGGTGGACGCCAATTTCAAGGCCGATGTGGTCAGCCGCCTTGGTGGCGAATATGGTATTGCGAAGGGACAGCACCTTGCAATTGGTGATGGAGCCAATGATATCCCCATGGTGCAGAAAGCTGATTTTGGGATCGCTTTTCATGCTAAACCCAAGTTGGCTGCGGCAGCGGATGCATCCATTAAGTCTCTCGATTTACGCGTGTTGCCGTTCCTGTTACGAGCCTGAAAACTAACTGGTTTGAGTAATTACTCTTGAGTTTTGTCTGTGCTCTGGTTTAGCCTGTTTGAATATAGGCTCAGGCGCAGACTCTCTCCAATAATGACAACGCACCCAGGAACGCTCCCTTCCAGGCCATTGCCACACAACGATATTGTGCAGCAATCGCTGTTTTTACCTTACCAAGACGGCAAGCTGCATTTGCGGCGTATAGCGCCGTCAAAGGCCGTTCCATCACGCTCACCCGTGCTAATGCTACACGGCGCCATGTCCAATGGTCGCGTGTTCTACAGCGAGTCTGGCAGAGGCCTGGCTTGTTTTCTGGCGCGCCTCGGGTTTGAGGTGTATGTGCTCGACAGTGCTGGCCGTGGCCTTAGTACACCAAGGCTTTCAAGGGGAGTAGACCCCGGGCAGGGCAAGGTGATCCGCGAGCAATTGCCGCTGGCACAGCAGTTTATTCTTGAACGTCATCCGGGCGTGCCCGGGGTTCACTGGTGCGCTCATTCCTGGGGCGGCGTGCTTATGGCAAGTAGCCTGGTGCGATATCCGCAATTGGCTGCTGGCGTGCGTTCACTGCTTACCTTTGGCAGCAAGCGCACCATAAGGGTCAGCTCCTTAAGAAAGTGGGCCATGGTGGACATGTTCTGGAATCGCCTGGCACCGGCTATTGCCAAACGCAAAGGCTTTCTGCCAGCGGATTCATTGCGACTTGGTATGGATAATGAGAGCCACTCGTCGCTTAAAGAAAGCATCGATTGGGTGCGTGGCGATTGGATTGACCATGACGATGGGTTTGACTACGCCGCTGCTGCACGTGCTAATGGTCTGCCACCGGCCTGGTTTATTGCCGGAGCCAAGGATGCAGTGCTTGGCAACCCCAATGACGTGAAAGATATGATGGAAGAGTGCTGCGCTTTAAATGCGCGTTTCACCTTACTGGCCCGAGCCAACGGCAACCTTCATGACTATGATCATGCCGGTATGCTGACACATATGGATGCCCCTTCTGATCATTTTGTTGCCGTGGCAGACTGGTTGTTGGGATTTGATATGGCAGCGCTTAAAGTGCGGGATTAAGCGTTCTTACCGGCATAATTCCGGATATCGAAGCACCACTTCATCGGTGATATCCAACAGCTCACCGACACCCACAATTTTCCATAATTGTTCTTCAAGTTGCTTGGCTTTGTGAAGGGCATGGATATGGATATATTCCAGCTCGCGTCGGATAGCACTGTTATCCGGCTTGCCTGTTACCCCCCGGTACAGCCTGATAGCCATAAACTTGCCCAGCTGATTACTTTGGGTGATAAAAGCTATTTGCGCTGCCATATCACCTATTGAGTTGGCTGGTACGCACTTTAGCAGTATACCGCCACGGGACTGGCGAACCACCTGTACGAAAAGTTCGGTAAAGCTCATCTCATCATTGGGACGCATAGTGCGTATGGGTTCGAGAATGTCTCTTTTCAGCGCTCCCTGTGCCAAAAGGGGCGTCAGGTTATAGCACTGGGATTCCCGGGTCAGTGCTGCAAACATATCGCTGATATCATTGCCCTGAACGCTGGTGCCGAGATGGCTGACGACCAGATTTTTGGCTGTTTTTTCAATAAAGAAAGGAACACCATAAAGCCGGCGCATAACAATATTTTTCATGCCATCGGCAAGTTCTTTGATTTCACTGTTGTTCTCGCTGAGCTGCTGCAGCTTTTCCCTGTTGTGGACAATAAGTTTGTTCAGAAACTCTACACCCGGATGAACCTCATGACCTACGTTGGCCGCGAAGTGTAATACCATGCCGTCTTTTCGGCTGCGAACCAAACGGTAGTCCAGACCTTCCAGGCGCGTCTTTCCTGCGATTGACTGCAATTTTGGCATGGAAATAATAACGGCTTTGCCTTCTTCCAGTTGACTGCTGTTATCAAGTATTACCTGTAATCCACGGCTGGAAATATCGTGGCTGATGCCCTCCGCCTTATGGTGGCCTTGCTGGATCTTAATCAGCGTTTTAAAAGCGTATCTGGCTTCACGCCGGCGCTCGCTGAATTCCAGTGACACGGGTTTTATTCCGCTTTGAGGTAATTTTTTTTGGCCATAAACCTTCAACGCATTGGCATTGGCATTGTTATACCAGCTCCGGTATTGCACCCGGGCATGTTCGTGAGTTAAATCCATCAGCTGCAGAACGTGGCTGAAACAACCGAGTTGCTGTTCCGTTAATGGGGCGTAGTTCTCCGAATCACCCGGAATAACTGAGCACTTGTAACGTTTACCATGATCAATCTGATCCAGGGTAAGACGAAACACCCTCCAGCTGGGCTTGCTGGCACCAAAGCCTAAAAACAGCTCCCGCTCGTCACGGTGCTTAAGTTCGGCGAGGGTCGCAGAATAAAAATAGAGCTTGCCGTTTGCATTGTGGGTAAAGGTAAACAGCATCCGGTGATCAGCATCGTCTGGTTGCGAAAGGACTTTTTGCAGGCGGCCGGGAGTCAGCATGGCTTCCAGCTGATTGACATCATTTTCATCAAGGAAGTAATGTAAAATACCCTGATTATCAGGGCTCAGCAGCATATGGCTTATTTGCGGGCGGTCGCCGCGTGAGTCAACAAATAGCGGCAAATGTGGGAAGTGTGGCAAATAGTGCCGCTCAAAGCCGAGGCCTGTTGCAGTGACCAATACATCGTTGATATCAACTTTGTAGCGGAACTTATACCCCCTGATAAGATTGGCGAGCATTTCAGTCAGCCCGTCTGAGCCGCCAATCCGTTTGAGGCGCATCCAGCAGTATTCGCCATTGCCCTCGGCATTAACGATTTGGAAGTCCACTCCCCGCTGCAAGTCTTCGTAGTAAAACTCTTCCCCCAATTCTGTGAGTTTTACTTTCAGGGATTGATTTAAAGAGAAAGGGTGCCGAGCGGGTAATCTGATTCGGGCGCCGCCTACAGATAAATCAACGGTAATTCCTGCAATCTCTTCCCTGCCAGGCTGAGAGGCCAATATTTTCATGGCATAGTTCATCCGCTCTTCTGTGCGGCTGAAGTAGTTGCCAAGCACCACTGCCGGAACAGTGAAAGGCTCTGTTTCCCCATCCGCTGAAGGATCGGATGCTTCTCTGCTTTTGGAACGGCGACGTTTGTGGCTGTCCATGACCTCCTCATACACCCCCATGGTATATTTGCCATGATACAGGGCGAGGGATTGCTCGAAGGTGTCAGCCGCTGGAGGGTCGAGAAAATGAATTTGCTTTCCGGTTTTAACCTGCGAGCAGGGCAATTCAGATTTGTCCCTCAAATCGATAATACGGGTACAATCGGCACTAAGACGGCTAAGCTCCATCTTCAGCAGGAAACGGGTTGAATTGGACTCTTCCCGGGTGAGATGTTCAAACACCTGAGGAAAGTTTGGCTCCATCATCAGGGATTTAAGCTGTTCTATCAGTGCTGAATGTTCAGTCAGACTCATGGGATATTGTCTTTATGCCGTGCCAACGGAGAAAGGAATTGCTAGTCTATTGTCGGCCGATTTTCTGAGATCTTTACCCAATTTTATACGAAATTTAGAGAGTTATGGCAAAAAATAAAACCGCATATGTGTGTAACGAATGTGGACAGGACTTTCCACGCTGGCAAGGCCAATGTAGCGCCTGCATGGAGTGGAACACCATTACCGAGGTGCGTTTGGGGGCTGTAACGCCCTCTCGGGGTGGTCGTTTCAGTGGTTATGCCGGTGCCGGTGCATCCGAAGTGAAAACCCTGGATCAAATAGATCTTAATGAGTTACCGCGGATCCCGAGCTCTTTTAAAGAGTTCGACAGGGTGCTCGGCGGCGGTATAGTGCCCGGCAGCGCCATACTCATCGGCGGCCATCCCGGTGCCGGCAAGAGTACGCTGCTGCTGCAAACCCTTTGTCAGCTGGCAGAGGTGATGCCTGCGCTTTATGTTACCGGCGAAGAGTCGCTGCAGCAGGTGGCCATGCGGGCTCATCGTTTGGGGCTGCCCACCTCAAAACTGAAAATGCTCTCAGAAACCAGTGTTGAGACTTTGTGTGACATCGCATTGAAAGAACAGCCAAAACTGATGGTGGTAGACTCGATTCAGGTGATGCACATGGCAGATGTGCAATCCTCCCCCGGCAGTGTCGCTCAGGTGCGTGAGTCGGCCTCTTTCCTTACCCGCTTTGCCAAGCAGCACGGCATTGCGGTGATTATGGTGGGTCACGTGACCAAAGACGGTAGTCTCGCCGGCCCCAAGGTGCTGGAGCACTGCATTGACTGTTCGGTGATGTTTGAAGGTGACTCCGACAGCCGCTATCGCACTTTGCGGTCCCATAAAAATCGCTTTGGTGCCATTAACGAACTCGGCGTATTCGCCATGACAGAGCGTGGTCTGAAAGAAGTGGCCAACCCATCGGCGATTTTCCTTTCCCGCGGTGAAGAAGCGTCCAGTGGTTCGCTGGTAATGGTGGTGTGGGAAGGCACCCGGCCGCTGCTGGTGGAACTGCAAGTGCTCGTTGATAATTCGGCGCTGTCTAATCCTAGGCGGGTAGCAGTGGGGATGGATGCCAACCGTCTGGCGATGCTGCTGGCAGTAATGCACCGCCATGGCGGACTGCAGATGTCGGATCAGGACGTGTTTGTTAACGTGGTGGGCGGGGTTAAAGTATCAGAAACCAGCGCCGACCTCACCTTATTGCTGGCCATGGTGTCGAGTTTTCGCGGTGAAGTGTTGGCGCGGGATCTGGTGGTGTTTGGGGAGGTGGGCCTGTCCGGCGAAATCCGTCCCGTTCCCAATGGTCAGGAGCGCCTGATTGAAGCGGCCAAGCACGGCTTTCGCCGCGCCATTGTGCCCAGAGCCAATGTGCCTAAAAAGCCGCCGGAAGGTATGGAGATTATTGGTGTGGGTAAGCTCACTGAGGCGCTGGCTGCGCTCTAGTTTTCTGTCTGAATTGCATACCGGGCAATGTAAGCCAGTGGTACAAAAAGAAAGGGGACTTCAGTCCCCTTTTTCGTGTGATTCAATAAAATGCGCCAGCTCTCTGTTCAGCAAAGAGGCATCCCCGATATTCAGCTCAACCATGCGTCTGAGATGGCTGATACTTTCTACGTCGATATGCTGACATGTAAGACCTATCAAGCCCGGCTTTCGATGGGCGATTAATGCCTGCATCTGAACTTCAACATCAGAGTCGGGCAGGATAAAGGCGAGCTGCAAACTATCGGACACAGGATTGAAATTGGCAGGAGCCTCCAGCAAAGCGCCATTCAAGCTTAAGTCCAGAATACGGGTTTTCCACTGTGAACCTTCGCAGGACAGGCTTGCAGGGGTATCAAACAGTATTCGAGAGAACTTACGCCTTTCGTCCATTGTGAATCCTTTTTACTGGGCGGATAAACTCACCTAAGCATAAGGCATGGGGCCTCACCTGTAAAAGCGTGCAGTTAATTTTTCCGCATGCTATCCATGCCGTTGGTGCCAAGGTTGCAGTGTAGATCTCAGTTCTGAAGAGCAGATGTGAAATATTAAAAATTATGAATATACTGATGTGGTCCAAGTTTCCGGAGCTAACCCATGGCCTACACAGTGCTGGTCGTTGATGATGAGGCGGTAATTCGTACCCGTCTGAAAGGCTATTTCAGCAAGGAGGGCTATCGGGTGCTGGAGGCCGCCAATGGGGAAGACATGTGGCAACAGTTGGCGCTGGCTCATGTGGATTTGATTATGCTGGATATCAATCTGCCGGGGACCGATGGTCTGTCGCTGACCCGGGAGCTCAGAAGCCGCTCAGAAGTGGGTATCATCTTGGTCAGTGGCCGTGATGAAACGGTCGACAGAATTGTTGGTCTTGAAATGGGCGCCGATGATTACGTCACCAAGCCCTTTGAATTGCGCGAACTCCTGGTGCGGGTAAAGAATTTACTTTGGCGTATCTCTCTGGTCGCCAAAGCAAAGCAGCAAGCTGCCAGCGCGATGGACGATGGCGATGACAGAATCGAATTCGACGATTATGTGCTTGAACTTGGCAGTCGCAAGTTGTGCTGTGGTGAAGAGGTTATCAAGCTCACCAAGGCAGAATTTGAGCTGCTGGTGGCGTTTGCGCTGCATCCGAGGCAAGTGTTATCACGCGAACGTTTGATGCAGCAAACCAGTCACCGAAGCGAAGACGCCAATGACCGCACCATAGATGTCATCATCCGCCGTTTGAGAAACAAGCTGAGCGCCGAATTGTTTGTTACGGTACATGGTGAAGGCTATCTCTTCGCCGCCAGTGTCAGGGATTGAAGCGATAAACAGGGTAAAACTCCGCCGGAGGCAATGACTCTGTCAGTGACGCCGCATCGCTGTTATGTGGGGTTCTGACCACAATCGCTGGCCCAATATCGCCAAAATCATCGCTTCCCTGTAACAGCCGCACCACCAAATCTATAGCCACTTTGCCTTGTAATACCACTTTGTCATCGCAGGCTGCGGCAATTTTTTCTCGCTGCAGAGCACGGGCAATGGCCGGTGAAAAGTAACTGGCTCCCAGTACTATCGGGTGAGAAGGTGAGGTTTGTCCAAATTGATTAACAGCCACCTCAATCGCAACCGCACTACCCACAATGGCGTCCGGGCGGCTTGACTCCATCAGTTGTTGTAATTGTTCCCGCTGTAAATGTCGGTTGTTGTCGGCATGTCGAATAGCACTAATGGTCAGTTTGCTGCCGGTCAGACTTTTACTGATTCCTTGCTCAACCAGATCTGTACCACCCACAGATTCAGGCCCAGCCAACAGAGCAAGGCTTGCAGTGGTATTGAAATGAGCCTCAATGGCAGAACCAATCAGGCTTCCCATTTGATGCCAGTTAACCCCAATGTAAGTTCTTACTCTGGGGTCATCCAATTTGTTTACCAGTGCGAGCACTGGTTTTCCAAGCTCGCCGGGTTGCCTTTGCAGCAGGTGGGGGCTGACGGCGCCAAGCAGCACGGCATCATAGTCACTTTGCAGGCAGTGTTTAAGTTGAGCAAGTTGGCGGTCATGATTCGGATAGCCCCCCGCTTCGAACATGTCAAAACTCACCCCCAGTTGTTTGGCATGAGTCGACAAACCGTAATTGATGCCAATCCAGTAGGCGTCCTTCAAATGGGGTACCAGCACACAGATTTTCCAGGGCTGTACGGCGTGGGCCAGTGGGGAATGGCTCAGGGGGGCGGCTTGTTGCTCGATGGCGTTAAAAGGCGTGCGCTGCTCAAGCTGCCAGGGGGCGGCATTGGCTGCTGAAATCCCCAGCGCCAGTAAGAGTAAAAAGATCCGAGGGCTTATGTTCACGGCAAGAGTTCCGTAAGATAGTCACAGCCGAAGTGTATCAGCAATAGGTGAGCCTGTGACCCCTCCTGCATTGTCCTTCTCCAGCTTGTCCGGACGACTTATTCTGGCCTTTGTGTTATTGGCGGCCCTGTTGTTGTTGCTGGTGAGTTTGGGCTCTGTCAGTCTGCAATGGGTGAAGCAGGCTGACCATATGCTGTACGAGCGCTCCTTGCCAGCGTCGGATGCGGCGCGGCAGTTGGTGCAATCGGCTTCTGCGCTGACTGAGAATACCCAGCTGCTTGCCAGGGTAAGTGAAGAAAACCAGCGGGATTTAATAGGTCGAAAACTGTCCGTAGAAACCAGCAAGCTGTTGAATGCGGCAGAAAAACTCAGAAGTCTTGGCGTGGATGCTCCCAACACTCTTGGGCGCGATTCAGGTGAAATCGTCGCTGCCATGGCGGAGTTGGGAAATAGGGTGGGGCGTAAGCTTGCACTGCTTGGCACTCTTACCGGGCGTGCCAATAGTATTGCCATCGCCAGCTCCCATGCCCGAGAACTGGTTCAGGCCGAGCTGGCGGTGGTTGATGCTGCCATTTTGGCCAAGCTCAGTCAGGCCTATCCACAGCAGGCCGGGCAGGCTCGCAGTGCCCGTCTGCTTGATGACATCATAGAAACAGAGCTGGATATTCAAAGCCAGTTGCAGCGGGCGTTATCACTTATCAACCGCATTGCGCTGGTGGCCGAGCTTGCCGATGAGGCGGCCGACTCGGGGCTGCCCCTTGGTGATATTCTGGGGGAGCGCTCAACAGATTATACGGTTGAAAATAGCCTCTGGCCGCTTAAGCGTGTCAGCCAGTTGGTTCGCGATCCTGTGCGTCAGGCATCCCTTGAAAAGGAAGCCCGACTTCTGCTGGGTGTAGGCGAGATGCTTAAGCTCAGAGCCGAGTTTCTAGTCGCCAATCAGTCGGTCAATTCATTACAGCAACTGCTGCAGGATAAGCTGTTTGGCCTTAGTCAGCGGCTGGACAGGGCGCTGCAAACCCAGGGAAACAAGGCGCTTGAAGCCCGCACCGATTATTTGCGTCAACTCTCCTGGGCGGGTATCGGGCTGTGGGGCACCGGCCTTGCCATGTTGCTTCTTCTATTGTTGGTGTCTTATCGGGTGATTTACAGGGGTATAGCGGTGCGCCTTGGGGAAGCAACCGCCGCCATGCACAGTCTGGCACGGGGCAATACTGACATAAGCCTGGACCCCCATGGCGATGATGAGCTGACAGCCATGGCAGAAGCCATAGAGGCCTTTAAAGCAAAAACCATCCGTAATCAGGAGCTTTCCGGTGAGCTCAAAGAAAGTGCCCGTGAGCTTGCCAGCCACAAGGCGGCGCTGGAAGTCAAAGTGATAGAGCGCACCGCCGAGCTTGCCAGTGCCAGGGAGGCGGCGGAAAATGCAAGTCAGGCCAAGAGCCGCTTCCTTGCCACCATGAGCCATGAAATTCGCACACCGCTCAATGGCTTAATGGGCACACTGGAGCTGCTTGATAAAGATAAACGGCTCACTGAGCCTCAGCATCAGCTGCTGGGCTTATCCCGCTATAGCGCCATTCTGCTGCAAACCCTGTTGTCGGACATCCTCGACTTCTCCCGGCTCGAAAAAGGTCAGCTAAAGGCTCAGGCCGCGCCATTGGATCTGCCGCGGCTGTTGAATGACGTGATGAGCCTGATGTTGGCCGGTGCCAGTCTCGCGGGGTTGCGGCTCGAACTGCTGGCACCCGATATACCGCAATATGTCAGCCTCGATGGCCCCAAACTCAGGCAAGTGCTGCTGAATCTTTTGGGGAACGCCATTAAGTTTACCGAGCGTGGCTCTGTGGTGCTTCAGGTAAGTGTCGGCGGGCAGTATCTGCACTTCAGTGTCACCGATACAGGGGTGGGCATGGATGAGGCCACCCGCCAGCGGTTGTTTATTCCTTATGAGACCGGCGAAGTGCAGGGGCGGGCCCGTGGCACCGGGCTTGGACTTGCCATCAGCCGAGAGCTGGTTTGCCTGATGGCTGGCACGACGAGCGCGGAAGATTGTAATCAAGGTATTCGGGTAGAAAGCCAGCAAGGCGTTGGCAGTTGCTTCAGTTTCAGTCTGCCGTTGGTTCACTGCGATGCCCCGGCAGAGGCTAGAGCGCAGTCCTTCGTTGCTGTGCCGCACAGGCGGGTACTGCTGGTGGAGGACAATCAGGTGAATGCGCTGGTGGCCCGTGGGTATCTCGCCACCCTTGGGCACGATGCATCCTGGGCGCGGGATTTGGCTGAAGCCAGGCGGCTGCTTGCTGCAGAGCAATTCGATGCCCTGATGCTGGATATGCAGCTACCGGATGGCGATGGTCGCAGCCTGTTGTCTTTGCTGCCGCCAGACATGCAGGTTGCGGCCTTTACCGCGCAGGTCGATACCGAGGCAGTGGTGGGCTATCAGCAGGCAGGCATACAGACTGTGCTTGCCAAGCCATTGAGTCTTAAGGCCTTGGGCAATTGGCTGGGGGATGCATCCCAAACTGATGCGTCCCCAAATGAAGTTACCCACGTTGATGCTTCATTGGTTGCCCCAGTAACGGAAGCTGCTGTGCAGGACGGCCTTTGCTCCTCGGGGCTTCTGGATATTGAGCAGCTTGAGCTGGATCTGGATATTCTTGGTCGCGACACGCTGGATGAAATGGCACAGCAGTTTGCTTCATCAAGTGAGGCGCAGTTTGCGGCCTTTGAGAACGGTGCGGCGAAACCTGAACGGCAATCCCGGCTGCATAGCCTGAAAGGTGCCAGTGCCAGCATGGGGTTGAAAGCATTGACTCAGGAGGCGGCTGAGCTGGAAAAGGCGCTGATAAGCGGCGGACTAACCGAAGCACAGTGGCAAGAAAAACGCCTGCCAGAACTCAAAGCGCTTTGGCAGGCATCGTTGCAGGTGCTGACTGATTGGCTCAAGGTTAGCAATTGACTCAGGCCCATGATTGAACCAGCCGGGTGAATCGGCTGGTTCAATGGTTGATGACAGACCTCGGGAGGATGTCGCTCAACCTTGCAAAAGCTCAGTATCGAGCCTGGCCCAGGCGAGGGTAAAATCGCCAAGGGCGCCATAGAGCGGGCTTTCAAGCTTGAGCTTGCCAAGCCTTGCATTGAACTCAGGCAGCCAGCTTAAGATGGCGTTTTCAACAAACGCCCGCTGGCTCTCCTCGTTTGCCGATGTGCACAGGTGCGCCATCAGCGCGAGGATCACCGCCAGATGATCGCTTGGCTCGCGAAAATCCGCTGCAAGGCCAAGGCCTGCCGAGCGCAGGTAATCAACCATCAGCTGATGTTTCTCGCCGTAAAGGCTCTTGGCGGTCTTATCATGACTCTCCGCATCATAACTCGTTGTCTCATTCCGATCTGTTTTGCCAGCATCGCCCAGATACAGGCTCGCGTAAGGCGCGGCGCAGTGCTCGGCGTTTTGCAAAAAGGCGCTGCAAAAGTCGGCGGCAAGCTCAAGACGGGCCTCATCCCCCTTAGCTTGACTGGCATCAGTCAAGGCCGATGCCATCTGTGCGGCGGCTTGGCTCAGCGCCTCCTCATGGGCAAAACTCAACCAAAAGTCGGCTGCGCCAGCAAGCTCAATAATGCGCTCACGAGTCAGTTCTTTGGCGAAGAGCGAGCTTAGCAGTTGCCATATTGAAGCTCGGATGGCATTCATTTCGCCTGCGGCAAATGGTTCGGACTGAGACATATTATTCATGACAGACTAACCTCCACCGGGCCTGTGAATGAGCTGACCTCGGGCACCTTGCCCACATATTTCTCAAAGTCCACCAGACAGGTGTAGGCCGCACAGGCCTGCGCCAGTTTGGAGGAGCCGATATCCATGGTCAGGGTGTTGGGGTCGCCAAAGGAGCAAAGGGCGCCGATTTCGCTGCCACCTTCTTTGCTGCCATCCTTGCCCACGGGGCCATACCAGGCGCCTTCGTGAATACGGATAACCCCTTTGGGGAAGCGCCTGGAAATCACGGCGCCGGCCAGCAGCTGACCGCGGTCATTGAATACCCTCACAATATCACCGTCTTTCACGCCGCGCGCCCTGGCATCTTCGGGGCTGATGTACACCGGCTCGCGACCCTTGACTGTGTAGGTAGCGCGGTACTCTTCGCTTTCGCACATTTGTGAGTGCAGGCGTTTGTCCGGGTGACAGGATTGCAGCCACAGGGGGTGCTTATCGCTGCCGGGGCCACCGTGGCTGCGCTCCTTTTTCTCCATCCACATGGGGTGGCCGGGGCAGTCATCGTAGTTAAAGGCGGCAATCTTGCGGCTGAAGATTTCAATCAGGCCCGATGGCGTGCCAAGCGGATTGATTTCAGGGTCGGCGCGGAAATCAGCATGGCGGGTCCACTCTGCACCTTCACCAAAGTGCACATAGCCTTCTTTCCAGAATGTAGCGAAATCCGGCATTGGGTAATTGGCCTTGTTGGCCTCACGGCACTCGTTGTACAGCTGCTCAATCCACTGCATCTCTGTCATGCCGCGGGTGTATTCCTGCTCGCGGCCAAGGAGCGCGGCAAAGCGGGTGAAAATTTCAAAATCGGACAGGCTGTCAAACAGCGGCTCTACCATCTTGTGCATTGCCAGAATACCGCGGTTGGCGTAGCTGCCGTACACGTCGATATCGTTGCGCTCAAGCGTGGTGCAGGCGGGCAGCACTATATCGCTGAAGCGGGCGGTGGCGGTCCAGTTCACATCTATGGTGACCACGGCTTCCAGTTTCCGGAACGCCTGCTTCATGCGGTTTCTGTCCTGATGGTGGTTCCAGGGGTTGTTGCCCGAGAACACCATCATCTTGATATCGGGGTAAGTCACCCGGCTGCCGTTGGCGTCGATGGTTTTGCCGGGCTCGAGGATGGCATCCACCCAGCGCGCCACCGGAATGGTGCTGCTGGCGCCTTTGAAGTCGTTGCTGTCGAACAGCGGCTTCTTACCTTCATCGAGGTTACGGGGGAAGGCGCCGGGGGCGGCCGCCGAAGTAGCCGGCACGCCGATGCTGGAGTAGTGGTGACCATAGCTGATACCACCGCCGGGCAGACCAATTTGCCCAATCATGGTGGCCAGCACTGCTGCCATCCAGTATGGCTGCTCGCCGTGCTGCTGGCGCTGGATACACCAGCCCATCATGATTTGAGTGCGGTCTTTCACCATCACCCTGGCGAGGTCGCGAATGGTTGCTGCGCTCACGCCGCAGATGGCTTCGGCCCACTCAGGTGTCTTGGGAGTGTTGTCGGTTTTGCCAAGCAGGTAAGGTAAAAAGTTCTCAAAGCCCAGGCTGTAGCCCTTCACAAACTCGGCATCATACAGCTTTTGCTGATACAGCTCGTAAGCGATGGCGAGCATCATGGCTACGTCGGTCTGGGGGTTGATATACAGCCGCTCGCAGCCAAGGTAGGCCTGGGTTTTGGTTTCCACCGGGTCGATACTGATGACCCGGATTTCCCCCTTGGCCACTTTTGCTTTGAGCTCTGCCAGATAAGCATAGGACTCATGGGTCTCTGCGTTCCAGCCCACCTGCAGGTTTTTCACCGGATCGTTTGACCACAAAATCAGCGTCTTGGTGTTTTTCAAAATCAGCGGCCAGGATGTGCCCTGGGCATACACTTCAGTGGAGCCGAGCACATAGGGCAGAATGGTTTGGCCGGCGCCGGTAGAGTAGTCGCCCACCTTTTTGACGAAGTTACCGTGCATGCTTACCGCGCGCTGCATATGGCTGGTGGAAGAATGTAGCTGACCGGTGGCGCGCCAGCCAGTTTGGCCGGCGTGCAGGCCGCTTGGACCATACTTGGTCTGGATTTCATCCAGCGACGCTTTGAAAAGCTCCAGCGCCTCGTCCCAGGTCACCCGCACAAAGCGGAAGTCGCCGCGCTCAGCTGTATTGCTCTTGTGGCCGTTCTTGTAAAAGTCGAGCCTGACCATGGGATAGCGAATACGGGATGGGTTGTACACCAGGCCCTTGATGCCGTTAATCATATCCGTTGGATACTTGTCCAGCTCGAAGGGCTTAACCTCGGCAATCACGCCGTTTTTACGGCGAATTTTAAAGGCGCCGAAGTGACTGCCGGTGGTGAGCCATTCGTCACGGCTCCGTGGTGAAGCCAGTGCATTGAGTGGGCTTAACAGACTGGTGCCGCCGATGGCCATACAGGAGGCTGACATCAGGCCCTTCAAAAAATCACGTCTTTTCATCTGCATGTCTCCCCTTAGTGGGCATCTTTGTTAAAGGTGGCTGAGTGTTCCTGCAGGTACTTCTGTACCAGCGCCTGGGTGTCCTGATCCATGTTGACGAAGGCTAGCATGCCCTGGAACATGCCCGGCCAGGTGTTGGCATCGAAGTGGGCTTCTTCCGGCTGGGTGTGACACACGCTGCAACTGCTGCTGTAGGTGGTTTTGGCGTAGCTCCACAGCGGGGCTATGTCGCCAAGCAGGTAGTCGGCATCGGTCCAGATATCGGCCTCAATTCGCTCCCACATCAGGCCCGTCATGGGGTCCTGTTTTTCTTCAAAGGTGCGGATAAGATCCGGCGTTTTGGCGGCGTCCAGTGACAGCTGAGCCGAGAGGATGTTGACCCCGAAGTCGAAGTAGATCACCCGTCCTGCACCCACACGCTTGCGCCAGCCTTCGATGGCAACTTTCACCCGCTTACCGCTGGTTTCCAGCACCTTGACCTTGGTGGCCACGTTCAGGGTGCCCGCTTCTTCGGAGGTGGTGGCATCAAGATATAAAGGCTTGGTCAGGGCACTGAAGTAGCTTTCGCCCACACTTGGGGTTACGCCGCTGCCCACTTCGGCAATCAGCTCAGGCGCACGGGCTGTGCCCATCTCGGGCAGCTGGTGGGCAATGCCCTTGTGACAATCGATACAGGACTGGTCGATTTCGGCGGCGCGTTTCATTTGCTTTTGCGCCAGCTGTGACATAGTTTCCCATTTCATCGACTTGTAATCGTGACAGTTTTTACAGGCAAGGCTGTTGTCTCTGTCGAAACGTTTCCACTCGCGGCTCGCCATTTCAAGACGCTTGGCCTCGAATTTTTCGTCGGTATTCACTGTCTGGAACAGCCAGCCCCACACATCGTGGGACGCCTCCATCTTGCGGGCGATTTTGCGGCTCCAGTCGTGGGGCACGTGGCAGTCTGGGCAGGTGGCACGTACGCCAGAGTGATTTGACCAATGCACAGTCTGTTGCAGTTCCTGATAGGGCTTGCTTTCCATGCTATGGCAGCTGATACAAAATTCTTCGGTATTGGTGGCTTCCAGCGCGGTGTTAAAGCCGCCCCAGAACACGATACCTATGATAAAGGCGCTGATGGCAATAAAGCCCAGACTCAGGGAGAGTGCGGGCTTACCGAGGGTTTGCCATAAAGAAGAGAACCATTTCATATGCAATATCCTCAATGATCAGTGGGGTGCAACACCGGTGACGGCCTGGAAAACCCAGAGCGCCAATCCGTAGAGGCTGATGAAGGTGACAGTAAGTGCTGGAAAAAGCAGGAAAACAATAAAGCCTAAGCCCTTAAGCTCCCGGCTTCTGTTCTCCTTGGTGGATTGACTGGGGTGTGACATGGACGCATCTCCGTTTTTTTGATGCGTCCACTATAGGAAAAGGTTGTGAATGGCCTTGCGGGCGGGCGTGAATGGGTTTTGACAAATTATGTAAAAATATGAACAGAATGCTCAGGGGCGACGGCCAAGATGGCTGTATGCCCTGAGCAAATCCTTCCAGGTGATAATGCCGACCAGCTTGCCATTTTCCAGAACCGGCAGTGAACCTATACCGTGTTCCAGCATCGACAGGCTGGCGTCATCCAACGACTTGTGGGGCGCAATGGTCACAGGCTCGCGGGTCATGACCTGATGCACCCTTTTTTGCAACGTTTCCTGATCGCGATTGGTCTCGCCGATGGCACCAATGTGAGGGCTGATGGCGCGCAGCAGATCCCGCTCCGACAACATGCCGGCCAGACTGCCGTCTTCATCCACCACCGGCAGGTGATGAAAACTCGCCTGATCGAAGATTTCCTTAACCAGCACCAGGCGGTCGTCCATTTCGATGGTCACCAAGCGGGTGATCATGATATCGGCGATGTTCAGTTCCATAACCCATTCCCGAGAAATCCCGTTTCTCTAGGTATATCAGACTCCTTGCACATGCGCGAGTCAGGCTTGGGTTGTTTTCGACCCACACGGGTTCTGTGCGCATTGCTGATGAGCACCAATATAGCGTTCATGTTTCTTCGGCTTCAGCCTGGTTAAATCCACCCGCACCAGGCCGTCGATGCAGTGGTTAAAGTCGGGGTCGACACCGAAATCGGCGAAGCTCACGCCGCCTTCGCTGCACAGGTCACTGTACTGCTTGTACAGGGTTGGTACTGCCACTCCCATGCCCGACAGGGTATGCTTAAGGCGCTTGAAAGCCTCATCTTCGCTGAGCCCCTGATAGAGACTATCCAGGGTTTCACGTCGCTCCAGCGAGATACGAAATGGCTGTTTGGCGCGTGCCATGGGCTCAGCTGTGCCATAAAAGTGCTGATAGAAATGTACCAGCATCTCCCTTGCTGCCAGCGGCATCTGGCCACTGATGGAAACCGGGCCAAACAGGTAGCGATACTGGGGGTGGCGGGCAATAAAGGCGCCGATGCCAAACCAGAGATAATCCAGGCTGCGCTTGCCCCAGTATTTGGGCTGCACAAAGCTGCGGCCAAGTTCCAGACCCTGGGCAAAGCAGGGGGCAAAGGCGTCGGTGTAATCAAACAGGCTTTGGCTGTACAGACTTTGACTGCCCTGAGTCTGATGCAAAGAGGCGGCGCAGGCAAAGCGGTAAGCGCCCACTATCTCCAGCGCACCGCCATCCCAGAGCACCAGATGAAAATAGTGGCTGTCGAAGGCATCGATATCGCGGCGCTTGCCGGTGCCTTCGCCTACGGCTCTGAATGCCACTTCCCGCAGGCGGCCAATCTCGCGCATGATGGGGCTGGCCCCTTTGTGGCGGTAGAGGTAAATGCCTTTGCCATCGGCGGTTTCACCCAGACGCTCGCATTCATCCAGCGCCGCTTTCAGCTCGGCCCGGCACTCGGGCCTGGCGATGGGGCTTTGGGTACGAAACAGCGGTGGGCGGTTTTTGCCGATGCGGTATAAATGGTTTTTCAGCAGGCTCACCATGGTGGTGCGGTCAAAGTCGTTGGCTCTCAGGGTATCGAGCGCAATCAGTTCACCAATGCGCATAGGCATGGTGCGCTGTTTTTGGCGGAACATCTCCTTGACCAGCAGCAACGTAGAAAGTGGCTTGTAAATCATGGAGGTACCGTAAAAAGTAGCGGAGTTGCGCGCATCGGCATACATGGGCAGCAGTGGTGCATCGCAGGCCTGGGCGATTTTTAAGAAACCGGATTGCCAGCGGGTGTCGCGCACCCCGTTCGGGCGCAGACGTGACACTTCCCCTGCGGGGAATATCAGCAGTGCGCCTTCGTTTTGCAAATGACGGTGAATGGCCTCCAAATGCTGTTTCGGCGTGCCGCCACCCATGTTGCGTACCGGCAGTAAAATCGGGTGCAGCGGCTCGATCGCCATCAGGATTTCATTGGCCACGACCTTGATATCCGGGCGAAGCTCTCCGATGAGTTTGATCATTGCCAGCGCATCCAGTGAACCTATGGGATGGTTGGCAAAAATCACCACCCGGCCTTTGCGGGGGATGTTATCTATGTCGGCATCGGGCACGCTGAAGCTGAAATTCAGTGTCTCCAGCACTGCGCCGGCAAAGTCCACGCCGCGCAGAAAACCGAACTCAGTGGCGATGCGGTTACATTCTTCTTCATGGAGCAGGTATTTGAGGGCCGCGCTGACCGGACGCTTAAGCCAGCTTTTGCCTGAGAGCTTGGGCAGGTGGTTGTCTATCAGATTATCAACGGTAAATATCATGACGGTTCCCGTATCAGGCGACCCGGCGAGGGGTCTTGGTGGCGAGCAGGATTTCCTGTTCAAGCTCCAGGCGATGGGCACCGTGGTTCCACCGCAGCAGCTGGAAGTTGCCCTGTTGCGTTTCGGCAATCAGGGTGGTGTTTTCCACCCAGTCACCTGTGTTGGCGTAAATGCGCTGGTTGCTTTCAGCCAGCGCTGGCTGGTGGATATGGCCACACACCACCATGTCGCAGCCCTCGGCGGCGCAGTAACGCAGTGCGGCATCGCGGTATTTGCCAATGGCCGCCTGAGCCTTGCTCACCCGTGATTTCACGTAGCCAGCCAGTGACCAGTAGGGCAAACCCAGGTGCCTACGGGCTTTGTGCAGGGCTCGGTTAGACCACAGCAACAGGTCATAGAGTTTGTCACCCAGACGGGCATGGAAGCGGCCAATAGCGATTTCAGCATCAAACTGATCGCCATGGATAACCCGAACTTTGAGGCCCTGACGGCTTACATGGTCGTGAAACGCACTGATATGGATACCGCGAAGCAGTCCGCCCTCAAAGCGGCGGAACCATTCGTCGTGATTACCCGGCACGTAGACAATTTCAACCCCTTGTCCGGCCAGCATCAGCAGCAGTTCCAGCACTTTTTTGTGACTTTCCGGCCAGTAGCTGCGCCGCTTCAGCGCCCACAGGTCGACAATATCGCCCGCCAGCACCAGTTTGTCGTAATGGTAAGACGATAGCAGGCTCAGCAACGCTTCAGCTTTGCAGTCAGGGGTGCCAAGGTGCAGGTCGGAAATCCACAGGCAGTGAAAAGTGCCCAGTGCGCCGCCGGGCCGTGTTCGGCGGGGCTTTGAGAATTGAACCATAGTGACTCCAGACACCTTAGATGCAGGCAGTCTAGGCCTTTGGCATGATCTTGATATGACATGGAAATGACACAGTGATGACAGTCGGCGCTGTGCTGATTAACTGAAAGGGCTGGTGTTTAAATGCAAATGCCGTCAGATGAAGGGGCCAGTATCTGGCAGGGAAGTTCAATTGTAAAATGTGCACCTTCCCCAGGGGCAGTTTGCAGGCTTATTTTACCTTCCAGCACCTGATGCACCAGATTGTAAACGATGTTCATCCCCAGGCCGCTGCCGCCTTTGCCTCGTTTGGTGGTAAAGAAGGGAGTGAATATCCGGTTTTTCACGTCTTCACTCATGCCGCAGCCGTCATCACGGTAATCGATTGTAATTCCCGTTTCTGAGCGCTTTATTGTCAGTGTTAAATTCCCGGACTTTCCCTGCGGGAAGGCGTGGATGATGGAGTTGTTAAACAGATTACTGATGATTTGATAGAAAATGCCCGGATTGCTGTTGATATAGAGATTAGGCTGGCATTCATAACTGTAATGATGCCCTGAGCGGGAAAGCAAAGGATTGAGTGACACAAATATTTCATCCACATACTGGCTCAGGTCGAACTCGCGCAGCTCTTCGTGTGATTGATCCACTGATACTTTTTTAAAGCTGCTGATAAGTTTGGAGGCGCGTTCCAGATTAGTGCGTATCAGCTTACAGCAATCGTTGATCTCTTGTTGATATTGAATGAAGTCGGTTTCATCGGCTTCACCATTTTCAAAGGCCGCAGTGAACTCCCGGACTCTGTCTTCCAAATGCGAAGCTGCTGTGACTGAAATGCCAATGGGGGTATTGACCTCATGGGTAATGGATGCAACCAGGCCACCAAGGGTAGCCATTTTTTCTTTATCAATCAGTTCATCCCGGGCCTGACTCAATTCTTCAAGTGTTTCTTTCAGCTCATCGTTTTTTTGGGAAAGCTCACGGGTTCGCTCTGCGACCCTGTGTTCAAGCTCGGCATTGAAACTGCGCAGTGCTTCTTCTGCTTCTTTGAGACGCTGAATGTTTTTAATGGTGCCCATAATGCGATTGGGGCGTCCCTGTTCATCGCGGCTAATCACCTTGCCATGGTTGAGCACCCATAACCATTTATCGTCTTTTACCCGGCCCCGATAACTTATTTCAAACTCGTCCTCTCCCCGATAGAGACAGTTATCAATGCTCTCTTTGGTCAATTGCAAATCGTCTGGATGAATGACTGATTTCAATGTGTCCTCAAGGTCGGATTCGTGCTCGGGGTACAGCATAAAACTGTTGGAACGGGTCAGGCGTTTTTGGTCAATTTCCCAGTCCCAGAATTCGTCCCCGCTGCTCCATAGTGCTTGCTGAAGCCGTTGTTCGCTGACCGCTATTTTACTCAGCATCGCCATTTTTGAGTGGTATTTTGACAGACTCATATACACAAAGACGCCCAGAACGGAGAGCAGACTCAAGGCATATAAGCTATAAGCCCACCAGGTTTGCCAGGGCGCGGGAGCGATTTCAATATCGAGTGCGGTGATTGGGCTGTGCTGACCATCGATGTTGGTGGATTTTATTTCAAATCGATAGCGACCGGGGGACAGCCCGGTAAAGCTTGCCAATTGCCCTTTAAAGTCCCTGATCCAGTTATTGTCTAACCCCTGCATGCGGTACTGGTAAACCAGTTGTTTACTGTCTGCCAGTGCAGGTGATTGGTAACCAAAAGAAAACAGCGTTTGTTTATGATTGAGTTGCAGCATGGGGGAGCCGTTTTCGATGTGAGTCAGGGGCTCCATGGGGGTGGATTGATTGAGCAATAAAAAATGCGTAATCAAAGGCGGGAAAGGAGCCCGTCTTTGAGGCAGTTCATTCGGATTTACATGGTTAAAACCATTGATACCACCAAGATAAACACTGCCATCTTTATCGATAAAGCCAGCACCAAAATTAAACTCGTTGTCCTGTAAGCCATCCTCCTTGGTGAAACTGCGCAGGCTGCCGTCCCGGGTATCTATTATGCTAAGACCGGTTGACGTTCCCACCCAAAGCCGGTGCTGTTTATCCAGGACTGACAGGTATGCCACATTGCCAATAAGGCCGTTTTCCTGAGAGTAGTGCTGTAACGCCAATGTCTGGGTGTTGATAGAAAACACGCCATTGTCAGAGGCGACCCATAAGTTATTGTTGGTATCAAAATGGATGGAGAACAGGTGGTTACTGGGCAGAGCAGGGGATGAATTGATATTGAAATGGCGTGCGCTGCCTTGCTTGTCCAGTCTCGCCAGGCCGCCGCCATAGGTAGATATCCAAAGGTTGCCCTGGCTATCTTCGGCCATGCCCGTTACCTGATCTTCAGGAAGCTGTTTGCTGCCATAACGGTCGATGGATTCAAAGGTCCCTGTTGCTCTGTTTATGCGGCTGATGCCGCTATCGAGCGTAGTTACCCAATAATTCTTATCACTATCGCGGAACAAACTGTACAGAGTGTTGCTTGGCAGGCCTGTGCTGTCATCGGGATCTGACTGAAAATGTTCAACAGAGCTGCGCTGTGCATTGGCAATGACAAGCCCAAGCCCCCGGGTACCAATCCACAGATTGCCATCATCATCTTCATCAATGAAACTGATAAATCCCTGATCGAGACCTGAGAACGGTAAACCATGTGGTTTGAAACCTGTAAGCTGGCCGTCTTTTTCGACAGCCCTGACCAATCCGCCGGTGGAACCTATCCAAAGCTGGTTTTGACTATCCCGAAAAATGCTTCTTATATCGATGTTTTGCAGATTATTGTCAGAGAATGTCTGACCATCGACATGGCCAAAACTTGACGCGCTAAGCATTAGCCTGGATACACCGGCATTGCGGGTGCCTATCCACAGCAGTCCATTCAGATCCGGCCATAAGCGGGTAAGGTTTTGGCTGCTTAGACTGAGATGGTCGCTGGGGGAGTGTCCGTGAATTTTCACCGTATTTTGGTTGGGATCCAGCTGTGCCAACCCGCTGCCGGCTGTGGCAATCCACAGTGTACCGGCAGAGTCTTGAACAATATCGGTAATGGTATCGGTAAGCATACCGGTGGGAAAATACTGCTGATAACTTTGCAGCGTTTGAGTCTCACTGTCGTATCTGAAAAGCCCCCTGTCCGGCGTACCCAGCCACAGGTAACCGGGGGTTGTGGCTTTGATCTTGGTTGCGTCTATGCCGTTAAGTGGTTCAGGCTTGCTCAGCTTGCCATCATGACTGATGTGGGAAATACCCGTAGGAGTGTTCAGCCAGAACCCGCCAAGCTTATCTGACACCAGTGCGCTGATATGCTGGTCGATGAGTGCGGGGGTTGAGAGGCTGTCGAGTGTGCGGATGACTTTGCCCGTTGAAGGCGAAAATACCAGTACGCCGGATTTGCTGGTGGCAAGCCACAGATTGCCCTCGGCATCTTCCGCGATGCCACTGAAGCTTACATCTGGAATGCCGGCTTCGGCACCAAAAATCGAGAAATCGTCGCTGTCATAGTGATAGCGATTCAAACCGGCATTCTCGGTTAGTAGCCACAGTTCCCCTTTGGCTGACACATACAGAGCGGTAATATCGTTGGCAGAGGGGCTCTTGGGCGAGTCATGTGAGCTGTAGACCCGGAAAGACTGACCATCGTAACGATTCAATCCTGCCTGAGTTGCTATCCATAGGAAGCCCCGCTCATCGGTGACTAAATCGTTGACCGTGTTCATCGACAGACCATGCTCAGCCTCCAACGTCTGAAACGTCGGTTTATAACCGTACGCTTGGGCGCAATACAAGACGCCGCAAAAAATGAGCAGAGCGGATTTGGTCAGCTTCACACAAGAAACCCTTTGAATAAGTAGTTAAAGTGTAGAAGCTGATTGAAAACATGCGAGTTTCAGCTAAGAAAAAACCGGCCTGAAACGCCGGTTTTTTCACCGCTGACTTTGGGTCAGAACAGCAGGTGCGCGACTCCCGCAATAACCGGCAAAGTGACCAGGGTACGCAGAATAAAAATCACGAACAATTCAGGCAGATTGACCGGAATGCGTGACCCAATCAGCAGGGCACCCACTTCACTCATGTAGATAAGCTGAGTGACTGACAGAGCCGCAATGACAAAGCGGGTGATATCTGACTCAATGCTGGCGGCCAGAATCGAGGGAATAAACATATCGGCAAAGCCCACCACAATGGTCTTGGAGGCAGCGGTCGCCTCGGGGATTTGCAGCAGTTCAAGCAGTGGAATAAAGGGCATTCCCAGATAATCAAAAATCGGGGTGTATTCAGCCACAATCAGTGCCATGGTACCAATGGCCATAACCACAGGAAGTATGCCCAGCACCATATCGGCCACATTTTTAATCCCCTCGATGAGGGTCTCTTTTGCACTGCCACTGCTGGCAGCTTTGGCAAGTGCCCGGTCATAACCCCAACTCAGAGCGCTGTGGCCAGCGGGGATGACTTCATCGTCGGGGTGGCGTGGACTGCCATCGATATAGTTGTCTTTCTTCCAGCGCAGTGGTGGCAGTTTTGGCACCACAATGGCCGCCACTATGCCTGCCAGACATACTGTCAGGTAGAAAGGTACGAACATGGCTTCCAGCTTCACCTGCGAAATCACCACCAGCGAAAAGGTAATGGATACGGCAGAGAATGTGGTGCCAATTACCGCAGCTTCACGGGCAGTATAGAATCGGCCTTCATATTGTTTGCTGGTGAGCAATATGCCTACGCTGCCATCACCAAGCCAGGAGGCCATGCAATCGATGGCACATCGGCCGGGCAGGTTGAACACCGGGCGCATGATCTTGGTCAGCAGAGCGCCCAAGAGTTCCAGCAGACCAAAATTCAGCAGCAGGGGTAACAATAAACCGGCAAAAATAAACACACTTAGCAGTACCGGCAATAAATCATTCAGTACCAAACCACCGGTATTGCCGGAAGTAATTGCTTCCGGACCCATGCCGGCAAATGTCATGACAATGAATATTGCGCCGAGAATTCTGATAACAAACCACATGGGGCTGACAAGCAGCAGGCCGCTGAGGAATCCATTTCCGGTTACAAAGGCGGGCTTGAATAACCTGGCCAGAATCGAAGCTGCTGTGGTCAGCACCACCAGGGCTGTCACCAATGCTGTTGCGCTGTCACTCAGGGCGTTTTGCAGTGCCTTGGCGATGATGGCAATAGGAATGGTAATGGCATCCTGATAGCTGATGGGGGTCATAAACAGCAGAAGGCCAATGAGAGACGGGACGATAAAGGTCAATATTGTCCGAAGATTATGATTTTGTTTTTCTGTAGCCACGGTGTGAGCACCTTAACCTGTTACATGTTAGCCCAGTGGCCCTGTCCGGAGCCTTGGCCTTGCCATAGTGCGACGCCAATTGCATGTCCATGCAGGTCGAAAATCGACGAGGGGCAAGATTACTCCCAACGGGCGGCGCTGTAAAACGATTCACGGACCAGATTGCTCAAGTTTGACCCAAAGCATAGTTATTGACCGGAATTGACTGGATATAGCTTAACGCCAAC
>NZ_JBFKLW010000002.1:0-127825 GCF_041630135.1 Shewanella sp.
CAGCAGCATTTTGGCTACGAGGGTTTCAGTGTTGAGCGCGCGCTGGCGCTGCATGCCAGCTTTTATCCTGACTGGGATAGACAGCTTGAACACAACTGGCTTAATCGGTTCGGGCTGGAAAGCAAAGCTCAGGTCAACCGGCTCAGTGTGGGGCAACGCCAGTCGCTGGCCATCATCATGGCCATGGCCTATCGTCCCAGTTTGTTAATCCTTGATGAACCCGTGGCCAGTCTCGACCCCTCTGCCCGACGCCGTTTTATGGGCGACCTGTTTGAGCTGGCGCTGGAATCGGGTTCGGCGGTGCTGTTTTCATCCCATATCACCTCGGATCTGGAGCGGGTTGCCAGCCATGTGGCGCTGCTGAAAGATGGCAAGTTGCTGATTTGCGGAGAGCTGGACAGTGTCCGTGAATCGATTCGTTTACTGACCCTTGAACGCGATGCCAAACTGCCGCCGCAGCTTAAGGTGCTGGGGCAAAATGGCAACCGCGTGGTGGTGGATGGCTATGCCGAACAGTCAATTAGCGGACTTATTAAGGCGGAAAAATTGAACCTGGAACAGCTGTTTATGGAGCTGCATCCATGAGCGCCCTGAGGGGATTCTGGCCGCTGTGGTGCCGAGATATCGGCAGTGCCAGTTTTATCGGCATGGCGGTGATGTTTTTTGTGGTATTCGTACCTGTAGCTTTACTGTTCCAACGCCTGGATGAGGCAGGGTTTATGCTGGCCTTTGCCATGATAGGCCTGTGCTCAGCCATTGCCTGGCAACGCAACCGGCTGCATGCCGCCGAGTGGACTCTGGTTAACCCGGGTTTTGTGGCGCTGGTGCGGGGGCATGCCAGATTTTTGCTCGGTGCGGCCTTTGGGGGTTCTCTGCTGGCCTGGTATTTCCTTGATGTGCCGTTGGGATATGGCGGTCTGGCACTGCTGATTGGCGCCCTGTTTGTATTTCTGTGTCAGCGACGGCCCGGCAGCTTCTACTTGTCCATGGTCGCCTTTTTGGTTGTGGTATTACTTAAACCTTTGCTGGCGATGCTGCCTGTACTGAATATTCTGGCGCTGCCACTGGCATTTCTGGTTTGGCTGTGGCTGGACTCTCGCCTGTGGGGCACGCTCTGGCAAAAAGATGCAGTTAGTCTTTATTGCAACGGTATGACTACCGGTGGCTTTTTCCTGCCCAGTTGGCGTTGGCTTGGTGTCACTCAATCCCTTGATGTTCGCTTGTTTCCCATGAGCTATTTTGGTGGGCCAGCTATCAATGCTGTGTTGGTGTTGATGCCGGTATTGGTGCTGCTGGTGACTTTGTTGCTGAAAATGAAAGGCAGCGAAGTGAGCTTTTTGCATTTATGGGTGCAATTTACAGTGATGATGAGTGGTATGTCCCATTGGACACGTACCATGCGCTGGCGATCAGCAGACCCACTGCTGGTATTGCCGGTTTTTTCTGGTTGGAATCATTTCTGTGATCGCTTCTTTTGGGCACAGCTTAAGTTTTTGGGATTGACCGGCCTGTCGATAACACTGAGCAGTGTTATCAGTGTGTCCCTGTTTGATTTGCCGGTGTGGATCTGGCTTTTAGCAATTCTTGCGACACTTTGGGGTGCTGGTTTTACTCTGGCTTTCGGGGTGTTTTGTAAGACCAGCCTGCACACTACAGGTTTAATGTTGTTGATGATTTTCCCGTTGGTGACAGTGGATGTTGCTATTCGGCTTAGTGATAAGGGCAATGTAAACCCACAGTTATGGCTGGCTGTGAATGCCGCTTTGGTGTTGCTGTCGTTGTTTGTGATGTACCTGACCCGCAGACACCTGCCGCGTGACTGATGGGAGTTGTTGCGGCATTTGGCTGATGGTGCAGTTCGCTTTTTCGACAAAATTAGAGCAATAACTCTTACCTTTGCCCCTTAGCTGGGCTAGAATGCCGCCAAAACAGGAACAGATGTACGCCAAAAGTTGTTTGGTCATTTCCGGTCATCAGGCAGGTATTCCCATGTCACTAGAACAATTTCATCTGGTTCGGTTGCTGAAAGCCCAAACCAAACAAAACCCCGACGCCATCGCCCTGGAAGGCTTTGAAATGGCTGCGCCCTGGGATCAGGTTTCCCGGCACGTATTTGATCACAGCAGTGATCAGCTGGCAATGCAACTTATCGCTGAAGGTCTTGGTGTGCAGGATCGGGTCGCGATTATGTCGAACAATTGTCCACAATGGACTGTTGCCGATGTTGCGATTCTTAAAGCCCGTGGCGTGGTGGTGCCAATTTACCCCACCAATACCCTGGAACAGGCGGCTTACATTCTTAATGATGCCGAAGTGGCTGTGATGTTTGTGGATAACGCCGAGCGTTATCAACTTGCCAGCCAATTGCGAACTCTGTGCCCGGCATTGAAATCGGTGATCCTGTTCGGTGACAGCGTAAGTCTGACACATGTTAATGACTGCCATCTGTCTGCAGTGTTGGCTCGCGAGCCCATTGGTGATGCTGCCAAAGAGCTGGGCGTACGCCTGGACAGCACCTCGCTGGATGATTTGCTGACCCTGATTTACACCTCGGGTACCACCGGCGATCCCAAGGGCGTCATGCTGCCCCATCGCGCCATAGCTTCCACCATCTATCAGCACGATAAGCGGCTGGCCTTTACCGAAGGCGATGTATCGCTGGCGTTTTTGCCGTTAAGCCATGTATTTGAGCGCGGCTGGAGTTTCTATGTGCTCGGCCGTGGCGGCCGCAACGTGTATCTGGCCGACACCAATAAGGTGAAAGAAGCCATTGCCGCAGTACGCCCCCATACGCTGTGTGTGGTGCCGCGTTTCCTCGAAAAGATCTACAGTGCGGTGCAGGACAAGCTGTCCCGCGCACCGGCTTCCCGCAAGGCCTTGTTTGGCTGGGCCATGAATGTGGGTTCTCGCCAGTTCGAAGTGGCTCAGGGGCGTCGCAGGGGCGGTTTGCTGTTGTCTTTGCAGGCCAGACTTGCCGATAAACTGGTGGGCAGCAAAATCCGCGAAGTGCTGGGTGGCCGGCTTAAGTTTATGCCCTGCGGCGGCGCAGCGTTGAATGTGGATGTGAGTGCGTTTTTTGATGCGGTGAATGTGCCCGTACTCTGCGGCTACGGCCTGACAGAAACCACGGCTACGGTAACCTGCAATACTTTAGATAATCGGGTGCCCGGCTCAAATGGTCAGTGTTTGCCAGATGTTGAAGTGCGAATTGGCGAAAACGATGAAATTCTGGTGCGTGGCGATACCGTAATGACCGGCTACTACAAGCGCCCGCAAGATACTGCCGCCGCCTTTGATGATGGTTGGTTTAAAACCGGTGATGCAGGGCGCCTTGATGCACAAGGGAATCTTTTTATTACTGACCGTATCAAGGAGTTGATGAAAACCTCCAACGGTAAATATGTTGCGCCGCAGCGGGTAGAAGGCATGGTGGGCCGTTGTCCCTTTATCGAACAGGTAGCCATTGTCGCCGATGCCCGCAACTATGTAACGGCGCTGATTGTGCCTGCCTTTGAGGCGCTGGAAACCTGGGCCGGGGAGAAAGGACTGAAGTACGAATCGCCGCTGGAGCTCATTCGTCACAGCCATGTGCTGGAGCACTTCGAAGCGCGGCTTAAGCTGATGCAGGAAGAGTTGGCGGGTTTTGAGCAAATCAAGAAATTTACCCTGTTGCCCGATGCCTTCACCATGGAGTCGGGGCTTATTACCCCAACGCTCAAGCTCAGACGCAAGGTGATTTACCACAGATATCAACGGGAAATCAGTGCCATGTACGGCGGTTGATCAAAACAAAAAGGCCGCATTGCGGCCTTTTGCTTATTTCATCTGCTGATATACTCGGCTGCGACAACAACAAGCATTTTCAGAGAAATGATATGGCCCAGTTTGACCTCAGTATTCAACCCAGATTCAATGAAACCGATGGCCTCGGTCACATCAACAACACAGTTATTCCTGTGTGGTTTGAGGCCGCCCGCGAGCCGATTTTTGCCATCTTCAACCCCGAGTTGGACCTGAACAACTGGAACCTGATTGTGGCTGGCTTTACTATCGCCTTCACCGCACCCACCTATTACGGTAAGCCGGTTGAGGTGGTTACCCGCATCTCCCGTATCGGTAACTCCAGTTTTGAAGTGCTGCAGCAGAGCTTTCAGGCCGGCAAGATGACCGCCGAAGCCAAGACCACCCTGGTTCATTACGACTACCAGACCGAAAAGAGCGTGGCGATCCCCGCCGATATCCGCGAGCTGCTCGGCAGCTACCTCAGCGCCTGAGGTCAGTTTTTGCGCCAACAAAAAAGCCAACCCCAGGGGTTGGCTTTTTGATGTCCGGTTAAGCGTCAGTAACGCACAAAATCAGCGCTACGTATTACAGCCCAGCCAGTTTGGCGCGGGCGGCGTGCAGTTTCTTGTAGCTTTCAATCAAACGCCGATGGCGATCCAGCCCTTCCAGCTTGGTGCTGGTTGGGGTGAGGCCATGGAAGCGTACCCGACCTTCCACTGAACCGATAACGGCGGCCATTGTCTCCTCGCCGAACATGCGGCCGAGGTTGTGGCGGTAGTCGTCCAGCGCCAGCTCGTCGTCGAGGCTGATTTCCAGCACTGCCGACATGGCCTGATAGAAGAGGCCGCGGGCAACCGTGTTGTCGTTGTACTGCAGGAAGGTCTCGGTCAGCTCCTGGGCCGCTTCCAACTCGCCCAGCGCCAGATAGCACAGCAGCTTGAGCTCGAGGATGGTCAGCTGACCCCAAACGGTATTCTCATCAAACTCGATACCGATAAGGGTGATAATGTCGGTGTAGTTATCCAGTTCGCTGTCTTCGAGACGCTCAACCAAATCGGCAAGCTCGGCGTCGCTCAGGCGGTGCAGGTTAAGGATATCTTCGCGGAAATCCAATGCCTTATTGGTGTTGTCCCAAATCAGATCGGTCACCGGATATACCTCGGAGTAACCGGGCACCAGAATCCGGCAGGCGCTGCCAAGGGCGGTGAACTCGGCCACATAGGCTTCCAGACCCAGATCTTCGAGAATGCCGAACAGGGCGGCGGACTCTTCTTCATTGCTGCCGGAGAAATCCCACTCCACGAACTCGTAGTCGTGTTTGGCACTGAAGAAGCGCCATGAGATCACCCCGGTAGAGTCGATAAAGTGCTCAACGAAGTTCTCCGGCTCCTGCACCGCCATGCTGTTGAAGGTGGGTTTTTGCACATCGTTCAGACCCTCGAAGCTGCGGCCCTGCAGCAGCTCGGTGAGGCTGCGCTCCAGCGCCACTTCCAGGCTTGGGTGGGCGCCGAAGGAGGCAAATACGCCGCCGGTGCGTGGGTTCATCAGGGTTACACACATTACCGGGAACTGGCCGCCGAGGGAGGCATCCTTCACCACAACAGGGAAGCCCTGGGCCTCCAGCGCTTCGATACCCGCTACTATGGAAGGGTACTTGGCCAGCACCTCTTTAGGCACGTCCGGCAGGGCAATTTCTTCTTCGATAATTTGGCGTTTTACCGCGCGCTCGAAGATTTCCGACAGACACTGCACCTTGGCTTCGGCCAGGTTGTTGCCCGCGCTCATGCCGTTGCTGAGGAACAGGTTTTCAATCAGGTTGGACGGGAAGTACACGGTCTCGCCATCGCTGTGGCGGGTGTAAGGGATGGCGCAGATGCCGCGCTCATAGTTGCCCGAGTTGGTATCCACCAGATGTGAGCCACACAGCTCGCCATCGTTGTCATAAATATCGAGGCAATACTCGTCCAGCAGGCCTGTCGGCAGCGAGTCGTCTTCCTCCAGCGGGAACCACTTTTCGTTGGGGTAATGCACGAACTCGGCATTGGCAATTTCTTCACCAAAGTACTGATCGTTATAGAAGAAGTTGCAGCTAAGACGCTCGATAAATTCACCCAGTGCCGAGCACAGGGCGCTTTCTTTGGTGGCGCCTTTACCGTTGGTGAAACACATGGGCGAGGCGGCGTCGCGGATGTGCAGCGACCAGACGTTGGGCACCAGGTTACGCCAGCTGGAGATTTCAATCTTCATTCCCAGCTCAGCCAGCTTGGCGGTCATATTGGCGATGGTCTGCTCCAGCGGCAGATCCTTACCCACAATAAAGGTGCTGTGGTCGCCATCCGGCTTCACCATCAGCATAGCCTGGGCGTCTTCGTCGAGGTTTTCCACGGTTTCGATAACGAACTCGGGGCCGGTCTGCACCACTTTCTTCACGGTGCAGCGGTCGATGGAGCGCAAAATGCCTTCGCGGTCTTTATCGCTGATGCTCTCTGGTAATTCCACCTGAATTTTGAACTGCTGGTTATAGCGGTTCTCCGGGTCGACAATGTTGTTTTGCGACAGGCGGATACCTTCGGTTGGGATGTCTCTCGATACGCAGTACACCTTTACAAAATAGGCGGCACAAAGGGCTGAAGAAGCAAGGAAGTAGTCAAATGGACTGGGAGCTGAGCCATCCCCCTTGTAGCGAATGGGTTGGTCGGCGACTACGGTGAAGTCGTCGAATTTGGCTTCGAGTCTCAGGTTGTCGAGAAAATTAACTTTGATTTCCATGGGATAATTCCAGATGTGGCAGGCAAGTGCAGTTGCCCCGCGGCAAAACCGCTGAAAAATTAGCGTAATTATCGGCTTTTTTGCAGTGGGTGTCTTGGATTTATTCCAACTGTTGCGGGCGTATATAGTCGAATACCCTCAATGGACATAAAAATATCGACCTATACTTTAAAAAGCCGTAAACACAGGGAAGACAAGAGGGCAGCAGTGAAGCGTTATCATTGGCTATTTTGGATCACTTTAGTGTATGTGGGCTTTGGCATTGGAGTCCGGGCCAGCGATCAACCACTTATCTTCACTAATTCCAGGGATGAAGATAAAAGCGCCTTCAGATGGTTAAGTCTCGTTTATGACGAGGCGTTTAAACGTATGAATTTGCAATATGAAATTCAGCGTTTCCCAGAGAAAAGAGGAGAGATGCTGCTGCTTCAGGGTAAAGTGGATGGAGAGCTTGCCAGAACCGAAGTGTTTGTTGAGCGGCATCCCGACCTTATACTGGTTCCGGTCGCTGTCGCCTGGAGCGATATGGTTGCTTACACACTGCAAAAAGACTTGCAGGTGCACAGTTGGGAAGAGTTGGCCCAGTTGGATCTGAAGGTTGAATATCGCCGAGGTGTACTCCTCGCCGAGTCTCGGCTGACACCTTTAATCAAACCAGGTCATTTGTCAGCGGCAAATGATTGGGAAACAGGCCTTAAAAGATTGGTTGCTGGGCGCACAGACGTTTTTATAGATATAGAGATAGATGTAGGTTCGGTGCTCGAGCAGGGTGAGTTTTATGGTCTGACGCTGTATAAGGCCGGCGCTTTGGAGAATGTGTACGGCTATCCGATATTACACTCAAAAAATGCATCACTTGCCGTGCCTTTTGAGGCGGTTTTGAGGCAAATGACAGAAGACGGATTAATAGAAAAATTCAGACAGCAGTCTTTAGTTACCCCGCCGAAGAAAGCTGTTCTTCCCACCGCTTACTGATGTCACATATTTTGCTTTGTTGCCAATAGACGCGGCGATGTACTTTCAGTTACTGACGCTCGCGGTTACTATTGGGCCGACAGTATTTGGTGGAATCTAAGATGAACGGTTTTACGCCTGAATTGGCGGTTGTTTTGTTAAATCTGGCAATAATTCTGGTTGCCTATATTTCGGTATATCCCAAAATCGCAGGTAACAGTTTTCAGCGGATTTCCATTTGCGACATGGCCGCCTCGGCGTTGGCGTTACTTATCGTTGGTACTAAATATTGGGGCACGGATACTGAGTTCAGTTTGCTTGTCGCCGATGTGAATTGGTTCTGGTTTACGCTGCTGAGTTACTTCGTGCTCGAGTTACCCGCCGTCATTTGGTATTTCAAAAAATACAATGTAAAACTGCCACAATAGCAATTTAGCTAAGCCACGGATTTTTCCTGCCCATGATATGGATCGGATAAGTGTTGCGCTGTGGTGTTTTATTGGTGAGTTATTTTCATTCGTTATGTTGGACTTTTCAGCGGACAGGCGATTTTGCTCGTCATATATCTGTCTGTATTGTCAGGCCCGTGGCCTGCTGCGGCTTGTTCACCCTGGTCTATAAAATTCATCACTTGCTATCACATATCAATCGCAAGTTCTTCCCTCCGCTTAAATGAACATTTGCTGACGCTTTAAAAACGAATAGTGTGGTACCGGCCACTTAACAGACGCTGCTGTGGCAAGGTAGCATCAGACGTATTCCTGCCTATTTTTATGGATGAATTTAAACGTGCTGTTCGACAAAAATGCATTTTAAATTGGTAGATTACAATCTAACGGGTGAAAAATGTTAATTCATCATGTCTATGGTTGAGTTAGGGGATTCCATGCATGTTTGGCTGCCGGGCCTTTAGTTAGGCGTCTCTGGTTGCATACTTCCTGAACAAACTCTGCCATATACCAGTAAGGATGATGCTGGTTTTGATACTGCCAATTGTTAACTTTTCCAGCCGGTGCTGGGCATTGTTTGCGATCAGCGAGAAAAATTTGCCTGGGACTATCACGATGCAGATATGTGCCAGTGCAGGCTTTTGTGCCAGACAGAAAGCATGCCCTATACTAATGGGTGAATTAATTGGTTTTATTTGCGGCGGGGATTAACAGAGAGAGCCGGTCGCAAAAGCACCGACGGGTTGGCGATTCGGAAACCGTGTTAGATTGTTGCCCGTATTGCCCGACAGTAATCTAAATGTTTACATCGCACATTTTTTTATTTGGTTTCTGTTTGGTTTCTGAATCTGCTTATTCGAAATTCTGCAGCCAGTTTTTAAGCAAGTAACTCAGAATTTGCTGGTCATTGCGAGCGAGCTTGCTTAGTAACCGTTGTTGGGTTTCTACATGACTTGATAACACCTGTGCCAGAGTCGAAATACCCTTGGGGGTAAGGCAGACTTCGACGCTACGTCTGTCTTTTTGACTTGGTTCGCGGGCTATCAGCTTTTTGGCTTCCAGGCGGTCGAGTCGGTTGGTCATGGCACCGGATGTCAGCATCATGGCAGCCAACAAATCGGACGGTGTAAGCCGGTATGGCGCCCCACTTCTACGCAAGGTTGCGAGCACATCAAACTCGCCGGGTTTGAGACCATAAGCCTTGTGGCACTGAGTAATTTCCTGCTCCAGATGCTTGGTAAGTCTTGCCAGGCGACCCATGATACCCATTGGAAGGGTATCCATGTCGGGTTTCTCTTTTTCCCACTGCGCCAAAATCTTATCTACAGAATCCATAATAATTCTCAATTTTTCATTGGGATAAAAGTATCTTAGCATAAAGATACTTTACGGAAAGATTTTTCTGAGATAGGCTGAAATAAATCTTGATGTGAAGATACTTTATATGAACATAATTTTAGCCTTACTCACGGCTGCCTTGTGGGGAACTACCTACGGGGTCACTCAGTACACCTTACCCGACTGGCCACCCCTGCTTTTAGGGGCGATTCGGGCGTTGCCCGCCGGACTTATCCTGTGGAGTGTTCGCCCCCGCTTGCCCTCTGGTCAACAGCTTTGGCCACTGCTCAAACTGGGGGCGGTGAACATCGCATTATTCTTCAGTTTGATCTTTGTGATGGCCCATACTTTGCCCTCTGCTATCTCAGGTGTTGGCATGGTATCGGTGCCATTGTTTGCGATGATTTTCCAATTTCTGGTGTTGAAGCATAAGCCTTCAGTTGCACAAATTGTGGCCGGTGTGTCTTTGTTACTGCTCGGGTTAATGCTGTTCAATCCGGGCAGCCTTACCCTCAATCCGGTAGGGTTGGTTGCGATGCTGGCGGCAATTGGCTGCATTATTGTTGGCAGCCGGATGACGCAAACTCTGAGTGGTAAGCTGCATTGGTGGGACGTGCTGGTATGGCAGCTTATTCTGGGTGGCGCCATCCTTGCACTGATCAGTGCCGTGCAGTGGTTGCTGGCACCTGCTGGTTTTGCTGCTGTGGCAGATGGTTTCAGCGGCCGCGAATTGGCCGGAATTGGCTGGATAGTGCTGTTCAACACAGTGCTGGCTTACGGTCTGTACGTGTTTTTGATGCAGCGGATGAGTATTGTGGACTTTACCTTTGGTGGCATCGCCAATCCGATTACCGGGATTGCCCTGGGGGTCTTGCTGATTGGAGAGCAATATTCCCTGACACAGTATTTACTGATGGCCGGTATGATAGCGTCGTCACTGCTGCCAAGTTTGTTGTCGCTGAAAGAATAAGCTGACATAAACTAGATCCATAAGCTGACAAATATGTATCTGGCCAATGAAATTCAAGCTGAACTAAACTTTGGTTTCAATCAAGTGAAGACTAATACTTAAGACCTCCTTCGCGGTTCTGCCTAAGGTGTAGCGCCCCGACAATGGTTGATATTGATTATAATCAGCTTGCCATGCAGTAAATTGATGATTGACCTGTGCCAATGATTCGACTTTATTCGCCTTAAAGTAAGGCTCAAAGAACTCACTATAGGCAAATGTCTGAAATCTTGCCGCTAACCCGTTAACAACAGGGCCGTTATACGCCCTCATCTGAATATGGTTAATCTGTTGTTCGCTCAAGAACTGACTAAATTCTTGGCTTTTCTTACCTGAGAATTCAGGTCCTCGATCTGTCAAAATACTGTTGATGTTAATCGATTTATCTCGATACCAAGGCAGCACAACCTCACGCAAAAATTGAACTACACTCGCCGAACTGTTATCGGTCATGACAGTCGATATCGCATACTGACTATACCCGTCCACAAAGGTATGTAGATACAGCTGCCCTAGTGGAGAAATGACACCTAGATCAAAAGTATCTTGCACACATATGTCGCCAGGGTAAAGGCACTCAATATTGGGGTCATTAGGATCTTGCTTGTAAAGCTGTTCAATGTGCTGAAGCTCTAATGGTGCAATAATTTGATTTTGCTTGAGTTTGTTGTGTAATGCCAACAGGCGATTCTTTTTGGTCTCTAAGTTATGCCTTAGCCAAATCGTTCTGACACCGCTGGCAGATATATTACAGCCTCTCGCACCGAGTAACTCTGCGACTTTAGCTTGTCCGTAGTTCGGATAATCGAGTGCAATCTCAATAACTTGATCTTCAACTTCTTGAGAAACTCTGTTTTTCATCGCAGGCTTTTTCCGCGACAGATTCTTCAACCCTCTCTCACCAACAGTCTCGTATTGCTTTTTGAAGCGATAATAACTGTCCCTGCTATATCCCATAATTTCACAGGCTTTACTGATACTGCCAAGTTCAGTTGCCAATTGTAATAGGGCTAGCTTACTGCGGATTTCATTATTCTTTGCGCTCATAGCAAACTCTCAATAATATTCAATTTCACAATGAAGAGCGGCCTTAGCCAAACACACCATTTGGTGTATAGCCCAACCATCTAAACCAGGTTTCACCCATTAAAATACTTGTCACCCAGCCAATTAATAACATAGTAAACCCAAACTTAAAGGTATCGCTCAAACTATAATGATCTGTTGAATACAAAAGTAACGCAGGCTTACTATTAAAGGGTAATACATACACATGCTCAATCAATAATGCGACAGGTAATGCCAAGCTTATAATCGGAAAATTAAAACGTTGTGCTATACCAATGGCTATTGGCACGAATAGCATAGTCCTCATGGTTTTAGACTGAAATACCAATGAACTAAACAGCATGGCCCCGGTGAGCAAAATATAGAAGACACTAAATGGCGTACCTTCATCTAAACCAAAGTACTCTAAACTAAAATTCACCGCTAAATTAGGTAAGTCCGTCTGTTTAAACCCTGCTCCCAACGTATAAGCACCTGCCGAAAACAGCAGTAGATGCCAAGGCACATCCACTTGGTTCCAATTGACGACACCAATTCTAGGGCTTAAAGCGACAATGGCACCAATAAACGCAATTGCGGTTGCACTAACACCATGATACTTATCGGTTGCCCAAAATATTAAGATGGTCACAAAAATCACAATAGACTTTATCTCTCGCGTCGAGATTGTTCCCATTTTAGCCAGTTCTTCTTTTAGACGCTCCATTCCTCCCTCAATTTGTGGTAATCGTTCTTCTTCAGCCAATGGGAAGAAAATTTTGGTGGCAATTAACCAACCAATCACCACCATGCAAATGACAATTGGCATCGCCACTATCATCCAATCGGCAAAGAAAAAACTGCCGCCAATAGCCCCTGCAATTAAACTCGCCGCCAGGAGGTTTGCCCCAGATCCGGTCACAAACGCACCTGCACAGAGATTTATTTGCAACAGATTTTGTAAAACTAAATTACGACCGAAGTTATTCTTGTTATCTCCGCCTCTGGCGCCATAAACTGCAGCTACGACCATAAAAATGGGCATCAAAATCGCAGCTTTCGCGGTTGTCGCCGAGATAAATGCAGACAACGCGAGGTTAATGACCATAAAGCTATAAAAAATAGGAGTAGCACTGGTGCCAAATCGACAAATAAACCATAGAGCGAAACGTTTAGCAGCACCCGATGACACCAGCATAGAGGCTAAAATAAAAGACAATATATTCAGCCACATAATCGGGTGGCCTAACTGAGCATAAGCAACTTTTTCCGGTAGAACACCCGTTAAGACCATCGCTATGATCACCATTAATGAGGTCAAATAGTTTGGAATTGGCTCTGTAATCCATAAAATAACGGCTGCACAAAAAACAGCCAGCATAGCCTGGCCATGCGAACTAAATAGCACACCACCGACTTCAGCAAAGTGGGCTGCAGCAGTTTTACTCAGCATGTTCGGATCAAAATCCACAAGAAAACTGAGCGGCTGACTGCTCAGTAACAATACGAATACCGCCGCCGCAATCCAGATACCCGCCCTAGCTAGCCATACTTCAATAATGCTTTTATGTCTAACGGGTAACTTTTCCATACGGTATTGATTCATATCGAGTGGATCGACTTGGCTCACCTCCTTTTTTTCCACACTCATAGCCTTTTCTACCTTCGCTTTGTTACTAGGGTTATATCTTACAGCAAGCCCACCTGTTGAATCTTGATGCATATCTAGCGGATTGGCTGCACTAACGTTTCCTTTAGTCATCAAACTGCGCCCTTAATCTGGATAGTGAATAAGCAAACCTTACTATCATGCGTTTCAACGAAACTGGATCCAGATCAACATAAATGTAAGTTAGTTATTACATAAACATCCTTTAAAAATATTTGTCACAACATAAAATCACAAAAAGCAAATGATATCAATGATTTCCATACTAGCTTGTGGTGGTTTCGGTGATGGAGTGTAAGATCAGGTGGTAACTAGATCTGTTAAATTTGATCTGGATCGGTTTTTTTTATTTTTTTAGGAGTAGTGTAAATAGCGTACTTAGCCACCTAAAAACACATCAAGGAAGCATCTATGTCAGAACTTAAAATTGGTGAAATTTCAAAGCCTCGTTTCGAATTCCGCACGTTCGGTCAAGATTTTACTGAAGCAGCTAAACGCATGGCCCGTCTGTCTGTTCCTGTCCCAGAAAAAGTCTGGCACCGAGAAAGCGATGAGATCTACATCATGTCTCGAACTAACGACCTAAATAACACTAAAATTCGGGACGGAAAAATGGACGTAAAATGCTACGTGCAAACTATTGATGGTCTTGAGCAGTGGGATCCGAAACTAAAAGCTGAATTTCCCATCAGTGCCGCACAGTTAATAGAAGAAATTTTTCCAGCATTCATGGTTGAACAACCAACCTTAGATAAGGAGAGTTACACTTTTGAAGAGTTCCTCGCAATTATCGATGCCCACCCCGATCTACAAGCAGTAAAAATTCATAAAGAGCGTTATGGCTACATGGTCAATAACACCATTTGTGAAGTAGCAAATGTACTGGTTAACGGCGCACGAATTGTCAGTATTAACAGTGAGTCAACCGAACTCGAAGATATCCAGAAAACCATTAAAGATGTAAAACTCGAAGGCGTAGAGAACATTAATTATCTGCAAGCGATAAAGCGTGTCATTGGCATGAAAAACTTACCACTAGCTAATTAATCTTAAGGGAAAAAATCATGGCACAAGAAATTGAGCGTAAATATTTAGTTAGAAGCAATGAATTCAAACAGCAAGCTGCCCGCTCAGTGCGAATCATTCAAGGGTACTTAAGTAGCGTGCCCGAGAGGACCGTTAGAGTGAGGGTTAAGGGCGATAAAGGCTTTCTCACCATCAAAGGCATCGGTAGTGAATCAGGTGCTTCACGTTACGAATGGGAAAATGAAATATCTGTCGATGAGGCACAAGAGCTTCTCAAAATTTGCGAACCTGGTGTTATTGATAAAACCCGCTATTTGGTGGAATATGAAAATCATATTTTTGAAGTCGATGAGTTCTACCAAAGTAACCAAGGATTAATTGTCGCAGAAGTTGAACTGACAACTGAAGCCGAAACAGTTAACAAACCTAGCTGGCTAGGAGAAGAAGTGACAGGTGACGCTCGCTACTACAACTCGATGTTAATGAAGCAACCTTATAGCACCTGGTAAGAATAAAATTTATGTTGTCGCTATCGATTGCCGACCGATACCACTTAGCCATTAACGTTGAGCTTGCTGCTCCCGTTAAAAATGCTCGGATAAAAGTACACTACTTTTATCCTACACAATTGGCCGATCATAGCGACCTCTTCTCCCAATCTTACTTCTATGAATCACTATTGCAAAAGCAGTCATTAATAAAAGCGACTCCGATAGATATCGATTCAGTCAAACGCGACTTGCTCATCCTTAAACAAACCGCATATGCTAAAGCAAAGCATAACTCCAACAATTATATTCACGCGTTGTCTGACTTTATCTCTGGCATTAATCACATGCTATCGACAGGTGATACTCCGCAGTTAGAGCTCATTGCCGACATGATTGAATCCTTCCAAGGTATTCATGAAAATGAGAAAAACCTAACTCACCATAAGCGTTTCCAACTCGCGAATCATCAACTCATCTACAATTTCCACCAAGTACTAATCCGGCATAAACACAAAGCCTGTAAAACAGAAAAGGATGAGATTGAAAAACACATCACCAGAATTAAAGATTATGCTAGTCAGCATCATGTTAAATTAACAGAAATAACCGAAGATAGACTAGAGAAGCTGCTGCGCCGTTTACATATGGGGCGTAGGATTATTAATAGCCCCTATAAAATCCGTCGTAAAAAGTTAAAAGATGGTGTAGTTGTAGAACAACTGATATTTGGATTTTCCGCAGCATTAGCAATGGCATTTGCGACAGGTGTAGCCTTCGCAACTCAGAAAGCTTTTGGTAACTTTTCCACTCCCTTCTTTGTATCTTTAGTCCTCTCGTATATTTTTAAAGATCGCATTAAAGAACTTGGTCGCAATTACTTAATGCAGAAGTTTTTTTCAAATTGTTTTCAACATCACTATCGTTTCTATACTAATGATAACAATAGTTTATGCGATATTAAAGAGACCTATTACCGACAAAATCAGCATCAGTTTAGCGATGAGGTAAAGGCAATCATTAGACACATAAAAAATATCGAAAGCAATCAGTTAAATACCGCTCTAATCCACCAGCGCAGTTACTACTTTGTGCAAAAAAGATCACTAAATGAAAGCATGAAGCTTTTAGATGAACTTACAATAAACCTAAGCAGGCCCTTGCGAGCCCTTCCCAAGGTAGTCAGTCAACACTGGTATGAAAATGAGTCAAATATCAAATATACCAACATCCACAAAGTCAATACGATACATCTCATTGTTACACTGCAACATCGCGAGCAAACAACCCATGATCACTACAAGCTTTTTGTCAGCCGCAAGGGGATACACCGCATAGATAAAGTAGATATAAAACATGGCGCTACGAGTTAATTCCTCATGAAGAAAACGTACCTAATCTGACAACATTTTCAACCAACACCAGAGTGGTTAACGACCCGCATCCCCCCTGTGTAAGATAGCATCTCTGTATATCGCAGCATTTATACATAAGCTCTCCTGCCCTTAAGAAAAACCAGTCACAAAAAAGAACGGATCTGTACGATTTGGTAGTGATTAGTTGACATCGATCATGTTTTTTATCACGTATAAAGCATACTCTTAACACATCAAGTTTAGAAAGCGTTTAACACCAATCGTATACAATGAAAAGTTACTGAAGGAAGCGTTTTATGAACACTAAAAATATATTTAAAATCTCACCTGTCGCGCTAGCAATTTCCGCCTCAGTGCTATGTTTTTCATCTGCAGTCATGGCCACGGAGGCAGATAAGGTCTTAGAGCTAGAAGAAAGACTCAATGCATTAGAAATGGAGTTGATTGAAGCCAAAGATGCCGCCAATAAAGTCGACCGCCTAAAATTCTCTAAAGACTCACCAAGCCCAGCTTTTATTTCCCAAGATGGCCGCTCTACGTTAGAGTTCAAAGCACGTATTCAAGCTGATTACGTCAAAGCTGATGAGCTATACAAAAATGGCGGTGACTATGTAGAAAGCTTTACCGATGCAAGTATTCGCCGCCTACGTTTTGGCATAGAGGGATACTTTTCAAACTCTTGGGAATATGAACTGGAACTTGATTTCGATGGACTTGCCGAGGTAGAAGTTAAAGATGCCAACGTTACATATAAAGGCTGGGACAATTCAATCTTAAAAATGGGTTTCCAAAAATTTGCCTTTGGTATGGAAGCCACGGGTAGCTCTGCAGACCTTGCCTTTTTAGAACGCGCCTCAACTGATAGTTTTTCTCCAGAAAGAACTTTAGGTTTACAGTGGCGCTATGTGGGTAATAACTACAACCTACATTTAGGCTATGGCGTGATCACAGAAAATGAGTTTGAATCAACTGACGAGCAGAACCACGCAAAAATGGAGTTGCTTAATGCGCGTTTCACCATGGCTCCCATCAATAGTAATGGTCACCTCTTCCATGTTGGAGCGAGCGGACTCTACAACGACCTTAATGATGATGCTGCCAAAGCACTGCGCTATCGTGCACGCCCTAATACTAAACCTACAGAACGTATTGTTGATACCGGAAAAATCAAAGCTGAATCAGGCATTCACTACGGCGTAGAGCTCGCTTATCAATATAGTAACTTATTGTTACAAGCAGAATACATGGCCGCGTCAGTGGACCAAATTAACGATCCTAAAGTGAGCGTTAACTCCTACTATGCCCAGGCTGTTTATACCATCACTGGTGAAAAATGGCGTTACAGCGGCAAAAAGGGCACCTTCAAAACGGTCTCTCCCGATAACCCTATCTCTGCAGGTGGCTGGGGAGCGTGGGAAATAGCAGCTCGAGTCGACCAAGCCAACTTTGATGATATTGCTGCCGGTATCGAAGGCGGTAAGAAAACTGATTACGTACTGGGGTTAAACTGGTATCTAGAAGAAAACCTTAAAGCCCAGCTTAACTACGTACATACACAGGCTGATTATGTCTCGCCATATACAGATATCAATGGCTTAGAACAATACGACCAAGACGGTGACATTTTCCAGGCTCGTCTACAGTTCGCATTTTAAGGTAAGGAGCCAATATTATGAGAAATAATTTATTTCTAATCGGTGCTATCAACCTCTGCCTCAGTGCGAGTGCTTATGCATTATCACCAGACGCATTTACAGAACTCGAATACCATGTCAACACGGGAGTAGGAAAAACACTTCCCTACGCCGCCGACAAACAAACTGATGCCTTTAAAAAAGCATTTAACTTTATCAATTTGAATGATGATATTTCAGTCAAGCTTGTGACTTATATCGATACGGCCGATCGTGCTTTTAAAGCAGATAACATTCAGATCCGCGTTAGGGAAGATGTCACTAAACCCAGAAAAAGTAAGATAACGGTCAAACTTAGAGCCGCAAACCCTGAAGATTTTGGCGAAATAAGTCACTACAAAAAAGCCGAGATTGATTTTACTGATGGTAAAGCAGCATACAGTGTCAGTTACGATGTGCCGTACTCTCCAGCTGATATTGATGTCAAAAAAGTCGATATCGAACGGGTCTTCCATACATTGAAAAACAATGAAGCCGTCTGGAAAATCGTTGGCCCTGTCTACGAAAGTAACAAAGAAAAGCTACAACAAACATTAGTCATGAGAACGCACGGCTGGGAAGGTAGCCTAAAAGACTCTCGCTACGAAAATCTAGAGATCGATTTTCAATTGTGGACCCCTTATTACCGCAAGCCAAGAGTGACCTTTACCGAGTTCTCGTTTAAAGGCCACGTTAACGATAAGAGCTACCTGGAAGAAGCCTATAACTACCTGTCAGAAGAAGTTAATAAAGTGAACATGCCGAGTGAAAACAACGGCTCTAAGACATCCGAAACTTTTAAGATGTCAAAAGGGTTTAATTAAGCCAGACCAAGGCCAAATACTACTAAATCGCTCCCTTTTGTGATATTTGGCCTTCCCCTCAGCGTTATCTACACAAGAATAAGGAGATGCCATGTTTGGCTTTTCTCGGATCAGTTCGCTTCTTTCAAAGAGCGAGTCTACAGAAACAAAGGTTTACCTCTTTTTCGAACAGGTCACCTTATCTCACCATAAATCCATCCAGATGTGGAAAAACTATTTAAATTACGGTGCCAAAAGCGATGAGTTTGAAAAATCACTGGCCGAACTTCAAAGTATTGAGCATCAAGCTGATCTATTAAAAAGAGAGATAGAGCATACGCTTTACAAAAAGACGCTTATCCCTGACTTACGCTCTGACGTGGCATCATTAATTGATCTCACCGACCGTTTAATCAACAAACAAGAAACCATAGGCTTACACCTAAAAATTGAGCAGCCGCTTATTTCGAAAGAGATTGGCGATGAACTGTTAAGTTTACTTAACACCGTCAGCGACACCATAGATCACACATTGCTGTGTGCTAAAAGCTTCTTCACCGATTTACAGCGAGTGCAAGAGTACCACACCAAAGTTATCGCTTTTGAAAGCCAAGCCGACCAACTATGCACCCGCACCAAAGTGATGCTATTTGATACCGATCTCCCGTTAGTCAACAAAATTCAGCTGCGCTATTTTTGCGACCGTATCGACCAAGTCGCGAACCTTGCGGAAGACATTAGTGACCGGATAGCCATTTTTACTCTGAAACGCGTTCAGTAGGGAGTTTTAATATGGATATCGCAATTTGGATCTTCCTCTCCAGCGGCCTGTTTCTCGGTTGGTCTCTCGGAGCCAATGATGCTGCGAACGTCTTTGGTACCGCAGTCGGCTCAAACATGGTTAAGTTCTCGACCGCTGCGATGATCTGCTCAGTGATGGTCATCTTAGGCGCTGTGATCAGTGGTGCGGGTGCATCACATACCTTAGGTGCGCTCGGCAAAGTCTCAGCACTAGGTGGTGCATTTACCGTTGCACTCGCCGCAGCAACAACTGTTTATTTCATGACGAAATCAGGTTTGCCTGTCTCTACAGGGCAAGCCATTGTTGGTGCCATTATTGGCTGGAACCTGTTTAGCGGCATGAAAACCGAACCTCAGGTGCTATCAAAAATATTAAGTACCTGGGTTTTGTGCCCAATACTCGCGGCGATCACTGCCGTTATCCTGTTTAAGTGCGTCACATCTGCGATTGCCAAACTTCGCCCGGGGCTGTTTCAACTCGACAAGTGGACCCGTATCGGCCTTATTTTGGCAGGGGCTTTTGGCTCCTATAGCCTAGGCGCCAATAATATCGCCAATGTCATGGGCGTCTTTGTGCTGAGTACACCGATTGATCCCATTAAAATGTTCAACATTGAACTCACAGCAGCAATGCAGCTGTTTTTTATCGGTGCGGTCGCGATCAGTATAGGGGTGTTTACTTACTCAAAAAAAGTGATGCTGACGGTGGGTGACAACCTCATTGCCATGACCCCCGTCACCGCTTGGGTGGTAGTAATGGCTCACTCTATTGTGCTGTTTGTTTTTTCATCGCAAACCTTGTCGAATGCTTTCGTGAGTATCGGATTGCCGCCCATCCCGCTAGTGCCCGTATCAAGTTCTCAAGCGGTCATCGGTGCCGTTGTCGGTATCGCACTACTGAAACGATTACCTATTCGCTGGAAAATACTTTTTAGAATAATTATAGGTTGGGTGATCACCCCAATAATGTCAGCCGTTGCCTGTTTTATCGGACTATTCATCATACAAAACCTGTTCAATCAGGTGGTCATTTAGCACCATGAGATACGAGAATGACCTTTCCCCCACTTTAGCGCTGGCGAACTTAAACACACTTTCGTTCGGTGACGGCTTACGTAGATTTCGAATATACATGGGCAAATTTTAATCGATGCGATATTGCTAGCGTACGTTGGAACGTGAATTTGGCAACTTATAGATTTAATTCTGTATTAAGGCAATGATTTAAATATGAAATTAAATCACAGGCAAACTACTCTAATGATGGTTTTGTGTCAGTTTATGGATTTAATTTGTCAGCTTATGGGTTTTTTATGTCAACTTATGGATTCAGAGACAGTGGCAGCGCTTTAAACGCTAACGAATGCTCAACCCATGGCTGCTTTGACATAGACGTCGAAGCGGTTTTTTTTGGTTTCAATTCGGGTACTGGGTTTGATGCCATCGAGATCTTCGGCGTAGTCGGGGCGTTTCACCACCACCCGTTTTTGCGCCAGCTTCAATGCAGGTTGCAGTAGCCCATCGGCGTCGGTATCGGCACCAACCAATGACTGAAATACCCGCATCTCTTTCTTTACCAATGCAGATTTGTCCCTGTGGGGATACATGGGGTCGAGATACACCACGTCGGGCTTGTGTTGCAGATTATCCAGTGCATCCAGGCTGGAACCATGAACGAGCTGCATCCGCTGCGCCATCCAGGGGCCTATTTCGGTATCGAGATAGGCGCGGCGCAGGCCGTCTTCAAGCAGGGCGGCTACCACGGGGTGCCGCTCAATCAACAGCACATTGCAGCCAAGGCTTGCCAGCACAAAGGCGTCCCGTCCAAGCCCGGCGGTGCCATCCACCACGCTGGGATTGGCACCGGCCTTGAGACCCACGGCCTTGGCAATGGCCTGACCGCGACCGCCGCCAAACTTGCGTCTGTGGGCTACGGCACCCGAGACAAAGTCCACCGAGATCCCGCCTAGCTTGGCTTCATCCCGCTTTTTTAAAGTTAAGGCATCGTCTTCAAACAGCAGCGCAAAGTCGGCGTTATCCGCGGGCAGCAGCTGCCAACGCTGGCAAATGTCACTCAGGCGGTTGTCGTCTTTGTCGATATGGATTGCAAACACAGTGAAGACCCTCAACGGAAGTTGGTGGCAGTATACCCTTTGTGGCCTTTGCCCGGAACTAAAGCCTGTGGGGAAAAGCGACCCCTTTAAGGATACAGATGCTACCGCTGAGGTTATAATAGCCGCAGTTTTCACTCTGCCGACCAATTCGGAAATTTTTATGCTGAGTTATCGCCATGGCTTTCACGCCGGCAACTATGCTGACGTTCTTAAACACGCCATTTTGCTACAAACAATTGAACTGATGCAGAAAAAGGACAAGCCATTTGTCTATATCGACACTCACTCCGGTGCCGGTGGCTATAGTCTGAAGGATGAGTTTGCCCAGAAGACCGGTGAATACAAGGATGGCATCGCCCGGTTGTGGAACCGCACCGACCTGCCTGCTTCGCTGGCTCATTATGTAGAGGCGGTGCGGCACTTTAATGCAGGTAACGAAAATGGTGGTGATGATCTGGAATGGTATCCCGGCTCACCGGCATTTGTGGATATGCACCTTCGGGATAATGACCGCATGGTACTGCATGAATTGCACGGTACCGATTTTGAGCTGCTGAACGAATATTTCGAAACGGCCCGTCAGGTACAGGTCACCAAGTGGGATGGCCTCAGTGGCTTGCTGGCGAATGTGCCGCCGCTTGAGCGCCGTGGTGTGGTGCTGATTGATCCCAGTTACGAAATTAAAACCGACTATGATGCGGTGGCCGATGCCATCATCAAGGCGCACCGCAAGTTTGCCACTGGGGTGTACATGCTTTGGTATCCAGTGGTGAATCGCGCCCAGACTGAAGCCATGCTGGACAAGCTGAAACAAAGCGGTATTCGTCGTCAGCTGCGCATTGAGCAAGCCATCAAGCCCGACTCAGACGAGTTTGGCATGACAGCCGCAGGCCTTTGGGTCATCAACCCACCCTGGCAGCTTGATACCCTTGCCACTGAGATGCTGGATTATTTACAGCCGGTGCTGAATGTTGAAGGCGGCAATGTGCGGGTTGAATGGGAAGTGGGCGAGTAACGCTGGCTACTGAATCTAAAAAACGGGCTTCATGCCCGTTTTTTATTGGTTGTAAGCGCAGGTTGTTCCAGCGTAATGAAGTGAAGTGCTTTTTTCAAATGCGCAAATTGCGATAACGGCTCAATAGAATATTTACCCTTTCAATATAGGCTTTGGTTTCCGGGTAAGGAGGAATACCCCGGTATTCCTCTACCCTGGTGGGGCCTGCATTATAGGCCGCCAGTGCATGGTTTAGATTGCCCTTAAAGCGCACCAGCATTTGCGACAGATAACGGCTTCCACCTTGGATATTGTCCTTGGGCAGTAATGCATTGCGTACACCCATATCTTTGGCTGTGCCGGGCATCAGTTGCATTAAACCCACAGCTCCGGTGCGGGAAATCGCTTTTGGATCAAAATTGGACTCTGCGTGAATAACGGCCCTGATCAGCGCCGGCTCAAGTGAAAAGGTTTCTGCCGCCAGCAGTATGTCGCGTTCGTAGCTGCGATTTAGCCGAATGGTGCGCCAGTTTACCTTGGATGAGGGGTTGCAGGCGTAGCAGTCAAAAAGCAGGATTTCGTATTTGCTGTTGGCGGGCGCTTTATCGCTGAAGCTTACAGTGCCATTGGGCTGAACGTAGCGGTAAACCTTGGTTTGGTTGCTGGTGCCTTGATCTGAGTATTTTGCAGTGATGCGGGTTTTCTCTTTGGTCTCAGCGCCATTGGCCAACGCCGCTCCCATCAGGAGCGGCAACAGCAGTATTGGCAGCAGGGCGCGAAGAGCTGACATTAAAGACCCGTATATTCGTTAAGTTTAAGTAATTCAATAATAGCAAAGAGTTGCTTCATTTCGGCATGGATTTGGCTGAATTCATATTCGAAGGTAGCCCCATCAAAGATTGAGGCTTGCTCGAAGCGATTTTTGCTGCTTTCGAGGGTAATAAGCAACCTGTCCTGATAAAAGGCACATTGGATACGGCTTTGAAAGAACCCCGCCAGCTCCAGCATCCGCTCCATAAAGGCGGTGGTCAGCAGTACCCTTGCTTCTATCTGGTCAGTTGAGAATACATCAAATTGTTTTTCAAAGCGGGGATCTTCCAGCCGCACCCGCTCAAGGCCGCTATGGCTGTCAGAGAAAAAGTTGGTAATGGCGCCGCGGGCACGAATGACCACTGTGTGCCCTTTGAAAGGTTTATGGCTTGAGAGCGAAATGGTCAATCCCTTGAATGCGGTTATTTGCTTGGTGCGGTTGTCTTTATCCCGTACTTCTTTGAGCAGATGAATTTCGTTAATGACAATCTCGACACCCCGATAGCTGCCCAGTATTCCGTCATCGAAGCGAGCTTTGTCATAGGAGGGTAAAATGCTGGCATTTTTAAAGTGGCGCAGCCCCATGTCCTGACCTTTGCAAAACACAAAATCAGGGCCGAAGAAGCGGAAGATGCGAGGGTAAATTTCTGCCCGCACGGCACCACTGTATTGCCGCAGCGGACGGCTGCCGATATGCCACACAGCAAAGGCAAACATGATGGCAAGCATCCAAATAAATGGTGCGAAATCGGCGTTGGTACGCATCATGGGAAAGGCAAGCAACAACAGACCAAGGTAGATGGCGGCACCCAGGTACAGTCTTTTGCGGGCTTGCTTTAATGCCCCTAACCGCTGATTTTCAAATTTACGGCATAATGGGGCTATTTCTGATTCGTAATAGGTTTTGAGGGCGTCAAGGTCATTGGCATCGGCAAACAGCCCTTTGGCTGCCCGCTGCGCCTTAATGGGCGCACCGAGCAGAAACGACAACATATTCATGGTTTACTTCAGGTAGTCGCTGGCGTTTACCGGCGCACGGTCGGCTTCGTGAGCCTCAAAGAAGGGCATAGCCTGTACCGATGCCATGTTGGCAATCAGAGAACCGGGGAAGATTTCTACCGCTGTGTTCAGTTCAGACACGGCTGAATTGTAAAAGCGACGTGCCGCGCTGATATGGGCTTCAACCTCGTTGTAGGTTTGCATGGCTTGCACCATGGTTTGGTCGCTTTTAAGTTCTGGGTAATTTTCAACATTTACCATCAGTTGTCCCATTTTGCTGTTGAGAGCATCGGCCTGTGCCAGATGCTGACGAACAGCTTCGGCATCACCCTTATCATAGCCAGCTGACATTTGCGCTCGCAGCGCGGTAATTTCAGTGAGCAGTGATTTTTCGTGATCCATAAATTTCTGCGCAATGGTCAGAATGTTCGGCACCAGATCGGCACGCTTTTTCAGCTGAACATCGACACCAGACAGCGCTTCACGGGCGGTGTTGCGCTTTTTGATCAGGCTGACGTACCAAAGGTAGGAAACTATCAATACCAATCCAAGACCGATTAACAATCCTTCCATCTTAAATCCTTATATTACAGACACCCGCTGGGCCATTGCAGCCAAAGCTAACCATAAATCGGCAGAAATTGCATCTTTACACGGCGGAAAACTGACCAGCTTTCCGGGGTGATGTTTAACAAGGAGCTGGTATCTGATGTGTAAAGTTATGATTTTAATTGCTTTTGTTGGCAATTGGTGTGAGTCGGGTAAAAAAGACTTTTAAAGATGGAAATATATGGCGCATCTACAATATCCATATGAAATAAAAGGGTTTATTGCACGGTTCGTAGGGGTGAAAAAAACAGCTCTGCTGCAAAGTTATCCGCTGGGTAAGAGTGGGGTTTCTGCAATATGCTGCAAAAATTAGCGTGCTAAGCGGCTTTTTTACATGAACGTCATAGAATACCTAAAGATGGTTAAGCTTCAGTTCAGTTTGGGTTTTATAAAGTAACGGATGAACAACATTTATATTTGGCGACCAATTTGCCGTGAAAGGATCCCGCAGGGATCCTTTTTTTTACCCGTCCCCGCCTTTATGGTCTTTGCGGCTTCCAGCCACTTAAGTTTGACTTAACCCTGTTGTGCTAGCGTGCCGGGTCCGCTGAGGACTGTCAGCAGCCACATTTTGCATGGCGTCTCCCGCGGATAATACCCATAACGAGTGCTGCAAAGCAGCCCAGGCCCGAAGGAAAGACCATGAGCACCAACGCCCAGGAGGTTACCGCCTCTGAAACCCCGGAAGACATCGCCAACAGCGGTTGGTTTGTCCGATTTCTGAACGTGGTGGAACGGCTGGGTAATCTACTGCCCCATCCCATCACTCTGTTCGCCCTGTTCTGTCTCGGTGTGGTATTGCTCTCTGGCCTGCTGGGTTACCTTGAGCTGTCGGTGGCCGACCCGCGCCCCGAAGGCGCCTCCGGTCGCAGTGCCGATGGCATGATTTCTGTGGTCAGCCTGCTCAATGCCGAAGGGCTGCGGATGATAGTTTCCAATCTGGTGACCAATTTCACCGGCTTCACCCCACTGGGCACAGTACTGGTGGCTTTGTTGGGGGTGGGGATTGCCGAACGCTCCGGCCTGCTCAGTGCTGCCATGCGTGCGCTGGTGATTGGCCGCTCCCGCCGGCTGGTGACCGTGACCATAGTGTTCGCCGGTATCGTCTCCAACACCGCTTCTGAGCTGGGCTATGTGGTGCTCATCCCCATGGCGGCGATGATTTTCCATTCCCTCGGGCGTCACCCTTTAGCGGGTCTTGCGGCTGCATTTGCCGGTGTTTCAGGTGGTTACAGCGCTAACCTGCTGCTGGGCACCATAGACCCTCTGCTGTCGGGTATCACCGAAGCCGCGGCGCAGATGATTGACCCTGACTATATCGTTGGTCCGGAAGTGAACTGGTACTTTATGTTTGCCTCCACCTTCCTGGTGTCCATTATGGGTGCCTGGGTCACCGAGAAAATCGTTGAGCCCAAACTTGGCAAGTACGACGACCGTGAAGCGTCCATTGACCTTGCCGGGCAGGCCATGGAACAGGTGACTGACATCGAACGCCGTGGCCTGAAGATGGCCGGTCTGGCAGCATTGGTGCTGGGCGCTGTTCTGGCGCTGACCGTGGTGCCGGAAGGCGCGCCGCTGCGTCATCCCGACACAGGGCTGGTTGCCGGATCGCCGTTTCTCAAGGGCATAGTGGTGTTTATTTTTGTCTGTTTTGCCATTCCGGGTCTGGTGTACGGCAAGGTGGTTGGCACCATGAAGAAAGACACGGATGTGATCAATGCCATGAGCCACAGCATGAGCACCATGGGCATGTATATAGTGCTGGTGTTCTTCGCATCCCAGTTCGTGGCCTTCTTCAAGTGGACCAATCTGGGCGCCGTGCTGGCGGTGATGGGCGCCGATGCCCTCAGCGCCATCGGGCTCACAGGCCCGTTGCTGTTTTTGCTGTTTATCGCCATGTGCGGCTTTATCAACCTGATGTTGGGCTCGGCTTCGGCCCAGTGGGCGGTAACTGCACCAATTTTCGTGCCCATGCTGATGCTCGTTGGTTATGCCCCGGAGACCATTCAGGCGGCTTATCGTATTGGTGATTCGGTGACTAATCTCATCACCCCGATGATGAGCTATTTTGGACTCATCCTCGCCGTGGCCTGCCGATATCAGAAGGACATGGGCATAGGCACCCTGGTTGCCACCATGCTGCCTTATACCCTGGTGTTTTTCGTCGGCTGGACCAGTTTCTTCTTCCTGTGGGTATTTGGCTTTGGCTTGCCGGTAGGGCCGGGTGCCGCCACTTACTACATCCCTTAATTTGGCTGGAATCACAAAAGGAGGCTTCGGCCTCCTTTTTTGTTACCCCAGTGATTGTGTTAGGCTGTCGGCAATCTATGGCTGAAAGCCGAGCGGCAAAAAAAGGAAGGACAGATGAGAGAATTCACGGTTATTCGCGCTACTCTGGCTGAGCTTGAATTGGCCGCGCAGCTTTTTAATCAATACCGCTGCTTTTACGATTTGGCAGATGACTTGCCGCTTGCCCGTGGATTTTTGGAGCAGCGCCTTTTGAACAACGAATCGGCAGTATTCCTGGTGTTGGATGCCGATGGCCGTGCATTGGGTTTTATGCAGCTTTACCCGGGCTTTTCATCGCTGTCAGCCAAACCCTGCTGGACCCTGAATGACCTCTTTGTCTGTGATTCTCACCGAGGTAAGGGGCTTGGTAAAATGTTACTGGCCGCCGCCCGGGACTTAGGGCTGGCTTCGGGAGCCTGCAGTTTGCAGCTCGAAACCGCCGTTGACAACTTAAGGGCTCAAGGGCTTTACCAGGCTGAAGGCTGGCTGCGGGATACAGAGTTTTACCGTTATACTCTGACACTCCAGTGAGGGTGGCGAATTGAGGAGTTCTTTTTGCAAATTTGGGTCGATGCCGATGCCTGTCCATCGGTGATTAAAGAAGTACTGTTCCGCGCCGCGGAGCGCAGGCAAATCCCGCTGACATTGGTGGCCAACCAGAACGTGCGGGTGCCCCCTTCTCCTTTCATTAAGTCGGTTCGGGTCGAATCGGGTTTCGATGTGGCCGACAACGAAATTGTCCGACTTGTCAGCAAGGGCGAGTTGGTGATTACCGCTGATATTCCGCTGGCTGCTGAGGTCATCGCCAAGGGCGCGCTGGCGCTCAATCCCCGTGGTGAGCTTTACACAGTCGAAAACGTGAAGGCGCGGCTCAATATGCGCGATTTTATGGAAACCATGCGAGCCAGTGGCATTCAGAGCGGTGGCCCGGCGCCTCTGTCCCAGGCCGACAGACAGGCCTTTGCCAATCAGCTGGATCGTTGGCTCGCCAAGTTGCCAAAAGTGTAAAGGTATATCCTGAAGACAGCTAACCGCTGCTAATTCGGCATATCTTTGGTATTCAGTGCTGATTTTATCGAAAAGAAACCAGAGTAGGTTGCGCCCTGTGCCATGTGCTGTACAAGGCAGAGAATTGGCTGAGTTTGAAAAAACAACCGGGAGCCTGACCAGGCTCTCCCTGCTTTGAGTTCTTTAAGGTCGACTTGTTGGCAAACCCTGGTTAATGAAAAGAAAGAGAGCTTGTTTTAGACCGCCAGATTATGTCAGCCAATACCGACGAGATGGTTCCGCATCAAGGAACTGAGGGCTCTTGAACATGTTTTTTGATGCCCTATATGCAGTGTTCATAACCGCATATCATGTTGATTGTGGTGAATTTACCTTTCCCGTGTTCAATATGTGAATTTTTAAGCGGCTTTTGCTCGACAATTGAGCGGATGCGCTGTATCTTGCGCCCGCCGGGCAAGTCGACGGCCTCCTGAATACTGCGCTGCGTCTGTGAAGGCGGCCGAAGCGGGTGCTTTCGGGAATATAAAGCTATTGCAGTAATAACAATAACGATCCAGTAAATCTCGAGGACACTCATGAAATACGCTATTGCAGCGATCCTTGTCATTTTTGCCAGCGGCTGTGCAACTACTCACAGTGCGCAGGTTGTCAGCCAGGAAGCGGTACAGTCACAGTCATTTGTCGGTCATAAAAATCGATTGGTAATGCCGGGTAAAGCCGCTAATCCAAGAAAAGCTGTTTCAGCCAACTGATATATACCGATGTTGTGAAAACCCCGCACTTTGCTGCGGGGTTTTCATTTGTAATGCCGACCTGCATAGCTTGAAAAGCGGGGAGAAATAAGGCCTCTGCTGAGGCCTTATTTCGTGTTGAGCAGGAATAGCTGTCTCCTTATTGCTTGGAGCTGTTGCTTACTTCCCCTGTGGCCAATTCCGGCGTGACAACTTCAGTTTTCCAAACCAGATCCGGTAATTCTTTCAGAACGCCTTTGGCAACGCTTGAGTCAGCTGCCGCGCCGGCTCTGCGGTTGGCCCAGAGGATCTTGCCGCTGGTTGTTTCAACCAGTGCCACATCCAGGAATGAGCCCTGGGTTGTTTGCACAGGCACCACTGCACCAGCGGTTAACAGGCCAACTAAAATGCTGGTGGTAACATCTTTGGCAATAACCCCGTCAGATTTTTCAAACGCATTGAAGTGCATCAACAATGCCGAATCAGCATTGGTTTTTTCGGCAACAAAATTCAAAATACTGCCCAGGTTGGTTTGAAAGTCCGCTTTGTTTTTTTCGCTGACAACGCCTTTTTTGTACATGTCTTGCTTAGCGACATTCCAGGCTTCTTTTGCCTGAGTGATGGCATAAGCAAAATTTTCATCTTTTTCAGCTTCTTGCTGGAAATCAAACTCAATAACTTGCAGGTTTTCCTTTTCAAGCTTGGCTTTAGCAATTTTGTAAAGCTCATTTTTTATAATGACTTCTTTTTCAGTGAGTCTTTCATTATCGCCATCAAACACGACCAGTTCGACTTCTGCATCGGCTGGGAAAATAACAACAGAACCGACGTTCTTTGCTGCTTCCTGATAATCTTTGTGATGTCTTACTGCTGTATTTGAACACCCTGTCAATACGACGACCAAAACGGCCATGAACAAGTTAATGGACAATTTCTTCATTTTATTTCCCTTAATGAATACTATCTCTAATAGATGTAATGTAGCGGCGATCGCTGATGTTTTTCGTGCTTAAGTATTTGTCAAAAAACGCTTTTGCCTGGTCTTTTTCCCCTCTATGCAAAGCGAGCATGGCCAGCCCACGATAGCTCAGAGTAAAGTTATCATCCACGAGCAAGGCTTTTTCATAATTCTGTTGTGCAGACGTGAGTAAGTCAGCATGTTTTTTGCTTAGCAGCGTTCTGAGCTTTTCATCATCTTTCACACCGTAAAGCCATGCGTGTTCAATTGCAGTGGCATCCGGATGCTTCACTTTAAGCCTTTGAATTTCACCCATGTAAAAGTAGAACTTAGGGTTGTCAGGGGTAATAACCAACTCTTGTGTTACCACATCTTCAGCCAGTGCAAATTGTTTGTGGCGTAATCTGATATTAATGACCTGGTCTGCCAGCTTTGCTCTGATTTTTTGATATTGAGCCACGTCGGTTGCAGGTATTTGTTCCTGCCAATTATTGCTTTCAACCCGCTTGCTGAAGTTCGAGAGTCTTTCATCTATATCGGGATGGGAACTCCAAATAGAGGCACTTTCGTTGTTATTCTTTCCCATGCGAAGATTACTGATTGCTTTGGCACCTTCAGATAGATTAATGGCCGATGCGTGCAGGAGTTTCATGGCTCCATAATCTGCTTCGTCTTCTTTTTCTCTGCTGAAGGATGATAATTCGCTTAGGGTGGCAAAATAAATTAAGTTGGTGCCCATCAACAGCATGTTTGCAACATGAGAAGAGGCGATGGTGTTTTTGCTGGAGATATTCATCAGCAAACTGTGTCTGTTAATGACATGCACAATTTCATGGGCGATGACAAATGCCAGCTGCTCTTCAGATGTAAGTTTGGATATTAAACCTGCATTCAGATAAATATTGCCATTAGGAAATGCAGTCGCATTAACAGAGGCGTCCCTTAACACATAAAAGTTCAGGTTAATGGATGGATGAGTGAAGTCAGGGCTGACTTTGGCTGCCAAATTGGCAATATAATCATTTACTTCCTCATCCCTGATTATCAAACCTTTACTCAGTAATTCATCGTGAGTCTGTTGTGACTTTTTGAGCAACTTAGCTTCTTCAGGCGATTCTAAAATGGCACCATTTGTTGTTAATGGTTTGACATCACTTGATTTGGTTGTGGCTGCGCATGCGCTGACCAGCATTAGCATGCTTGCCAGAGTTAGTCGTTTTCTATCCATAGAATGTGCCTGATAAAATAGAATCCTGAATATGAGCATTGGCTGATTAACAATTTGGCCAAATCAGCAGCCAAGTTTTATAACATGCAAAGCGTTTTGAGTCCAAGATTCTGACAGTTCAGACAAGGTTTTAATTCGAATACTGTTCTATTTGTGGGTGCTGTTGGGCGGGGTTTGGTGACAAGCAGTCAATGCTGGTAATGAGGGGCTGCGGAGTTTTCATGAAAACCGATGGGGCTTTTAGCTGCAGATATCCATAAAAAAAGCCCCGCTTTGCGGGGCTTTGGTATTGTGTACCTAGGGCAATTAAGCCGATTCATCCGGCGTTGTCGGCAGGTTTGCCTGTGACCTGGACGTCGGTGACTTGTGCTTTTCGCGCTTACTGAAGATACGCTCAACAATCACGAAGAACAGCGGCACGAAGAAGATGCCGAGGAAGGTCGAACTCATCATACCGCCGAGTACCCCTGTACCTATGGCGTTCTGGGCGCCTGAACCCACACCGGTGGAGATGGCAAGCGGCACCACACCCAGACCAAAGGCCAGCGAGGTCATCAGGATGGGACGCAGACGCACCCTCACTGCGTGCAGGGTGGCTTCGATTAGACCTGCTCCTTTTTCGTAGAACTCTTTGGCGAATTCCACAATCAGGATGGCGTTCTTGGTGGCCAGACCCACAGTGGTGAGCAGGCCCACCTGGAAGAACACGTCGTTGGACAGGCCGCGACCATTCATGGCGATCAAGGCACCAATAATGCCCAGCGGTACAACCAGTACCACGGCGAAGGGTACAGACCAGCTTTCATACAGGGCTGCCAGTACCAGGAACACCACCAGAATCGACAGTGCGTACAGCGCCGGCGCCTGATTACCCGACAGACGTTCCTCGTAGGATAAACCGTTCCATTCGATACCAAAGCCCGGTGGCAGCTGCTCGACTATCTTTTCGATGTCCAGCATGGCATCACCCGTGCTGTATCCCGGCGCGGTGGCACCCTGAATGTTCATCGCCGGCAAGCCATTGAAGCGCTCGAGGCGCGGTGAGCCAAACTCCCAGCGACCGGTGGCGAAGGCAGAGAAGGGCACCATTTCGCCTTTGGCGTTACGCACATACCAGCTGTTGAGATCTTCAGGCTGCATCCGGTATTGGGCATCGGCCTGCACAAATACCTTCTTTACCCGGCCTCGGTCGATAAAGTCGTTCACATAGGCGCCGCCCCAGGCGGTGGCAATGGCGCTGTTAACCGAGCCTATGTCCACACCAAGAGCCCGCAGCTTGGCGTGGTCTATATCCAGTTGGTACATGGGCGCATCTTCCTGACCATTGGGGCGCACGCCCACCAGGTTCGGATTCTGTGCGGCCAGACCCAAGAGTTGATTACGGGCTGCCAGTAACTTGTCGTGCCCCTGACCATTTTTATCCTGTAGGTAGAAATCGAAACCGTTGGCGGTACCGAGTTCAATCACAGACGGCGGCGCAAAGGCAAACACAAAGGCTTCTTTAATCTGCGAGAAGGCACCCATGGCGCGGCCGGAAAGGGAGAACACATCCTGCCCTGCGCCTTCACGCTCGGCCCAGTCCTTCATACCGACGAAGGCGATACCCATGTTCTGACCCATACCGGCAAAGGAGAAACCGGCGACAGAAAACACGGAGTTTACGTTTTCCTGCTCATCTTCGAGAAAATATTTATCCATTTTCTCAAGCACTTTCACCGTAGACTCCTGGGTGGAGTTGGTGGGCAGGATCACCTGGGCAAACAGGATGCCCTGATCTTCATCGGGCAGGAAGGCGGTGGGCATGCGCATGAAAATCCAGCCGGTGGCGACTACCAGCGCCAGATAAATCGCCATCACCCGCACAGTACGCTTGAGAATGCCTGCCACGCTGGCTTCGTAGCGTGATGTGAGTTTGTCGAAACTGCGGTTGAACCAGCCAAAGAAGCCGTGCTGACCATGGGCATGGCCGGGCTTGAGTGGCTTGAGCATGGTGGCACACAGCGCCGGAGTCAGAATAAGTGCCACCAGTACCGACAGCGCCATGGCCGAGACGATAGTGATGGAGAACTGACGGTAAATCACCCCGGTAGAGCCTGACATAAAGGCCATGGGCACAAACACTGCCGACAGGGTCAAACCGATACCCACCAGGGCGCCGGTGATCTGATCCATCGACTTACGCGTGGCTTCCAGCGGGCTTAGGCCCTCTTCCTGCATTACCCGCTCGACGTTCTCTACCACCACGATGGCATCGTCTACCAACAGGCCAATGGCCAGTACCATGGCGAACATGGTGAGGGTGTTGATGGAGAAGCCAAAGGCTGACAGCACCGTGAAGGTACCCAGCAATACTACCGGCACCGCGATGGTGGGGATAAGGGTGGCGCGGAAGTTTTGCAGGAACAGGTACATGATAACGAATACCAGTACCACTGCTTCCAGCAGGGTGTGCACCACGCCCTCAATGGATTTCTTAACAAAGGGGGTAGTGTCATAGGGGTAAACCACTTCCATCCCGGCAGGGAAGAAGGGCTTCATTTCATCGATTTTGGCCCGAACCAGCTCGGCAGTGTTGAGCGCATTAGCCCCCGTGGCCAGGCTGATGGCCAGACCGGCAGCCGGACGGCCATTATAGTATGATTCAACCACATAGCTTTCTGCCCCCAGTTCCACCCGGGCTACATCGTTTAAGTAAACCTTGGCACCGTTGGTGTCGGACTTGAGGATAATCCTACGAAACTGCTCAGGCGTTTCCAGACGGCTCTGTGCCGATACTGTGGCATTCAGCTGTTGTCCCTGAACCGAAGGGGCTCCGCCGAGCTGACCCGCCGATACCTGAGCGTTTTGCTCGCGAATCGCGGCCACTACGTCCTGGGTGGTCAGGCTGTACTGGGTCAGCTTGAGGGGATCTAACCATATCCGCATCGCGTAGGGGGCACCGAACAGGGTGATGTCACCCACACCGGCTACCCGGCTTAAAGGGTCCTGAATGTTGGAACCTACATAGTCAGCGATATCGCTTTTGGTCAGGCTGCCATCACCGGATACAAAACCCAGAACCATCAAAAAGCCGGAGGTGGACTTGTTCACCCGTACGCCCTGTGCCTGCACTTCCTGTGGCAGCAGCGGCATGGCTGATTGCAGCTTATTTTGCACCTGTACCTGAGCGATATCCGCATCGGCTTCAGCGTTAAAGGTCAGGGTGATTTCGGCATTACCAAAACCATCACTGGTGGAGTTGATGTAACGCAGGTGATCAAGGCCAGTCATCCGCTGCTCAATCACCTGAGTTACCGAGTCTTCCAGTGTTTTGGCGGATGCGCCGGGATAACTGGCCGAGATCACTACCTTGGGCGGTGCAATGTTCGGATACTGTGATACGGGCAAGCCCTTGATGGCGAGTACACCCGCCAACATCACCAGAATCGCGATCACCCAGGCAAAGATGGGTCTATCGATAAAAAAACGTGCCATAGCTTATTCCTGAAACTCGCTTGGTCTGAATTACTGTGCCTGAGTCGAACCGGCTGGTGTGGCTGTTACCGGGGAGCCGGGACGAACTTTTTGCAGTCCTTCGATGATGAGCTTGTCACCGGCCTGAAGACCTGAAGTGATCCGCCACTGGTGATCTATTACCTCGGCTGTGGTCACGTTGCGGGCTTCCACCTGATTTTCGGCGTTCACCACCATGGCCACGGCTTCACCGCGGGTGTTGCGGGTAATGGCTTTTTGCGGCACCAGAATGGCATTGGGATCCACGCCTGTGTTCAGCATGGCACGTACATACATGCCGGGCAGCAAGACATTGTCCGGGTTCGGGAATTCGGCGCGCAGGATAACTGAGCCCGTGTTCTCATCCACGCTTACTTCGGCGAATTGCAGCTTGCCTTTGTGCTCGTAAGTGGTGCCATCTTCCAGCACAAGTTGCACTTCGGCGTTATCGGCCGCCTGCAGCTTACCGGCACGCAGCTTGGCCTTGAGCGCCAGCAGTTGTGCACTGGACTGGGTGATGTCCACATTGATGGGGTCGAGCTGTTGAATCGTTGCCAGCACCTGCCCCTGGTTGGCGGTTACCAGCGCTCCCGGGGTGACGGCGGACTTGCCGATTCGGCCAGAGATGGGCGCCTGTACCTGGGTGTACTTGAGGTTAATTTCGGCAGTGTGTAGCTGAGCTTCGGCGACTTTTACCCGGGCGAGGGCTTCTTTGTAACTGGCGTCGGCTTCGTCGAAATCCTGCTTGGAGATGGCATTGGTCTTCACCAGTTTCTCGTAGCGGGCAGCACGGGCCTTTGCGCTGGCAAGCGATGCCTGAGCACTGGCCAGATCGGCTTTGGCACTTTCCAGCGTGGCTTTGTAAGTGGCGTCGTCAATCTTATACAGTGACTGACCTTCTTTTACTTCACGGCCTTCAACGAAGTTACGTTCCATAACGATGCCGGATACCTGAGGGCGCACTTCGGCTTCGAGGTAAGCACGGCTGCGGCCCGGCAATTCCACCAGGATATTCTGGGAAGCTGCTTTTACTTCAACTACGCCAACTTCCATGGGAGGACGTGCCTGCTGGGCACCCTGCTGCGCTTCTTCCTGACCGCAGGCGCTGACCCACAGCACCAGGCCAACAGCGGAGGCAATTTTTAACATTTGCCGCATTGAAATCTCCTTTCTGTGTCTGGGCTCACGGGGCGGTGCAGATAAAAACACCTTGATACCCAGACAAATTGCCCATTTTTAATACTGAATATTTGATCCGCCAGTTATCTCACACCGTGTAGGGCAGCTCAAGTAAACCTGAGTCTGAAAATTGTAAACCAATGAAAAAAAACGCCTGAATTTGCATATATTTATCGGTTTTATAACAAAACATCTGCAGCCACTCGATTGCCGCAACCCGCGGAACCGTTTGTTCATATTTCTTCATAATCTGTCGAGACCTATTCACGACTGGCATCAAGGCCATTCATATCACCTCCTTATCATTACCTTCAGCGGGGACAACCCAATTGAAGGAAGGTGCGAACAAGTCCTCGCTCAGCTCTGGCTTATTCGCACCCACCCTATAGAGGCGTAGATGATGAAATTGAACACAACCTTGTTGGCGCTGGCCGCCATTGCATGTACCAACGGCGTCATGGCAGAAGAGGCCAAAGTGTTTGGCGGCAATCTGGGCGGCAAGTTAACCATCGCCAGTGACTATGTATTCCGTGGCGAATCCGAGACAATGGATGGCGACGTTCCCGCTATTCAGGGTACTTTGAGCTGGAGCAATGACGCTGGCTGGTATGCCGGTGTGTTTGGCTCCAATATCAAGTTTGCCGATCCCAATCTGGAAGTGGTAACAGGCCCCTTTATCGGCAAGGCCGGTGAGTTTGGTGATTCAGGTTTCACCTATGATGTGATGCTGTTTTCCTATCTGTACCCCGGTGCTTCCTACAGCAATTACACCGAGTTGTGGCTTAAAGTGGGCAAACAATTCGGCAAGTTGAACATGCAACTGGAAGTGACTCCGACCATCGATGACTGGTTTGGTGTGGATGGTTGGCAAGGGGTGAATTACGCCGTGCATCCAAGTTACAGCTTCGACAATGGCATCCAGCTGACAGGCTCAGTAGGTTATCAGGATCTGGATGGTGAAGGCGCCGAAGGCTGGGGCCACTGGAACCTGGGTGTGTCCAAGACCTGGGCCGGTTACACCCTGGATCTGCGTTACCACGGCAGCACTGTGGACACAGATCACAAGGTATACGGCACCCAAACCGAGATTTTTGGCGACCGTTTCGTGATTGGAGTAAGCAAGGCGTTTTAAATCCGGTTGTCACCCACGCCGCAGGCAATAATGCGGCTGACTTGAGCCAGCGTCCGGCCCGATTCAGCCTGCCAGTGGTTAAAAGCGGCCTGCGCCTGAGCCAGGCCCTTTTGAGTGGCAATCCCGGCATCCAGCAGGCCGGTTGCCCTCAGATAGCCCTCCACATCAGAGGTCAGCAGAAAGGTATCTTTCCCGGTGGTGCGCAGGAAGTAGGGGCCGGTATTGCCCCCGAGTCTGGCGCCGCGCTTTTTAAGCACCTGCCATAGCGAGGTGATTTCTTCGCCCGGCCAGAGGCCGATATAACGTGCCAAACTGCCATGCTCAGCAGCAATTTCTTTAACCATCAAGGCATTGTCGTAGATAGCCCGGGTCTTTTTTTCGTGGCGGATAAGGGCAGGATCGCTGGCGCGGGCATCCAGCTGTTCCGGCGACATCAATAGGATCTTCAGCGGTTCGAAGCCAAAAAATGCCTCTTCATAGGCTGCCCATTTGGCGTCCACCACCTTCCAGACAAAACCACTCTGAAAAATCTGCTTGCTGATGGCCGACAGTAACCGGTCATCAGAATATTCCTGATATTCGTCGGCCGACAACGAGTGTGGCAGCAGGGCTTCCAGCGCATCGACGCCGCCTTTTCGCTCGGCGGCGCGCTGATAAATACTGGCAAAGGATTCAATTTTCATGGACTTCCCTGAAACGATGAATGGCTTTGCCAGTGTACTTGCATGGGAGCCTTCAATCCAGGCAGTCGGGTTATCCGGGGTATCAGCCGAGGGCGGCAGCAATCACCTCGCGAAGGCTGCGGGGCTCGCGGCCGAGGATATGCGCCAAATCATCGCTGCGCGTATCGTATTCCCCTGCGGCAATGGCACGGCTGGCGCCGCCCAGCGCCTTGGCCAAAAAGCCGGGCAACCCCATTTGGCTCAGCGCTGCAATTTGTGCGTCGGGGGTGATTTCATGGGTTTGGATGTGCTTACCTGTCAGCTCGCTGATAAGTTTGGCGATTTCGGTGTAGGACATCAGCTCAGGGCCGGTCAGCTCATAGATTTTACCTGCATGGCCTTCGGTCATCAGCAGTCTGGCCAGCGCCTCGGCAAGGTCGGCCTTGCTCACAGGTGCAAAGCGGCCGTTGGCTGCAGCATGGGTGAGCACGCCACTATCGAGGGTGTGGCCAAGGCTCATCAGTTGCAGTTCGGCATAAAAGGCGTTTCGCACTACGGTGGCTGGCACGCCAGCGGCGCGGATGGCAGCTTCAGTGGCGGCATGGCTGGCACCAAAATCAAAGGCACTGTCGAGACTGGGTGACTGGAAACTGGTGTACAGCAATTGGCTCACGCCCGCTTTTTTGGCTGCGGCTATTACATTCAGGTGCTGGGCCAGGCGGGCATCGTTGTTAATGTTGCCGGAGATGAACAAGACTTTGGACACGTCTGCCATGGCGGCTTCGAGGGAATCCTGCTGGTCGTAGTCGGCAAACAGGGTCTGAGCGCCATTTGCCGCCAGCTTTGCTGGTGAGCGGCTGGCGAGACGTACTGCTTCTGTATTGCCGAGGGTATGGAGGGCTGCCGTGGTCAGGCTGGCCAGTTCGCCGCTGGCGCCGAGGATAAGGATCATGGTGTGTACCTCATAGGTTGGGATTGATGAGGTGCTCAGTGTATTTCCGTGGAAAAAATAGATAATGAGTGATTTACTTATATCTTTGGTAACTCAAACTAAACAAAGGACGGGCCATGGACGCTTCCCAACTCTATCGTATGCTGGTATTTGCCTCGGTTGTCGAGCAAGGTTCGCTGACCATGGCCGCCGAGGTGCTGGGCATCAGTCGCTCCATGGTAAGCCAGCATCTGAAAAAGCTGGAAGAGCGTTTGGGCTGCGGGCTGTTGCATCGTACCACCCGACGCATCAGTCTCACTGAAGATGGTCGCGAGTTTTTCCATTATTGCGGCGAACTGCTGCAACTGGCTCGTCAGGCCGAAGCTGTGACCCGTCCGGCGGATGAGCATTTGCACGGCAGTTTAAGGGTCACCGCCCCGGTGGGCCTTGGTGAGCATGACCTGCTACCGCTTGTCGGCGAGTTTCATCAGCGCTACCCCAATATCCGCATGACATTGCTGCTTGAGGACAACAAGCTGAATTTGCTCGAGCATCAGATTGATGTGGCTATTCAGGGCGGCTGGCCGGAAGATTCGGAATTCAGGGCCATCAAGCTTGGCAGTTTCGATGAGCAACTGGTGGCCAGTCCTGCCTATGTGGCTGCCCATGGCAGGCCGTTACACCCTGATAATTTACAACATCATCAGTGGCTTGCACATGCCTCCAGCCATTTACCCAAAAGCTGGACCCTGCACAATGGTCAGGGTGAGCAATACCGGGTGAGGGTGACGCCTTTTATCAGCTGTAACAGTACCAATGGCCTGATGGCACTGACACTTCAAGGTTTGGGCGTGGCGATATTGCCGGATCATCTTATTGGCCAGCATCTGGCCTCGGGCGAGCTTGAATTGCTGTTGCCTGACTACCATCTGCGCGAGGGGGGCATCTATGCGCTGCACCCCTATAAGGAAAATACTCCGCCACGGGTGCGGGTGTTTATCGATTTTCTGAAAGAGAAACTGTTCAAACCCGTCTGAAGGGGGCTAAATTTAAGGAAGGCGTAAACTTGCCAGTGCGGCAGTCGCCTTCTGATGAACGGGCGTATGCAACGGGGGCCAGATTACATGGAGCTCTTCTATCATCCGCTTTCCCGTTACTCCCAAAAGGTACTTCTTGGGTTGTACGAGAAACAGGCGAACTTCTATCCCAGGGTCACTGAACTCAGAGACCCTTTACAGCGTCAGGCATTCAGTAAGCTCTATCCTCTGTGCAAACTGCCGCTGCTTAAATGTGCTGATGGCAGTTTGCTGCCCGAATCCAGCATTATCATCGAATATTTGGACCATCACATACGCGCCGGGACACGGCTATTGCCTGCTGATCTTGATGATTGTCTGCGGGTACGGCTGTGGGATCGGATTATCGACAATGACATCAGTAATCAGTTGTTTTTGTTGGAGCAGCAACTGAGTATGGCGCAGGAACACAGGAACGAACTTGCTATGGCGCAGGTGCGTCAGAAGCTGATGCAGGTATTCAATGGAATAGATGAAGAGCTTGCCAACAGCCATTGGCTGGTGGGTGATGGCTTTACTCTGGCCGACTGCGCCTTGCTTCCTTGCCTTGAGCCAGCCTTTACGCTGTTGGATTTACTGGAACTGGAAAATCTCAACCGTTACCGCCAGCAGGCCAGGCTCAGGGGCGCCTGGGAGTTGGTGGCCGATGAGGCGGCACTCGCGGCCGCCGAAGAGATGACCGGACTGAAGTTCATTCCCTGATAGTCAGGTATTGCGCTCTTTTTTGAGTTGCAAAAATGCCTTCCACTTTTGTACTTCAGGGGATAGTTCGGGAGCGTCACCCTCATAACCCGCCTCGCGAACCAGCTCGATGATGGGCACCTGCTTGCGATTGCACACAAACACCCCACGAACGTGCACTATGCAGTGCAAGCCGCGTTCGCTTACAAAGCGCTGATCAATATAGAAATATTTATCATCCCAGCCGACGACACGGCTCTCAATGGTGAATTTTTGCAGTGGCTTGATATCGCGGATATAAGTGAATTCGGCGGCATTGACTATGGGCATCCACTTGAGCTTCAAAAAGCGCTTCAGCAGGCCCATTTCCGCCAGCATATAGGTGCGGGCCAGATCCATAAAGGCCGGATAGCGGCTGTTGGTCAGGTGCATATTGATGTCGCAGTCTGATGGCAGTGCCCGGTACTCGATGCGGCTTACATCGAGGAATCCAATGCGATTGCAGTGGCGAACCCGCCATAAAAACAACCAGATAAGTCGAAAGTACAGATTCATTGATCTTTGTATTAGAGTAATTGCGTAAAGCTGAAGGCTATCAGAGCTCGTACCTGCAAGCAATCGAACCTGTCGCTCGCGATGCTCGTATCCACAATAACCGGCGACGTTTTTGCCAACAAAAAGGGCGCCACAGCGCCCTTTGCAGTCCTACTGTCTGCCCATCAGTGACTGATGCCACTGTGACGCAACAGAGCGTCTGTGTTGGGTTCACGGCCCATAAAGCGGCGGAACAGCTCCATGGGCTCTTCACTGCCACCCATTTCGAGGATGTTGGTCAGGAAGGCACGGCCGGTATCCGGGTTGAAAATCCCTTCAGCTTCAAAGCGGGAGAAAGCATCTGCCGACAGCACTTCGGCCCACTTGTAGCTGTAATAGCCCGCGGCATAACCACCGGCAAAAATGTGCGAGAAGCTGTGCTGGAAACGGTTGAAGCTGGGGGGGATCACCACCGCGACCTGCTGGCGTACTTCATCCAGGGTTTCCTGAATTCGGGCGCCATCTTCGCTGTTGTATTCCAGATGCAGGCGGAAATCGAACAGCGAAAACTCGAGCTGGCGCACCATCATCATGGCAGACTGGAAGTTTTTCGCCGCCAGCATCTTGTCCAGCATGGCTTTGGGCAGTGGCTCACCGGTTTCATAATGGCCGGAGATTTCCTGCAGCGCCTGTTCTTCCCAGCACCAGTTTTCCATGAACTGGCTTGGCAGTTCCACCGCATCCCAGGGCACGCCGTTGATGCCGGATACACCCGCCACATCTACCTTGGTCAGCATATGGTGGATGCCGTGGCCAAATTCGTGGAACAGGGTCACTACTTCGTCGTGGGTGAAAAGGGCTGGTTTGCCGCCCACCGGGCCGTTGAAGTTACAGGTGAGGTAGGCTACCGGACGCTGCAGTTCATCGCCGCTGATGCGTCTTACCCTGCACTCGTCCATCCAGGCGCCGCCGCGTTTGCCGCTGCGGGCGTATAAGTCGAGGTAGAAGCTGCCTCTGTGCTCGCCATCGGCATCAAAAATATGGAAGAAACGCACGTCTTTATGCCAGCGGTCGAACTCGGTTTGCTCTTCGATTTTGAGGCCAAACAGGCGCTCAACCGTGTAGAACAGACCGCTCAGCACCTTGTTTTCAGGGAAATACGGGCGCAGTTCTTCCTGGGATATTTCGTATCTGTGCTGTTTGAGTTTTTCGCCATAGAAGCTTAAATCCCAGGCCTTGAGGTCGGTAGCGCCATATTCGCTGGCGGCAAAGGCCTTGAGTTCATCCAGCTCTTTTTTGGCCTGTGGACGCGAGTGCAGCGCCAGTTCGTTTAAGAAGCTGATGACCTGGGCCGGTGTCTCGGCCATCTTGGTGGCCAGCGACTTGTGGGCAAAGCTTTCAAAGCCGAGCAGAGTGGCCAGTTCGTGGCGCAGCGCCAGCAGCTCTTCCATCAGCGGGCCATTGTCGAACTTGCCGGCATTGGGGCCCTGATCGGATGCGCGGGTTACGAAGGTGGTGTAACACTCTTCACGCAGCTCACGGTTTTCACAGTACATCATCACCGGCAGATAAGATGGGAAGTCGAGGGTAAACAGATAGCCTTGCAGTTCCTTTTCTTCGGCCATGGCGTTGGCGGCGGCCAGGGCTGACTCGGGCAGCCCCTTAAGCTCGGCTTCGTCAGTGATGAGCTTCGTCCATGCATGGGTGGCATCCAGCACCTGATTGGAGAAACTGCTGGAAAGCTCCGACAGACGCTTGACGATTTCGCCGTAGCGAGCCTTTTTGGCATCGTCCAGGCCAATGCCTGAGAGTTCAAAATCACGCAGGGCGTGTTCAATCAGAGTCTGTTTGGCCCGAGGCAGGGTGTTGAATTCCTCTGAGCCGTGCAGGGTTTTGTAGGCCTGATACAGGCCATCGTGCTGACCAACGAAGGTGCCGTATTCAGATAACAGCGGCAAACAGGCATCGTGGGCGGCGCGCCATTCTTCGGTGCTGAGCACGGAATTCATGTGGGATACCGGAGACCAGAGCTTGCTCAGGCGGTCGTCGGCCTCTTCAAGCGGCGCTACCAGCCCCTGCCAGCTGAAGTCGCCGGCCGCCAGTACGCGTTCTATCTCGGCGCGGCAGTGGCCAATAGCCTGCTTCACCGCGCTTTGGATGTGCTCGGGTTTGATGGCCGAAAATGGAGGCAGCTTGGCAGGTTCAAGCAATGGATTGGTCATTGGGTATCCTTTTCTCTGTAAGGAAAGAGCGGTTCTGTGATGACTGGCCACCGGCAGAAGGGGAGCGCACCTTTCTGAGTATCGATAGGGGATAAATAGGGGCTGGCAAGCCATTTATCAAGGTAGCCTATTACTTGTTATCCACTCCTAGCTGGTCAAAAGGTCAAAAACCGTGAGCCAAATCCCGAATCGGCGCTGCCCGTGATTTACAATGTTATCTTTGCTGACAATGCCGCAAATGCAAGCTATTCGCATTTACTATCGCATTGGCGAGCATAAGATCGCAGCAGATCAGGTAGTGTTTCAGGATAAGTGAAATGAACGGGGCAAAATCGATGTTGCTGTTGGCCTTGGGGCTGGCTGGCGTACCTGCCATGGCGCTGGAGCCAGATTTTGTGGTGGATATCGGCTGGGACAGTCGCTATATCACTGAAGGTCGTGACAACCTCGCCGGTGGCGGTATTGGCTGGGGGGCTTTAGCCGCCAGTATCGGTGATTTTACCGGTTACGCACGGGTTGGTCGTGCCGACAGCGAACATTACACCGAATGGAACTTTGGTGTTGAATATGCCCTGCATCTGCATGACCAGATTGAAGCCTTCGTTGGCTTACAGCGAATTGAAAGCTATGGCGATGAGCGTTGCAACGATACCGAGTTTTTTGCCGAAATGGCTCTGGTGCAGTGGGACTATCTGGTGCCGTCCCTTGCCTATACCTACAGTACCGAAGCCGGTGGCTATTTTGTGGAACTGAGCCTGCACAGTAATTGGCATTTGGGTGAACGCCTGACCCTGAGCCCCTATATTACTCAGGGGCTTGATTACCAATATGTGACCGAGGCGCATAATGGGCGCAACCACCTGCAATTTGGCGTAGAGGCCGAGTACGCGCTTGCTGATGGCCTTGCCATTACAGGCCATATCAGCCGCACTCAGGCCGGGCATGATATTACTCTGGAGCTGGGTGATGATGGGCTGGATGAAACCTTTGCCGGTGTTCACCTCAATTGGGCGTTTTAACCCGCTTTGACTAGACTTTGTTGCTGAAGCCCCCTGCGGGGCTGTACTGCCAGCCGCGGGATGCGGTGTTACCGGAGGACAAGGAATGTCAGCTTTTATCTTGGCGCCTGCATGGGCGCGTTCTGTGAGTAAGCTTTGCGCCTTGTATTCACTGATGTTTTGCAGTTTTGTGAGCGCCAGTGACTACCAGGCTCTGATGCAAAAAGCGCCCCCGTCCACCGCAACTGAAAAATCGACCCAGTCCGTTCACGATGAGCCTGACCACGCTGAGCCCGGCCACTTTCAGCTGGGTAATCACAGTCAGTTGGCCGATAAACCTGCGGCGCTGGACAGTCAGGGGAACCCCTTGGTTATTCCTGCCGCCCCCAGTCCCGGACTTGAATTCAGTGGCCGCGACTATGTTGACCAATCACAAAAGAGCGAGCGCAGCAGCAAGCGCACTCCGCGGCGGGAGAGTGCCGCAGCCACAGCCTCAAGGCCTTATGTGGCCGATGACCCCAATTGCCGCTGGCTGGATAACCGCATGGGGCAACTCGAAAAGCTGCTGACCTCCCGTGGGGCAGGCGAACATCATGGCGATGAGCTCAAAGCAAGGCAAAAGGAGTGGCGTTGTCTTAAGTGTGGCAGTAACGGTCCCCGTCAGGGCGACCACGACCGCTGCATGTATCGGCGTTAATGGCAACAAAGCTGGTGCTGAGTCGGTCTTAGGTCTGAGTGGGGGCTTGGCTGGCTTATCCCTGCTTCCCTCAGGGCAAAAAGCTCCCTACAATTGAGCCCTTACCTCGTCGGTCACAACGGAGATTTCCATGGCCCAACACTACGATTACATCTGTCTGGGAGCTGGCAGCGGCGGCATTGCATCCGCCAACCGCGCTGCTATCCGCGGCGCCAAGGTCCTTTTGATTGAAGCCAAACACGTGGGCGGAACCTGCGTGAACGTAGGCTGTGTGCCTAAAAAGGTGATGTGGTATGGCGCCCAGGTGGCAGAAGCCATGCACCTGTATGCCAAAGACTATGGTTTTGATGTTGAAGTAAAAAACTTTGACTGGAACACCCTGGTTGCCAGCCGCGAAGCTTATATCGAGCGTATTCATGCCGCCTATGGCCGTGGTTTTACCGGCAATGGCGTGACTTTGGTGGAAGGCTACGGCCGCTTCAAAGATAACCGCACCATCGAGGTGAACGGCGAAGAATACACCGCCGATCATATTCTTATCGCCACCGGTGGTCGCCCAAGCATCCCCAATATCCCGGGTGCCGAGCACGGTATCGATTCCAACGGCTTCTTTGCCCTCGACGCCCAGCCCAAGCGGGTTGCGGTGGTTGGTGCCGGTTACATCGCCGTCGAAATCGCCGGTGTGCTGCATGCCCTCGGCAGTGAAACCCATTTGCTGGTGCGCAAGCACTCGCCACTGCGCAGCTTCGACCCCATGCTGAGCCAGGCGCTGGTGGATGCCATGGCCGAAAACGGCCCGACTCTGCACACCCATGCCGTACCCAAGGCCGTGGAAAAACATGCCGACGGCAGCCTGACTCTGCAACTGGAAAACGGTGAGTCCATTAACGTGGATTGCCTTATCTGGGCCATTGGCCGCGAACCTGCCACCGACAAGATTGGCCTTGAAAACACCGATGTAAAAGTGGATGAGCGCGGCTATGTGTTGGTGGATGAGTGGCAAAATACCAGTGCAGACGGCATCTACTGTGTGGGTGATATCATTGCCGGTGGCATTGAACTTACCCCGGTGGCCGTGAAAGCCGGTCGCTTCCTGTCTGAGCGTCTGTTCGGCGGTCAGCCCAATGCCAAGATGGACTACAGCCTGGTGCCGACCGTGGTATTCAGTCATCCACCCATCGGCACCATGGGGCTGAGTGAGCCCGATGCCAAGGCGCAATACGGCGAAGATCAGGTGAAGGTGTACACCTCAAACTTTACCTCCATGTACACCGCAGTAACAGCCCATCGTCAGGCCTGCAAAATGAAACTGGTATGTGCCGGTCCGGACGAAAAAGTGGTGGGTATCCACGGTATTGGCTTTGGTATGGACGAAATCCTTCAGGGCTTCGGTGTGGCCATCAAGATGGGCGCCACCAAGGCTGACTTCGATGCCGTGGTGGCCATTCACCCCACCGGCGCCGAAGAGTTTGTGACTATGCGATAACCATTGCGCTGCGCACCGGGTTAACCGTTTCCCGCCAATAAACAAGCCGCTCAAAGAGCGGCTTGTTTATTGGCGTTGACTTTATGATTGGCCTGCCGGGCTTGCCTGTGGCAACGTGTGAAACTCTGAATAAGCAGAACAGGAGCCTGCCGTGATAGATCATATGAGCACCTACGCGACCAACTATACTGCCACCCGTGACTTTTATATTGCAGCATTTGCCCCGCTGAAGTATCCGATGCTGTTTGAAGAGATGGCCAGTTTGGACAACGACTGGCCAACCAGGCGGATGTGCGCCTTTGGTCCTGACAATAAGCCAATTTTCTGGGTGATAGAGGTAAAATCTCCGGCCACCCCACGCCACACAGCCTTTGTTGCCGCCAACCGCAGTGCCGTGGCTGACTTTTACCATGCAGGTTTGGCAAGCGGAGGGCAGGATAATGGCGCACCCGGCCTGAGACCTATTTATCATGAACATTATTACGGCGCCTTCCTGCTGGATCCCGATGGCAATAATGTTGAAGCTGTATGCCATCACCACGAATAAGGCAGATAGTTCAAGGTCATCCACCGAATGTCGAATTGGGCTTTGTTGTGGTTACTGCGGCATCAGGCGGATGCTGTGCTGTATTTGCCCCGGCAGCAGTGGTGTGGGGGTATGGCTGGCGTAATCACCAAAGCCGCTGCGGTAGAAGGCCGACAGCGGATGACCTGACTGTCCGCCCGGCAGCATCAGGATGGCGTCTTGCTCGCGTCCGGGCTGTACCACCAGGCGCTGGGAGGCGCCAAAGCCGGGGCTTTGCACCGCTGGTTCGAAATGGCCGCCAAACCCGGGTACTTCAGGCATGTCCAGCAGCGGTGCCAGCAGGGGTATTTGCTTACTGAAGGGATGCTGGATTTTAAGTGCATTCACCTTGCCCCAATTGAGTTCTGCAAGCTCGCCAGCAGTTGAGTGGCGGCTGAGCAGTGCGGCGCGATTGGCGCGGTAAATATCCAGCAGGAAATCGTTCCAGTCAGTCATTTTCTCCGGCAGCCAGGAGTCAGGCTTTTGCTGCAGCAGCTGCCAGGCCGACACTTCCAGATTGCCCTTAATCTTGCTCAAACTCAGCCCTTCTTCCGCCAGCCTTGTTTGCAGGGGAGCAAACAGGGTATCCATTACAGCTCCCCGAAATTTACTGACCAGGGTGTAGCCCACAGACTCGCTGCAGGCACAGGCGCCCCAGTCGGCAAGCGCTTTGATATCTTCTTCAAACTCATTTGGTTGATGTTTGAGGGTTTCGGTAAGCAGTTGGTGCCACGGGGTGAGAAACAGCGCCCTGTTGTCCAGCTGCATGGCGAGGAAGTCAGACTCATCAAACACGGATTTGGCGTTTAAGTTGTCGCGGATCTGCGCCGCGCGGCTGGCGATGGCATAACCGCCGTCGCCGAATCTTGGGGTGTCTGCAGCCGACAGCACCCGGCTGTTGGCGCTCCACAGCCGCTGATTGGCTGGATTGGCGACCAGGGGCACATTGGCTGCCGGAGCTGCCCAGCCTTCGGCTTGCCAGTCAGTGGCAGATTGCGCCACCACAACCGGATTGTCCCGTGCCGAAATGGCGCCTGTCAGTCGCCATGCGGCGTTGCCGGCGTTATCCACAATCAGCATATTCTGCACCGGGATCCCGGTGTGCTCGGTAACTGCAAGCCCTTGCTCCACGCCTGTGGCGGTTTCCAGACGCATCAGGTTCAGGTTAATGGCGAAGTCGCCATGGGCCACCCAGGACAGGGCATAGTCTTTATCACCGAGGCGCTTAACCGGCCCGAAACGGGACAATGTCAGCGGTATCTCTTTGCCGGCACCAGTGCTGGCGAGCTGCTCGGTAACAGTTTCTGTGGTTTCACCTTTTGGCAGTTCAATCCAGTCGGCGGTGTCGATATAGCCGTTGGTAAAGCCCCATGCCACATGACCATTGCTGCCGACCACAATCACGGGGGCACCGGGCAGGCTGACGCCTGTGACCTGAATGTCGCTGTCGTGGTGATGGTAATTGAGCTGGGCCCGATACCAGATGATGGGTACGGCCAGACCCAGATGCATATCGTCTGACAGCATGGCGCGGCCGCTGCGGGTGAGCTGACCCGTGACCGCCCAGTTGTTGCTGCCTTTGACAAAGGCGTCCAGTTCACTGCCAATAGGGCGCAGCTCGGCATTTTCCAGTGCTTTGGCTGAAAGGGGCGGTGCCACCATGGCCTGAGTCGGCAAAGTACTGCCATCCAGCGCGGCCTGAATAGGGTCGTTCTGGCTGACAAAGGCGAGCATCTCATCGCCATATAGTTGCCTGATGCGCTCCAGCACCAGTTCCCGTTCAAGGGTGTTCCCCTGCAAATCCAAATACATACTGAATATGGTCAGCAGGCTGTCTTCGGGGCGCCAGGGCTTAATGGCTGCGCCACTGAGCAGGTATTCAAAGCTTGGCAGTGTTTGCTGTGCCAGTGCCTGATTAACGCCGCGGCTATAGGCTTCAAGCACGGCCATGTCGTCGGCGGGCAGCTGCTTCAGCAGTGCCTGGGCACGCTTTCTGAATTGATGAAACCTGTGGCGCTCATCGAGCTTCAGCGCAGCGTCGCCAAACAGCTCAGCCAGTTCACCGGCAGAGTTTCGTCGCAGCAAGTCCATCTGGAAAAATCTGTCCTGCCCATGGGCAAAACCCAGTCCATATGCGGCGTCTGCTCTGGTGTCAGAATGAATAATGGCTGTGCCCAGTGAATCACGGTTAATCTCCAGTGGCTTAACCAGCCCGGGCAGGGTCAGCTTCCCATCCAACATGGGTAAGCTGGCCCTGAGGCCGAGATAAAGGCCGCAGAGCAGCACGAGCGCTGCAAGTAAAAACCATTTTCCGGCGGTGATTATTCTATTCATCCCTGTAAGATTTCCCCGCGTTAAACCGCCGTTTGTGTTATTCCAAGTTGCTCTGACAGCCACTCCAAAAGTAACCTGACAGCCCGCTTATTGTCTGCTGATGTGATGACCTGATAGCCGGAGCCGGACAGCACTTTTTCCGGCAGACAGGGTTTGAGCCAGCCATTTTCCACCTGAGTCGATACCAGCAGTGAGCTGGTGAGCGCCAACCCCTGCCCGGCCAGACATGCCTGCAGTAATTGATCCTCGCGATCAAACTCAATGAGTTGTGCCTCCCGGAAGGTTCCGTATGCCTGCTGCCAGCTTTGCCAATTGATGACCTCCGGCTGAGACTGGTGGCGGACTTGCATCAGGGTTTGGTGAGTCTGTTTGCGTGCAAGATACGCAGGGCTGGCATACAGGCCGAACTGTTCAGGCAATTTCAATGCCGGTGGCGAGGTAGCTGGGGATTGTCTGGTGATATTGATGTCGGTGGCTTCTATTGCCGGTTCGTCAGATTGACTGACTGATACCCGCAGGTCTGGATAGCGATTTTGAAAATCAGGCAGATGTTGCGCCAGCCACAAAGAGGCAAAACCCTGAGCTGCATTGATGGTTAAACTCTGGCGTCCAACCCCCAGACCAGTGAGGGTCTGATCGATTTGGCGCAGTACCTGACGGCTGGTTTCAAACAGGGTCTGCCCTGCAGGTGTGAGTTCGACGGCGCGGGTATGGCGGATAAACAATGGCATATCCAGGTGGGCTTCAAGGTTTCGGATTTGATGGGATACAGCTGTCGGAGTTAACTGTAGTTCCGTGGCAGCCATTTTGAAGCTGAGATGCCGTGCGGCGGCCTCAAATACTCTTAGTCCATTTAGTGAAGGCAGGTGAGAGTACATGCTATGGATGAGTTAAAAGAAGTTATGAGTGTGATTTTGCTGCCTTCACTTTGATATGTCTATCATTTTGAATCTATTTTATTCACTTATATATTAAAAGCCCTGCTTCGCAGGGCTGGTATAAAGATGGTTACTCTTTGGTAATTACCCACACGGCGTGGAGTACGCCGGGAATAAAAAAGAACAGGCATAAGATAATGTTAAGCAACAAATGTTTGCCAGCACCATCTTTTAAAAAAACGGCTACTGGTGGCAATAAAATGGCGATGATTACAAGTAATAGTTTATTGGTATCCATGGGGTCTCCTTGGTTTTTGTTATCGGTACCAAATTCGCAAGCCTTTGCGCACTTTGCAAGGCTGTTAAATAAAAACTATCAGGCTTAAGATATTCGGACTATAGTCAAGGCACTCTTTTTAGCCTTTTGACTTATGGACTTTCAGGCAAAACTTCTTATTCAGGTAATCATTCTGGTGACTGGCACCAGTGCCGTTGCTTGGGCATTGATGGCCAGCCCGATGCGGATAGCGCCCCGAGCATGCTGGCGTTATGCTGTGGCCAACGTTTTGATGATGCTTGGGCTGATATTGAATACGTTGCGGGGTGATGGGCCAAGTTATGTGGCTTGGCTCGGTGCCGATCTCAGTTTGCTTGCCGGCATTGTTATGCTGCGACTTGGTACCGTGTTTCTGTTTCGCCTGCCCGTAAGTTACCGGATGGATTTATTTCTATGGGGTGCGGCAGCGCTGGCGATGTTATTGGTTTCCCCGGAGGAGAGTTCCCAGCAATTTTTGGCCATAGTGTTTTCATTGGCTGCAGCCGCGATGTTTGCCAGACTGGCAATGGTGACACTTCAGGGGCTTTCACCGAGCACCGGACGATTTATGGCAATGTTACTTGTTGCTCCTGTGATTTTGGCCGCGTTGTCGTTTGTGTTGCGCCTGGGATTCATTTTTTACCATGAGCAAGCCGAAGAGCGATTTATTTCAATTCAATCCAATCAGGCATTACCGGTACTTTGGTTTTATTTGGTACTGGCTATCGCCATCAATGTGCTGGCGTTTGGCAATGCGCTGACCAGATTGGTTCAAAAAATTCGCATGCTTGCAGACAGAGATATGCTAACCGGGCTTTGGAACCGGCGTAGTGCCGAAGAAGTAATGAAGAAATTACACTATAAGTGGCAACGCGGCGGTGAAGGGTATGCGCTGGTGTTACTGGATTTGGATCATTTCAAGCAAATTAACGATACATTTGGCCATCAGGCCGGTGATGCGGCGCTGCGTCAGGCGGCTCTGGTGCTGTCACATGCTTTGAGGGACACAGACGTATTGTGCCGTTTTGGCGGCGAAGAGTTTTTAGTTATTCTGTCCGGCGCGAACATCAAACAAGCGCACCAGGTCGCAGAAAAGTTGCGTACATGCCTGGAAGAAAGGGCGTTAAGGTGGGAAGGCCAGGACATTCCCCTGAGCGCCAGTTTTGGTTGTGCAGTTGTGATGCCGGGGCTGTCGGTGTCTCAGTTGATATCGTCTGCAGATAACGCCATGTATCAGGCCAAGGCTGCGGGTCGTAACAGGGTGATGGATTCGGAACCACAGGTGGCCAGCTAACCCTGTTTGGCTTGATGCAAAGGCCGTGTCTATATGTTTTTCCTAAGGCTTAGGCCAGTCCAACGTGTCTGGCTGTTGCCAATCTGCTTCCAATAGTTGCCGCATGTCTTTCAAGCTGAAATGCTTGCCAGTCGGGATATGAGTCTGAATGTGATAATCCCGGCCATGGAAGCTGAAATGTAGCTGCCAGGCGTGCAGATAACCGCGATCGGCGGCTTCGCCGCCATAGAGTTCATCCCCCAAAATGGGCGTACCCAGACTGGCAAGAGCTACCCGCAATTGGTGGGTTTTGCCGGTGAGAGGTTTAAGCAGATACGCCCGTAGCCCTTCATCTACCGAGGCGGAAAAGAACTGGGTCACCGCCGGGTTTTCCATGGTACGTAACAGCTTATGCTGACTGCGGCGTGCCTTGGCCATGTCACCGGCCACCTTGCCCTGTTTTTTCTTCGGCTTTCCTTTGGCTAGCGCCAGATAGTACTTTTGCACCCTGTGAGCCGAAAATAGATCGGTAAAATCGGCGGCGGCCGTGCTGGACTTGGCCAGAATAATCAGCCCCGAGGTGAGGGTGTCGAGCCGGTGCACAGGATATAGCTTAAAACCAAGCGTGGCCTCGGCATATGCCACTACGCCCGCGTTGCCATCCTGACTGTGAAAATGCACCCCCGGCGCTTTATCAATTACGATAAAATCGGCTTCATCCTGGACAAGTTGGAACATGATTTACTTAAACTCAATTATGACCCGCAGGCCCGGCTGATTGTCTTCGAGGCGAATGTCCGCCTGATGCCGCGATAATATCGCTTTCACCATCGACAGACCAAGTCCGGTGCCTTGATGATGACGGCTGGGATCGAGTCTTACCAGTCGCTCAAACACTCTTTCGCGGCTCTCTTCAGGGATCCCGGGGCCGTTATCGCTTATCACCACTTCGCGGTCATTCTGGCTGATGTGGATGGCCGCGCCAACGCCGGCATACTTAATGGCGTTGTCCACCAGATTGAACAGCGCCTGGAACAGTAAATACTTATCCCCTTGCAGTTGGCAGGGCTGGCCCGATTCCAGGGTGAGGCTCTGGCCACGTTCTTCTGCCATCAGTTCAGCCATTTCAACCAGATCGCCACAGAGTTCTGATAGCTCGACCTGCTGTAAATCGAGCTGTTGCTGGCCTTCTTCAATGCGGGTAAGCGATAACATGGCATCGAAGGTAGCAAGGCAAAAATCCAGTTCTTCGATCAGTTGTTCGGCCTTTTCGGCCTTTTCTTCGGTGGGCGTATCTCTAAGTTGTTCAAGACCTATGCGCAGGTGCGACAGGGGCGTGCGCAGGTCATGTGCAATGTTGTCGGTCACACCACGCACGGCATGCAGATTGGTTTCCAGGGTGTCCAGTACCCGGTTAAATTGCAGTGCCAGCATATCGAATTCATCCTGACGCCAACTGATGGGCAGGCGGGTATCGTAGTGCCCTTTTTCTATTCGTTGTGCCAGGCGGTTGTATTGCACCAAACGGCGCAGAATTGCCTTGGAAAACAGGTACCCCAGCGCCATGGTCAGCACTATGGTCAGGGTCATGGCTGTCACTGCTGCCCGCAGGAATTTCTTGATCAGGGTTGCCAGCTGGTCGGTTCGGGTGGCTATGAGTACAGGGCCGTAACGTGTGATCACCAGGCCACCGGTGAGAATATGCAGTTTATCCGGGCCACCGGTGAGAATAGGGAACTCGACAGTGTCCGGTAGTAGCGGGATGTCCTCCGGCATCAGACTCAGGGAGCCGACGATATCAAAACTGTTGCGCCAGGCCACCAATACACTTTTAGGATCTGCGGCGCGGATTTGAGCCGCAAAGCTACGCCTGTCCACTGTCTGTGCAAGTTGGAGATAACGCTGCTTTTCGGTTTCAAGATGTTGTTCTATCTGATATTCCTGTTCTTTCACTAACTGTCGGTACAGGGTGAACAGCAGGGCGCCGGTGATCAGAGTCACCAGCGCAGTAAAGATAAGGGTAATTCCCCAAATGGAACTCTGGTGAGGCTTAATGCCTTTGACGAAGCCGATAACCTGCCCCCCGCACGGTTTCAATCAGCTCACCGTGGCCCAGCTCTTCAAATTTGCGTCTCAGTTTGGCGATGTGCACATCAATTACGTTGGTGCGTGGATCGAAGTGATAGTCCCATACAGCTTCGAACAACAGGGTGCGGCTTATCACCTGATTTGGGTGTTCCATCAGGTACTTGAGCAGCTGAAACTCCTTGGGTTGCAGCATTAGTTCCTGACCATCGAGGGTCACGTTACGGGTAAGCAGCTCCATTTCCAGCGGTCCCGACTGCAGATGGGTTTGTACCGGAGCAGACAGCCCCCGAGACACCAGGATTTCTGCCCGAACCAGCAGCTCTGAAAAGGCAAACGGCTTGGTCATATAATCGTCGCCGCCACTGCGAAGCCCTTTTACCCGTTCATCGACGTGTGACAGGGCGGACAGGATTAACACCGGGGTTTGGTTGGCATTGGCACGCAGTGCCGCCAACAGTGCCAGGCCATCGAGGCCCGGCAGCATGCGGTCGAGAATAATCAGGTCGTACTGGTTGCTGGTGGCGAGCAACAGTCCCTGATGACCATCAGCGGCCGCTTCAATATTGTGCCCCTGTTCGGAAAAGCCTTTGACTATGTATTCTGATGTGGTGTTGTCGTCTTCAACCAACAGGATTTTCATGGTTTCTCCTTAACGGCGCTTATCTCTCCCACTGCAGCATAGGCAGTGGTTTGAGTTTGTGAACATCGAATGCGTGCTTGCGCTTGCCGTTTTCATCTACCATTTTGAATTCCAGATAGCTGATGTCCAGATCGTGTTCCAGTTGAGCTTCCAGCAGCTTACCCTGATGCTTTTGGGTGGCAAGACGTACCAACTCTGAAAACGACATCTGTTTGCGTTCAAGCAGTTTTACAGCTTCAAGCTCGTCGTGATCGTCAGCCTCCAGTTTACTGTTGCGTTGCACCACCATAGAGCCGTCGGCGGCACGAAAAGTCAGTTTAGTGAGAGTATTTTCTTCGGAATTGATCACATCGAACTCATAAAGGAGTTCTCCTTCCTTCAGGTCCAGCGCGAACTCGGCAATGTATCCCGGATATTCTGCTTCTACCTTTTCCATCATGGTCAGGGGATCTATCCGTTCGCCTGAGCTCAGCAAATTGAACAGACTGGTGTTTGCCGAAGCGGCACCTACCATCATCATTGCTCCGAGCAGCCAGTATCTCATTGAAGCCTCCGAAAAAGTCAGTGCCCGTATCCTAAAAGACTAATCTGCTGATGTCACCACGAGCATGTTGTCGAACGCGAGTGCAGGAAAATATTGATCACAGATTTTAATTTGCTGCAGCCATCTTGAAAGCGACAATACTGCCAATCAGCCTTTCGGGACGATGGAATACAAGGGTGAGGACCCAAATGTAGCGGCGAGGCTGGGTTGTTTGACGTCCGGTCGGTCGAGCAAACCATAAAGGCAGTGCTGCTGGTATGAGGATCAGTAGTGTGCATAAGGGGCCATGGGTTTTGTCTATGAGGCCAGTCTAGCGGCGCGGCCCTGAATTTTCTGTGGTGGCAAGATTAAGCTTTGATCATCTCCAGTATATGCAGTTGATCTGACTTGAGCGCCACTTCAGTTTCAACTCCTGTGGTAAGGGCAAGTTTTTTGGCCAGATGTAGTGGGATTTCGGTGTTGAGCTGCTCTCCTGAACCCAGCACAGTAGCTTCGAGTCGCACTGACTCGCCCAGAGTCAGCAGGGTGTCGATGCGGATATGCAGGATGTTGAAGCTGCGACACAAACGGCCGCTGGCGATGGAATTGAAGCGAATGCCCTGATTGGGAATGACCCAGCGTACCTTCTGGCCTATGCTCACATCCGGCAGGCTGTCGGAGGCAAGCAGTTGTTCACCGAACTTAAGCCAGGTCACGCCTTTCTGCTTATCCTGAGCCACAACATGGGCATCGAAAATATTGCGAAGCCCCATCTGCCGGGCAACAGCCTCCGTGCGCGGCCGGGCAAATACCTGCTGCGGTGCGCCGTGCTGCAACATTTGCCCCTGACTTATCAAAAGCATACTGTCGGCGAGTAACAGCGCTTCATTGAGGTCGTGGGTCACCATGATCACCGGAATATTGAGCTCGGCTTTAAGCCTGGCCAATTCCAGATACAGTCGCTCGCGGGTCTCTCTGTCGACCGCCGAAAAGGGCTCGTCCAGCAGCAGTACCTTCGGCTCCCGCGCCAGCGCCCGTGCCAGAGCCACCCGCTGCTTCTGGCCACCGGAAAGCTCCCCTGGCAGCCGGTCGGTGAGGCCGTGCAGGTTGACCTTTTCCAATGCCGCCAATGCTCTTGGCATGCGTTCGGCCTTAGGCAAATGATCCAGTCCGGCGACGATATTGCCAAGGGCAGAGAGTTTGGGGAATAACCCAAAGTGCTGGGGTACAAAACCTATATGGCGAGCCTGTGGGCTGAGATGACGATGCGTCTTGTCATCAAACCACACGGTATTTCCGCAGCGGATTTCGCCGGACTCGGGTCTGGCAAGGCCGGCAATCATCCGCAGCAGGGTGGTCTTGCCGCCACCGGAGGGACCGACCACCGCCAGAAACTCCCCTGCACGGCAGCAAAACTCAGCTTCGATACGAATGCCGTGTTGTTGAAGAATGCGTACGTGCAAATCAGTGGCCGCGGCCATGGCTGCCTCCCATGCGGCGCGACAAACTGGTGGTCAGCGCCAGCGCGCTTATTGCAAACAGCAGCAAAATAAGCGACATGGCACCGGCAGAGTCAAAATCAAACGCCTGCACACTGTCGTAAATGGCAATGGAGATGGTTTTGGTTTCGCCGCTGATATTACCGCCCATCATCAGCACCACGCCGAATTCACCGAGCACGTGGGAGAAGGTAAGCACCAGCGCTGTCACCAGCCCGGGCCAGATCATCGGCAGTTCGATGCGGGTCAGAATGTTAAACCGGCTCATGCCGCAGCAGGCGGCGGCGTCGCGCACATCCATGGGTATGGCTTCAAAGGCGCGCTGAATGGGCTGAATCGCAAAGGGAATATTCACCAGCACCGAGGCCAGCACAAGGCCGGAGAAGTGAAATACCAGCTCAATGCCGAAGGTGTCTCTCAGCCACACCCCCAGTACGCTTTGGCTGCCAAAACTGACCAGCAGGTAATAACCCACCACGGTGGGCGGCAGCACCAGCGGCACCATGATCAGCGCTTCAATCAGGCTCTTACCACGGAACTGGCGGTAAGCCAGCATGCGCGCTGCCAGAATCGATAACGGCAGCAGAATAAGCACTGTCACCAGTGCCAGCTTGCCTGAGAGCCAAAGCGCCTGCCAATCCATCAGTGACCGGCCTCCAGCGCAGATTCCTTTGTCGGCAGTGAGAAGCCGTAGTCAGCAAAAACAGCGCGGGCTTTGTCGCCCTGAAGGAAGGTATACAGTTCCCGGGTGGCAGCGGATGCCTTGGGCAGCAGCACCATCCGCTGGGCCAGTGGCGCATGTCTGTCTTCTGGAATGGCCACATAATTGGCGCGGGCAATAAACTGAGGAGTCTTGGCGAGCGACAGCGCCACCAGACCGCCCTGGGCTGAGCCTGAAATAGCGAATTGTGCCGCCTGAGACACGTTTTCGCCTAACACCACTTTGTTTTTTAAATCATCCCATAGGCCGGCAGTCTGCAACAGTTCGCGGCCGCGTTCGCCATAAGGTGCCAGCTCGGGGTTTGCCAGCGCAAAGCGGCGTAGCTCACCGGAAGCGACCAGCGCCCTCAGGCCGTTCAGGTTGTCATCAAGCTTCAGCGGTGAGCCCTTGGCCGCCACCAGAGCCAATCGGCCGTAGGCATAGATATCGCCGTCGTTTTGTGTCACGCCGGTTTGGTGCAGGTGAGTTACATAGCGCTCGTCTGCCGATAGAAACAGCTCGAATGGGGCGCCATGGCGAATTTGCGAGGCAAAGTTGCCCGATGAGCCATAACTGACCCTGAGCTTGTGGCCGCTGTCTGTTTCAAACTGACGGGCAATCTCTTCCATGGCGAATTTGATATTGGCCGCTGCCGCGACTGTAATGGTATCGGCCATGGTGATCAGCGGCGCCAGCAGGCTGGTCAGCAATAACAACAGGCGCGGCAGCATGAATTACTTCTCCCAGGCCTTGGCGGCCTGTTCGTCGGCATCGCGCGCTTCGACCCAGCCCTGACCCTTGTCGCTGCTCTCCAGTTTCCAGAAGGGCGCCTTGGTCTTTAAGAAATCAATCAGAAACTCGCAGGCGGCAAAAGCAGCTTTTCGGTGGGCACTGCTGACACCGATAAACACGATTTGCTCGCCAAGGTGCATGGTGCCAACGCGGTGGATGATGGTCAGGTGATTGAGCGGCCAGCGGCCTCGGGCCTCGGTGGCAATTTGTTCCAGCACCTTTTCGGTCATGCCGGGGTAGTGCTCCAGAGTCAGGTCACTGATGTGATTGCCTTCGTTGAAGTCGCGCACCTTGCCGACGAAGGTGACCACGGCGCCATCCTGATGGTCGGCGGCAATGCGTTGGTATTCCTCGGGTACGTTGAAATCGGCGCTTTGCACCAGAATGCGGTTCGTGCTCATATCAGCCTCCGGTCACGGGCGGAAAGAAAGCCACTTCGTCGCCGTCGCTGATTTTGGTATCCCAGTGGCACAGGGTCTGATTCACTGCAACCAGCAGCTTGTCCGAGGCAAGCACCTTGCCCCACTTGTCGCTGCGTTCGGCCAGGGTCTGGCGCAGGGCATCGGCGGTGGCTGTATTGCTGCCCGCTTCAATGCTCAGAGAAGACTCACCCAAAAGCTCGCGCACCTGCGCAAAAAAAAGCACGTTAATCATAAAATTACACCTTTATCTCTTAGGCCGGAAACGGTTATACCTTGAAGTGGCCGGACTTGCCGCCACGTTTTTCCAGAAGGCGCACCTGGCCTATCACCATGTCTTTTTGCACCGCTTTGCACATATCGTAAATGGTCAGCGCCGCTACTGAGGCAGCAGTGAGGGCCTCCATTTCAACCCCGGTTTTGCCCGACAGCTTACACAGGCTGGTGATGCGCACCCGGTTTTGCTCAACCTCGGGTTCCAGTTCCACTTCCACTTTGGTCAGCGCCAGCGGGTGGCAAAGGGGAATTAAATCAGAGGTTTTCTTGGCAGCCATAATGCCGGCGATGCGGGCGGTGGCGAATACATCGCCCTTGTGATGCTTGCCTGAGAGGATCATCTCCAGGGTTTCGGGTGCCATCTCGATATAGGCCTCAGCGCGGGCTTCGCGCTCAGTCACCGACTTGTCGGTCACATCCACCATATGGGCGTTGCCCGCGTCATTGATATGGGTAAAAGAACTCATGGACTGGCTTACTCCTGGGTGGGGGCTTTTAAGTGAGCAACAAAGTTACAGGGGCGGTGGCGGGCATCAAGCTGCTGTTTGATGATGCCGTTCCAGCCGGTACGGCAGGCGCCGGTGGAACCGGGCAGGCAGAAGATGGCGGTACCGTTTGCTACACCGCCAATGGCACGGGACTGCACGGTTGAGGTGCCCAGTTCCACAAAGCTTAAATGGCGGAACAGCTCGCCAAAGCCTTCGATGGGTTTATCGAATAGCGGCGCTACGGCATCCGGGGTGTTGTCGCGGCCAGAGAAACCTGTGCCGCCGGTGCTGATAATTACCTGCACATCCGGGTCGGCAATCCAGGCGGACATTACTGCTCGGATTTGGTACTTGTCGTCTTTGATGATGCGTTTTTCTGCCAAAATATGGCCGGTTTCAGTGAGCGCATCGGCCAGAAATGTGCCTGATGTGTCAGTGGTTTCGTCGCGGGTGTCTGACAGGGTCAGTACGGCAATCTTGAGGGGTTTGAACTCGCTTTCGCGGCAGTGTCCCATGGTGTCTCCTTTAATACGCACCCAGGTGTTTCCACCTGAGGTGCACATCACAGATATTGGTCAGTTACAGCAGTGGGCGATGCTATCGGGGCTTAGCCGCCGATGGAGGCCAGATGTTGGGTGACGCCTGTAACGCCCTGGTGCAGAAAGTGGGTTTCTTTTTTCAGATTCAGCTGGCCTTCGAGCCGCTCAAGCAGCGCCGGGCGCTGATCGGGGCTTTGCAGCAAATCACGTAAATCCATTCCCTGCTCGGTAAAGAGGCACAAATGCAACTTGCCTTTGGCCGAAACTCGCAGGCGGTTGCAACTGGCACAGAAGTTCTTTTCATAGGGCATGATAAGCCCGATGCGGCCACGATAGTCACTGTGGCTGAAGTTTTGCGCCGGGCCATCCTCGGCACTGCGGGCATCCAACTGCCAGCCATCGGCAAGCAGTTTGTCGCGAATATCGCTGCCGGGCAGATGGTGAGCCTGGAAATAATCGCGGCCAAGGCCGGTTTCCATCAGTTCGATAAAGCGTAAATCGATAGGGGTGTGCTTAATCCAGTGCAGAAAGCGCGGCAGATCTTTATCGTTCAGACCCTTGAGCAGCACGGCGTTGATTTTCACCCGCTCAAAACCTGCTTCCAGGGCAGCATCGATACCCCGCATCACACTATCAAACTTATTCTCGCCGGTGATTTGATAAAACATCCGTGGATCCAGGCTGTCCACCGACACATTGATGCGGCGAAGGCCGGCATCAAACCACTCTTTGGCGTGTTTTTCGAGGCGATAGCCATTGGTGGTGGTGGCGATGGTGCTGATGGCCGGATTATCGGCAATCACCCTGATGATGTCGGTAAAGTCTTTGCGCAGCGTGGGTTCGCCGCCGGTAATGCGCACCTTACGGGTTCCGGCATCGGCAAAAGCGCCAATGAGATGTTCAATCTCGCTTAACGTTAAAAAGCTCGGCTTGCCGTCGGGATGATAGCCATCGGGCAGGCAATAGCTGCATTTGAAGTTGCAAACGTCAGTTACTGACATCCGCAAATAGTGAAATTTACGACCAAAGTTGTCTTGTAGTTGAGACATGATCACCTTTCCAAGTATCGGGAGGTGAAGTCATTTCTGAATCCACCCCGGTGGCACCGCGCCACGGCTCAAACACCATATCTGCAGACTTAGGTGAAGGAGCTCGGAGAACCGTCAATGGCCGATTATAGGCGCAAAGATGCGTCCGGCTATACCTCTAAACGTGTATTTGTTGGTCTGGATCAATTTGCCGTTAACAATTTGTGACGCCGCTCACTCAGAATATGGCAATCTATTACACTGCTGTTGGTGGCTCTCCACTGTGCCTGAGAGTGGTTTTCGGGTAAGGTGGAGGACTTACAGAATATAAAACACCCGTTTACATCGGGGGAACAAGCTTAGGAATGAGGTGAAAGATGGAACGCGAATTCATGGAGTTCGATGTTGTTATCGTGGGTGCGGGTCCTGCCGGTTTGGCAACGGCATGCCGTTTGATGCAAATCAGTCGTGATGCCGACAAGGAGCTGACCGTTTGTGTGGTCGAAAAAGGCTCTGAAGTGGGGGCACACATTCTGTCTGGTGCTGTGTTTGAACCAAAAGTACTCGATGAACTTTTCCCTGACTGGCGTGAAGCAGGCGCACCGTTAAATACGGCGGTAACCCATGATGAAATCCATCTGCTCAAGTCGGCGTCTTCCGCCAGGTTGATGCCAAATGGCCTCATCCCCAAGACCATGCACAACGAAGGTAATTACATCATCAGTGTGGGTAATCTGGTGCGCTGGCTCGGTGGCCGTGCCGAAGAGCTTGGTGTGGAAATTTTCCCCGGTTTTGCCGCCAGTGACCTGCTTTATCACGAAGATGGCAGCGTTAAAGGGATTCTGATTGGTGACATGGGCGTTGGCGCCGATGGTGAGCCCAAAGACAGCTTTATGCCCGGTATGGAGCTGCATGCCAAGTACACGGTATTTGCCGAAGGTTGCCGTGGTCATCTTGGCAAACAGCTGATTGAAAAATTCCATCTTGATAACGGCAAAACTGCCCAGCACTACGGTATAGGCTTTAAAGAGCTGTGGAAGGTGCCGGGAGACAAACATACCCCTGGTCTGGTAGTGCACACCGGCGGCTGGCCGCTGACTGAGTCAGGTTCCTCCGGTGGTGGCTTCCTGTACCATATGGAAGACAATCAGGTGGTTGTGGGCTTGATTATCGACCTTAACTACCAGAATCCCCATTTAAGTCCTTTTGATGAGTTCCAACGCTACAAAACCCATCCGCTTGTTGCCCAATATCTCGAAGGTGGTGAGCGTATTTCATACGGTGCCCGCGCTATTACCAAGGGCGGTTTGAATTCGCTGCCTAAAATGAGTTTCCCCGGTGGCCTGGTGCTGGGCTGTGATGCAGGTACCCTCAACTTCGCCAAGATTAAGGGCACCCATACCGCGATGAAGAGCGGCATGCTGGCGGCTGAGACCCTGGCCGAAGCCCTGTTTGCCGGTGTAGACGGTGGTAAGGATCTTGACTGTTATCAGACCCGCTTTGAGCAGAGCTGGCTGGGTGACGAGCTGCACCGCTCACGTAACTTTGGTCCGGCAATGCACAAGTTCGGTACCTTCCTTGGTGGTGCGTTCAATTTCATCGATCAAAACCTGTTCGGCGGCAAGCTGCCGTTTACCTTGCGTGATGACAAGCCGGATTATGCCCAGATGGGGCTGGCCAGCGAGCACAGCAAAATCGAGTATCCCAAGCCCGATGGTAAGCTGAGCTTTGACAAACTCTCGTCTGTGTACCTGTCTAACACTTACCATGAAGAAGATCAGCCCTGCCATTTGCGTCTCAAAGATGAGCGTATTCCGCTGGCGGTGAATCTGGCTAAGTTTGATGAACCTGCCCAGCGCTACTGTCCGGCCGGCGTGTATGAGGTGGTGGAAGATGCCGGTGAGCAGAAGTTTGTGATCAACAGTCAGAACTGCATCCACTGCAAAACCTGCGATATCAAGGATCCGAGCCAGAACATTACCTGGGTGACCCCGGAAGGTGCCGGTGGCCCCAATTATCCCAATATGTAAGCTCCTGTAATCAGATATATAAAAAGCCAGCATTTTTTAATGCTGGCTTTTTTTGGTTATTGCGCACTGGTGGCTTTTTCGCCATAATTTGGCAATAAAAGATATAAAATCAAGCTTCTGTCTCTCCTTTAGCCCGCTTCGTCTTAGCGGCCATTACATTATTGCGTCAATAGCTCTTTTTACCCTGAAGTTCAGGCAGAACATGCCATTTGGGTTAATACTGCTATCGAGTGTCTGATAATGGATCCCCCGACAACCAGGAAGAGTAAGACCATGACATTGAACTTGCTTACCATTAAACAAAAGATTTTGCTGACAGTGACGTTGGCCGTAATCCTTTCCACAGTGGCAGTGGGAGTGCTGAGCCAGCGCAGTGCCCGGGACGTGGTTGAGCAGCGGATGCTCGGCTCAGAAATGCCAAGTCAATTGTTGAGTATTCGCAATCGACTTGAGAAAGACATTGTGACTCTGATGAATGCGGCAGAGCAGCTTGCCAAGAGCCGGATGTTGTTAAAGTGGCTGGAGGACGGTCGACCTGCGGACGATGAGGCTCGTGTGGTGGAGCAGCTGAAAGACGTCGCCAGGCAATACTCGCTGGTGCAGGCCTCTTATGCGGATCGCCAGAGCGCGGCTTACTACACCCAGGATGGCTTCCTGAGAGTATTGACCCAGGAGCAGGATGGCTGGTTTTTTGGGTATCGCGACAGCGGTCAGGAGCGGATGTTGAACGTCTTCACCGAAGCCAATGGTGAAGTGAAGATGTTTATCAACTATCAGCAACCCAACGGACGAGGTTTGGTCGGACTTGCCAAATCTCTGGATGACATGGTGCGTTTGTTGGGATCCTTTACCATTGAAGAAACCGGTTTTGTATATCTGGTGGATGCCAGCGGTAAAGTTCAGTTACATCAGAATACAGCCAATATTGGGCGGTCCACTCTTTCTTCACTCTACGGCAGTGAAAGTGGCCGTTTGCTGAATCAGTCAGATTTCAGCTTGCTGCGTACAGAAGTTGATGGAGAGTCAAAGCTGGTGGCCAGCAGCTATATCCCGTCTATGCAATGGTATCTGGTAGCGGAAGTTCCTGAATCAGAAGTGTTTGCTTTGTTGGATAACGCAGCGCTTAAAATCTTGTTTTCTACTTTGTTTATTGCGCTGGCCTTTGTAATGCTGGCTGGATATGTTGCTTCCAGCGTCAGCAAACCCATCGCGGCTGTGGCAACTATGTTCCGTGATATTGGAGAAGGTGAAGGTGATTTGCGCCAGCGCCTGCCGGTGGAAGGTAATGACGAACTGACTCAGTTAGCCAGCGGGTTCAATAGCTTTATCAGCAAGATCCAGGACTCAGTGATTGAAGTGGCTCACACGTCAGAGGCTCTGGGCAAGTCAGCCATTGATGTTTCTCATCAGGCACAGCAAACGCTGGAAGACAGCCAGGATCAGAAAGACAGAACCATGCAGGTGGTAACCGCCATTAATGAAATGGGTGCCACAGTCAATGAAATTGCTGCCAATGCGGCGCAGGCGGCTGAGGCGGCCAAAGACGCTGACAAGGCGTCAGGTACCGGCCAGAGCGTTGTTACCCGTGCCAGAGGGACTATCAACCAGCTTTCACAGGATGTGTCGCAGGTAGGTGAAGTTATCGAATCTCTGGCAACCCATACCAAGTCCATCGGCAGTATTCTGGATGTGATCCGGGCTATTTCGGAGCAAACCAACCTGTTGGCTTTGAATGCCGCCATTGAAGCTGCCCGGGCCGGTGAGGCTGGCAGGGGCTTTGCTGTGGTGGCTGATGAAGTAAGGAATCTGGCCTCCCGCACCGCGGCCTCGACCGATGAAGTGCAGGTAATGATTAATAAACTGCAGTCTGAGTCGGCTCGCGCGGTAAGTGCAATGTCTCAGAGTCGCAGCCGTTCTCAGGAAGGGGTGACTGCGGTGGATGAAGCCAGCAATACCCTGAGTGGGATTTCCGACCAAATCGGGCTAATCAGCGATATGAACATTCAGGTAGCTGCGGCTACGGAGGAGCAATCCACCGTAGTTGAGGATATCAACCGTAATGTTACAGAAATCAACGATATTACCCAGCGCACGGCCAGCACTGCACAAGCTGCGGCCAAAGCCAGTCAGGATCTTAATGCTCTTGCCAAAAGGCTTGATCAGCTGGTGGCCCGCTTTAAGGTCTGACGTGAAAAAGAGGCGGTGGAATCTGTGGCGAGCCCCCCTTGCAGGGGGCGTTCGACTGGCGTAACCTTCGCGGGTCTGTCGGAACGTCCGGCGCTTAATTAATGCGCTTTATTTCAGCGCCAAATTAGAGGAAAAACCATGACAGTGATAGCCGTCCCCGAGCTGGAAAGGCCACAAATCAAGTCCCATCATAAGCCACGTCACCTAAAGAAACTGGCGCTTGGTCCCTGGGCTGAAACCTGTATCGAGTTTCGTTTTGAAGCCGATGAGGAAAAATTTGAGCAGCTCGATGAAGTATTGGCGAGTCAGGAGCTGGAAAATGGCTGGGATCTGCTGATTGCTTTTTACAACGAGCGTTACCATGTGTCTGTGAGTTTCTTCTCCGGCCAGGGCAGTGTTGCTGATGTTGCCAATTCGGTCGCTGAAAGCATTCGCAAGGTGTTTGGTGATTTGCCGCTGACCATCTACGCTGGCGACGCCAACTACGGTGATTGGGATACGACCTACGTCGACTAACATTGCCTTACAATCCAAAACGCCCGCATTGTCGGGCGTTTTTGTTTTTACCGATGCGCAGTGAATGAATCTGCAAGGCATGGGATAGCTGCAGCGGTGCACTTTCTTGTTCCGGGAGTTACTGCAGATAGCCTATTTGGGCCCCTGCCGGGGCGTCAGACTTACGGTGTCGCGCCATGCTGCCAGGTTTGCCTCGATGGACGCTGTGTGAAGCTCCAGTTCAAAGCCCTGCCAGGGTGGCGCATCAAGGTGCTGACAGCGAGAGAAGCCCAGTTTGGTGAGCAGATAACTGGAGGCGTCGTTTTCCTCCATGGCCCGTGCTACCAACCGGAGTAAGCCGTACCTGTCATTGGCAAGCAGTATCGCGGCGCACGCCGCTTCGAAGGCCAGCCCCTTGCCCCAGTGGCATCGCATCAGGCGAAAGCCCAAATCCACGTCACCGCCGAGGTGCTGTTTCAGCCCGCAAAATCCGATAAAATCGCCGTTAAAATGCAGCGCCCAGCGGCCAAGGCCATAGCGCTGATACTGGTCGTATTGGCGGATAAAACCACGGGCGGCATCCAGATTGGCAAAGGCGGTGTCGCCAGTGTACTTAAGGACTTCAGGATCTTGATTCAGCCTGAAAAAGCCAGTAGCATCGGCGTCGCAAAACTCGCTCAGGCTAAGTCGTGCTGTGGTGGCTATCAGCGTCATGGGTTGCTCAGTACCACCCGATTGCGACCACCTTCCTTTGCCTGATACAGCGCTGTGTCGGCGCGTTTTATCAGCTGATCGGCAGACTCATGATACTGGAATTGAGCCACACCCAGGCTAATGTTGACCCGAATATCGTGCCCATTGACTCTGAGCTGACGATCGGCAACCCGTTTTCTGAGCTGCTCGGCACGTTCACTGGCGATTATCATATCGTTTGGGATCATAAGCAGGAACTCTTCTCCTCCCCAGCGGCACAGCAATTCATCTTCTGCCAGGTCTCTACCCAACATATTTGAGACCGTTTTCAGCACTAAATCGCCCATACTGTGGCCATAGCTATCGTTAATTTGTTTGAAATGGTCTATGTCAATCAGGATGGCGCTTATCGAGGTAGAATGAGTCTTTGCCTGCTGCAGAGCCTGTTCAAACTGATCTTCGAATATCTGCCGGTTCGCCGCACCGGTGAGCTTATCAACCGAAGCCATATGTTCCAGCCGTCGCTGATACCTGCCAAGGGTCATATTGGCGATAAACAGCACCCCGGTGACAACTAACAGGCTTAATCCCATGTTCATCCAGAAAGTACTGAGCAAAGCACGTTCAGCTTGAGCTTCTTCTTGTTCTACCAGTAAGTACCATTTGAACTCGGGCACCAGACGGCTGTTGATGTATACCGTCTTGCCTGCCCGCTCGTATGTAAAGGCGCCACTAGGCGTAGTGAGTATGCGGGTGGCAAGTTTATCCAGCCCGGGCGTGTGCTGCAGGCTGTCTGCGCCAACAAAGCCTGTACCGTTCAGGGTTATCTTGCCTTCCCTGTCGGCAAAATACACCACCCGGTTATAGCGCTTCTGATAAAGTTCTATCAGGAATTTTACTTTTTCCACTGCCAGCCCTACGCCGGTAATGCCGATAAAATTTCCTTCAAAATCTGATACTTTGTAGTTCACGAACACAGTGGTTTTACTGCGATCGGCGGTATCAGTGTCGATATTGATTTCGTATTGTTCTATTTCCGGTAATGACCTTACCCTGAAATACCAACTGTCGGCCGGGTCAGCGTCCTTGATTTGTTTCAGGACCCCACTGGAGTGGTAGTAATTGCGGCTTTGCTCCGACACAAAAAAGCTGGTGACTGTACCGTATCTTTCCTGGATCTCTTTCAGATAACGCACCAGGCGCTCAGGATCCGTTTCGTTGTTGAGTGTCCATTCCCGGACAAAGGTATCTTGTGCCATCAGGGATGAGATGAAGATGGGGGTCAACAGATCCTGCTGTATTTCAGAGTAAATATTGTCGCTGGTCAGGGGCAGGGTATTTTCTTCCACCTGTTGGATCAGTGAGTCATGGGCAACTTTGTAGCTGATGCCACTGGTTGCAAGAAAGGCGCTGATAAGCAGAAAGGACAGCACCCAAATAAACCGCTTCTTGTCGCTCCAGGCGTTACCGGTCATGGCCTGAGCCCCATTTTGTTACTGTTTTGTTTAAAATCCTAATGCAATGTAGACCGTTCGGCCAGCGGTTGGTTATAAAAAAAGCCCCGTTCGGGGACGGGGCGACATAACGAGCAAACAACTGACAAATGGGAAAGTCAGGCAAGGCAAACTTAATTCATGCGTCTCACAAAAGTCAGACTAACCTTTCGGGATTACAGTTGTATGACATGCATCTTTTTCATCTAAATATGTTTTCAGAGCGTCGCCCGGTGTTGAGCTTTCACTTTGAACGGCAAAGGCGCCCCAGATGGCTGCTTCTTTCATTGCCTGTGCCAAGGTCATGCCGGATAAAAGTCCATGGATTAGGCCTGCGGCATATACATCGCCGGCACCTGTGGTATCCACAACTTCAGCTGGCTGGGCGGCGACCTTAATAACACCGTCAGCGCTGTAGGCCTTTGCGCCCTTGGCGCCATCGGTCACGATAAAATGGCGCAGGCTGTCACCGGCGATGCTTCTGGCATAATCCCACAGCTCGCCTTCAGCGCGCCCTGCAAGATCTGAGCTGGAAGTTATCAGGACATGACAGGGACGCTGGCGTTCATCCTTAGCCAATTGACTGACCACCAAACATTGTTCCAGTGCTGTTTTGGCCCAGCTCACGGCACCTTCGGCGGATGAATTGATATAGAGCGCGTCCCATCGACGCCAATTGGGTGGTGCAGGCAGTTCAAATACAGGACGCTGGGGGCGAATTATGGTGCGGTCGCCATTGGGGGTCATCATCAGCAACATTTCACAGGTATTACCCGGGCGGCGCTGAATAAGGTGACAATCTATCCCTGCGGTACTGGTTTCTGCCAGCAGCCAGTCGCCTATATCGTCACGACCAACCTGGCTGACCAGGGCAACTCTGTGCCCTGCCCACACTAGTCCCAGACCTGTATTGGCACCGCCACCGCCAAGGCGCTGCCCACCGTCTCGGTAGTGAAATCGGCCACCACTCGCAAGCGGCTTATCCAGCAGTAAAATGCGATCACAGTTTAAATTGGCTACCAGAAGTATATTGGCCATGGGCAAAATCCCGAAAAAACGATATAGCGGATGTTACCCGTCAACCAGGAATTCGGGTAGGTACTCGATCAACAGTTGCGGAATTTATTGGCACATTTCCCCCATCCACTCATGCCGCTAATCTCCCGTAACTCACATGCTGACAATACCCTGGAGCTTGTCTGCACTGAAACTCCACACGGTGTGAATAAGGCCATCGCGTATTTCATAAACTACAGCGACTTCTAATACCTGTTCATTGAGACCTGTGATTTTTTCATGATCAATGACCTTATTACCCAACACCATGCGATTGGTGACTTCGGCGTGCAGGTTTGGCAGACAAAAACGTTCGCGGCGGTAAAACTCGGCAAACTCAACCTTGCCATGCAATACGGGTTCGATTTGTGGTGGCCGGAAAACCGCTATCGAATCATTGAAAAAAGTCAGAAATGCATCGAGGTCATGGGCGTTATAGGCGATGAGCTGTCCTTGCGCCAACTCTTCCGGAGTCATGGTATTTCCTTGTAAATAAGATGAAAAATACTATTCCTCCTGTACTGAAAACTATTTGGAATAGCGTGTTATAAAAAAATTATTAAAAAAGTTTTTGGCTGTCCAGTCAAAGGCGGCTTTCTAAGCTGTTGTTACTTAAGATAATGATAAATTGCACACAATCCATTTCGTCACTTTTTTGACTGGTCAAAAAAACTGCTATTGAAACTGCTGATTTTTTTGAACAAAATTCCACTTGAATGGAAAAAGACACCATTCCCCTGAGTAGCAGTTATTAAATATATTTGAAGGATATTGTCATGAAACGGCAGATATTTTATGCCATTCTCGCGTATGCAGCCTGGCTTACTTACCAGGATATAAATGGCACACTGCAAGACACTAACCTCGATGGTATGCAGCCACAGTTGCGTCAGGCTGTGGCTGGTCAGGTTGGAAATGCCAAAGGCATTGCTGCCTATAGAGCAGAGCCGACTGTAACCGATACCTGTACTGATTCCTACGCCTGTAACGACGGACGAACGGTAAAAGCCCGCGGCGAATAACCGCAGGGGTCACAGGCTCTGTCAGCCGACATTGATGCGACGGCACCCTTGGGTGCCGTTAGTCTTTTACAGGGTTTAATCCCTGATTTTTCTCTGTGTTTGGTTTGGTAAAAAAGGCGTAGCATGGTGGTATACAACCATCCGGAGACTTATATGATTACCAAAGGACAATCCCTTCCAGCCGGTCAGTTGGCCGAATTGACCAACGATGGCATGGTTACCCATGACGTTGCCGCACTGTTTGCAGGCAAAAAAGTTGTCATTTTTGCAGTTCCGGGGGCGTTTACACCTACCTGCTCGGCAGCACATTTGCCCGGCTTTGTGGTATTGGCTGATGATATCAAAGCCAAAGGCGTTGATTTTATTGCCTGCGTATCGGTGAATGATGCTTTCGTGATGAAGGCTTGGGGCGATGCTCAGAATGCATCAGAAATCAGGATGTTGGCTGATGGTGATGGCGGTTTTACCAAGGCGCTGGGGCTGGAAATGGAAACCGGTAGTTTTGGTGGTTTGCGTTCTGCGCGTTACGCCATGGTGGTCGAAGATGGCGTGGTGACCATGCTCAATGTGGAAGCCCCCAAGAGTTTTGAAGTGAGCAAAGCAGAGGTCGTGCTGGCCGCCCTTTAATCAGGCGGTTTGCTGTGTTTCCGGGGCGTCGGCTTAGCACGGACGCCCACTCAGCGAGGTTTCAATGGTGTTTATCTGGGCCGCCACTTCGGCCGCAATGGCCTGGCTCTGACTGACCGCATGGGCTGATTGCTCCATCAGCCGCGACATGGCATGACTGAACGCATCGAGGCTTAGTTGCTGCTCATTGGCATTATTGGCGCCGTCCCCTGCTGTGCTCGCCATGGTTGTGGCCTGTGTCTGCACCGCTTCGGCTGCCGCCAACAACTCGCCTGCCCGAGCCTTTTGGGTGTGAGTTGCCGCATCAATACCATCTACCCGCCCGGATAACTGCTCGCTGGCGTCTTTCAGTTCACTGAGGATTTTTTGGACTTCCTGCAATGAGCTTTGGGTGCGCTGCGACAAACTGCGAACCTCATCGGCCACTACGGCAAAGCCGCGGCCCTGCTCACCGGCCCGCGCCGCTTCGATTGCTGCATTGAGTGCCAACAGATTGGTCTGTTCAGCAATATTGCCAATCACATCTATGATGCCTGAAACCTTGCTAACAGAACTGCTGAGGCAGCCAAGTGCCTGATGGCAATGGTCCACGGCCTCGCGGGTTTCGTCGGTGGCGCGGATCATTGCCTCGGCACCAGCTTGGCTCTGGGCCATTTGCGTTACTGTGGCGTTGGCATCGCCAGCAACCCGATTGGAGCTGTCGCTGACTTCCATTGCCAATATTTTCAGTTCCTCGGTGCGGGACTGGGCTTGACGAACAATCTCACCCGTAGCCTCGGCGCTGCCCGCCATGGCGGCGATACGGCCTCTGAGTAGTTCCAGGGTGATCGAAACGCCGCTGAACTGCTGGCGCTGTGCTTCATCTTCGTCTTCAAAGCGCTTCAGCAGCCGGTTGAAATGACCGGCAATTTGTCCGGTTTCACAGTGGCTTCGCACCTCAAGCTGTTGCCGCTCACCGGCCTCAGTCAGCGTCAAAAATGCATGGTTGAGTCGCTTTAGTGGCGCCACGACCTTGCGTTGCTGCACCACCAGATAACAGCAGGCATACAGTGCCAGCAAGCCCGCCATCGTATACAGCATCAGCTGCATATCCTGCTTGAGCCGATCACTCTGTGCCTGTTGCTGTTCGCCAAGTGCCAGCAGGTTTTGCTCAGTCGCGGCAATGGCACCGAGCAGTGACTCTTGAGTCGCCTGGTTTTCGACCAGCATCTGATGGGTGTTGTCTATTTCCCGGCGGTATCGACTGGCGAGGCTGCTGAGTTCTGCGACCAGGGCTGCACCTTTTTCGCTCGCTTGTGGAGCATCCTGTCCGGGCAACAGGTCTTCTTCCTCCGTTGCTTCATAGAGTCCGAGCAAGGGGATGGCGGCCAGCTGTTGCTGCCATTGTTCAAGGCTGCCAAGGCTGGACTCCAATACCTTTTTTAGCCTGCTGTCACGGCCAATCAGATACGCATCGGTTTGTTGCGCCAAGGCATACACCTGCGGTGGCAGTTCTCCCGAAACCTGCAATAACCCGGTGGCCTTGTCGGGAGCTGTGCTTAGCCCTTCAATGGCGTAACTTGCCAACATGCGGTTGTAATGGAGCAGCTCCGTTTCGGCGTGAGCCAGCAGTTGGCGTGGATTACCCGCTAATTTACCGGCGGCGCGGTATTTGCTGTCGAGGTCAGATTCAAATTGGTTGAGGGTTGCGGCCAACTGGGATGCCTCGGCGGCGGGCAGGGCGGTGAGGGAGGCGTTCATATCCTGTAGCTTGCTACGGGCGGCTTCCAACTGGCTGGCGTCGCCGCTGTTAAGGTAGGACTCCAGCAGGCGCCGCACATCAATAACAAAGTCCTGCTGCAATGCGGCAATCCGATAGCTGTGATCTTCAAGCTGAGCACGCCGCTCACTGGTCCATAACAGGGTGGCGGCCATCAAGCTGGCCAGCACCAACAGCAGTGCCGAAGCGCCTAAAGACAGAGTTGAAATTTTCATCTGGATTCATACAAAAACTGATATTCACCAGCTTATGACGATGAAATGACAATTTGATGAAGGCGGAAATTGGCAATATAGAGGCGGGGATTTATTGAGCCCCGTAAACAATTTCGGCGTTACTCCAATGGTAAATACACACTCGCCCTGAGGCCGCCTTCGACCCGATTACTGAGCTTCACCTTACCTTGATGGCGGTCGATAATCCGCTTAATAATGGCCAGACCCAGACCAGAACCGACGCTTCCCCGTGCAGTGTCTCCTTGAGTGAATGGCTGAAATAATTTGGGAATTTGGTCTGTTGGTATGCCCGGGCCATTATCTTCGACCGTCAGTACCAGATAGTGCTTCTCTAACCGTGTCGAAATTCTCAGCCAGCCACGGCCATATCGAAAGGCGTTTTCCACCAGGTTGCCCAGTACTCTTTTGATCGCGATAACCTGCATGGGTATCTCGACGCATTGTCCCAGTGCCAACTCAATGGTGGCATCCCGTTTGGACTCGGCCTGCGCCAATTCAGTCACCAACTGGTTGAGGTCACCATTTTCCCATACAGCCTCCTGATCCTGGCGGATATAGGCAATAAACTGATTGATAATGGCGTTCATATCATCGATATCGGCCACAATGCCTTCCCGCAGATAGGCGTCTTCATCCACCATCATCTCAGATGCCAGTCGAATCCGGGTCAGCGGGGTACGAAGGTCGTGGGAAATGCCCGCCATCATCAGGGCTCTGTCCTGTTCCAGCATCCGCATGCTGTGAGCCATTTGGTTAAAGGCATGGGTCACTTCCACAATCTCACTGGACCCAGCGGGAGGAATAGCTTCGGGGTATTCCCCCCGGGATACGCCAATTGCAGCTTTTTGCAATTCTTTCAGCGGTTTGCTTTGGCGTCGGGCAAACAACCAACCGCCGGCTACGCTGAGCGCGCCAATTACCATCAGGTAGAGGGTCAGCAGTGACATTTCCAGTTCGTTAAAACTGGATAGGGGCACCCTTATCCAAACGCTGGGCGCTTGCGGCGGCCGGATCCAGATTTGTACCGTTTCCCCCTGAGCAATGCGCACTTCGGCTTTGCCACCCAGATACTCGGACATTTGTTCCGACAGCAGGTTGTAATAGGTCGCGGATTCTATTCCTGCTTCCTTTGCCTGCTTTTGGTTGTAAACCTCCATGCTGCCGTCATGAACCTTCGCATTGAGGGCATCTACCAAGCTGAGGTATTCACGGCCAATCAGGGCATCATCGGCAAACATGAAATTGATTTGGCGGGCAATCAGTTGGTTAATTTGCTGGTAACTGGGTTTGATGACATACAGTGCAACAGACACATAGGAGAAAAGCTGATTGATCAGTAATAAACATCCAATCAGCATCACAGTTTGGCTGAAGGCGCTGCGTGGCAGCAGCCGCTGCCACCAGCGGAGTTTCATCTTGTCACCCGGAAATTACCGACGGGCGCTGCCATCGGGGACAAATACATAACCTAAGCCCCAAACGGTTTGAATGTATCTGGGGTTGGCAGCGTCTTTTTCAATCAGACGACGCAGGCGGGATACCTGCACATCAATAGAGCGCTCAAGCGCTGAGTAGTCACGGCCACGGGCCAGGTTCATCAGTTTATCCCGCGATAAGGGTTCGCGGGGATGAGTGACCAGCACCTTGAGCACGGCAAATTCGCCACTGGTGAGGGAGATGGATTCGTTACCCTGATACATCTCGCGGGTAGCCAGATTGAGAGTGAACTCGCCAAAGCTCACTTCTTCTTCCTGTTGAGCCGGGGCACCCGGGACATCCTGAGTTTGACGGCGCATTACCGCTTTGATGCGGGCCAGTAGCTCCCGGGGATTAAAGGGTTTGGGTAGGTAATCGTCGGCGCCGAGTTCAAGACCAATAATGCGGTCTACTTCGTCGCCCTTGGCGGTAAGCATGATGATGGGCAGCGGGTTACCACTCTGGCGCAAACGGCGGCAGATAGACAAACCGTCTTCACCGGGCAGCATCAGATCCAGCACCATCATGTGGAAGTTTTCCCGCTCAAGTAACCTGTCCATCTGTTCGGCATTGGCCGCCGCACGAACCTGATAGCCCTGTTCAACCAGATAGCGTTCAAGCAACGCACGAAGGCGCATATCATCGTCGACTACCAGAATTTTGGAAGTTTCCTGTCCCATGTATCCTTCCCCTCAAAGTGGCCGCAGCAGCCACAACATACTAACCGAAAAAATGACGGAATATCCTAAATTTAGCCAGTTTAAGTCCAAAAAGCATCTTGGACTTTGTAACATTCGTTGAATGTTTGCGGTACAGAAAAAGTCCAGTCCGTGTGGGTGGCACCGGTGCGCCGGTAAAATCGATGGCTAAACTCAACGCAGTCTGCTGCTACAGACTTGCAAGCGCGGCGGGCTTCTGGAACCCTGTGGGCAGATATCGCATTTAAACAGGTTGTTTTTCATGGCTGAAAAAGCGCATCTCATTACCCGCAAAGGCTGGGAAGCTCTGGATAAGGAGCTTAAATACCTTTGGAAGGAATATCGCCCGGAAATTACCTTGAAGGTGCAGGAGGCCGCCGCCCAGGGCGATCGCTCTGAAAACGCTGACTACACTTACAACAAGCGGCTGCTGCGGCAAATCGACAGTCGGGTGCGTTACCTTATTAAGCGTCTCGAAGTGCTGAAAATTGTCGACTACTCCCCCCAGCAGGAAGGCAAGGTGTTCTTTGGTGCCTGGGTCGAGCTTGAGAACGACGAAGGCAAAATCGTGCGCTATCGCATTGTCGGCAAAGATGAAATTGACACCAAAAAAGGCTACATCACCATAGATTCCCCCATGGCCCGTGCCCTTATTGGCAAACAGGTGGACGATGAGGTATCGGTGCAAACCCCCTCAGGCCGCAAAGAGTGGTATATCAACGTCATCCGCTACCAGCCCTTCGAGCCAGAAGACTAACCCGACAGGCAACAACACCAAGCGGCTTTGGCCGCTTTTTTTAGCTGTGTATTTCGAATCTTAGCGTCGTGGCATGCTGGTCGTTCCAGCGGCTTCTATACTCAAAATCAGGGGTGATTTTGCCTTTGTTTTCCGGGGTGAAGCTATGAAGCCATCCAAGTTGGCTCTGTGTTGCGTTGCGGCCATGGTACCCACTGCCACATGGGCCGAGCAGTCGATTTTTGAGCTGTCGATAGAGCAGCTGGCCGACATTCAGGTGTCGGTATCGTCAAAAGTGTCTTTACCACTGAACCTGTCTCCCGCCAATATCAGCGTATTTAATCAGGAACAATTACAAACCCTTGGGGCGAGCCAGCTGGCCGGATTGGCGGATGTGACTTCGGGTTACAGCAGCTACAGCATTTACGGCGAACGGGTGCTGGAAACCCGTGGTCAGCGGGCGGGCAGTTTTGAGAATAACAAACACCTGGTGCTACTCGATGGAATTCGGCTGAACCATGCCCGCGCCAACAAGGCGCCGATTGAAAACGAGTTGCCATTACTGCCGATGAAGCAGGTGGAAGTACTGCGGGGGCCTGCCTCGGCGATTTATGGTCAGAGCGCATTTTTTGGGGTGATTAGCCTCACCTCCGACAGCGAAGGCGTTGATGGTGTGCAGCTGGATGGCAGCTATGGCGGTGATGAAGTCGGGCGCCGTGCCATGGTCAGCGGCAGGTTATCGAGCCGCCTGGGTAACAGTTTTGGGGTGTATCAGGCCTTCGATAAGGGCAGTGAGCAGGCCTTGGTGGGGCCGGACTTTTCACCTTTGCAGCGTTACTACGATGAGCAGCAGGCGCACTTTGGTTATGTGCGCCACGCCTTTGCCCCCGGCAATTGGGGCCAGTTTGTGGTGGGTTATATCGATATGCAGCGCCAGTTGGGCCTTGGCGAGCACTGGGTGGGCGATTTGTCGGTGCCACAAAACCAAATCCAGTGGGATACCCGCATCGCCTATCTCAGCTGGCAGAACACCTTTTTTGATGACTGGCAGGCCAGTGTGCGGCTGGTGAATAACGACTCGGACGAGGCGGGCACGGCCATTAACAACACCCGGGCGCAAATTGAGGCTGGAGATGAGCCGCTGTTCAGCCAGTATTCGGTGGAGGCCAACGCCCGCTTGCTGGAGGCTGAACTGCAATGGCAGCTGGGGGAGCAGCGCTCATTACTGTTGGGCGCATCATTGGAGCGGCGCCGGGATAAGGGCGGCTTTTTTGTGCCTGACTCGCCCTTTGAGGAGCTGGCACAAACCGATACCTCGGCGCCTGAGTGGCAAAGGCAGGCCTCAGACAGCGTGGAATATCGAGGGGCACTTTTTCAGTATCACGATGTTTTTCCGTCGTTTTTTGATATTCATCTTACCGCTGGGCTGCGTTACGACAGCGGCGCCTATCTGCGGGACAGTTTCAGTCATTGGTCACCAAGGGTGGCACTGGTGAAGGCGCTCAATGAGCGCTGGACGCTGAAGGCGTTGTACAGTTCGGCCTTTCGCTCGCCGGGGTTGAAGGAATACCTGCTGAACGATGAAACCCGCAATTATGTCGGCACCCATGCCGCCGATCCGGCTGCGGCTCTGGCGGGCCTGAGCAACAGTCTGGCACCCGAGACCTTCAGTTCGACCGAGCTGGATGTGTTGTATCTGCAATCCCCCTGGATGCTGAAACTGAGCGGCTTTTACAATCAAACCGACAGCGCCCTCGATGGTCGACCATTGAAATTCATCGATAATAAAGGGGATGAGCAGAGCAAAAACAGCTTTGCCAATTCGGCGCAGCGGTTTGAGGTCTATGGTGTGGAGGCCGAGTTTGAGTGGCGGTTTGCTGCCGATTGGCAACTTGGTGGCGCCCTGAGTCAGGTGTGGCCTGCCAGTGGTTCTGAAGCGGCCACCAAAGACATGCCAAAGGCTAAGCTGCTGGCCTTTGTGGCCCACGACCTCAGTTTTGCCAGGGTGCAGCTGGGCTACCGCTGGCATGGTGATATCGAAGGCGACGCCAGTGCTATTGCCAGCCTGGACGCCAGTTTACATGGGCAGTGGCGCACACTTGGCTGGCATCTGCGGTTTAAAAATCTGCTCGGCAGAGACAATTTTTACGCTTTTGATGGCGAATCCGGCAACCCGCTGCCGGGGCGCACTGTGGAACTTGGTCTCAGCTATCGGTTTGATTAATCAACAAGTTAATTATGAGCTGATTTGATTAAGAGTCGGTTTGTTCACGCGGGCGGTTGCAGCGGCAGACTTAGCCGGAAGTGTGCGCCATGGGCGCAGGGCAGGCACTGAATGTCGCCGCCGAATTTTTGGGTGACTATATTGAAAGACACATGCATCCCAAGGCCCGAGCTGCCGTCGCCGCGACGGGTGGTGAAGAAGGGGTCGAAGACCTTGGAGATGGCTTCATCCTCGATTCCTTTGCCGCTGTCCTGATAGTCGATGATGATGCCATTGCCGCTGCGATAGCATTCGAAACGGATTTGGCCGTCACTCATGTCCCGGAATCCATGCACCAGCGAGTTCATCACCAGATTGGTAAGCACCTGCGCCATGGCACCGGCTTCACAGCTGAAGCTGAGGCTTGGGTCGGCCTCAATGTGCACCTGATGTTTGCCGCGCTTGAGCTCGTGTTGCAGGCTGTCGCACACCTCGCGGATATATTCCTTCAGCTGCAGGGTACGCACTTCTTCGTAGCTTTGGTCCACCGACACCTGTTTGAAGCTGCGCACCAGTCTGGCAGCGCGATCCAGATTGCGCACCAGCAGGTCGAGGGATTGGGTCAGATCCTCCAGCAGTAGATCCAAATCTTCTTCGTTCACATCGTTGGCCCGGTATCGGCTGATAAAGCGCGACAGCTGTTCCTGCATGTGGGTCGAAGAGGTGATGCCGACCCCAACCGGGGTGTTGATCTCGTGGGCAACCCCGGCAACCAGACCACCAAGAGCCGCCATTTTCTCGCTTTTAATCAACTGGTCACGGGTATTCAAAATTTCGGTATTGGCTTTTTCAAGCTCAGTGTTTTTGTGAGCCAGCTTGAGGAACAGGCCGTTTTTAATCCGCACGCCGCGGTAAATCAGCACGATGGAGACGCTGATGGAGATAATGAGCGCGATGGAGATATACAGCAGATACTTTTGAGTTTGGATGATGGAGCTTTGGGCTTCGAGGGTTTCGCTCTGGCTGGCGAGATTTTGCTCCTTCTGCGCCAGTTCGGTTTCATAGCTTGCCAGTATCTGTTTTTGCTCGCGAATGCGCGTTTCGTTGACATTGATGGAGGCCGAGAGCGCTGCAATGTCTTCGGTCTTTTTTTTCAGCTCCTGCTGTTTGCCATCCAGCTGTGCCTGATGGCGGCTGAAGGTGGCCTGGGTGTCGGCCATGCGTTTTTCCATGTCCTGCTGCTGGGCTTGCAGGCTGGCCTGCAGTTGGCGCTGCTCTGTGATGGTGGCATCCAGCTCGGCAATCTTGGCTTGTTGTTGACGCTGCTGTTGCTGCTGAGCCTCCAGCTGACGCTGCTTCTCGGCAACCTGAGCCTGCAACCTGGCGTATTGCTCGCGGTTGGCCTGCAGGGTGGATTCCATATCCTTGACCATGGCGGCGATATCCAGCTCGGTGCCGCCGAGGATAACTATGTCTTTTGAAACGACAAGCTTTTGATAAATAAGACCGTATCTGTTTATTTCAAAACCGATTTTACCGCCGCTTTTGGCGATGAAGTTCAGTCCGAACAGCTGCTTTTCCCGGGCGTTGTCGGCAATCACCAAAATGGGTTTGTCTTTGATCTGGGCATTAATGGCCCCAAGCCTCGGCTCGCCGGCCTTATCCACCAGCACCACATCGGCCGCGGTGATGGCGCTGTTGCTGCTGCCCTGGGTCACTTTCAATCTCAGCCCGCGGATTTGCTGCTGCTCCAAGGATTTGAGCACATTCAGATACTTGCCATCATCCCCTGTGTACAACAGCTGAAGTTCATTGCGTTTGGCCTCCTCCGGCCAGGTGATGTACTTGAGGAAGTTAAACACATAGGCGGTCTTGACCTGTTCAGGGGTGAGGTCCACCGCCTGGGCCTGGGTGGCCGCAATAAAAAAGGCAATGAAATACAGGAGTTTGCCGACTCGGGTCATTCTTGCTCCGAATGATGGTTTAAAAGCTTGGGGAAGTGATAAAAGCATAGGTCGAGAGGCTGTTTTTTTCCTGTAAAAGCGCTTGATTATCGCCGGGCATGAAACTCAGCCAGTGGCTGTGGTACTCTTGGGGCATTATGATTTTTCCCCGTGTTTTTCTACACAACAGACGTACGAGAATCCTTGATGACATCAAATATTGCGCGGATCATCGCCGAAGAATTGAATGTCCGTGAGGCACAGGTGACTGCCACCATCGCCTTGCTGGACGATGGCGCAACCGTGCCCTTTGTGGCCCGTTATCGAAAAGAAGTAACAGGTGGTCTGGATGACACCCAGCTGCGAACCCTGCACAGCCGTTTGGGCTACCTGCGTGAACTCAATGACCGCCGTGACGTTATCCTGTCGTCCATTGATGCTCAGGGCAAGCTTAGCCCCGAACTCAGGGCCGCCATTCTGGGTGCCGACAGCAAGACCCGCCTTGAAGATTTATACCTGCCTTACAAGCCTAAACGCCGCACCAAGGGCCAAATCGCCATTGAAGCCGGTATCGAGCCATTGGCCGAACTGCTGCTGGCCAACCGCAGCGCCGATATCGACGCCGAAGCGAGCGCCTTTATCAATGCCGAAGCCGGATTTGCCGATGTACGCGCCGTGCTCGATGGTGCCCGTTATATCCTGATGGAGCGCTTTGCCGAAGACGCGGAGCTCATCCGCCAGGTGCGTGAACATCTCTCGGGTGTGGCTGTGCTGCAAAGCAAGGTGATTGCCGGCAAAGAGAAAGAAGGCGCCAAGTTCCGCGACTATTTTGAGCACAGCGAGCTTTTGGACAAGGTGCCATCGCACCGGGCGCTGGCCATGCTGCGTGGCCGCAACGAAGGCATTTTAAGCCTGGCGATGGTGGCCGATCCTGAAGCCGAGCCCGGCAGCGGCAGCTACTGCGAGGTGATTATTGCCGGGCATCTGGGTCTGAAACTGGGTGACAGCAGTGTGGATCAGTGGCTGAAAGCCGTGGTTACAGGTACCTGGCGCATCAAGGTGGCGCTGCAGATGGAAACCGAGTTTATCTCCCGCCTGCGTGAACAGGCCGAAGAGGATGCCATCAAGGTATTTGCCCGCAACCTCAACGACTTGCTGATGGCTGCCCCTGCCGGCTCCAAGGCCACCATGGGTCTGGACCCCGGATTGCGTACCGGGGTGAAAGTGGCGGTGGTAAACGACACCGGCAAGCTGGTGGCTCACACCACTATTTTCCCGCATGAGCCACAAAATCAGTGGGATAAGTCGCTGCGTACCCTCACCACATTGGTGAATATGCACAAGGTGGAGCTGATTGCCGTGGGTAACGGCACTGCATCCCGCGAGACCGACAAGTTGGCCGGTGAAGTGATTGCCGCCGTGAAAGAAAGCCACCCAGGCCTGACCAAGGTGATGGTGAGCGAGGCGGGCGCTTCTGTATACTCGGCCTCTGAACTGGCGGCGCAGGAGTTTCCGGATCTGGATGTATCCATCCGCGGCGCCGTGTCTATTGCCCGTCGTTTGCAGGATCCACTGGCAGAGCTGGTGAAAATCGAGCCCAAGTCCATCGGCGTTGGTCAGTATCAGCACGATGTGAGCCAGAGCCAGTTGTCCTCCAGCCTCGAAGCCGTGGTGGAAGACTGCGTAAACAGCGTAGGTGTGGATTTGAATATGGCCTCGGTGGCGCTGCTAAGTCAGGTGTCTGGTCTGAACAAGACCCTGGCGAAAAACGTGGTGGAATACCGCGACGAAAACGGCCAGTTCAGGAACCGCAAAGAGCTGCTCAAGGTGCCACGTCTTGGTCCCAAGGCCTTCGAGCAGGCTGCCGGCTTTTTGCGTATTCGTGAAGGCGATAATCCGCTGGATGCCTCGGCAGTACACCCGGAAGCCTACTCGCTGGTGCAAAACATTGCCCAGACCCGCGAGCTGCAGCTTGGCAACCTGATTGGCAATACCGAGCTGATCCGCACCCTTAAGGCTGAGGAATTCGTGACCGAGTCCTTTGGTTTGCCAACGGTGACCGACATCCTCAAAGAGCTGGATAAGCCGGGCCGCGACCCACGTGGTGAATTTAAGACCGCGCACTTCAAAGAAGGCGTGACTGAAATCCGTGACCTCAAGCTGGAGATGATCCTCGAAGGCGTGGTCACCAATGTCACCAACTTCGGCGCCTTTGTCGACATTGGTGTGCATCAGGACGGTCTGGTGCATATCTCGTCGCTGTCGGACAAGTTTGTCAGCGACCCGCACACTGTGGTGAAGGCCGGTGATGTGGTGAAGGTGAAGGTGATGGAAGTGGATGTGGAGCGCAAGCGTATTGGCCTGACCATGCGTTTGGATGAAAAGCCGCAGCCAAGCGGCCAGCCCCGGGCCCGTCAGGGGCAGGGAGGCAAGCCGGGTGGTAAGCCTCAGGGTAAGCCGCAATCGGGTGGCCAGCCTAAAGCCAAGCCGCAACCCATCAATGCTGCCATGGGTAATGCCTTTGCAGATGCTTTAGCCAAAATGAAAAAATAATCCAGCCTTTACTGGCAAAAAAACGCGGCACTTGCCGCGTTTTTTTGACTATTGAGATGCAATATATCGAGGAAATTCAGCTTTTTTAAAACCTCGCAACGGATTAGGTCGTCAGTGGGCTTCATGTCTGAAATTTGTAACATTCTGGTGAACTTTTCAGGCCGGACGGTATCATACTACTCACGTATGATACACCGCCAAAAAGAGCGGGTGCCGGAGTAACACAATGAGATTCAGAGAACCACCTCAAAGCCCGTGGCGGGCCCTGGGGATTTTTGCCGTTTTGGCGCTGCTGGCATTAACCCTGAGCCGGATTGGCTTGGGGATATGGCAAGGGGAAAGGGTAGCTGCCGTAGGTGGATGGTCGCACTTGCTGGTGCAGGGGTTGAGGGTAGACATAGCGACCTTGTGCTGGTTGTGGGGCGGCGCGGCACTGGGGACAGTGCTTTTCGGTGGCAACCATACTCTTGGGAATATGTGGCGTACTGTGCTCAGATTCTGGCTTACCGCCGGTCTGTGGCTGATGCTGTTCCTTGAAATCTCTACCCCTTCATTTATCGAAGAATACGGTATTCGGCCAAACCGTCTTTATATTGAATACCTGATTTACCCTAAAGAGGTCTTGTCCATGCTTTGGAGTGGACGGCCTTTGGAGCTGGTATTTGGGCTGTTGGCCTCGGTGGCTATTATTTGGGGAAGCTGGGGCCTCTCCGGACATCTGACCCGCAATTTGGCTTATCCACGCTGGTATTGGCGCCCGGTATTATTATTGCTTGTGGCGGCCGTCATACTGGCAGGTGGCCGCTCCACACTGGGCCACAGACCTTTGAATCCGTCAATGGTGGCCTTTTGTGATGACCCGCTGGTGAACTCACTGACGGTAAACTCCTCTTATTCGCTGGTATTTGCCATCAGTCAGATGGGCAAAGAGGCCAATGCTGCCAAAATGTATGGCGAGCTGCCCAAAGATGAGATTATTGCCGCAGTGCGCGCCGACAGTGGCCGCAGCCCCGAGCGTTTTGTGTCAGATAAGCTGCCGAGCCTGTCGGACAACCAGGCCAGTTTTCAGGGGAAGCCACGGAATTTGGTGATTATCCTTCAGGAAAGTCTGGGGGCACGTTTTGTGGGCAGCCTCGGCGGTTTGCCGCTGACGCCTAATCTCGATGCATTGTCATCCGAGGGTTGGTATTTCGATAACCTCTATGCCACAGGTACCCGCTCAGTGCGTGGCATTGAGGCGGTTACCACTGGCTTTACTCCTACGCCAGCACGTGCGGTGGTCAAGCTTGGCAAAAGCCAGCACGGTTTCTTCACCATTGCTGAAATGCTGCGTCGTCAGGGCTACGATACCTCTTTTATCTACGGTGGTGAGAGTCACTTCGACAATATGCGCAGCTTCTTCCTCGGCAATGGCTTTGGCCGCATTGTGGACGAGGATGACTATCGAAACCCAGCCTTTGTGGGCAGTTGGGGGGTATCGGATGAAGATTTGATGCGCCGCGCTGATACTGAGTTCAAGCGCCTGCATCAGGAGGGCAAGCCATTCTTCAGTCTGGTGTTCAGCTCAAGCAATCATGATCCGTTCGAGTTTCCCGATGGCCGCATTGAGCTGTTTGAGCAGCCAAAGCAGACCCGCAACAATGCCGCTAAATATGCCGATTACGCCATTGGTGAGTTCTTTAAGCTGGCCAAAGATTCAGACTATTGGAAGGATACGGTGTTTTTAGTGGTGGCTGACCATGACAGCCGGGTCGGTGGTGCCAGTCTGGTGCCGGTGAACCGCTTCCGTATTCCCGGGCTTATCATCGCCGATGGGGTTGCTGCCAGACGCGATCAACGGGTGGTCAGTCAAATCGACCTGGCACCAACCCTGTTGTCGCTGATGGGGATTTCGGGCCGTTACCCCATGCTGGGCCAGGATCTGACTCAGGTTGACGATAATTGGCCCGGACGGGCTCTGATGCAGTACGACAAAAACTTTGCCTATATGCGTGGCAATGATTTGGTTATTTTGCAGCCGGAACGGGCGCCGGAAGGCTTCCGCTATCAGCCTGAAGATGGCAGCCTGAACCCGTTCCCACAGCCGGAGACCATGCAAAAAACCGCATTGGCCTGGGCATTGTGGGGCAGTTTGGCGTATCAGCAAGGCTTGTTTACACTGGAGTAACCGGCGCTTGAACACGGCGGTGCGAGCCGCCGTGGCTGGTCTAAATCCAGGCTTCGATACCTGCCTCGGCGGCGGGCTCACTGGTGTGGCGATAGAAACTGCCCACGTGGGAGGCAATGGTACGGTACAGGGAGGCTTCCTGCCCTGTAGGCGGTGTAGCCTCCCTGGCGCCTATGGGCTGTTTGGGCGCCTTATCTTCTACCCTGACTCTTATATCTTTACGACTCAGCGCTCCCGGCGTGCGGGGTGGCATTTTAATCGCCTTGGGAGGCAGCGGCTGATTGGCCTGCTTTTCGCCTTCCCTTTGTTGCTGTTGCTGCTGGTGCTGTTGTTGCTGGCGCTCATCAACCCTTTGCTGCAGTTTTGCCTGTACCTGAGGCTCGTCGGCGGTGCGCTCATTTTGCGAATTGAAGGCCCGCTCTTCGTGGCCCTTGGTCAATTCGGGCGCGGGCACTATGGGCGGGCGTTGCTGGCTTTCTACCCGCAGAGCATCGGTCGCGGCGTTGGTCGTCGCGATCGGAACCTGAGGATAGTTGGTGACAACCAGCATGGTACATCCGTTATTAATGGCAGGAGTGTTTAAATAATAACCGCTGTAGCGCCGGGATTAAAGTTTTGCAAGCCAGCTTGCCATGCCACTCACAAATTCATCGGTATGGGAAAAGAACGGCGCATGGGACGCTTTGGCTAGCATCAGATCTTCCGCAGTGTTATTGCTGGGCATGGCGGGCATCACCCGTTTTGGCACCAGCCCGTCAAGACGTCCCCAAATTCTGAGCCAGGGTTGGCTGAGCCCGGCAAGTTCTGGCCGTAAATCCACCTGTTCCAACATCTCCAGCCCCTGCTTAAGTGCGCTTGCGTCCGGCAATGGGCGCGACAGTACCAAGTCCCGCAGGCGGCGAATGTCTTCCCGGGCGGTATCGCTGCCCATGGCCTGAATCGCCAGGAAGCGCTCGATGGTTTTGGGCAGATTTTTCCCCAATTCATTGCCAAACTGAGCCAACACCTGCGGCGGAATACCCGGCCATTTCTCGGCTTCACGTGCCATAAAGCAGGGCGATGAAGCAATGCTCACCAATGCCCTGATTCTGTTTGGATGGCGCAGTGCTGCGCGGGTTGCCACCAGGCCGCCCAGAGACCAGCCTGCCAGAATCATCTGCGGCGGTAATACCGCCATCAGAGCATCGACCCAGGCATCGAGGTCTCCGGCAACGGGGGGGCTCAGGCCAAAGCCCGGCAGGTCGACAAAATGCAACCTATACTCGGGAAACGCACCTTGCAGTGGTGCAAACACGGCACCATTCATGCCCCAGCCATGGAGTATGACCAAATCCGGCCCCTGGCCGTGGCTGTCGATATGGATTGTGTGCTGCAGCTGCTTAATCACATGTGCCTCTTATCAGGGATGATGCTATGGCCAATTTGTCACGCTGGCGCCACTTTTGGCTGCGGGCCATTGAATGTCTGGCGCAAAGTTTACCGAACCGATGTCTGCTCTGTCATCAACACCTGACTGATGGCAGCGGTATTTGCTGTCAATGTTTGGCCTCCTGTTTGTATCGGGGGCCATCCTGTTTGGGGTGTGGTCGCGGTTTAACGGCGGAGTTTGGCCTTTGTGGCAGTTGCCGTGTACTGGATGCGCTGCCGGTGGTGGCGCCAGCCAGTTATCATCAGGGTCTCGGCCACGCGATAGCCGGTATTAAGTATCAAGGACAATTGGCACCATTACAGTGTTTATGTGAGGCGCTTCTTTTCAGAGTGTGTGGGCTGGAGCGTGCCGGACTGGTGCGTCCGGTATCCTTACTGCTGCCGGTGCCCTTGCACCCCAAAAGGTTGCAACAGCGGGGTTTTAATCAGGCTCATGAGATAGCACTGATGCTGTCGCGTTTGTCGGGCATTCCGGTTGATGGTCATTTGCTTGGCCGCAGTCGCAATACCCCACAGCAGGCGGGTTTGAGCGGCAAGGTGAGGCGGCAAAATCTTAAAAATGCCTTTGTGATAAATGGCGTTTGCAGGGTGGGCTCGGTGGCGCTGGTGGATGATGTGGTGACAACCGGTAGCACGGTGAATGAAATTGCCCGCTTGCTTGAGGCGCAGGGCGTTGCGGTGCAGGTGTGGTGTCTGGCCCGGGCAGAGGCGCCCGGGCTTCTCGATAGCTGAGACTCATCGCGCCATGGCCGTCGGCAGCATATACAGGGCGTTGGCATAAATTTTTTCGCTGCCGAGCCAGATGTTGCGAAACAGCAGGTTATCGCTGAAAGCGACGACTACGCCTTTGCCCCTGGGTTCCGCCAGCATGCTGTTGCCAAGGCCAAATGCCCGTTGATATTCGTCCGATAAATAGCCGGAAATCAGCGGCTGGTCAGGATGTCTGGCGGCTATCACAAAAGGCTCACTGGTATCACCCAGCCCCAGCACTTTGTTTTTCATCACAGGTACCAGGGTGTCTGGCAGGCCAAATGCCAGCGGGTGGGCCGGATCCAACTGCCAGGCAAGCACGGCACCACCAATAGCCTGACGCGCCTTAAAAGAGTCCTTATCGGCATAGCCCAGGCCTGTCGTGGAAAATTGTTGCTGATAAAAGCGGGCTTCTTTTACGCCTGTGCGCAGCAAGTTATGGTCACCAAGCCAGGCGAGAGCACCTTTTTGTGCAACCAATACTCCACCTTCATTGATAAAGCTATCCAGTTTCCGGGCCAGGTTGTCATCAAGATGTTTGTAGTTGCCATCGGCCAGCAGCACATGGGTATATTTTTCCAGCGAAATACGTGTCAGACGATCACTGTCTACCAGGGTGACGCCTTGTTTCAGTGTGGCGTCGAGGTATTGCCAGATTTCACCGACCTCAGAGGGGTCAGAGCCTTTCCCGGTAACCAGCAAAGCATTCACAGAGTGCAATGCAACCATGTCACCACTGCCAAGATCGATACCCGAGCTGGCCGCAAAGGAGCTGAGTGGATGCCAGCGAATATTCATCTCGGTTGCAAGTTGGGTCAGAAATGTCTTAAGCGTTGCAGGCTCCATGGCGTCCTGTTTGAGATGTAACATCAGGGTGCCGACCGGAAACGGGTTGTCGCTACCAGCAGGGGTAAAGGCCTTGGTCGCCGCGCGTACCCGCAGCCCTTTACGTTGCAGTTGGACAAGTGCAGGCGCAGCTGCGCCATCGCGCCAGTCCAGCAGCACTGCCACGGAATCGTCCGGGATAGCTGCGGTTGCCAACTTGGGTTGGCTGTCGCTCAATTGGCCTGAGCCGGGGCGGAAGCTTTCGGCCACGATGAGATTAAAGGCAGAAGGTAAATCCCAGGCACTGACATCATAGAAAGTTGGATCGGCAAAGCGGGTGCGGCGCTCAAACAGGGCCTCAACCAAAACCGACTGAGATTGTTCGTCAGGAATAAACAAACTATCTTCTGCGCGATAGATTTGTTTGCCAGTCTTCAGATCCTGACTCAGATAGCTGAACTCAATGCCGTGCTGGCTCAGCAGCTTTGCCAGTTCATTGAGGCGTTGATGGTCGCCGCGGGTAGACACCAGTCGTCCTTGACCCCGACCCTGCTTGCCGCTTTTTCCGCTGTAAAAACTGCGTTGAAACTCAATAAGCTCCTGTCTCAGGGCATGGGTGCCCTTAAGCGCCGCCAATGAGGTGGCCAGCTGGTTGTCTATGGCCTCAGCCAGGCTGACACCGCCGTAGTCGGAGTCCTGCACCTGACCGCGGGCACTGGCCTGTTCGAACAACACGCCAACGGCACCGTTGATGTCGGGGTAAGTTGAGCCTTTACCGTAAAAGAAGTCATCGAACCCCTGGCGACTGTAATAAGGCTGGCCCTTGGCATCGAGCGCATCGCGATAATATTGCGCCAGTCGCTCGGTCAGCTGTTGATTGCGGCCATCGGTCAGTGGATGGGTACGGTCCGGGACGCCGGGCTGGAAAAAGTAACTCTGGTTGTGGCCCATTTCGTGGAAGTCCCCCACGTAATGAGGCTGCCATTTATGCAGTAAGGCAACCCGGCCGCGGCTTTCGGGGTGCCTTAAAAACAGCCAGTCGCGATTCAGATCGGCCAGATAGTGGTTGAAGCGTCCGGCAGGCCAGTTCTGATTGTGCTCCTTGTGATTTTCATCGCTTACCGGCATGCCGATACCGCGATAACTGTTTGACCAGTTTGCAAATCTGTCCAACCCATCCGGGTTTTGGCTGGGGGTTATCAACACCACGGTATTATCGAGCAGCTCGGTTACCCAGGGCTCCTGGCTGGTGGCCAGCTGCTGCACCAATGCCATGGCGGCGTGTGCGCCACTGGCCTCATCGCCGTGAATGGAGTAGGCGAGCCACACCACCAACAAAGGACTTTTGGCTTTACCTTGTTTTACCAGTTGCCTGTCTTTGAGGATATCGTCCAATTGCCTTTGATTGGCGGCAGAGGTCACAACAGCTGTGAGCTGATGGCGGCGTTCGTGACTGTAGCCTGTGCTTTCCAGCGAGACTCTGTCACTGTCTTTGGCAAGCTGAGTCAGAAAGCCATTCACCTGATCGTGGCGGATGTGCCATTCACCAAGGGGATAACCAAGGTAGTCATCCAGTGGTGTGGCCGGGGCGGCAAAGGGCAGGCTCAAACAAATGCTCAGGCACAGGCCGTTTAACAGAGAGTGGCGGGACATGAGAGACTCGTTGTTATCTTTTTGTATTACAGAACAAATTAGCAGGTTGGTTTGCAAATGACTACTTAGAGCGTTGTTTGAGCGCCGGCCAAAGTGAGATCCATCCTTCATTTTTCCCGATGACCGTTGTGGCCGGGGCTACTATCCGACGGACAGACGGAGTATCATAGCCGCAATTCTTAGTAATTTACTCAGGTTTACCTGACGGAGCGCTCTACATGATTACCATTACTGAAGCGGCCCAGGCTCACTTTGTGAAACTGCTTGCCGATCAGCCTGAAGGCACCAACATCCGCGTATTTGTTATCAGTCCGGGCACTGCTCAGGCCGAATGCGGCGTGTCTTACTGCCCGCCAGATGCCATGGAAGATGATGATATCGAGCTGGAGTTCAATGGTTTCAACGCCATGGTGGACGAAAAGAGCGCCCCATTCCTCGAAGACGCCAGCATCGATTTGGTAAACGATCAGCTGGGTTCTCAGCTGACCCTGAAGGCACCCAATGCCAAAATGCGTAAGGTGTCTGCAGACGCACCGCTGGTTGAGCGTATCGAGTACGTGATCCAAGCTGAAATCAATCCACAGCTGGCCAGCCACGGCGGTAACATCCTGCTGGTGGAAGTTACCGAAGAAGGTATTGCCGTTATCCAATTCGGCGGTGGTTGTAACGGTTGTTCTATGGTCGATGTGACCCTGAAAGATGGTATCGAAAAGCAGCTGCTGGATATGTTCCCAGGTGAGCTTACCGCCGTGCGTGATGCCACCGAGCACCAACACGGTTCTCACTCTTATCAATAAGAGTGATGCATAAAAAAAGCGGCCTAAGCCGCTTTTTTTATGCCCGGAGGAAACCGGAGTGATAGCGGTAAAAATGCCAGCCGAGGCTTAAACTGCGACAGGCCATGAAGGCGCTCATGGCGAGCCAAAGGCCGTGGTTGCCGCTGTGGGAAAACAGATGCCACACCGGGAAAAACACCCCGAGGGTGGCCAGTATCATGCTGTTGCGCATGACTCGCCCCTGGGTAGCGCCAATATACACCCCATCAAACAGGTAGGAGCCAAACGCCAGCAGTGGCAGTGCGATAAGCCAGGGCAAATATTGCAGGGCGGCGAAACGTACTGGCTCAATATCTGTCATCAGCGAGATCAGCTCAGGTCCCAACAGGTAAAAAATCAGCGCAAAGCCTGCGGCAAACAGTGCCGACCAACTAAAGGCGAGAGCGACCGAGTGAGTCAGGCCCTGTGCATCCTGCCTGCCGACCGCGGCACCGGTTTCGGCCTCGGCATAATAGGCAATGCCATCGAGCGCGTAGGAAATCAGCATTAAGAAGTTCAGCAGCACCGCATTGGCCGCCACCGTGGTATCACCAAGTCCGGCACCTTTAAAGGTCATAAAGGCAAAAGCAGTTTGCAGGCACAGGCTGCGGATGAAAATATCCCGATTGAGTTTCAACAACCGGCCCAAGCCCTGGAGGATGTCGCTAAGGCGAATGACGGATTCCGGCAGGCCGCGCCAGGCGTGCAGGCAAAAATAGCCGGCAATGGCAAAGGCGGTCAGATCGGCCAGCACCGACGCCCAGGCGGCACCTTTAACACCCATATCCAGCCCGATAACAAACAGCACATCCAGCGCAATATTCACCAGATTGGCGATAATCAGCTGCCACATGGCGACTTTGGGGGCTTGCCTGCCAAGCAGCCATCCCAGCATCACCATATTGGCCAATGCCAATGGCAGCGACAGCACCCGCACGCCAAAATAGTCGTGGCAATAGCTCAGCACCTCATTGCTGGCCGATGAAAAGGACAACACGAAATTGAGCAGCGCCGGATAGCAGGCCAGCAGCGCAAGCCCCATGGCAAAGGCCATCACCAGCCCCTGAAGCAGTAGCCGTTTTTGTCCGTGACCATCGGCACGGCCCCAGGCCTGGGCTGTCAATCCGGTGGTGGCCATACGCAAAAAGCCCAGCAGCCATACAATCAGGGTAAACAGAGTTGACCCCAGTGCCACGGCTCCCAAATAATAGGCCTCGCTTAAATGGCCTATGATGGCCGTGTCGACCAGACCAAGCAGCGGCACAGTGATGTTGGACAGCATCATTGGCAACGCCAACGCCCACAGGCGGCGGTGTGTCTGCCAGTTACGCCAGTTGTTGTCCGTAATAATCAGAGGAATATCCCCGCAATGTTGAAGTTTTTGGCGAGCATCTTTGCCCTTTGGCTTGGCAGTACTCAGGCTGCAGTGGTACTGCAGTATCACCATGTGTCTGATACCTCACCAAGGGTAACCAGCGTCACACCGGCCGAATTCAGAAGCCACATGCAGTTTTTGGCCGATAATGGCTTTGAGGTGGTGCCATTGTCGAGCCTGGTGGCCGCAGTGCAGCACGGCGAAGCGCCGCCATTAAGGGCAGTAGCTATTACTTTTGATGATGGTTATCAGAATATTGCCGATGAGGCCGTCCCCATCTTAAAGGAATACGGGTTTCCCTACACCCTGTTTGTGGCTGCTGAGCCTTTGACGTCGCCCCGCAAAGGGATGATGACTGTGGCGACGTTACAACGGTTGATTGCTGAGGGCGCTCATCTTGCCAACCACAGTTATGGTCATGAGCATTTAGTTCGACGCCTGAATGATGAAGATATGGCAGGCTGGAAAGTACGGGTCAGGCAAAACCTGTTGGACACTGAAGCTTTGTTGGAGCAGCTGCGTGGCAAAGTAAGCTTGCCGATGCTGGCTTACCCCTATGGTGAATATAATGCAGAGCTGCAGGCGCTGGTCAGTGAGCTGGGTATGGTGGCCTTTGGTCAGCAGTCCGGTGCGCTTGGGCAGCACAGCACCCTTACCGCTTTACCCCGTTTTCCCCTTGGCGGCAAATACGCTTCGCTGCAAACGTTGAAAGAGAAGCTTTACAGCCTGCCGATGCCCGTGGTTGGCCTGACGCCGGCAGATCCGTTACTGCACGACGATTTTCGGCCCAGGATGCAAGTAAGGCTGGCAGATACAAGGGATATTCACGTAGCGCAGCTTAAGTGTTATTTGCCAAATGAGGGCGCGGTTACCCCAAAGTGGATTGGTAATGATCGTTTTGAAATACAGGTTGTTAATGAGCTGCCGCCGGGGCGTTCACGTTACAATTGTACAGCGCCATCCAAATCCAACCGGGGTTTCTATTGGTTTTCCCAGCCATGGCTCAGACCTAATACGGACGGCAGTTGGCCTGCGGAACCCTAATCGATTTTTAATAAACCAAGTAATCTGGTGGCAATTTTATCCAGATGCAATTGCTCACAAACGGCACCAATTTCCACAGAGCTGCCCGGCATTCCCCACACTACACTGCTCGCTTCGTCCTGAGCGATAGTGTGGGCTCCTTCATTACGCATTTTTAATAAGCCTTTGGCACCATCTCTCCCCATGCCGGTCAGGATGACTCCAATAGCAGCTTTACCCATGACATCTGCCACACTGTCGAACAACACATCCACGGAGGGTTTATGCCGGTTTACCGGTTCTGTATCTAAAAGTAAGGTATGAAAATTTACGCCTACGCGTTTCACTGCCAGATGGCAATGTCCCGGAGCAATATAAACACAGCCAGGCCGCAGCAGTTCATTCCCTACCGCTTCGACTACAGTCATTTGTGAATTTAAATCCAACCTTTTGGCAAATGATGCGCTGAAGGCGGCTGGTATGTGCTGAGCAATCACAATAGGAGGGAAGTTCGCCGGTAATTGAGAGATTAAACGTTGTATGGCTTCAGTCCCGCCGGTTGAGGCGCCAATAGCAACAACTCTGCTTTTGAGTTTAGTGGGGTACTCCTGCTCTGGGGGCGGAGGGCTGTTTGGCTTGACCCGACTGATCGCCGCCTGGCGAATTTTTTCCAGTAGCTCGTCTTTGTATTCGATAAGACCAGTGGCAATGTCTTTTTTGGGTTTATGAATGAAATCCACAGCGCCCAGCGATAGCGCTTCGAGCGTGATAGATGCGCCTTTTTCTGTCAGAGACGAAACCATAACCACCGGCATGGGCCTTAATTTCATCAGGTTTCTTAAAAAGGCAATGCCATCCATTTTAGGCATTTCTATATCCAGGGTCAGTACGTGGGGGCTAAGTTCCTTGATCATTTCCCGGGCTTGATAAGGGTCTTCGGCACACCCCACCACTTCTATATCTTCTGCCTGAGATAACATATGGCTAAGAAGCTGACGTACCAGGGCTGAGTCATCAATGATGAGCACTCTGATCATAGGTTCCCTCCAATTGGTTAAGGTTTGTCGCTTCTGGGACGGTAAATGGTTTGGCCAATTAAGTCGAACTCATCGGAGACTAAATGCAGGGTTTCGGAATGGCCAATAAAAAGATACCCGTCATCATTCAGCAATTGTCTGAATTTGTGAATTATTTTTGATTTGGTGGGTATGTCGAAATAAATCAATACATTGCGGCAGAAGATGGCATCAAATGGTCCTTGCATTGGCCACGGGTCCAATAAATTAAGTTGTCTGAAATAGACCAGTTCTTTGATGCAATCATTGATTCTGGCTTTATCACCCTGCGGCTGGAAATATTTTTCCACCAAAGAACGGGGGAGATTTTCAAGATTTTCCGCCGGATACACACCCGCTTCTGCCTTGGTTAACACATTGGTATCCAAATCTGTGGCCAATATTTTCAAATCCCAGTGACTTCTGGGGAAAAACGCCTCCAGGGTCAGGGCGATTGAATAAGGTTCTTCACCGGTAGAGCATGCGGCTGACCAGACCCGAAGGCGTCGACGCCGTTGCTGTTGCCAATGTGGTACCAGTTGGTCACGCAGAAACTCGAAGTGATGTTTCTCCCGGAAAAAAGAAGTGAGATTGGTTGTCAGGGCATTGATGAAGTGGGCCAGTTCTTCTTCCTCATGCTGCAGATACTGGCAGTATTCACTGAAATTCTTCATTTTGAGTGCCCGTAACCGGCGACACAATCTGGAATAGACCATGTGATTTTTACGGTCTGGGAGCACTATGCCTGTGTGGTGGTAAGCAAGATTGCGAATAAATTCGAAGTCTGCCCTGGTCATAGTGAACTCGCGCTCGGATGAGAATTCCAAAGTCGATGCTCCCCGAAAAAATCTGGCTTGATTACACGGGGCTCCCGAAAGAGCCCCGTGAGATGCTTATCAGAACTCGTGCCACTCTTCTTTGCTGACCTTGAATTTAGTGGCTGCCGGGCGCTTCTCGCCACCTGAAACCAGAGAAAGTGGTGCCGCTGTGGTTGCTGTCAGTTCATCGGTGCGGAAGAAGCCAAGCTGCCGACGCATATTTCGGGCCTGTTCAGCCATGGCGTCGCCGGCGGCGGAGACCTCTTCCACTAAAGCCGCATTTTGTTGAGTCATTTCATCCATCTGCGAAACAGCTTTGTTCACTTCCAGGATCCCTGATGCTTGTTGCTCAGCCGCTACGCTAATTTGGCTAATCATTTCAGCGACTTTGGAAACAGCATAAACGATTTCCTGCAGGGTATTACCTGACTGGTTCACCAAAGAGGTACCGTCATTCACCTTATTGACGCTGTCGCGGATAAGTTCTTTGATTTCCTTGGCTGCGCCGGCTGAGCGTTGTGCCAGGTTGCGCACTTCCCCGGCCACTACGGCGAAGCCGCGTCCCTGTTCACCGGCTCTGGCCGCTTCTACCGCGGCATTCAGCGCCAACAAGTTGGTTTGGAAGGCAATTTCATCAATAACCCCGATAATATCTGCAATTCGCTTGCTGGATTCATTAATGGCTTCCATGGCGGTTACCGCTTGCTTCACTACCTTGCCACCATGGTCGGCCTTACTGGAGGCCTCTTTGGCGAGATTGTTGGCCAGGGTAGCGTTTTCCGCACTTTGCTTCACGGTTGCTGTCATTTCTTCCATACTGGATGCGGTTTGCTCCAGCGAGGCAGCCTGTTCTTCGGTTCTCTGGCTAAGGTCTGCATTACCTTGCGCGATTTCCTCTGCGCCTGAAGTCACTGTGTTGGCTGACTCGCTGATACCGGTGAGTACCTCGGTCAGGCGAGTGACGGTGGCATTGGCATCGGTCTGCAGTTTGCCAAATTGTCCCTGATAGTTGCCGTTGATCTTGCGGGTAAGATCCCCTTTGGCCAGGCCATCAAACATATCTACAACATCAGACATTACCTTGTCTGCAATGCCAACCAGGCTGTTGAGGCCATTTGACAGGTTGAGGAAGAATCCGTCTTTGTTATGAGTTGCAATACGTTGTGAGAGGTCTCCGGCGTTTGCAGCAGCTATGATGGCATCAACTTCATGCTCGATGGCAACTTCGGCTGTTCTATCGGCCCATTCCACTACCGTGCCAATGCGGGAGCCATCAGTATCGGTAATGGGGTTGGCAATAATCCGGAAAGTGCGGCCACCTACTTTCAGCTGATTACTGTATGTAGTCTTAAGACCTGCCAACAAGTTTCGTTGATGCGATGGGTTCTTATGGAACACATCGATGTTTTCACCGATGAGTTTATTTGCATTGAAGTTGGGCAGATCCCGGTTTATGTCGGCCTGTGCAGCACTGAACATTTCCTGCACGGCTTGGTTCAGGTAAATGATATTGCAATCATTATCTGCCACCATGGTGTTAGAGGACACATTATCCAATGCTTTGCGTATACGGGCGTTTTCAGCGGCAAGTTTACGGTCGGCCTCCTCTCGGGCAAGAATGGCTGTCACATCTTGCCATTCGACGACAGTGGCGGTGCGTTTGCCATTGTCAAAGACAGGTGTTGCTATCAGATTAAAGCTCAAACCAGCGACCTTTATTCGGGTTTCATAGGTAGCGGTTAATTTGTCCAACAGACTTCGTTGATGTTCGGGATGTTGGTGGAAAATATCGATATTTGCGCCCATCAACTGAGCAACATTGAAGCGGCTGAGAGATTCTTTCAACTTTTGCTCATTACCTTTCAGCATTTGTTCCAATGAGTTGTTGAAATAGATAATGTTGTAATCTTCATCGGCCATCATCACATTGGCTTTGCAGACATCCAATGCTTGCTTTATGCGGTTGGTTTCCCGAATAAGTTTTTCTTCAGCGAGTTTGCGGGCGAGTTCTTCAGTAAGATCTTTCCACTCCACCACTGTGGCAATACGTTGATGATTTTCATCAAACACGGGAGAGGCAATCAGACTGAAGGTTCTTCCGCCTACTTTTATTTGTGCTGAATAGACAGATTTAAGTTCCCCAACCAAATGACGTTGATGGGCAGGATTCTTGTGAAAGCTGTCCATATTGACGCCAAGTAAACGACTGGCGTCGAAGTTGGGCAAGTCCTTGCGGATGTCACTTTCCGCTTCGTGCAGCGTTTTTTTCAGTGATTCATTGAAGTAGATAATATTGCCCTTGGGATCGGCCAGCATCACATTTGCCTGGCATATTTCAAGCGCCTTCAACGTGGCTTTTCCCTGCTGCTGCGCGTCCCAGAAGTTACAAAGGTCGTCAGAAAAAGCCTGCCAACCCGGAATGTCATATTGATTCAACATCGGGCGGGTGTTACTCCGCAGCGCCTTGGATATCTCGTTAAGTGCCTCAGAAATGCGGCTTCTTCCTTGGCCAGAGCTCTGGTTAAGACCTATGCCTATCAGTACCAGTGTCAGCGCCATGGCCCCGCTAACCAGGTTACCTGACTGCCCAGCAAGACTCAGTACCAGGGTTATTGCGCCCAGCACCATGCCGCCCAGAGTAAATGGGCTGTGGCCCATCAACTGATTATTGCCTGCGTCCATGTTGATTCCTCTTGATCAAATATCTTTCTCAGGCACTGACGGCTTGAGGTTGATGTTCAATATTGCCAATGATGCGCCCCAGTGTGTCGGGATCCGGTAGCACGGCAGATCCAAGTAATCTGTTGATTTCAAGTAAAATGACCATTTTGTCCTGTACATTGGCGAGCCCTTTTATAAAACGCAGATCAGTGTCATGACCGAAGTCTGGAGCCTGACGGATTTCATGTTCATCAATGCTGAAAACATCGGATACCGCATCGACGACTATGCCAATGACTTTCTGAACTTCTTCCACGGTCACTTTGACGACAATCACGACAGTGGTAGCACCATATTCCAGTGTTTTAATGCCGAATTTTTGCCGTAAATCTATGATAGGGACTATGGTGCCGCGTAAATTAATGACGCCTTTAACGTAATCAGGTGCATTGGGCAGCACAGTGGTTGGTTCCCAGCCACGGATTTCTTGCACTGACAGAATATCAACGCCATATTCTTCGCTGGCCATGATAAAACTGAGAAACTGCTGGTTTGTATGCTCAGCTTGTGTGGCGGAGATGTTTGTCATAGTCAGCTTTCCTCTTATGCGGCATGCTCTTTGTTGCTGCCAATACCGGCCAGGTTTACCAATCCGGCCACATCGATAATCAGGGCGACGGTACCGTCGCCGAGAATGGTGGCACCTGATATACCGGGAATGCGGGTATAGTTGTCTTCCAGACTTTTTATAACAACCTGCTGCTGAGCCAGTAATTCATCTACCAACAATCCGGCTTTTTCGTTATTGCTATCAACCACCATAATCAAGCCGTCTTTGATTTCCTTGGCATCGGCATCATGATTGAACTCGCGGTATACCTTGATTACGGGCAGGTATTCGTCCCGGAGTCGGATAAGTTCATGACCATCCGCGAGTTGATTGATACGGTTTGTTGGCACTTGCAGCGATTCATAAATGGATACGAGAGGGATCACATAGATATGCTTGCCAATCCGAATAAGCTGTCCATCCAAAATAGCCAGGGTGAGCGGCAGGCGGATGGTGAAGCGGCTGCCTTTGCCTGCTTCAGAATGAAGCTCGATGGAACCATTTAATTCATGGATATTGCGCTTGACCACATCCATGCCCACACCGCGACCAGATAAGTCAGAAACGGCATCTGCGGTTGAAAATCCCGGTTTGAATATCAGTTGATGAATGGCATCGTCTGACAAGTCTTCATCATGACCAACCAGACCTTTCTGTCTGGCCTTATCGAGAATTTTGGCGGTATTGAGTCCGGCGCCATCATCCATAATTTCGATAACAATGCAGCCTCCCTGATGGAAGGCGTTGAGCATTATGGTACCGGTTTCCGGTTTGCCTCGCGCCAGCCTTGCTTCCGGAAGCTCCAAGCCATGGTCAAGGGAGTTGCGTACCAGATGCACCATGGGGTCGACAATTTTTTCGAGCACTGTTTTATCCAGCTCGGTGTCTTCACCCTTAAGGACCAGCTCCACTTTTTTGCCCAGTTGCTGGCCGATGTCCCGCACCAGTCTGGGGAAGCGATTGAAGGCAAAGCTGATGGGCAGCATGCGGATTTGCATCACGCTTTCCTGCAAATCCCGGGTGTGGGAAGCAAGCTGTTCCAAGCCTTGTTGTAACAGTAGCAGCGATTCCTGGTTGATTTCGTCCTGCTGGCCAATCTGGCCGAGCATGGCCTGGGTAATCACCAATTCGCCCACCATATTGATGAGCATATCGATTTTTTCAGTACTGACACGAATGGAACTGCTTTCGGTGTTTTTGGCAACGGTTAAAGGTTTTACCGCTGGCGGCGTTTCAGTTACATGGTGGGTGGGCTCTGAAGTTGGGGAGCTAAATGGACTGGTGCCAGGCAAATGGGCAGGCAGGGTTTCAAAGGTAACTGACATTTCGACAGCAGGTGTTTCAGTTGGGCTGCCCGTATCTGCTGTCAGAGGGATGTAGCTGATTTCACATTCGTCTTCCACCCATTCAAACACTTCTTTGAGCTGCGAAACCTGAGCGTCAGTCACCAGTCGAAGTTGCCAATGCAGGTAACAGCCCTCTGGGTCAAAATCATCCCAGGCTGGAAATTCCACTGGCTCAAGTTTGACTTCCAAATCGCCTTTTTCTGCCAGTTCAGAAAACATCAGTTGGGGATCATTGCCGCATCGCATGATGTCGAAGCCAGCTTTAAAGTCGATTATCCAACCGCTGTTGTGACTGTGGGTTTCATTGGCCGGTGCTTTGTCGTCATGGGCACTGGCTGGAGTCTCTGGTGTAGCTACTGCCAATGAGGTTGCCAGCCTTTGTTCAAGCAGTTGTAGTTTGGGATCTGCGAACTCGGTGTGGCTCATCAGTGCATCAATCATTCCGCGTAATAAATCCACAGAATGCAGCAGTATGTCTACATGTTCAGACGTCATCCTACGACGGCCATCACGGACTTCATCCAGTAAGGTTTCCAGCAGATGGGTATAGTTGGCAACAGCGGTAAAACCAAAGGTGGCACTGCCACCTTTGATGGAGTGAGCAGCGCGAAATATGGTGTTGATGGTTTCTGCATCTGGAGCTGCTATGTCCAGTTTCAGCAGCTCTGACTCCATTATGGCCAGACCTTCAATACTTTCTTCAAAAAAGACCTGGCTGAATTGGCTGAGATCTATATCCATGCTCTCGTCTCTTTGCGGATCATCCTAATACTTTGCGTACTGTGGCTAACAGCTGCTCTGGATTGAACGGCTTTACAATCCAGCCAGTGGCGCCAGCGGCACGTCCTTCCTGCTTTTTATCGCCGCCGGATTCTGTGGTGAGCATCAACAGGGGGGTAAATTTATAAGCAGGCAAGGTTCGCAGATTGCGGATAAGCGTAATCCCATCCATCACCGGCATATTCACATCGGAGATAACCAGGTCGAATTGTCCGGTCTGTGCCACTTTCAGGGCCTCGTCGCCGTTGCAGGCCTCGGTTACATCAAAGCCGGCGGTCTTGAGGGTAAAGCCCACCATCTGGCGCATGGATGCGGAGTCATCAACGGCTAGAATTTTCTTCATATGCTGTAATCCTTTTACAGTTCGTCGGCTATTCTGCGAGCTGCATACCCATTTGTCGGAGTTGCCTTTGAATTTCAGGAGTAATTCCCACCCATTTGAGCGGAATGGACCTTTGAGTGCAGGTAGATTGCAGGCAAAAAAGCAATTGAAGTCCGGCCGTGTCAGCTTTAATCAGATCTGTCGCCTCAATCGTTATTGGGCTGCACAGGAGCAACAATTCTGCCAACCGACTATAAGTGGGCTGAATATTGCGTATGGTTAGTTCACTGCCCAAATGCACAGGATTTTCTGACATAGAGGTTTCCCACAGCTTGTTTGCGTCGCATCTCTTTACTTTCAAAAGATAGACGCCATTCAAGACTGTCGCCTCATTTACAAGGATTTTTTTTCGTAACAGAGCCGGTAACCGGAATAAAAGAGCGGCCAGTGTCAGCCGCAAGTTGGAGAGAAATATTGTCCAGCAGGTTTAAAACTGGTTGCGGATAATCTGCATGTCGGCAATGAGTGCCTGATTAAGAATTTGCGGTACGTTTTTGCCGTCAGACTTTGGTTTGAAAACGGCGTATTTTTCCCCTTTGGGAGAGATCACCACAATGGAGGCGCTGTGATCGACCTGATAATCGGCACCTTCACCCACCATGGCGTACACCATGCCAAGCTCGCGGGTAAAAGGCAGCAGCGCTTTATGTTCGCCCGTTAGCGCAATAAATTCAGGATGATAAAAAGCGGAATACTGCTTGAGCCGCTCAGGTGTGTCTCTGGCCGGGTCTACTGACAGGAAAATTACCTGCAGATTGCTCTCGTCATTGAGAGTGGGAAAGGCGGCAGATAGTTTGGCCATGGTGGTGGGGCAAACGTCGGGGCATGAAGTGTAACCGAGGAAAATCAAACTCCACTTGCCAGCCAAATGGCTGTTATTAAACGGCTGACCGAACTGGTCGGTGAGGCTGAATGGTGACAGTGGCTTGGCGGTTGGGAACACAAAGCCCGTATCGAGTGGCGGTGGTATATGTTTCACGCTGGCAAATTTAATCAGCAGCAGGCCGCCAAGGCCTATCACCAAAATCAGGCTAATAATCCATTTTTTCGTCATGGTTACTCCTTCTGCATACGCTTTTACACGTAGTGATCTACCAGCAGCACAATAAACAGCAGCATCAGGTGGTAGATAGAAAAGCGAAACACATCCATCGCCATGCCGTGTGTTTCGTGAAACTTAAGCTGCCATGCTTTGCAGATAAACATCAGGCTCAGCACGGTCGACCCCACCAGATACACGGCGCCGCTCATGCCAACCAATACTGGTAGCAGGCAGGCCAGCCCCAGCAACAACGTATAGAGGAAGATACAGGTCTTGGTAAAGTCAACGCCGTGAGTTACCGGCAGCATCGGAATGTCCACTTTGGCATAATCGGCGCGGCGATGAATTGCCAGTGCCCAAAAATGTGGTGGTGTCCAGGTGAAGATGATGATCACCAGCAGCAGGCCGTGGCCGTGGAATTCATTGGTCACCGCAGTCCAGCCCAACAGTGGCGGCATGGCTCCGGCAAGGCCTCCAATCACAATATTTTGTGGGGTAGCGCGCTTGAGGTAGGCGGTGTACACCACGGCGTAGCCAAGCAAGCTTGCCAGTGTCAGCCAGGCAGTGAGCGGGTTCACCAAAAGATACAACAGCACAAAACCGGCAACAGCAAGCAGAGCCGCAAAGGCCACCGCGTTGGCCACCGGCACTTTGCCTTTGGGGAGTGGGCGGTTATAAGTGCGGGCCATCAGACCATCGATTCGCCTGTCGATAAGATGATTCATAGCTGCTGCAGCGCCTGCCATCATGGCGATTCCCAGCATACCTGCAAGTAAGGGTTGCAGTGGTACTGCCCCCGGTAAGGCCAAACACATGCCTACCAGTACGGTCAGCAGCATAAGCGCCACGACCTTGGGTTTGGTCATTTCCAGATAAGCACGCCAATGGCTGCGGGTCTGGCTGGAGATATGGGCGATTGAGAGCGACTTGGCCATAGGAAACTCCTTGTCTTGTCAGACTTTGCGCCACAGGGCGTAGTTAATGAACACCAGGGTAACCAGCAAAAGTGCCGCCCCCAGATTATGGGCAACGGCTACCACCAGTGGCAGCCCCAAAACCACATTGGAAATCCCCAGCGCCACTTGCAGCGCCAGTAGTAAAAGCAACACGCCGCCGGCAGAACGCAGTGCGCTGCTGTGGGCACGGCGCAGCAGTCGAATCGCCAGCAAGCCCACCAAACCTGCGGTGATCATGGCGCCGAAGCGGTGAGCCACGTGAATGGTCATACGGGCGTGGTAGTCCAGTACACCAAACTCAAAGCTGGGGTGAGTGCCCTGAAAGGGTGAAAAGGCATCGGCAAGGCGCAGGTTCTGACTCCAATCCCCTTCACAGAAGGGCAGTTCGGTGCAGGCCAGCGCCGCATAGTTGGAGGAGGTCCAGCCGCCCAACAGAATTTGTGCTACCAGCACGCCCAGGCATGCCAGCGCCAGTGTGCGGTAGGCCCGCATCGGGCTGTCGCCGCCGGGGATCCGAAAGCCGCTGGTTCTGAGATAAAGCAGTGTCAGTAGCGACAGCAAGGTAAAACCGCCCAGCAGGTGCGACATGACCACTACTGGCATCAGTTTCATGGTGACTGTCCAGGCACCGAGCGCGCCCTGAAACAGGATTAGCAGAAAAATAAACAGCGGCAGTTTATTGGGCGCCTCGCGGCTTTTAAGGCAACTTGCCAGAATAATGATGACCAGCACCCCGAGGCCGCTGGCAATATAGCGGTGGATCATCTCCAGCCAGGCTTTTTCCGGTTCAACCGTATGGCCTGGGAAGTGAGTCTCTACTTTGGCAAGTTCGTGGTCGGCTGTGGGCACCTTGATATGACCATAGCAGCCCGGCCAGTCAGGGCAGCCAAGACCCGCATCAGACAAGCGGGTATAGGCACCCATGATGATCACCATCAGGGTAAACACCAGTGTGAGTTTCAGCAGTGTTTTTAATGCCATCAGCCAACCCTCGACAGTTTGAGCATTTTACGCAGGTCGGCCAGCATGGCTTTGCCCTGGGTGATATTGGCTTCGCGGCCGTCCACTTTGGGATAGCTCATGACTAAAGTGCCCATGGGATCGACCAAAATCAGCACCTGATCGTTCAGCAGTGGCGCAAGTTCGCTCGGCAGGGGGGCCGTGACAAAAAAATCGTCGCTGAGCAGTGCTTGGTCGGCGCTGCCGCTGAGCAGTACTAAGGGCGCAACCCTGCCCCGCTCGGCGCCAAGGGCGGCATAGCTTTGTTTAATAAGGTAGAGTCTGTCTTCGCAGCTGGCGTCGCACTGTTCGGGCAACCTATACAGAATTTGCCAGCGCTGCGGCAATGGATTGATAGCGCCAAGGCTTTGGTAGCTGGTGGGGCTTGCAAACAGTTGGCCCTGATTGGTTGCGCCTTCGGTGTACCAATGTTGAGTTAATACCAACTTGGCCAGTACCACGGGAACAATGAAGGCCGCTACCAACAGTAGCAGGGGCCGTGCACCTGAGGTTGGGGAGTTCATATTTCTCTCCTCTTTACATTATAGAGTTTCAATCCCTGAAGATGTGTTGCTTTTCTTCCGTGTTCTTAGCCAATACAGCAGTGTCAGTACCAGTAGGGCCGCGGCCAGTGAGAACCACTGAACGGCATAGCCAAGGTGCTTTTCGACCGGCATGCTTACCGACATCCAGCGCCGCGGCAGCGGTAATCCGGCTGTGGTGTCCGGTTGCAGGCAGATGTTCAGCAATGGCTTGCCCAGCTGCACTGACAGCGCATTTATATCCAGCGTCTGTATCCGCATTGGTTCACCGGCTTCGGCGCCAAGTCCGTGACTCATGGGATTGGCCTGACGCTGATACAGCCTGCCGCGCAGTGTCAGTTGCATTGCCTCGCCGGGTACCATGGGTAAAATCCGCCTGTCGTTACCTGCTGCAATAAACCCAAGCTCCACAGGCAGCAAAGTCTTGTAGCCCGGTACCTTTAGCAACCGATAGGCCAGATAACCTACCTTGCCATCCATTACCTGGTTATCCAGCAGCACTGTGGGCGTTGCCAACAAGGTGCCTGTGACTTCCATTCGGGCGCCCTGAGCCTCGTTCAACGACGTTTGTGCCAAGTCATCCATGGTCAAGGGTGTTGCCTGAAAGCGTTCTGCTTGCGTCGTGAGCAGTTGCTGTTTTTCCTCTGCCCGCGACAGTTGCCAGAATCCCAACTTGACGAGCACCATAAACAGCCCCAGAGTGAAAAGCATCAGCAACTTGCCGGCCAGCGCCGGCCGTCTCACCGGAGAATCCATGGTCATGCTTTTCAAGTCTGTGCTGGTTTTGCTGCTGCTTTTCATTATTTTCAATCTCGGCAGAGCGCTTTACATCATGGTCAGGGGCGATAACTCTGTTCCCATGAGCCGCTTTCTCGGCCGCCGGGTCGCGCTTTCCGGCCTGGTGGTACTGTTATTACTGATTGCTCTGGCCATGGGGTGGATAGCACCCCACCCCCGACCTTACTGAGTTACAGCACGTACACGAACACAAACAAACACAGCCACACCACGTCGACAAAGTGCCAGTACCAGCTGCCCGCCTGGAATGCGAAGTGGTTGTCGGCACTGAAATGCCCTTTGAGAACCCTGAAAAACAGTACCAACAGGAAGATGGTGCCCAGGGTGACGTGCATGCCGTGGAAGCCTGTGAGCAAAAAGAAGGTATTGCCATACACCCCGGAGGCCAGCGTCAGCCCCATTTCTGTGTAGGCATGGATGTATTCTTCTGCCTGCAATATCAGGAAGCTCAGACCCAATAAAATGGTGATCCCGAGCCACAGCGTCAGCGCGGTGCGCTTACCTTTTTCCAGTGACACATGGGAAAAATGCAGCGTAAATGAAGAGGTCAGCAGCAAAATAGTGTTGATAAGTGGCAGCCCGGTCCATCCCATGGCCTGGGTTTGGGTGCCATCTGGTGTCGTTTCCAGCGGCCAAACGGCTTCGAAGGCTGGCCATAGCACCTCGTGGGTCATGGCGTTATTGGAGGCGCCGCCAAGCCAGGGTACTGCGACCATGCGGGCATAAAAGAGTGCCCCGAAAAAGGCGGCAAAAAACATGACTTCGGAGAAAATAAACCAGCTCATTCCCTGACGGAATGAGCGATCCATTTGTCCCGAATAGAGCCCTGACATGGACTCATTAATCACGTTCCGAAACCAGCCCACCATCATAAACAGGATAACGGCAATCCCCAGCAGCAGGATATACCCGCCGCCGCTGCCGCCCGATTTTAGTTGGTGGACGTAATTGCCGGCACCGAAAGCAATCAGGAAGAGGCCGATAGCGCCGATGATGGGCCAGCCGCTCTGGCTGGGTACATAGTAGTTTTGAGGCTTGCTTGTCATTTTGCTGCTCCTGCCTGTATGGCTCCGGCCAGACTCTTGTCGGTGATGTCATACAGGGTATAAGAGAGGGTCAATGTCCCTATGGACTCAGGCAGGTCGGGATCTACAAAGAAGATCAGCGGCAGCGCTGCGCTGTCCTGGCCTGCCAATACCTGTTGGTTAAAGCAAAAGCATTCGGTTTTGTTGAAGTAAGCGGCGCCCTGGCCCGGTGACACCGAGGGAATTGCTTGCCCAACGATGCGTTTACCCGAGTTATTGATGGCATGAAATTCGGTGCGCACCAACTCCCCCGGATGTACCTGCATGCGCTTTACTGCCGGGCCAAACTCCCAGGGCATGCCGGGCTGAACCTGTGCCATAAACTCCACTTCAACAGTACGGGTCTCATCCACGCGTATTTCGTTGTAGCTGGCGGCTTCGGAACTGGTTTTGCCATTGATGCCGAGCTTCTCGCACAGCACGTCGTAAAGCGGCACCAGCGCGAAACCAAAGCCGAACATGGCCACACATCCAAGGGCGAGCCCCAGAATGAGTTTGCGGTTTGAGACCCTACCGGAAGTCATTTACTTCACCTCGGGTGGAGTGCTGAACGAGTGATAAGGCGCTGGGCTTGGCAGCGTCCACTCCAGACCTTCGGCGCCTTCCCAAGGCTTGGCTGATGCCTTTTCACCTCCACGGATGCACTTGATCACCACAGCGAGGAAGATGAGCTGTGACAGACCAAAAGCAAAACCGCCGATGGAGACTATCTGGTTTACGTCAGCGAACTGGATGGCGTAATCGGGGATGCGTCGGGGCATGCCCGCCAGCCCCAGAAAGTGCATAGGGAAGAAGAGCACGTTCACCGAAATCACTGAGCACCAAAAGTGCAGTCTGCCCAGTTTCTCGTCGTACATGTGACCAGTCCACTTTGGCAGCCAGTAATAGGCTGCGGCCATTATCGAGAAGATGGCGCCGGTAACCAGCACATAGTGGAAGTGGGCCACCACGAAATAAGTGTCGTGATACTGGAAGTCCACCGGGGTTATCGCCAGCATCAGTCCTGAGAAACCACCTATGGTAAACAGGATGATAAAGGCAATGGCAAACAGCATTGGCGTTTCAAAGGTAATGGAACCGCGCCACATGGTGGCAACCCAGTTAAACACCTTCACACCGGTGGGCACTGCAATCATCATGGTGCAGTACATAAAGAAGAGTTCGGCGAATACCGGCATGCCGGTGGTAAACATATGGTGTGCCCACACCAGGAAAGACAGAATCGCGATGCTGGCGGTGGCGTACACCATAGAGGCATAACCAAACAGCGGTTTGCGTGCAAAAGCCGGCACTATGGCTGAGATGATCCCGAACGACGGCAGGATCATGATGTACACCTCTGGGTGGCCAAAGAACCAGAAGATATGCTGGAACATAACAGGGTCGCCGCCACCGGCAGCGTCAAAGAAGCTGGTGCCAAAGTACTTGTCGGTCAGTACCATGGTTACTGTACCGGCTAATACCGGCATCACAGCAATCAGCAGGAAGGCGGTGATAAGCCAGGTCCACACAAACAATGGCAGCTTCATCCAGGTCATGCTCGGTGCCCGGAGGTTCACAATGGTCACAATCACGTTGATGGCGCCCATGATGGAGCTGATCCCCATGATGTGCACTGAGAACACAAACAGCGCGGTACTGTCAGGGCTGTAAGTGGTAGACAGCGGAGCGTAGAAGGTCCAACCGAAATTGGGGGCACCCCCTTCCATAAACAATGAACTGAGCAGAATGAGAAATGCGAATGGCAGGATCCAGAAGCTCCAGTTATTCATCCGCGGCAGCGCCATATCTGGCGCGCCAATCATCATGGGGATCAGCCAGTTAGCCAGTCCGGTAAAAGCTGGCATAACCGCGCCGAACACCATAATGAGTCCGTGAACAGTGGTCATCTGGTTAAAAAAGTTGGGTTCAACCAACTGCAGGCCGGGCTGGAATAATTCTGCCCGGATCACCATGGCCATGGCGCCGCCGGTGAGGAACATGATGAAACTGAACCAGAGGTAAAGGGTGCCTATGTCCTTGTGGTTGGTGGTTAAAATCCAACGCATTATGCCCTTGGCAGGGCCATGATGGTGTTCGTCATGGACGCCCTGATGGGTATCGTGGGTCGTGGTTGTCATTATCGTTCCCCTACTTTCCATGATTGTTGACGTCGGTGGCCTGAACCGCATCACCGGTGCTGTTGCCCCAGGCGTTGCGTTCATAGGTCACCACGGCGGCTATGTCCTGTGCCGACAACTGCGAGCCGAAGGCTTGCATTGCGGTACCTGCCTTACCCTTGATAACGATATCCAGGTGGTCGGTAACGGGACCTGTGGCAATGGGACTGCCCTTCAGGGCGGGGAAGGCGCCGGGCAAACCGGCACCATTGGGCTGGTGGCAGGCGACGCAGGCGGTCATATACACCTTTTCACCACGGGCCATCAGTTCATCCATCGACAGTGGCTCATTTGAAGCGGGCTCTTCGGCGACCTGGGCTGTTTCCGCAACAGGTGGAGTTTGGCTGCCGGCTGATGGCTCAGTGGCAGCTGGCGTCGCATCTGCGCCGGGCTCGGTGCTTGAGGGAGCGGAACTGGCAGCACCATCAGCACTGTGGCTATTTACGTCGGCCGCTTGCACAGTATCACCTGTGTTGTTACCCCAGGCATTGCGCTCATAGGTCACCACAGCTGCAATATCGGTAGCTGAAAGTTGCTTGGCGAATGCCTGCATGGCAGTGCCGGATTTGCCGTTGATGACGATCTCCAGGTGATTGGCGACAGGTCCTGCGGCTATCGGACTGCCTTTAAGTGCGGGGAACACGCCGGGCAAACCCGCTCCGTTGGGCTGGTGACAGGCGGCGCATGAAGCCAGATAGACCTTTTCACCTTGCGCCATTAATTCATCCATGGACAGAGTTTGACTGAGCGCTGCTGCAGCTTCAGCTGCCTGTGCAACGGCCTTCTGCTTCTGGGTAGCTACCCAGGCATCAAACTCATCTTCAGCCAAAACCTGCACCACAATGGGCATAAATCCATGATCTTTGCCGCACAGCTCGGCACATTGACCACGGTAAATGCCGGGTTTGTCTACCCGGGTCCAGGCCTCATTGATAAAACCGGGATTGGCATCTTTTTTCACGGCAAAGGCAGGCACCCACCAGGAGTGAATAACATCATCAGATGTCATCAGGAAACGGACTTTGCGGTTGGCCGGCAGCACCAGAGGATTATCGACTTCCAACAAATAGTGTTCGCCTTTGGCCTCGGCTCCTTCTATCTGAGCGCGAGGTGTGGCGAGGATGCTATAGAAGCCAAAATCATGATCAAAGTAATCGTAACGCCACTTCCATTGGGAGCCGGTGACTTTGATGGTCAGCTCAGCATTGGAAGGATCTTCCATGGCAATCAATGTCTTGGTTGCAGGAACAGCCATGCCAACCAGGATCAGAAAGGGTACCAGGGTCCATGCAATTTCAACTTTGGTACTTTCATGGAATTGGGCGGCGACAGCACCCTTTGATTTGCGGTGGTTAATCATGGCGTAAATCATGGCGCCAAAAACCACCACACCTATGGCGCAGCAGATGTAAAGGATGGTCATGTGCAGGCTATAAACCTTGCCACTGATTTCCGTCACGCCCTGCGTCATGTTGAGCGGCATGTCAGCCGCAAGGATTGGCGGGGCCAATAAAGCCGCCGCGACATAATACAACCAATGCTTCACAAGACATCTCCTCTGTCAATTGCATCAAGCAACTACAAAGAAAAGTCACACAGTAAGTCTCTGCTCTATGCAAACTCTTCGGTTCCCACAAAAAGCAACGATGACTTCAAAGTGCATTGGCGGTTTGATGATTGGTTAGGTCTTTACAGCTATCTTAACCACACTTGCACCTACAGCTGAATATATCGGTCTGATCCACATTATCCGGGGCGCAAGCCTCAGATATTGCGACGACATAATCGCCAGATATAACAAACAAATCGTTGTTAGCCTGAACTACATTACTTGCAGATTAAATATTGATCAAGATCACTTTCTTTTCTAATTATCTGAAAAAATTATCGAAAAAAAGCCCCGGAAACGGGGCAGAAGGGATTGGCAGTGAATTTAGTGGAACTGAACTGGGTGTCTGAGTATTGCGGCTGGCTCGGTTCTTACTGGCGCGTTGTTAGCATGAGAGTGAGTGTTTACATTTTCAAAAATCACCCCAAGGGCAACGGCACTGCGGGCAACCAATTCCAGGCGACGTTTGTCTCTGGTTTCCAGTGTATTGGTCCAGCATAAAACGGCACTTGAGGTACCATTGGTCAGCGCCTTTTCCATTGCCCACAGTGTTTCAACTTCGTCCTTGGCATGCACCAGCAATACTCTGTCCATGCGGACACCGGCCTGAGCCAGCATAGATTTAAGACCAATATTTGGTGGACTGATGAGCACAATCCAGCGTCCTTCCAGACTCAGGCGAGCCAGTTCCGGGGCCAGATTGGCCAGTTCATCGCGGCCCATAGAGCAGGTGGATCGTGTGAGCACCTGAGCCTGAACCATCCCACTGCTTACAGGACTATCTGTCCACAGGCCAGGGTGTCGTGGTGCGTTGCCAAGGAGCTTGTTCATAACCAGTCTCCGTTGCGGATAACCCCTACAGCCAACCCTTCGATAGCCAGGCTTTGGTGGGTCAAATCCACTTCGATGGGGGCAAAATCTTCGTTTTCGGCATGCAGATACACCACATTGCCTTTTTTCTCGAAGCGCTTAACTGTGACATCGTCTTCCACTCTGGCCACAACAACCTGACCATTACGAGCCTGTGTCATTTTATGTACCGCCAGTAAGTCGCCATCGAGAATGCCTATGTCTTTCATACTGTCGCCGCGAACCCTCAGCAGGAAATCGGCATGGGGACGGAACATACTGGGGTCGACCTGGTAATACTGTTCAACATGTTCCTGCGCCAATATGGGTTCACCTGCTGCAACCTGACCTATGAGTGGCAGGCCAGGATCCGGCTGGTCTTCCAGTTCGTCACCGGCGAGACGAATACCGCGTGATGTGCCGGGCATAATCTCAATGCAGCCTTTTTTGGCCAAGGCTTTCAGGTGTTCTTCAGCGGCATTGGCACTTTTGAAGCCCAGTCTTGTGGCAATTTCTGCTCGTGTGGGCGGCATGCCCGTCTCGGCAATATTACGTTTGATCAGATCCAGAATTTCTGCCTGGCGCGGCGTCAGAGGTCTCATGGTCATTCCTGTTTTTCTATACAGTTACTGTCAGTATATACAGTATTTGTGGTAGTGCAAGTATTAACCATTTTTCAGATTATTGGCGGAGGGATATGGCTGTCTGATATTCTATGCCGCTATCAATAGAAGCCTGGTACCTGAAAGCATGCCTGTACACGACTCAATTTGGTTTAAATCTCTGCGTTGGATCCAGAAATGGCTGGTGCATACCATAGTGGTGCCTCAGGACCCATTCTCCGATTTGAATCTGGATCCCGCCAGACCACTGGTCTATGTGATGAAGACTGAGTCAGTGAGTGATATCGCTGCACTCCATGACAGTACCGTAAAACTTGGTCTTCCCAGTCCCTACGAGCCGTTACAGCTCAATGGTGTTCAGACTCCGCGTGTTGTCTGTCTTGAAGGTGGTAAGCCTCTTTTTGGCAAGCGTGAAAGCAATGAGCCATTTTTGCAGACATTTTTGCAGTTGCTCGCCTTGCATCGTCAGCAGAAGGAACTGGATATACAGTTGGTTCCTGTGAGTCTTTATTGGGGCCGTACGCCGGGTAAAGAAGATGACAGTATGCGAGCCGCTGTGCTGGAGCGCGAAGATCCAACCTGGCTACGGAAGTGTCTGATGATCTTGTTTTTGGGTCGTCACAACTTTGTGCAATTTTCCCGCGCAGTGTCCCTCCGACACATGGCAGATGAACACGGTACCGACAAGCGTATCGCTCATAAACTTGCCAGGGTCGCCAGGGTTCACTTCCGCCGACAGCGTAAAGTCATGACAGGACCTGTGTTGCCTAACCGTCAGGCGATGTTTCATGCACTGCTTAAGTCCGAGAACCTCAAGAAGGCCATTGCCGAAGAGGCCGCCAGCAAAAAGATTTCTGAAGAAAAGGCCCGTGAAACTGCCATTGAGTATCTGGACGAAATTGCAGCCGATTACTCTGACAGCCTGGTGCGTATCGCTGAGCGCTTTCTTACCTGGCTTTGGAATAAGCTTTATAAAGGTATCAGCATAAAGGGTGCTGAGCAGATCCGTCAGTTGCATCATGATGGGCATGAAATCGTGTATGTACCATGCCACCGCTCGCATATGGACTATCTGCTGCTGTCTTACATTCTTTATTACCAAGGCATGGTGCCGCCCCACATTGCCGCGGGCATAAATTTGAATTTCTGGCCCGCCGGCCCTATGTTCCGCCGTGGTGGCGCCTTCTTTATCCGCCGCAGTTTTAATGGTAATAAGCTGTACACTGCGGTGTTCCGAGAGTACCTCGATCAGTTGTTTGCCAAAGGTTATTCAGTGGAATACTTCACTGAAGGCGGACGCTCCCGTACCGGTCGCTTGCTGGCACCCAAGACGGGAATGCTGGCGATGACGCTTTCGTCTGTAATCCGGGGTATTGAGCGCCCTGTGACTCTGGTGCCCGTGTATCTTGGCTATGACCACGTGATGGAAGTGGCTACTTACCATAAAGAGCTTTCCGGTAAGAAAAAGGAAAAAGAATCAGTCTGGCAAGTATTTGGGGCTATCCGTAAACTGGGCAACTTTGGTCGTGGCTATGTGAATTTCGGTGAACCCATTACGTTGCAAAACTTCCTCTCTGAAAAGGTGCCTGACTGGCGCGAGCAGGTGAGTGAAGATCCGGAGCAGAAGCCTAGTTGGTTGACTCCGGTGGTGAACGCCCTTGCGAACAGGGTGATGTCCCGCATAAATAACGCGGCCGCCGCAAGCTCGGTTACCCTGTCCAGTATGGTGTTGCTCGCATCAGAACAAAATGCGTTGGAAAGAGGCCAATTAGAACGTCAGCTGGATCTCTATCTGCATCTGCTCAAGGCTGTTCCTTATACTAATTATGCTTCGGTGGCGGAGGGTGAAGGTAAAGATCTGGTCGACAGAGGGCTTGAGCTGAATAAGCTGGTCGAAACCCGTGATGGATTGGGTTCTATCATCTCTATTGAAGATGCGCAGGCAACTTCAATGACCTACTACCGAAATAACATCATTCATATGTTTGTGGTGCCATCATTGCTGGCTACCATCATGGTGCGACATGAGCGTATCGGCCGCGCAGAACTGCATGAATTGGTGGCCGAATGTTACCCGTTATTGAAATCTGAATTGTTTATGGGCATCCAGGATCTTTCTGCCTATGTGGACTCGCTGTTGGCATCTTTTAAGGCGGAAGGGCTGGTTACCGGCGATGAAACATTGCAGTTGGTTGATGAGCGTATCGGTCAGTTGATGCTGCTGGCCGGTGTGGTTTCAGAAACCCTTCAACGTTATGCGGTGATCTTTAACCTGTTGGCTAAATCCCCTGATATGGAACGCTCTGATCTTGAATTCCACAGCCATCGCCTCGCGAGCCGTTTGGGTGCTATCCATGGCGTGACGGCGCCTGAATTTTACGACAAGAAACTCTATGCGCTCTTGTCCAGCAAGCTAAAAGAGCTTGGCTATTTATCTGATAAAGCGGATGGTGGCAAAGCACGTAATATTCGAGATCACGTGAATGGTTTATTACGTGGTTCTGTCCGCCAAACCATTATCGATACGGTGAATCAGGAGCAAGACTGATGGCGAATCATATGAATGCGGCCAGCCACGGAGCAAAGGCACCGTCTTTGCTTGGTGGTGCGATGATCATCGCCGGTACTACCGTAGGTGCGGGGATGTTTTCGCTGCCGGTAGTGGGTGCTGGTATGTGGTTTGGATGGTCTTTGGTGCTGATGGTAGTCATTTGGCTGTGTATGTTGACCTCAGGCTTACTGCTTTTGGAAACCAACTTAAGATATGAGCCCGGTGCCAGTTTCGACACCCTGACCCGTGACACCCTGGGGCGTTTTGGCCGGATAGTGAATGGCCTGTCCATCGCTTTTGTACTCTACATCCTTACCTACGCCTATATCAGTGGCGGTGGCTCTATTGTGAATCATAGCCTGGAAGGCCTCGGCATAAGTCTGCCCCAAAGTGTAGCAGGGCTGGTGTTTGCACTGGTGCTGGCGGCTGTCGTGATGATCAGCACCCGCGCCGTGGACAGGATTACCACCATAATGCTGGGTGGCATGGTGATTACTTTCTTTCTTGCTGTAGGCAATCTGCTGATTGAAGTAGATACTCTCAAGCTGTTTTCCCCCGATAGTGAGCCGCGTTTTGCTCCATTTTTGTGGGCCGCAATTCCCTTTGGTCTTGCCAGTTTTGGTTATCATGGCAATGTGCCTTCCCTGGTAAAGTACTACGGCAAACAACCCTCGGTTATCATCAAAGCCATTGCAATAGGCACTTTTATTGCGCTGGTGATTTATGTGTGCTGGTTGCTTGCGGCCATGGGGAATCTGCCTCGCAGTCAGTTCAGTGAAATCATTGCTCAGGGCGGCAATATGGGCGTGTTGGTGTCGGCGCTATCCGGCGTCATGGCCAGTGAATGGCTGGGTAAGATGCTGACCTTATTTGCCAATTTGGCTGTGGCTTCATCCTTCCTGGGGGTGACCCTGGGGTTGTTTGACTACCTGGCTGATTTGTTTGGTTTTACCGATAGCCGCACCGGCAGGCTGAAAACTGCGGCTGTTACCTTTTTACCACCTACTTTGCTCGGTATCCTGTTTCCCAATGGCTTTTTAATCGCCATTGGTTTTGCGGCGCTGGCAGCAACGGTTTGGACCTTGTTGGTACCAGGTATGATGGCCTTTAAACTGCGAAGCCGAGAGCCAAACTATCAGGGCTTTGTAGTGCCGGGAGGCAATGGGGTGATTTATCTGGTGATAGCGTTTGGAGTGTTAACGGCGGCTTGCCATTTATTGGCGATGGCGGAGTTGTTACCGCTTTTCAAATAAACTAAAACGACAGAGATGCTTGCGTTGCAAACCAGGGTTTTGTGCGCGAGCTCTCTTGACAAATTCATAAGATTCAGTAATTTGTATCCTTGTTCTGCGGGTGTAGTTCAATGGTAGAACGGCAGCTTCCCAAGCTGCATACGAGGGTTCGATTCCCTTCACCCGCTCCAGATTCCTTATCCGTGTTCGTAATCAGCTACATCCCTGACGCTTCATTTCTGCTTTCATCACATCTGCCACCAGATGCAGCACAGCTATCCAGGCTGCCTTGGTTTCGGGTGTAAACTCATCTTCCAGACCTTCAGCCAGGGTATAAAGTAATGCGTTACCCACGGGGGAAAAGTGGCTGGTCTTTACACCATATTGAATATGTCTGCGAGCCAGTTGTTCCAACACGGGAACCAGTTTATCGGGCTGGTTGAGTCCTTTCACAGCCGCATCCAGCATTGCCATTAGCTTGCGTCCCTGATTATGCAAGTCAGATTTGAACAGCTGACGCAGTGACGGATCTATTTCAAACAAGTTTTGGTAAAACAGCGCCGCTGCAGCATCCGAAATCGGGCGAACCAAATCAAATGATCGTTGAATCAATCTAATCTGCTGTTCTGTCAACGACATAATGGTTCCTTTCTTGAAAAATTTCCCTTAAGCATAGACAAATTTTTGGCTGGCAACTTAACTTGTATATCAAATACCTGTTGATAATGTGGATGTTACTATGAGGGTTAATGGATATATGCCCGGCCAGCCATGTTGGAGCGAATTGGCAACCCATGACTGGCAAGGAGCCAAATGTTTTTATCGTGATCTGTTCGGTTGGGAGATTGCTGATGTGGCCTTGCCGGGCACTGAATTTTCTATGTTTACACTCGATGGTGATGATCTGGGGGCTATCTATCAGGTGTCTGAAATATCGGCCGATGACTCGAAAACCCAATGGAGTATCTACTTCGCGACTGAGGACGTGGAACTGACCATTTCAAAAGTGGTTGCAGCCGGTGGGCAATTGGTGATGGGGCCTCATGACATAGGTTTGGCTGGCCGAATGGCTCAATTGACCGATGCTGAAGGGGCACATTTTGCCGTTTGGCAATCCAACCGCCACATAGGTGCAAAGCGCAGGAGTGAACCCGGCACCTTGTGTTGGATTGAATTGGCAAGTCGCGCGCCGTCGGCTGCGCATAAGTTCTACTCTGATGTGTTTGGCTGGGATTACCGGGATAGTGACATTACAGATATGCCATATAGTGAGTGGCTGGTGTCGGGGGAGGCCCATGGTGGGATGTTGGAGATGACACCTGAGTGGGGAGATATGCCACCTCACTGGATGCTGTATTTTCAGGTATTGGATTGTGATGACTATGCCCTGCGGGCCAAAAAACTCGGCGGTACCGTCTGTGTCCCGCCAACCAAGATCCCGGGCGTCGGGCGTTTTGCTGTACTTAAAGATCCCGATGGCGGGGTGTTTTCTGTCATTGCACTACAGGAAAGCTGAGTTAACCCGGCTTATCTATCAAAAAGCTTGCTGGACAGCTGTCTCTGAGATTGGGGGCGTTTCGCTCCATTAAGTGCTTTATTTCCACTGAACTGTCGAGCGAGTCTGGCAGACTCAGACGTACCTCAGTCAGCAGGCCGCGGCTGCAATGAAAGCTAACCCGCTTGCCACTGTGCTGGCCAAATTCTTCGATAAACAGCTTGCGTAAATTGGCCGTGGTCTGCATTTTGCCACTGCTTCGAGCCAGTTCTTTTGCCATGCGGCTGTTGTTCACCAGTTGGGTAAGCCTTGCCGCCTCTATAAAGTAATGGCTGGCATCCATTGTTTGGCAGCTGCCGTGCTTCCACCATTGATGGCGATCCAGACAGGTGTCAAATTCAGCCGAGGGCATCACCCCTGCCAGTGTTGTTTCGGCTTCCCTGCTTAAGGTCAGGGCCGGATAGTGACAAAAGCCCCTGGCCTTTTGGCGCACTGAGCCACAAAACCCATAGTCGGTGCCACAGCTGGCTTTATTGGGCCACAGGCCATGGAGGGTGAGTGATTGCCAGCGGGCATCGTCAGGGCTGCTTTGAAGTGCATGGCATTCACGCTTGCCCTGGCCGTAAAGTTCACAAAAGGCACCTTGCCAGCTTAATGCCAGAATATGGCTGTCCTGCTCGCCTGCCGCATCACAGCGGCCGCTGTCGGCGCTGCTTTGTTGTTGCGCTATTGTTCCACAGCGTCCGTTCACCCAACGCTCAGGGGAGGTGAGGGCGGCGGTTTCCAGACGTACCCAGTCAGGTCGCTTCGGATTACCCAGCACTTGAAGCACGGTATAGCTTTGTCCTGGCACAGTCATCATCTCACCCGGGTTAGTGAGTTTGTTCTTCGACTGATACAGGGGGCAGTGTTGGTCAGCAAGAAAAGTGTCTGCTGTTGCCGGAGCTATCAGACACAGGGAAAACAGCGGGATAAGGCGCCGCAACAAGACCATATTTTGATAAACCCACAACAACAGATTGCGATTAGTTTATCAGGCTTCCCCCGAAGAGGAAGCCTTACAGATCAATAACTAGACTTAGGTATTATCCTGACTTTTTCCAAATGGCATACGTCGGTAAACCAGCAGATACAGGGCCGGCAACACAAACAGAGACAACAGTGGTGCCGTCACCATACCGCCCACCATAGGCGCGGCGATTTTCTGCATCACATCATTGCCGGAACCCGCCCCCCACATTATGGGCAGCAGACCAAAGAAGATGGTCGCCACCGTCATCGCCTTGGGGCGGATACGCATCACGGCACCTTCAATCAGCGCCGCGCGCAAGTCGGACTCTTGCTGTAGTTGTCCCAGCCCCTGCTTTTGTTTGATAGCGTTGTTGAGATATACCAGCATGACCACCCCAAACTCGGCAGCAACCCCGGCCAGCGCTATCATGCCTACGGCCACGGCCACCGACATGTTGTAGTCCAGCAGATACAGAAGCCAGGTGCTGCCCACCAGGGCGAAGGGCAAACTCAGCATGATCATGCTGGCCTGTTTACCCGAGCCGAAGGTCAGCATCAGCAGAATGAAGATAATGCCAATGGCGAGCGGTACCACTTGCTTGAGTTTGGCATCGACCCGCTGCATGTATTCATACTGCCCGGCAAAGCTGTAGCTGTATCTGGAAGGCAAAGTGAGCTCTTGATCCAGCACCTCTTTGGCGGCATTGATGTACTGTCCTATGGATGTGCCCTTGATATCCACGAACACCCATGAAATCAGGCGACCATTTTCGCTCTTGAGCATCGGCGGACCATCGGTTATTTGGATATCGGCCAAATTACCCAGTGGCAGATAATGGCCGGATTTGGTGATTACCGGCAGATCTCTGAGTTTTTCAATGTTGTCCCTCAGCTCCCGCGGATAACGCAGGTTTATCGGGTAGCGTTCTGCCCCCTGCACCGATTCTCCTATGTTCATACCGCCGATAGCGTAACGCACCACATCCTGGATATCAGTCAGGGTCATGCCGTAACGCGATGCCACATTCAGCTTAGGGCTGATGTCGATGTAACGGCCACCGCCAACCCGTTCGGCGTAGGCTGAGCGGGTGTTGGGCAACTTGGCCAGAATAGCCTCGACATTGGCTCCAATAGTTTGCAGTTCATCTACATCGGCGCCGGTGATCTTGATACCTACCGGGGTTTTAATGCCGGTAGACAGCATGTCGATGCGGGTCTTGATGGGCTGAACCCAGGCATTGGTCAGGCCGGGTACCCGTACCGTTTGCTGCAACTGCTCGATGACGCCATCCAGCGTCATGCCTTCGCGCCATTTATCCCGAGGCTTGAGCATGATGGTAGTTTCCAGCATGGTCAGCGGCGCCGGGTCAGTGGCTGATTCGGCGCGACCGATTTTGCCAAACACCCGTGACACTTCGGGAACGGTTTTAATCAGCCTGTCGGTTTGTTGCAACACTTCTGCGGCCTTGCCTGCACTGATGCCGGGCAGTGCCGTTGGCATGTACAGCAGGTCACCTTCTTCCAGTTCGGGCATGAATTCGCTGCCCATGCGGCTCACCGGATACAAGACACTGGCAAGGGCAATCAGTGCCACAAACAGGGTGAGCTTGGGAAAATCCAACACCTTGTTCAGCGCAGGCTTATACAGGGCTATCAGGAAGCGGCTGATAGGGTTGGCCTCTTCCGAGGGGATTTTGCCGCGAATAAAGTAGCCCATCAGCACAGGCACCAGGGTGATAGCCAGCACCGATGCCGCCGCCATAGCGAAGGTTTTGGTGTACGCCAGCGGAGCGAACAGTCGCCCTTCCTGAGCTTCCAGTGCAAACACGGGAATAAAGCTTAAGGTGATGATAAGCAGTGAGAAAAACAGTGCAGGGCCCACCTCAAGTGAGGCCTCGGTAACCACTTCCCAGTGCTCTTTTGGGGTTGGGTCTCTGTGGTGCCTGGCTCGGAAGTGCTCTAAGTGTTTGTGCAGGTTTTCTATCATCACAATGGCGCCGTCCACTACAGCACCAATGGCAATGGCGATACCCCCCAGACTCATAATGTTGGCGTTAACGCCCATGTGGTTCATCACAATAAAGGCGATAAGAATCGACAACGGCAGGGTAAAAACAGCCACCAGGGTAGAGCGGGCGTGCAGCAGGAATACCAGACACACCAAGCCCACAACCAGCATCTCCTCCACCACCTTGCTGAAGAGGTTATCTACCGAATTTTCAATCAGCTGTGAACGGTCATAGGTGGGCACAATTTCCACACCCTTGGGCAGGCCGCCTTTGAGCTCTTCCAGCTTGGCTTTCACTGCATCAATGGTGGCCAGCGCGTTTTCACCGTAGCGCATCACGATAATGCCACCGACAACTTCGCCTTCACCGTCCAGCTCAGCAATACCGCGACGGGACGCAGGGCCTTTGCGGATGGTAGCCACGTCTTTAAGCTGTAGCGGTGTTCCGGCGGTGGTGGTGATCCCAAGCGGAATTTCGCGGAAATCATCCAGTGTCTGGCGGTAGCCCTTTGCTCTCACCATATATTCGGCTTCGGCCATTTCCACAACGCTGCCGCCGGCCTCGCCGTTGGCGCGGGTGATGGCGTCCTTGATGGCGGCTATGTCCAGCTTATAGATGGCAAGCTTGTCCGGCTCCAGCACGATTTGGTAGGTCTGTTCCATGCCGCCAACGGTGGCCACTTCTGACACTCCGGCCACACTTTGCAATTCCAGTTTCAGATACCAGTCCTGCAGGCTTTTCAGCTGGGATAAGTCCAGGCTGCCACTTCTGTCGACCAGGGCGTACTCGAACACCCAACCTACACCTGAGGCGTCGGGTCCCAACGAAGGCTCAACGCCGGCTGGCAGTCGGGTTCGAACCTGACTCAAATACTCAAGTACCCGGGAGCGGGCCCAGTAGATGTCGGTACCATCTTCAAAAATCACGTAAACATAAGAGTCGCCGAACATGGAGAAGCCACGCACGGTTTTGGCCCCGGGCACCGCCAACATGGCAGTGGACAGGGGATAAGTGACCTGCTCCTCAACCAGTTTGGGCGCCTGGCCCGGGTAGCTGGTTTTAATGATGACCTGTACATCCGATAAGTCAGGCAGGGCATCCAGAGGAGTCTTTTTCAGCTCATTCACACCCCAGAGGGTGACCATCAGCGCCACCACCAGCACCATAAATCGCTGGCGGATGGAGGACTTGATAATGTAATCCAACATGGCTTGCCTCCTAGTGCTGATGGCCGCTGCCAAGGCGCATCAAACTGCCCTTGAGACTGGCTTCGGAATCGAGCAGGAATTGGCCGGAAGTAACCACCAAATCCCCTTCATCAAGCCCGGAGAGGATTTCAGCTTTGCCCTGAGACAGCATGCCTACGCCAACTTCTTTGGCAACAAAGCTGTTGTCCGAGTTCTTTACTATCACCCGATTCTGGCTGCCAGTCTGGATAAGGGCTTCCTGTGGAATAGCCAGTACGTCACGCTTGGGGCCACCATAGAGCTTGACCTTGGCGAGGGTGTTGGGCCTGAGTTCTTTGTTGTTGTTGGTCAGCACCACCCGAACACGCAGGCTGCGGGTCACGGGGTCCAGCTCCGGATAGATGTAGTCGATGCTGCCTTCAACACCGGTCATACCCATGGCGGGTACGGCCACTTCAGCTCCCTGACCGACCTTCAGCCAGCTCTGTTCATTTTCAAATACATCGGCAATCACCCATACCTTGCTGATGTCGGCCAGCTCCAGCATCTCGGTCATTGGCTGGATATACATGCCTTCACGCACATTCAGCGCGGTGATGACTCCGGATTCACGGGCATAGAAAGGCACCCGATATTGAGTCTTGCCTGACTTGGCCAGCGCGATCACCTGGGCTTCGTTCATGCCCAGCAGTTCGAGGCGCAGTCCTGCTTTACGCACCAGTTCCTTATAACGTTCGGCATCGCCGGATTTTTTCAGGGTATCCATTGCCAGCAGGTAGTCGTCCTGGGCATTGACCAGGTCAGGGGAGTAGATTTCATACAGTAACTGGCCCTTGGTAACCTTGTCGCCTACGGCATTCACCTGTAGCTTTTCAATCCAGCCGTTGACGCGGGCGTGAACGTGCACCAGTTGGCTTTCATCGTAACCAACCTGGCCCACGGTGGAGACAAAGCGCCACAGGGTTTCGCGTTCAGCCTTGGCGACCCGCAGTGCCAGCGCCTGTTGCATGCTGCCGGAAACATCAACCTGCACCTCTTGTCCGGCGCCCATTTCCACTTTTTCGAGATCCATACCGCAAATGGGGCAACTGCCGGGCTCATCGCTGATGATATGGGCGTGCATCGGGCAAACATACTTAACCTTGCCGCCTTCCATCGGGCTGGCAGCTGGTTTGGCGAAAATGTCTTTCTGTGCGGCCTGATGGGCGCTGTGATCTTCAGCTGGCTTGTGGTCAGCGTGGGGATCGGCTTCTTCTTCCTCTTCTTTTTCTACCAGGAACATCTTGCATTTGGGGCAACGTCCGGGTTCATGGCTTTCCACCTCGGGATGCATCGGGCAGGTATAGGTTTTTTGTTCGGTGGCCAGTGGTCCGCTGGTTTGAGCCGATGCACCAGCACCGGGTACCAGGAACATCTTGCACTTGGGGCAACGTCCGGGTTCGTGGCTTTCCACTTCAGGGTGCATAGGGCAGTGATAGACGCTGGCTTGGCCAGCTTCTGTTGCTGCAGTAGGCTGGGAGCCTTCGGCAAGCACCATGGCAGGCATGCCGGGACCAAAGGCGATGCTGACGCCCAGGAGCAGCAGTGCGCTTTTTTGCTTTTTCGTGTTCATAGTTAACCTCATTTCCACCCTTGGCCTGTCAGTGATGCTTGTGATGTTCGGATTTTTTCGGGCAGTTGGCACAGTGCTCGCCCTTGGCGGCACCCACTGGCTCAAGATCCATGCCACAGTCAGGGCAGGAATCACCGGCAACCCCGGTTACCTGGGGATGCATGGGGCATTTATGGGTGTGCTTGGCCTCAAGATCCATGCCGCATTTGGGGCAGTTGTCGCCGGCTTTACCGGTAACTTCAGGATGCATAGGGCAGGCGTGGCTGCCTCCGGTCTCGGCACTGACGGCCTGATGGCCGTGGTGCTCGTGGGCAGGCGTTGCCTGAGCGCTGACTGACATAGTGACAGATAAAAGTGCGGCCAAAAACAGGCCAATCAATGTTTTCATAGAGATACTCCACTCGGGTCAGCAGCAGAATGAGAATAGCTGCGACGACCTTATATTCAAAGAAGCTGAATTAATTGCGTAACTTCAGGATGTGCTTTCAGGCTTTGGGCGGCTTGAAGGCGGCAGTGGGCGCAATTGAGTGGAAATGAGGCAAGGGCAACGCTTGGGCTTCTTCCGGACCGAAAGACATTGGCCAGGAATTGGCAACGGGTAGACTCAGGCTAATGGAGATGGTCAGGCAATGGGTGCAGTCACCCATACAAAAACCATCGCCGTCACAACAGGAGGACATGCTGTAGTCGGGAAGCATGGTCATGTCCTGATTGTCACAACAGGCGTGTGGCTTATCTGCCATCTCCGGGTGCCCTGTCGTTAAGGCGCTATCCATGGTTTCGGCCATATCCATATCAGCTGACATCACCATAGCATGGCCATTACCCACCAATGCCTGACCCGCAAGGGCAAGCAGGGTAAAGATAACCAGCAATGGTTTACGCAGCATCAGCGACATAAAGACCTCAGACCATGAACGGCGACGATATTACCACAGCGTGCTTAAATGGATATTGATTTTACTCACAAAGCTGCAGTTGCTCAGTGCGCTGCCGCCATCCTGGCCATCATAGCCGCGTGGTCGAGCATAATGACTTGCCCGTCCGACTTGCCGTCGCGGCTCAGTGTGGCTTTCGGCGCCTTGAGAAAACGTCTGGCTTCATCATAGCTATAGAGCTTGGGCAGCGTGAGTGTCAGCAGTTGCTCATCGCCTACGCTCAGCGGCAAATACAGCGGACCTGAGCGCAGCCACTGGCCGGAGTCATCGGCGTTGCTGGCGTACATCTCGGCAAAGCGCAGCTCCAGCAAGTGGTCGCCTTTGGGCAGCATCAGTGGTTTGGTGATGTCGCGCTCGCCATTCACAGCCTCTAATCCCAGCTGCTGTGGCAGGTTGATAGTGGCGGCACTGGCGAGGGAAGAAAGCAGCAGGCCAGCGGTGATAACAAAAGATTTGATAAAGGTTTTCATGCAATTACTCCTGGGCCGCTAAAGGCGTACCCTAAAAATTCGACGTTAATTTTGCGTGGGTGTGGAAACACTCAGGCCAAATCAGGCGGCGGAGTTTGCAGTGAACCTATAAAGGCAATCAGGCTCCAGGACGCAGTGGCAACGGCATCCTGGGGGTGATGATGGGTGCTGTGAAGCGGCAATATTGGCAAAGCCATTGCCGAGGCGCAGTGACGGGCGCAGTCGGATTCGCTGTGGCTGGCGCAGTGGGTCTGACAGTCGGTGTCGTGCTCACCTGTCACCATCATGGTGCTCATGTGGCTGACGTTGGACGTCTGCGCCATGTTAGCCATGTCTCCCATGGGTATTTCTTCCATGGTCATTGGTGTATTCACAACAGACACAAGAGCCTGCACCGGGATCAGCATTTGCCCCAGCAGCATAGTAATCAGCAAGAGTTTTAATGCCAGTTGCGGCAATCTCAGGCTCATGGTTGGCTCCGTTAGTGTGTCGATAAATCAGACCGGTGTGGCTAAGCAATAGTTCCAAACATGTACGAAATTTTCTGCTGTGTGGCATTTAGAAGAGTTTATTGGGTTACCGGAGGTTGTACTGCTTGCAAGTATCAGTGCTTTATTTTAGGTTTTTATGTTGCAATATCAGGAAAATGCAATTTTGTGGCCAAAGTTTGCGCTGGATCTCAAACCTATACAAAACTTGGGGACAGGCTCAAAAACTTCGCTTGCGGTCAAATTTCCGAAACCTGAATTACCCTACTATGGGCACACTAAAACAATAACCCGATTTTGGAGATAGAGTGATGAACTGGCGTGCACTATTCAAACCCAGCGCGAAATACTCAATATTTGCCCTGTTGTTGGTAGGTATTGTGGTTGGCGTAGTGGGTTACTTTGCGACACAAACCACACTGCATATGACCAGTACAGACGAGTTCTGTATGAGCTGTCACAGCAATCATTCCCTTAAAAACGAAGTGCTGGAATCTGCACACGGCAACAACAAAAACGGTATTGTTGTTCAGTGTCAGCAGTGCCACATCGCTCAGGAGCCTTTCGCTTACCTGAAGAAAAAAATCATTGTGTCCAAGGACGTTATCGGCTTCCTGACCATCGATGGCTTCAATACCCAGGAATGGCTCGAAGCCAACCGTAAAGAGCAGGCTGAACTGGCCCGTGATTACCTGCGAGCTATCGATTCCTCTACCTGTCAGAACTGTCACAATCGTATTTACGAGAACCAGTCTGAAAACATGAGCAAGATGGCCGTGCGTATGCACAGCAACAACTTCAAGAAAGAGCCTGAAAAGCGCAAGACCTGTATCGATTGTCACAAGGGCGTTGCCCACCCCTATCCAAAGAGCTGATAGCGGTCGCGCGATATAGTGATAGCAAAAAGCCCCGCAATGCGGGGCTTTTTGGTGGTTGTGGTTCAAAGCGACATCAGCGCTGGCGCGCTTCGGCCTCAAACCTGGCCAGTGCCTTGGCGCGGTATTCCAGCAGTGCAAACACGCCAAAGGTAAACACCTGTAAATAGTCGCCGCCCTTCAGTGGCAGCAGCTTTTTGAACAGCAGGTGAAAAATCCCAAGTTGAAAGCTGTGCATTACCACAGTCACTCCCAGCAGGATTTTCAGCAGAGTACCGATATTGCCATCGAAGGGCACAAACAGGTTATAAGCCATCATTACCCAGGCGCCCAGGGTTGTCAGTTTGCCAAGCATGGTCAGCCACTTCATTGGGTTAGCTCTCCGGTGTTAAATTGCAGCAAGCGGTAACACACCTGGCCCGCGAGCTTATGTTTTAGCTCATCAAAACCCGCTGGCAACGCCATGCCAGCCAGCTCACTCTCGGTTTCCAGATACACCAGTGCTCCCTCTTTCAGCCAGTTGTGGGCCTTAAGGGCATTGAGGGTTGCTTCCGCCAGTCCCTTTCTGAATGGCGGATCGATAAACACGATATCAAACCCTTCCCCAGTGCCTGAGGCCAGCAGCGCGAGGGTGTCGCCATTGACCACCTCAGCGCTGTCGCATTTTAAGGTCTGCAGGTTGGCTTTCAGTTGATTAGCCGCGTCACGTTGAAGCTCAAACACCTTGGCGAAGCTGGCATAGCGGGATAAGGCCTCGAGCGCCAGCGCACCGCTACCGCCAAAACAATCCAGCACCCGGGAATGGGGCAAATGTGGTGCTATCCAGTTAAACAGGGTTTCTCGCACCCGGTCGGTGGTAGGGCGCAGCCCTTCCAGATCCTTGATTGGCAGCTTGCGTGAGCGCCATTGGCCGCCGATGATCCGTACCTGCCCTGTGCCCGAAGCGCCACTGGATTTGGGTTTAGTACCCTGACCGCGTCCGGCAGATGAACGATTTCTGTTCATTGGTTCCCCGTCATTTTGCCCGAAGAAAGAAAGTGGTAGACTAGGCCACCCCGTAAAAGGCCGTCATTTTAACGTAAAGCGTATCCCCAGGGATACCTTCCCGGACGGCATGGAATGACCGATGAAGCCACCGGCTTCGCAAACGGCCCTGAGCCAACACTGACCGGTACAACAGATGTCAAAGAAAGGTTTTTTCTCCTGGTTTCGCCGGGACAAGGATGATGCGGCCGTAAACCAGGCCGAATCAGAACACGCCAGTGCCCAGCAGGCGCAACAAGAACAGATTGCCACCGAGCAAGGCGCAGTTGAACAGGCTGCCGCCGAACAAGCAGACCAGGCTGAGCGTCAAGCCGCCGAGCAAGCCGACGCCGGCCGCGCCGAAGCCGCTCGTGTAGAGGCTGAGCGTGTTGCCGCTGAGCAAGCCGAAGCAGCCCGCGCCGAAGCGGCTCGTCTTGAGGTTGAACGCGTTGAAGCTGAACGTATTGCCGCTGAGCAAGCTGAGGCCGCTCGTCTTGAAGCTGAGCGTGTTGAAGCCGCTCGTCTTGAAGCTGAGCGTGTTGAAGCCGAGCAAGCCGAAGCCGCCCGGGCCGAAGCAGCTCGTCTTGAAGCTGAGCGTATCGAAGCTGAACGTATTGCCGCCGAGCAAGCGGCTGCAGCCGATCTTGAGGTGCAGCCCGAACCTCAGGCCAAGCCGGTGAAAGAAGGCTTCTTTGCCCGTTTGAAGCGCGGCTTGATGCGCACCAGCGAGAACATCGGCAGCGGCTTTATTGGTCTGTTCCGTGGTAAGAAAATTGATGATGAGCTGTTTGAAGAACTGGAAGAGCAGCTGCTGATCGCCGACGTGGGGGTTGAAACCACTTCCAAGCTGATCAACAGCCTGACCGAGCACGCCAGTCGCAAGCAACTGAAAGACGCCGAAGCCCTGTACGAGCTGCTGCGTGAAGAAATGCAGCGCACCCTGGAGCCTGTGAGCGTGCCTCTGGTGCCAGAAAATGCCGATGGCCCTTATGTGATCCTGATGGTGGGCGTAAACGGCGTAGGGAAAACCACCACCATTGGTAAGCTCGCCAAGCAGTATCAGAGTCAGGGCAAGAGCGTAATGCTCGCCGCCGGTGATACCTTCCGCGCCGCAGCGGTTGAGCAATTGCAGGTGTGGGGCCAGCGAAACAATATCCCTGTGGTGGCACAGCACACCGGTGCCGACAGTGCCTCGGTGTTGTTTGATGCGCTGCAATCGGCCAAGGCCAAGGGTGTTGATGTACTTATTTGTGACACCGCCGGCCGTCTGCAGAACAAGAGCCACCTGATGGAAGAGCTGAAAAAAGTAGTGCGGGTGATGAAGAAGCTCGACGAGAGTGCTCCCCACGAGGTGATGCTGACGCTGGATGCGAGCACAGGTCAGAATGCCATCAGTCAGGCCAAGCTGTTCGAGGAAGCCGTAGGCGTAACGGGCATCTCCATTACCAAGCTCGATGGTACGGCAAAAGGCGGAGTTATCTTTGCCATTGCCGATAAATTTGGTATTCCTATCCGATACATAGGCGTTGGCGAGCAGATTGACGATCTGCGGGTGTTCAATGCTCACGACTTTATCGATGCCCTGTTCAGTCAGGAGAAAACGGATAACCCATGATTCGATTTGAGCAGGTCAGCAAGGTCTACTCCGGCGGGCAAAAAGCCCTGTCCGATGTGAATTTCCATTTGCGCCGCGGCGAGATGGCCTTCCTCACCGGACATTCGGGAGCAGGCAAGAGCACCCTGCTTAAGCTAATTACGGTTATCGAGCGCGCCAGCGCCGGTAAGGTATATATCAATGGCCATGATATTGCCGATATCAGCCGTCACCACGTGCCTTATCTGCGCCGTGAAATTGGTATGATTTTCCAGAATCATCACCTGCTGATGGACAGAAGTGTGTTCGATAACGTGGCCTTGCCGCTGGTTATCGAGGGTTTCAGCCATGGCGAAATTAAAAAACGGGTGGCAGCAGCACTGGATATGGTGGGTCTGTACGGCAAAGAGCGTCATAACCCCATTATGTTGTCGGGCGGCGAGCAGCAACGGGTAGGTATCGCCCGTGCCATTGTTAATAAGCCAGCCTTGCTGCTGGCAGATGAGCCTACGGGTAACCTCGACCCCAAGTTATCGATGGATATTCTGCGGCTGTTCGAGACCTTTAACGATGCCGGTACCACTGTGCTTATCGCTACTCACGATCTGGGCCTGATAGCCCGGATGAAATATCGCACCCTGACCCTGCGCCAGGGCCGTATGCTGGGGGCGCGCGAGATTGGCGAGCCGCTGCGTCGCGGCGAATAAAGGAGCTGACCATGCGTGAACACGGCGAGCTGACCCGCAGCAAACTACCTTTTACCGGCCAGATTGTGATGTTCTTTATCCGCCATATTCAGCAGGGAATGGCCAGTATAGGCGAGCTGTGGCGCAATCCGGTTTCATCAATGATGACCATGGCAGTGTTGGGCGTAAGTCTGAGCCTGCCGGCGGCATTGCAGGTGTTGGTGAAGAATGCCGATACCATTACCCAGTCCTGGAACAGTGCGGCCGAAATTTCACTGTTTATCGATGATGGCCGAAGCGAGCAGGCGATTCAGAGCTTGATATCCCGCATTAAGGTGTACCCGGAAATCGCCGAGGTGAAATATATCAATCGCGACGAAGCCCTGGCCGAGTTTCAACGTTTGTCGGGCTTTGGTGAGGCGCTGTCTTATCTCGATGCCAATCCATTGCCTGCGGTGGTGACCGTCACGCCGACGGTAAAATACTCCACCCCTGTGGGAGCCAGAGAGTTGCTGGGCAAGCTCGAGCGTGAGCAGGAAGTAAGCTTCGGCCGCCTCGATATCGAGTGGTTGGAGCGGCTGCAGGCGGTGATCCGTTTACTGGAGCGCACCGTAATGGCCATAGCGGCATTGCTGGTACTGGCAGTTGTGCTGATTATTGGCAATACCATTCGCCTGGCAATTATGAACAGGCGCAGTGAAATTGAAGTGATGAAGCTGGTGGG
>NZ_JBFKLW010000003.1:0-118100 GCF_041630135.1 Shewanella sp.
AACTTTTTCGGAGCTATCCATATATCCTCATGAGCTATTACGCCAAAATCTAGCGCGGAAAGCCGCGCAGCGGGTTGACGTCGCAGCCAGCGATTTTTGCTGGCGATAAGATTCGTTTGTTATGCCGTGATACTGAATCTACTAAAGCTGAGATAAAATACTCAGGATTATCAACACCAATGTAAATTGAATTAACCGACCCCAACGGTTCTGAAAGTTCAATTCTGATATTTGGATTACCTGAGTAATTGTAACGCTTTACAAATTTCGATCGATGAACAAACTTGTTATTACTTTCAATTTTAACTATGTTCTCTAACGGTATTACCAAAGGCTGATAAAGCCCATAACGAACCAATAACTTATTACAAACTAAAGAAATCGGCCTTCTCGAAAGTGCCCGATACTCTGCAATAAAAAATATCAAACTAAAAATCGTGAGTAAGGTAACAATATTTGCGGCGAGTGGTGACCAGATAAAGTGCAACACCAGGTGCATAATTGGTATTTCAAACGCAATGAGGAAGATGAAACCTAGCAAGTTACTTTTTGCTCCATCTTTCTGATGATAGGTAAAGTGTTGTTCACCTCTGAAATGTTCTGGTTTGATGCGGTGTGAAAAAAAAGCAAATGTCCACATCCTCGTTTCGAAAGTCAATAAAGACGCAACAGGACTTTGACCTAAGTATTTTTTTATTGGATTTTCTATCGAAAGATCGGGATCTTGACTCTTACCGATGGCTGATTTAATCGCAAGATACACTGTTAAAATTGCAACAAGTTCAAACAATAGAATAACAGCCAAGACAAAATAGCGACCATTTTCAAGATGATGCCAGATCAGTTTACTTTGCTCAGGAATAATGTAACTACCGATCAGAACCGCTAAGCAGCTCAAAACAACTGCTTTTATCAATCCTTCCTTTTTATCTTTAGTACAGAAGAAGCAAATTATCGGTAGTACTACTAATGCATCAAAAAGAAACAGCCATTCAAAATTCGCGCTGCCATAATCATTTAGCTTGCTGTTAGATTGGTAATAGAAACCCCACCATATCGAAATAAAGACAAGAAATAAAAACGGAAGTTTTGATCTTATCGAATCATTCATTGATATCTCCGAACGGCATAACGCCCGCCACAAACGCGAGCAACGTGTTGCGAGTCGAGCCGCGAAGCGGCATTTTGATGGCGATTGTTATGTTTTTTCACTACGCCGGAACCACGTTATAACAGTAAATAAAGCTGCTAATAATCCAAGAGTTGAACTGAAACCCATGGAAGATTTGTAAACAGCTTTCCTTGGTTCAATCTCCGCCAACTGTCCTTTAAGCCCTTTCATTTTTAGCTCATCAACTTCCGCAGCATTCTCATATTCTGAAATTATTGATTCGTAAACCTCTATTGCTACGGACATTTTTTCCAGATTATCGTAGGCAATATTCGACTCGTAATAAGCTACAAAAGCAATAACGCCGACAAGCAAAATACCCAATGCTTTTTTGATATTAATTTTACTCAACACTCTCAAGCTTCCACATGACAAAAAACATAACGCAAAGCACACGGGCTGAAAACGCGTTAGCGTTTGACGTCCCAGCAGCCGCAGGCTGCGCTCGATGCGCCTTGTTAGCTATACTTTACTTGAAGAACTCATTAACCCAAGCAATATGGCTTTTGTTGATATTTTTTAAAGGAGCCAAAGCGTTAAAGTCTAGCTCCCAACGTTTAAATAACACGAATAACTGGTTTATCGTACTTTGCGAAACTGGCTCATTCAGCTCAATGATTAAATCCAAGCCACGTCCCGTCACCGATTGATAATTTGGTAGAGAGTAAATCCACTCAAAAAACTTGTCTTCGTCTTCCTGGCACCAAAACCTTGGTCCTTTAACTGTAATCTGCACAAATCTTCCTTGTATGGCTAACGCCAAGCTAAGCTGCCGCAGACCGTGGCATATACTTTGCGAAGCAAAAATGCCACGCGTTGGTGGTCAGCTTGAGCGCCTTGTTAGCTGTATAATTGTGACATCACGGTCATTATAGGTATAGCTACAGCAGCAACTGCTGACATGATTAAAAACATGTATAACAGAGTGGATATATAAATCGAAATCAAACATGACATTAAACTCACTGCTTTAGTGCCAACATTACTCTGTAAAATGTAAGCGACTCCAGGTGTGGGAATTTCATTTACGGCGTAATTAAATTTTAAACGCACTAAAACTAGGGTGAACGATATAGGAAAAAACATTGTCAATAATGATAGAAAGTATGTAACCCAAACTAGATCCCTAAAACTGCCAAATGCAATTGATGTCGCAATAATTACGGCGACTAAGACTAAAAAGCCTTTAGGTTGAGAAATAGTCAAGTCCTTCGTCTTCGCATATACCCAGAATAATGGTTTATCAAATTTCCGCATATTCTTCCTTGAACAGCTAACGCCCCAATCAGAGGCAATAAAATAGCTGGCTAAACTTAGCGACGAAGGAGCAAAAGCCAGCTGTTTTTTGTCCTGCTGAATTAGCTTGTTAAGCAGCTTTTTGATGAATTAAATAGTAATAATTAAACAAGCACTTAATTAACTGATGCATACGATGCATTTCCCTATAAGAAATCAATATATTCCTCATAAAATCAAGGAAGTAGATTTTTTCTGCTTTCTCTTGTTTTATACCTTCCTTTTTAGGGAAATATGTAATTAATTGAGTGACTTCATTGTACTCGACCTTTACATGTGCGATTGAGTTTCGTAACTGATTATTTACCGAGCCGTCAGCAATATTGTACCAACAATCATCTAAATGACTGGCTTTAAATCCATATGGTAAATCAGCATATGCATGAAGTGATTTCGGGGTTGTCTTACCTACATCTTTAAACTTATTAAAGTCACCACGATGAATTAGATTATTGAGCCCAGCAACTAGAACCAATTGACGTGACATTACTTCAGAAATATCTTTGTAAAGATCTTTATAAGTTTGAAAGTCGTGTGCTGACACTCTAAATGCCACAAACTCTTTTTCATAGTTATCATCAAAATCTAGAAATAGTGCGGGACGAAACGCAAGTTCACCTGCAAGTATCTGAGGGTAAATATCAAGGCAATCTTTCTGCATATTATGTAAAAAACCAGTCTCAAAAATCTCGCTCATGTATGCATTAAAGCCATCTTTGCTTTTACTTAAAGCATCGTGAATAGCCCTCATATGCAATTTTACAGAGTCTGCATTTTCGTCTGGCATTGAGAAAGGGAAAAATACCTTTGCAATAACACAATAAAGTGCAAGATTTAAATCTTGCGGCTTCTCTGAACGCAACTTTTCACCAAATTTTGATTCACATAACTGACCAAATAATTTTGGGTTTTTAGCATAAAGACGGAGAATACGTTTAAAGTCATCTAACTTAGGGTACAGCAAGTTTAGCGCATTTAATCTTGTGTTATGAATTTGAAAATTCTCATGACCTATTCTTGAATGAGCCATCAAAAATGGGGTATGGCCCATTTTATATTCGCCAAATTTAACAGGGAAATCCAAATGTAGATCAATGAATGGATTTTCATTGGTAAAAGGGCCTTCAAAGTGGATAGATTTAGCACCTTTATATTTAAATCCTTTACCCAAATTTAGCTCAATAGTTATACCTTCTCCACAGGTAGGGCATGCAAAACTAATTGGTTGGACATCCCTATTAGACATCCCGATACGGCAATCAATATGTTGTTCGCAAGTATCACATTCTAATCTTTGATTAAAATTCATAGGTAGATTCAAACTCCTTTGCCGCTTAACGCTGCCAACACGGGCCGAAATGGAGCAGCGAAGCTGCGGAATGTAGGTCCAGCCAGCTCTGCTGGCGTTCGTGCTTGGCTTTGTTAAGCATTTGTATAATAAAAAACTGCAACAACTAACATTGACCCGAGGCAGCCGTAATTTACCAGTTTACGAACCAATTCGCTGCCGCCCCACACCTTATATGGATGGAGATACCAGCCTACTGTAGGTGCAATTAATAATAGAGCTAAGTAACTGAATAAGACCACTGCCCCAAGATCAGATTTCCAAAACTCATTTTTAGTAGCGCCGGAGACAACTGCCAAAGCGAGTACCAAAACCCAAGAGGGAAGGAAAATTCTGACGAATAGCGTAGGCTCCCACTTAAGACCGCAGTCGTGACATACATTTGGGCTCATAGGGTACAGCCAACGCTGATCAATGATGTTTTCAGACTTACATTTTGGGCACTTGTTCTTCATATTCGTGGATGCTTAACGCCTGAAGCACTGGTTTAAAAAGTGAAACGACGAAGGAGTGCAGCTTTTTAAATCCTGTGCCTTCACTTGTTAAGCGCTTGCCTGATTTATAAGCTGATCTCTAACTTCCATGAGCGCAAACCCTAAAAGATTGAGACCTTTCCATGTATTAGGATTCTCAGACGCTGAATTGTCTTGAGCCAAACCAATGCCCCATATTTTATCTACTGGGCTAGCTTCGACTAATACTCGATTTCCGGTATTTAGCAAAAACTCCTTTAGCTCTGGATTTTGAGAGAACTTTGCCAGATTTGCATTGACCACAATCTCAAATCGTTTCTCGTCCCATAATTCTTGCTCGAAACCAAGTACCTCACGGCCAACGGCCTTAGCTTCTCCCGGATTGCTAGCAGAAAGAACTTTCTCACACGCTTTGTTATCACCAAACAACTTAGCCTTGTGATACATCATGTAGTGCTCGGCCGTGATAAATTCTTTACCGTCTTCTTCGAATTTTGAGTCATACCACTGGCTAAAGCAGCTCTTTGTGACTTGGCCACCTTTTTCTTGATGCCCCCAAAAAAAGACATACTTCACCTTATTTCCGTGGTTTACAAAATCGATAAGCTCTTCTCTTGTTCTAATCTTCAATTTTCTTCCAATACTTGATGTATGCGTGCGCTTAACGCCGCGCTTTGCGGCTGGTTTGGAGCGCAGCGGAAAACCAGTCCGAAACAGCGCCTTGTTATGTGCTAAATTGCACCGTAGTCTTGAGTTTTAAGCCTATGAGTCTCTGCCCAAAACAACAAAAGAATAAGCATGGACAAAGCCGCTAGTATATAGGCTACGCCAGTTGAACCGATGTTATAGATAGCATTGCCTAACAAGGACACAATTTGACCACGCCAACCACCACCTGTACCAAACCATTTACTATCCCAGCCTGGATGTAGAAACATAGCGAGCATAAGCATGAAAGACGATACTAACCAGATGCCAGAATTAACTAACCTAGCGTAAACCATTGCCTTACCTTTGATGCCTGCCATGATGCCAAAAAGAACAAAGCAAATGAAAAATATGAACGCTAGTAACTTAGCTTGAGCTACAAATTTCGACTCGCCAATAGCAGTAAGCAGAATAAAGCCGAGACTTGATAATATGACTAATACAATAGTTACAAAGCGTATAATTCTACTAAAATGGCTAGACCGCGAGGATTTAACAGTTGCAAAAACATGCCTAGCTTTGTTCTCATTTAACCCTGAAGAAATTAAAAGCCCAACTATTTCATCTTCACTTTTTCCCTGTTTAATCTGATCGTTCACGATTTCAACAAGTTTCATTAATGGATCTTGATTCGTCAATTAACTCTCCTTTACACATAACGCTCGCCACAAGCGAGGCTTAGTCATGAAGGCGAGCCGCAATGACTAAGCCTTCGACTTGCTGGTGCTTGTTAGCATTACAACTGCAGTGTTTTACTTTACGGGTTTAAGTAAAGAAATTACACCATCTTTTCTATTGCTTGATTTGTCTCGAGCTCCATTAAAGTAATTATTAGATTTGTTCAATTTAAATCTGTTTACATACAAGTATCCGTCAGTATAAATTATCAAGTCATTATTTTCGTCAATTTCCCATGTGTTTTTTACGCGACTCCATGAAGGGTAAGCACTGCCATCTGATGAAAAAGTAATTATCCCTAATTCCTTACCTACAGTTTTGTCTATCCAAAGAAATTTTGTATTTATTACATACTCTTTGACGGAGAATGTTTTTTCATTCTCTAAAAAATAAACCTTTGAAATTTTACTAGTATCAAATCTGTGTTTTTTTCCATCTTTCGTTTGCACTATCATTTCGCTGGAAAATACAAGCGAAGAAATAAGTAACAAAATAAGGCTAAGTATCGTTTTCATTTAAACTCCTAATGTTGTCTATTCTAGTGATGCTAACGCCTTGCTAAAGGGCGCGGCGCCAGCCGCGTCCCGTGGAGGCCACTTGTGGCCGGAACGAAATTAAGCAACTTGTTATGTGTTGTAAAGTTGACGATTCCCATATTTATATTTTAAAGGTAATAGTTTCACTCGGTATAAATAGAAGCACTATGCCTAATATTAAAATAATTGAGCAAACGGGACGTACCCACTTTCCTTCAAATTTTCCTTCCTTGCGCCATTTCAATGGTTCTGGGGTTAGGTCGATATGAAACCCACGGTCGCGTGGACTAGAACCAGGGCGAACTTCAATAGACCAGGAGATAAAACCTTTATAAAACCCGTAGCCTCCGAAAGCTATAAGGATCATTCCAACAACTTGTAATATGGTAATTTCCATTTTTCACTCAGACACATAACATTTTAATAATGAGAATGCTCATTTAGCACCTCTGACCAGTGCAAAGCGAGCATGTTAATTGTTTTAATAATTATTAAGTTACGTCATTTTGTCCAGATAAATTTACGATGAAAATGAGCATTCTCGTTATCTCCTTGGATCCCGCCTATTATTTTTATACGCCAAATATTAACCTATTGATATTAAAGTAAAAGAATATTTTCACGGGTCGGATAACCGGAGAACTGTCAGGATCAACTCTGACTTGAAATCGTCAAAATCTCGATAATACTGTTCATATATACAGCATTTGGAGGTTGGCATGAGTCAGAGTCCCTTTCTTCGCGCCATCAGAGATGATATGCGTCTACGCGGATATAGCATACGCACTGAACATGCTTATCTGCATTGGATCAAACGCTACATTCTCTTTAACCATAAGCGCCATCCGGAAACCCTTGGCAAAGAAGAGATCGCCGCATTTTTAACTTATCTTGCGGTTGAACGCCATGTTGCTATTAATACGCAAAAAGTGGCGCTGAATGCTTTGGCGTTTTTATACCAAAAGTTTTTGCATATTGAGCTGGGTGACCTCGGTTTCTCTCTGGCGACTAAACAAAGGCGTTTACCTGTGGTGCTGTCAGCAGTGCAAGTCGCGCAAATTATTACAGAACTTGATGGTGCAGCATCTCAGATTGTTCAAATGCTTTACGGCAGCGGCTTACGTGTTTCCGAGTGTCTGCGCCTGCGGATCCAGGATGTGGATCTGGACAGACTATGTGTTACTGTGCGCGATGGCAAAGGCAATAAAGATCGGCAAACGTTGCTCGCGGCATCCTGCGTCCCATGGCTGCAATTGCGGATATCCAGCAGTATTGCCATTCAGCAAAAAGATAATGCGCTTGGGGTTGGTCCGTCTTTGCCCCATGCACTTGGGCGTAAATATCCTTCTGCTTTTCGCAGTCCTGCCTGGATGTTTATATTTCCGAGCACGACCCTGTGTGTACATCCCGAAACAGGTGAACTGTGTCGCCATCATCTACATGAAAGCTTGGTGCGAAAGGCGCTCTCCATCGCCGGACAAAAAATTGGACTCTATAAAAAAATCAGCTGCCATACCTTTCGCCACAGCTTTGCCACTCATCTTTTGCAGGCCGGATACGATATCCGTACTGTGCAGGAGCTGCTTGGTCATAATGACCTGAAGACTACTCAGATTTATACCCATGTGCTGGGACAACATTACGCCGGAACAGTCAGCCCCCTCGATCGGCTGTGACTATGCCATCCCGATTCACGACTCACTATTCATGACTCTTCATTCCCAATTCACCATTCCCAATTCACCATTCACCATTCCCGATTCACCATTGTGGCTACCGGAAAACGCCATGGCTACCGCACAGGTTCAGGCCACCAGATTGCCGGAGTATCCTTACTTTTTTAGCTCATCAAACGGATGGGCTGCCGCTTATACCCTGATTTTACGTCCATTTTAAGGCATGACTTGAAGGTCTAAGGTAATGGAGTACAGATACTATTTCAAGGTGAAAGATGGAGCTGAACTCATAAGTGAACACGAGCTGTTGACAGCGGGACACAGTGTAAACCGGTTGCAGCCCATGGCGGGCTGACACTATGAGTGTCGTCAGCGGCACACATGCCGGATCCGGAGGTGATGTTGGCGGGCTTGACGCTTCAGCTCAGCCTGGTGGTGATGGTAAAAAAAAAGCGCCCGCAGGCGCTTTTGGGGTTTGTCAGCAAATGTTAACTGCTGCCGGTTATCAGTTGCTTAAATCGATGCGATACACAGCGTAACCGAGTTCGTCTTTTCCGACCTTGGTCATGGCACGCTGTTTGTTTTGCTCGATAAAGGCATCGGCCTTGGGGCTGTCCTGGGTTTCAAAGCGCACATCCAGTGTCACCGCGCTGTTGATGGTCACAAAGTCCCAGTTGTAGTCGGCGGTGGGGTTTACCATGCCGTCGTACTTGCCGGTGGTTTCATTGTATTTGGACTCGGCGGTAATGTAGGCCGCCAGTGCCTCGCGGTTGGTGTCGGGCAGTTCCAGCACCACATGGTCGCTGCCGGTGCCGGCAAATTTGCCGCCAAAGGCGCGGTAGTTGTTGGAGGCGACAATGAACTCCTTGGCCATCAGCTCTTCGCCGCTAAAGATTTTGCCTTCTCCGTCCTCAAAGGCCAAATCGACGATGCGGTTGGCGTTTTCATTTACAACTTTGCAGTCACGGTCGAATTTACTCGGCTGGGTGACGTCAATCTTGTAGGTCATGCCATCCAACACGTCGAAGTTGTAGGTTGGGTGTCCGGCCCAGTTGATAAGTGACTGTGGCTCGGTTTTGTTGGGGTCAATCTGGTTGAACTGATTGGCTGAGCATTCCAGCCAGTCCTTCAGCTGTGCGCCGGTCGCTTTAACTGCCACCATGGTGTTGGGGTAGACATAGAGATCCGCAGCGTTTTTGAAGGTCAGGGCACCTTTGTCCACCTGTACATATTGATCCGCGTCTGAGGTGGTGCCGTGGCGACCACCAGCCTTGAACGGTGCCGACGCTGAGATTACCGGCAGGTGCGCCAATGAAGGTGGCAGTTTGGCCTTCACGTTGGCAATTTGGGCGTCTGATACGATTTGTACTGTCGGGTCGTCCTGCACCAGGGTGAGGAAGCTGTACATGTCTGCCGCGGCCACACCGATGGGCTCGTCCACAAAGGCGAGGGTGCCCTGATGTTCGAGCTCAACCGCATCGTGAATGTCTTTATCAGCTTCAACAAGAGGGGTTTTGTTGGCGCCGTCAAAGATGGGACGAGCTTCGGTTTTTACGTCGAGCACTGTCCATTCACCATTTTTGCGCGTCAGTTTGAAGTCAACCACACCCAGGTTATCGCCCCAACGGCCGGGCATTACGGCGGCCACGCCGTTCAGCAGTCCCTTTTCAATATCAGTATTGGGCAGGTCACTGTAGCGGGCATGGGGGAAGATAGAGTGACTGTGGCCGAACATAATGGCGTCTATGCCTTCAATCCGGGTGAGGGCGTAGGTGGCATTTTCCGCCATGGGATCGCCTGGGTTTTCCACCGAGCCAATGCCGGAATGGGGAATGGCGATAATGATATCGGCGCCTTTGGCTTTCATTTCCGGCACGTATTTTTGCGCGGTTTCCACTATGTCAGCAGGCTCTACCTTACCGGTGAGGTTTTGTTTGTCCCATAGCATGATTTGTGGTGGTACAAAGCCGATATAGCCGATTTTCAGGGTGTGTTTATCGCCGTGTTGGTCAATCACTTCTTTTTCTTCAATCAGATAAGGAGTGAACAGGTTCTCGCCCTTGCTGATGCCTTTCCAGCAGCCGTTATCGTCGGCACAGTATACGTTGGCATTGATGTAGGGGAACTCGGCACCGGCCAGAGATTTTTCAAGAAAGTCCAGGCCGTAATTGAATTCATGGTTGCCGATGTTACCGACGCTGTAGCCCAGCAGGTTCATGGCCTTGTAGGCAGGATGCACAGCGCCATCGGCAATGCCAATTTTGGCCATGTAGTCGCCCATGGGGCTGCCTTGCAAAAGGTCGCCGTTATCTACCAAAACGTGGTTGGGAGCTTCATGGGCGGCAGACTTGATGAGGCTGGCTGTGCGAGCCAGTCCGATAGTTGGGTCTTCTTTGCCGCTGTAATAGTTAAAGTCCATGATGTTGGTATGCAAATCACTGGTTTCCATCACCCGCAAGTCCACCAGTACTTCTTTTTCTACTTTGTCGTTGTCTGAGCCACAGGCGCTGACGCCCAGTGCCGCAGCGATGGTTACCGCCAACAAATGTTTTTGATTCATATTGATCTCTCTTGATTATTTACCCCGGGCGCACCTCTTTGGGCACGCTCCATCATCCATCCAAGCGCAGTGCTGCGTTGGGCGCGGCTAGAGTATCAGCTCTAATGGCTGCAAGAATGTGATCGGAGAGTTCAAATCGAGTATCAATTTGTAATCCGGTTGAGTACTGGCGGGATTCTGAACCAGGGTGAGTGGCGGGCAGTGCAATTTTTCGGCAATAAAAAAAGCGCCCCTCGGGGCGCTTGATGGTGATGCCGGAAAAACCTTTACAGCAGGCCGCGGCTCTTCAGCAGCGGCTCAATGCTGGCTTCTTTGCCACGGAACTCGCGGTACAGTTTCATCGGGTCTTCACTGCCGCCCTGCGACAGCACAGTGTCGCGAAACGCTTTGGCAGTGTCCTGATTGAAAATGCCTTTCTCGCGGAAGGCCTCAAACGCGTCGGCGCCCAGAATATCAGCCCAGATGTAGCCATAGTATCCGGCTGAATAACCGCCGGAGAAAATGTGGCTGAAGTAAGTTGAGCGGTAGCGTGGGGCGATTTCTTCAATCAGGCCCATTTTCTTGAGGCTTGCAGCTTCGAAGGCGGCGGCATCCTGTACTTCGCTGCTCTCAAGCGTGTGCCAATCGAGATCCAGCTTGGTGGCGGCCAGATACTCAACAGTGGCAAAGCCCTGATTGAATTTGCTGGCGGCCTGGATTTTCTTCACCAGTTCATCGGGGATCACTTCACCGGTTTTATAGTGCTTGGCAAATTGTGACAGCACTTCCGGCTGCGTCATCCAGTTTTCAGTCACCTGAGAGGGAAACTCCACGTAGTCCCGTGGTACTGAGGTGCCGGACTGCGCCTCGTACTGCACATTGGACAGCATGCCATGCAGGGCGTGGCCAAATTCGTGGAACAGGGTGCTGGCTTCATCGAAGGTCAGCAGCGAAGGCTCAGACGCGGTTGGGCGTGGGTAGTTGAGCACGTTGACGATAATGGGCACTACGCGGTCGTCACCCAGGCCGCTTTGAGAGCGGTAGGCGTTCATCCAGGCGCCGCCTCGTTTGGAATCGCGGACGTAGTAGTCGCCCATAAAGATGGCCAGCAGTTTGCCGTCTTTATCGAACACTTCCCAGGTACGCACGTCTTCATGGTACTTGGGCAGGTCGCTGCGCTCTTTAAAGGTCAAACCAAACAGGCGGTTGGCAGTGTAGAATACGCCTTCAATGGTGGCATCCAGCGAGAAATAGGGGCGGGTATCCTGCTCGTTAAAGCTGTATTTGGCCACGCGAATTTTATCGGCGTAGTAATCCCAGTCCCAGGGGGCAAGTTTGAAGTCGCCGCCTTCGGCGTCAATCAGCTTTTGCATCTCTGCCACTTCAGACTTGGCCTGATTAATGGCAGCTGGCCATACCTTGTCCAGCAGCGCATACACGTTGGCCGGGTCTTTGGCGGTATTTTCTTCCAACACATAGTGGGCATGGGTTTTGTAGCCCAAAAGCTTGGCTCGTTCGGCGCGCAGGGCGGCGATTTGGGCCAGCGCCTTTTTGTTATCCTGGGCGTCGTTGTGATTGCCACGCTCAACATAGGCGGTGTACAGCTGCTGACGCAGTTCACGGTTGTCGGCGTAGGTCAAAAATGGGGTGATGGAGGGGCGTGAGGTGGTGAATACCCATTTGCCTTCTTTGCCACGGCTTTTGGCGGTAGCGGCGGCCACATCAATTACACTCTGTGGCAAACCGGCCAAATCATCTTTGTTGTCCACGACCAGCTCGAAACTGTTGGTTTCGGCCAATACGTTGTCACCGAATTCCAGACTGAGTTTGCCAATTTTTTCGTTCAGCTCACGCAGCTTGGCTTTACCTGCGTCATCGAGGTTGGCACCGCCACGGCTGAAGGCCTTGTAGGTGTTTTCGAGCAATCGGCTCTGGGCGGTGTTGAGTTCCAGAGTGTCGCGCTGTTCATACACGGCCTTTACCCGTGCAAACAGCTTGTCGTTAAGGAAAATATCATCACGGGCCGATGACAGCATGGGCGACACTTCTTTGGAAATTGCCTGCAGGCCGGGCGTAGTGTCGGCGGATGTCAGGTTGTAAAACACCGCCGAAACGCGGCTGATGAGCTCTCCGCCTTTCTCCATGGCTTCGATGGTGTTGGCAAAAGAGGGCGCCTCAGGATTGTCGATAATGGCCTGAATTTCAGCCTTCTGGCGCTTAATCGCTTCTTCATAGGCTGGCAGGTAGTGGGCTTCTTCAATTTTGTCGAAGGCCGGAATGTCCTGATAAGTGTTATAGGGCTCAAAGAAGGGGTTTATTGCTGCAACTGCTGCTGGCTCGGCAACCTTGGCGGCGGATGTTTTAACCTCTGCTGCCGTTGATTCGGTTTGGGTGGTGTTGTCATTGCCACAGGCAGTCAGGCCGAGTGTCAATGCCACGGCAGCAACGAGGGGTTTCAGGGCTTGTCCCTTCATGGTGGTCTTCCTTTAGCTGAATGTATTTTTTTGTTTGGCGGCTTTTATGATTGTCTTGGAGTTGTTTCGCCTCAGCGTTAACCCGCCGCCAGCCCCCTTGTTTAACATGCCAGCCCCGGTAGACCAAGTGGTGGGGCAAAATTCTTGTAACAAAGGATGAGTGAATGCTTAATTCCTGCCCTGTGTCTATGGCAAACTTGGGTTTTAGTCCCTTTTAGCGGTTAACCATGAAAAACAATAATAAAGGTCATAAATTCTTCGTCTGTGGTGTGTTGATTCCATTGCTGGCATGGTCAGCTCAGTCTAAGGAGTTGCCCATGCCTTCTGAAATGGCACAAGGTGTGGCGGCACATGCGCTGGCACATTATCAGCAAGCACAAATTGATACCTTACGTGATTTGGTGAGCTACGACACCCGCGCCCGAGAGGGGCTGACGCCGGACACAGATCCTGTGTTTGCCGATTTTAAACGTGCGCTCGGGGTAAAGGCCCGGATGCTGGGACTTGAGGTGGAAGACAATGGCTATGTGATGCTGATAAGTCTTTCCCCTGAGGGTGGCGGAGCAAACGTGAAAAAGGTAGGGGTGATTACCCATGGCGATGTGCAGCCTGCCGACCCGGGCCTCTGGCCGCAAAGCCCTTATGAAATGACAGAAACGGCTGACGGCAAACTGGTGGGGCGCGGTACTGAAGATGACAAGGGACCGATTGCCACCGCGCTTTATGCCATGAAGGCCATCAAAGACAGCGGCATAGTGCTCAAGCGGCGTATTGAGTTGCTGGTGTATATGGCGGAGGAGTCGGACTGGGATCCCCTGAAGGCATTCCTGAAAACTTATACTCCCGCGGATATTAATATCACCCTGGATGCCGAATACCCGGTGGTAACCGCAGAGAAGGGCTGGAGCCAAATCAAGCTCAGTCTGCCGCGGGTAATGGTGAAAGTGGGCGCTGATACGCCGGTACTGAAGCATTTTTATGGTGGCAGTTTTGCCAGCCAGATCCCACAGCAGGCCAGCGCATTGATCCAACAACCCACACCTGAGTTGCTCGCGGCGCTGAAAGCCAGAGCCGTTACGCTGCCCGTGAAGACAAGCTTTATTGATGATCCACAGGGGCTGGTCATTCAGGTAACAGGTAAGGCGGCGCATTCCTCCACGCCGGAAGATGGTATCAATGCAGTGGCGTATCTCGCTGAGCTACTTACCCCCACCGCAGATGGCAGCATCCCCGAGTGGCCCATGACCACGGCGGCCGTTACGGTGGACTTTTTACATTCGCTGGTAGGCACCGGGCTTTACGCTGAGCGTTTTGGCAAGCTTGGTTACCGTGATGATTTTATGGGCCCGATGACGCTGGCACCGACGCTGATATCCCAGACTAAGGATGGAACCGAGCTGACCCTTAATTTGCGCCGGCCTGTGGGCCGCACGCCGCAGGAGCTGGATAAACTTGCCAACGAGGCCATTGATGGCTGGCAGCAGGCGAGGGGGACTCAGGTTGCTGACGTAGATACTTACTGGGGCATGCCCATGGTGATTGATAATGCCCCCCATCTTGACACCCTGCTTGGCGTGTATGGCCATTACACCAATACCGCCGATCCAAAACCCATTGCTATTGGTGGCTCTACCAATGCCAAGTTATTCCCCAATGCCCTGAGCTTTGGTCCGGCCATGCCCGGGGTGGAATATACCGGACACAGTGAAAATGAGTTTATCACCAAGGCGCAGCTCAGGTTGAATCTGGAAATGTACACGGCGGCACTGGTGGAGCTGGCAATGCGGGATTAGTTTGCAAAAACCGGTGTAATACCGGCAGACCAGTAGCAAAAAGCGCCCCTAAGGGCGCTTTTTCGTTATGGCGGATTACTGCTTAGTACTGAATTCAATAACCCAGTGTCTCGCTGGCGGCCTGGCGCGGGTCGGAGGCGCCATATATGCCTTCTTCAGTCACCACTATCGACTGGGTCGAGCCCATGGCATGTTTGACGTTGACCTTGTGGCCCATAGCCTCCAGTAAACGGCGGGTATCCACATTCAGGGTGCGTTCGGTGCGGATTTCATCGGGATACCACTGATGATGAACTCGCGGTGCTATGCTGGCCTCGGCGATGTTCAGGTCGTAATCCACCAGGTTCATGATGATTTGCAGCACGGTATTGATGATGCGCGATCCGCCGGGGCTGCCGGTGACGATAAAAGGTTTGCCGTCTTTCATCACTATGGTCGGGCTCATGGACGACAGCGGCCGTTTTTGCGGTTCAACCGCGTTGGCATCACCACCCAGCAAACCGTAACCATTGGGGCTACCTGGTTTGGCGGCGAAATCGTCCATTTCATTATTCAGCAATATACCTGTGCCCTTTGCCACCATACCCGAGCCATAACTGAAGTTCAGGGTATAAGTATTGGATACCGCATTGCCCCATTTATCAACAACCGAATAGTGGGTGGTCTGGTCACTCTCGTATGGCGCCAGCTGACCCGGCTTGATGTCATCGGAAGGCGTGGCCTTATTGGCGGCTATGGACCTGGCAATGGCATCGCCATAGGCCTTGCTGGTCAGTGCCGAAACCGGCACTTTAACAAAGTCAGGGTCGCCCAGATATTCACTGCGATCGGCATAGGCTCGCTTCATGGTCTCTGCCATAAAGTGAATGCTTTGGGCACTGTTGTGGCCAAGTTCACCCATGGGGAAATGCTCCAGTACATTGAGCATTTGAATGATGTGAATGCCGCCGGAGCTTGGCGGCGGCATGGAGACCACCTCAAGTCCACGGTAGCTGCCCCGTACCGGCTCGCGCTCCATCACCTTGTACGCCTTAAGATCGTCCAGCGACATAATGCCACCGGCTTCCTGAATCGCTGACACCAGCTTTTGTGCCGTTTCGCCTTCATAGAAGCCTTTACTGCCGGCTTTACTTATCCGCTTCAGACTTGCAGCCAGGTCTTTTTGCACCAGCTGTTGGCCCACGGTGAGATTTTGCCCGTCGTTGGGGTAAAAAATTTCTGCGGACGTTGGCCATCTGGCAATCCAGTTTTGCAGCCCGGCCAGGGAGCTTGCCAGTTCAGCCGTGACTTCCACGCCGTTTTCAGCGAGGTCTATTGCCGGGGCAATTACCTCTGCGAGGGGCAGGGTGCCATATTTCTTAAGCGCCAGTTCCATACCCATCACTGTGCCGGGAACGCCCACTGCCAGCCCGTGGCTGCGGCTGAGCTCATCCACGGCATTGCCCTGTTCATCGAGGAACATATCCCGTTTGGCGGCATTCGGTGCCGTTTCACGGTAATCGATGGCAATGGTTTTGTTGTCCTTTGCCAGATGTACCAGCATAAAGCCGCCGCCCCCCAGATTACCGGCACGGGGCAAGGTAACCGCCAGCGCGAACCCCACTGCCACGGCAGCATCTACGGCATTGCCGCCTTTTTTCAGAATGTCCACGCCGATTCGGGTGGCCAGCGCCTCCTGACTTGAGACCATGCCATATTTGCCAAAAACCGGCTGGGCAGTGGCCATTTCACTGAAAATAGCACTGTCATCCAATACGGATTTAGTGGGCAGCTTGGCTTGTGCCGGAAGGCTTGCGGCGAAGGGCAGGGCGATGGCAAGGGCGAGTGCCAGCCCTTTCAGGGTAAAGGCTCCTGGCTGTGGTTTCATTGGTATTCCCCAGAAATTTTTTGTTTTGTATTTTTTACATTCGGTGACATGTCACTGTGCCTGCAAGAGGCGTGTTTTGCAATGGTGTGACTGTGTTTATGGGAGCGCTGCGGTTGGCTCGGAGGCTGCGTCAGCCGCCAAAGGCCAGCCACAGCCCGACAAATGCCATTAAACTGCCGGCTATCCGGTTGAGCAATGTGAGATTGTCTCCACGATTCAGCAGTGCTTTAAGGCTTTTACCACCACTGGCGTACAGCAGCAGGCAGGCAAATTCGGTGGTGAGAATAATGGACAGCAATGCCACCAACTGCGGTGCCACGGGATGCTCAACGTTAATAAAGGGAGGCAGCAGAGATACCATAAATGCCCAGCCTTTCGGGTTAGCCACGGCGGTTAAGAATCCCTGGCTAATCAGTGCCATTGGATGCGGGCTGGGGCCGGGTTCAGCGCTTAAGGCAAATTTGCCGCGGGAGCGCCACAGGTTAATGCCAAGGTAGACCAGATAAGCGCCGCCTAGGTATTTCAGTGTGGCGAAAATCTGCGGATAATTCAGCATAATGGCGGCTACACCCAGTACCGCTGCCAATGCCACTAAGCCAACACCCACCAGCTCACCGGCCATCATCCACAGACTTTTTCGTACACCAATACTCATGCCGAGGGTCATGGCGAGGGTCATACACATCCCGGGGGTAATGGAAACGAACAGAAATGTAGGGATAAACACAGCCAACAGGGTGAAATCAGGCATACTCGGCACTGGCGTAAAGAAAAGGGAGGACAGTTTAACCCTGTCCTCTTTTTTCACTCAATCCTTTACTGACGAAATACTTTTACCGAGGTCGCCATTCGCTGGGCTTGCTGTTTCAGCTTGGAGGTTTCTTCCACACTCAGGTTGGCCGACTGATTAATTCTGTCTGCAGTATCGGCAATGATGTGTGCCGCCTGATTGATGTGCTCAACCACACTTGCCTGCTGCTCTGTGGCTGCGGCGACCTGGTGATTGCCTTCGTTGATATGGTCAAATTTTTCCCGTACCGAATTCAGTGCCATGGTGGTGCTGCCTGCATCTTCGGACAGTTTATTGCTAAGATTGGCGCCCTGCGCGATGGCCTGGCAGGATTGAGCCACCACCTGTTGCAATCGGTCGATTTGTGCTCTGATTTCAGCCGTGGAGTCCTGGGTTCTGCTTGCCAGAGTCCGTACCTCATCGGCCACTACCGCGAATCCCCGGCCCAACTCACCGGCACGGGCAGCTTCAATTGCAGCATTGAGTGCCAGCAGATTGGTTTGCTCTGATATGCCACTGATAACATCGACCACCGAGTTGATGGCCTGCGCCTGACTGGCCAAATCATTCATGGTGCTGTGGGTGGTAGTCATTTGGTTTGCAAGATCAGACATACTGTTTGACAGGCTTTGCATCACAGTGCCGGTTTGACCAACTTCGGTCAGTGCGGTTTCGGTATCCGCTGCAATTTTGTGTGCTACTGAGGAGACTTCAGAAATAGTCTGTCCCATTTGGTTGATGGCAGTGGCAACCTGTTCAGTTTGTTCTCGTTGGGCGGCAGCATGTTTTCTTGCCTCATGAGCCGACGTTTCCATTTGGGTTACGCTGAGCCTGATAGCAGATTCGCCTTGCACTATTTCGTCCACCAGACTGGCTATTTTTACCATGATGGCGTTAAATCCACGCCCCAAAATACCTACTTCGGTATCGTATTTTTCACTGAGGCGTTTATCCAGATTGCCCCTGTCCCGAGACATGCTGATGAGTTCTTCACCTACACCGCTGATGGTTCGACTGACCCGACCGGCAAGCTGCATTGACATTGCAATGAAAATAATGGCGATGATAATACTGGCAGCGACAGACATCAGAATGACGCTGTTAACCTGTTCATCGGTTTCTGATTTGGGCAGTACCGTGACCAGACGCCAATCTGCTGTGCTGAGCCTTGATACCCCCAGATATACTTCTTCATGATTGAGGCTGGCCTCCAGCAGTTCATAGCCTTGTACTGCCATGATTTGAGACGCCAGCCCTGCAAACCCTTCAAGGTTTTTAAGTGGTGAATCCAGCAATCGCTTCTCTTTGTGGGCAGCGATGTTGCCCTTGTCATCAAGCATAAACAGGTAGCCACGTTCGCTGACCTGAGTGTTGTTTACCTGTTCTGAAATCCGGCTGACATCGACACCAAGCCCGGCCACGGCCATGGTTTTGCCAGTGGTGGGGTTGGCCACGGTGACATTAATGAACACAGTGAGCTTGCCGGTGACTTCGTCTGTGTCCAGCGCCAATTCGACAGGTTTACCTGAGTCAAGATAAGCATAGAACCAGGCATCGCGCTCATTGCTGCGGCTCAAAGATTTGAACAGGCCTTCTTTGGTGTAGTAGTTGCCACTGTCGACGGAAATCCAAAACACAGTGATGACTCTTGGATCTGTGGTGAAGGCATTGAGAAATGCCGTGAGCTCTGGCAATTCATCCGGGCTTTCGCCCCGGGCTTGCCATGCTTTGGCGTAATGATTGGCTGCAATTGCTTTGGCCATGGACATGGGCTCGGCCAGCGCGGTTTCTATTTCAGCACTGGCTTTACCCAGCAGATTTGGCAGGTGCTGATCCTCGGTTATTTGTCTGAACATGGCTGAAAACTGGCTGATGTAGATCAGGGTGGAGAGCAGCATGGATAAAAAAAGTGCCAGTGCCATTCCCGCAGAAACCACGGTTTTTATCTTGTATTGTTTCAGATTGAACACAACAGAATACTCCGGTGCTGACGTGAGCTATCCCTGATGCCTGAAGCTGGTTTCCTTGTTATTACAGTATGATCTTCATTTGGATTAACTCCAGTTTTGCCCAAAAAGAAGGCCGCCCGCAGGCGACCTTGGTTTGGAGATGGGAGATGTTTTGTAAATAGATATTAGCTATGAGTCGGTCGTATAAACTAGCGGCTGACTATGCGTTTATGGGTGAGCCCCTGATGGCAATCGACACAGGTTTCACCACGCTCAGCAATGCGCTCATGATTTAATCTCGCGCGCTGAGGTTGTTTTGCCAGGTCAAAATTGTCACCCTGATGGCAGTGGCGGCAGCTTTGGGAATCATTCTTTTTAAAAGTTTCCCAAACACTTTCGGCCATGGCCGGACGAAGCTCTTCAAAGTTCTCCATGGTTACAGTGCCTACCATCATGTGGTAGATGTCTTTGGTTGCCACAATTTTTACCTTCATTTTGTCGATAAAAGTATGGGGCACATGACAGTCGGCACAGGTTGCGGGAATGGTTTCGCCATCGCCATAGTGGGCGGAGGCTTGATATTCCTGGACTATGGTGTCCATTGTCAGGTGACAGCTGAAACAGAACTCATTGTGGTTGGATAGCACCATCATTCCCTGAAATGATGCTCCCGCCGCAACCAGCACGAATATCCCGATAGGGATCCCCAGTGCCAGTGGTCGTCTCAGCCAGCGCCAAATACGCTGCACCCGACTCGGTTTACCCTGTTCACTCACGAGGAAATCCTCCCTGTGAAGAAGGGGCGGGCTGCCGCCCCTTCAAAGGTCTTATTTACTCTCACCCAGATAACGGGCTTTAAAGGCTTTTTGGGCCTCGAGACGGGCTTTCTTCAGTTCTTCCGGCTCATTGCCGGTGAACCAGGAATGCTCGGGACGAGACAGGATTTCATCCAGTACCTTGCGGGCACGTTCGGCACCTTCTTTATTGCCCGCATGCTCGGCTTTCTCAACGACTTCCAGATATTGAGGAACCATCTCGACGTAGAAGCGTTCAGCCACTTCAAACATACCATGCCACTGGGCATAATCGGGCGCCTGCATGGCTGCACCATGGCGTGCGCGGCGACCTTCGTGGTGCCACAGGTAGAACCAGGTCCACTCGATTTCTTCGTCGAAACCTGTGTCTGTCAGCATGCCTTCGGCTTTAAGGGTGGCCATCAGCTTTTTGCCGGGGGAGGCAAACTTGTCATTGTACAGATTCACCAGCGAATCAAACTGCTGGTAGAAGCTGTCGACCATGGATTTGGTATGGCATGCCTGACATACGTCCATCATGTCCTTGCGACGTTCTTCCCAGGGTTTGACCTGCTTACCCTGAGCCTTGGCGGCGGCATCAACTTTCTCAGATACGGCAGGGCGCAGTGTCCAGCTGATACGGTCTCCCACATCGTGGGTTACCGGTTGCTCACGGGTGGCAGACATGTGGCAGGTTGCGCAGGTAGGCGCAGCATCATAGTCCTCACCCACAATCCACTTGGCGGAATCCAGGTTCATCCTATCGACGTTGGCATAGAAGTTAATGCCGTGCTTGGACTCGTCATACACTTCTTTTTGTGGGTGATCGGGACCCAGGTGACACTTGCCGCATGCCTCTGGACGACGGGCCTGCACCATGGAAAACTCGTGGCGCTGGTGGCAGGCGCTACAGGCGCCAATAGAGCCGTCCGGGTTAATACGGCCAATACCTGTGTTAGGCCAGGTGGTCGGATCCAAATCGCCGTTTTCCAGCACCTTGACTTCAGAGCCGTGGCATTGCCAGCAGCCATTGACTGCCGCTGGGGACTTACCGTTGAAGGTCATGGCACCTTCTACCACTTCAGCAAGGAAGTTATCCAGTGAGCCCATTATCTTACCGGCATCGGCATGGTGGCTCTTGGTAAACTCTTCCACTTCCTGATTGTGGCACTGGCTGCAGTCTTTGGGAGAAACGATAACAGCGATGTTGAAGCCTTCGTGTTTGATGGCATCTTTATCAGAAGGGTCAGCTTTGTGACACTCGTAACAGCCCACATTGGCACCGTAGTGCTTTGAGCGGCCCCATTGGGCATAAAGGGATGGGTTCTTTTCTTTGTGACAGCCTGCGCATTGGGCGCTTTCGTCACTGAGGGTTTTAAAGGGTTTGAGCACCAGCGCCTTGGGCTCGGCTTGGCTGGCGGGGGACAGACTGAGGCTTAGCGCGGCTATTGCCGGCAAGAGCAGCGACAGGCACCGTCGCAGGTTTCGCGAATAATCCATATAGAGTTCCTCAAATGCATTCCTGTTAACTCACTGTTTTATTTATATCTTGCTAATGTATTGCTAACCAGATGTGGCGGCAATGTAGCCAATCTAAACCTGCAACACATTTGCATCTTGATTTAAATCAATGCAGGCCGGATGCGAAGGTGATGCGGATCACAAAAAGCAGATCTTCATGCTTTTGGGCATAAAAAGAGGCAAACCATGATGGGTGTTGGCAATTTGCCAATGGTGTGATGGTGGTGGTAGAGATGGAAAAAACCGCCGCAGGTGCGGCGGTTTTCAGTCTGGCTTAAGAATTGGCCGGTTCAGAGCACGCCGCGGCGGACCTGATCGCGCTCGATAGACTCGAACAGCGCCTTGAAGTTACCTTCACCGAAGCCTAAGTTGTTCTTACGCTGGATGATTTCGATAAAGATAGGACCAAACAGGTTCTTGGTGAAAATCTGCAGCAAATAGCCGGACTCATCGCCGTCCACCAGAATTTGGTGATGCTTGATGCGCTCTCTGTCTTCAGTTACCTGAGGCAGTTTTTCAAAGATGGTGTCGTAGTATTCGGGGATGATATCCAGCGTCTGGATAGAGGAGCCTTCCATCGCATCCAGCGATGCCACGATATCACGGCTGCGGAACGCCAGGTGCTGCACGCCCGGGCCATTGTATTCACGCAGGTATTCGTCAATCTGGTTACGATCGTCGCCTTTACCTTCGTTGATGGGAATACAGAAGCTGCCGTCGGGTGAACGAAGCGCGTAAGAGATCAGTGCTGTCTGTGAGCCCTTGATGTCGAAGTAACGCACTTCGGTAAAGCCAAATACGTCTTTGTAGAAGTTTGACCACTGCTCCATGGTGCCCTTGTAGACGTTGTTGGTCAGGTGGTCGACTTCCATAAAGCCTTTTTCCTGCACAATCACAGGTTCAGCCAGGTCAACAAAGTCGGTGGCGTAGATGTTGTCATCGCCGAAACGGTCGATGAAATAGATCAGGCTGTCACCAATGCCGTAAATGGCTGGGTAGGGCAGATCTTTCACTTCATCCGGGGCGGCCTTGGCGCCACGCTCAACCGCGTGCTTGTAGGCGTACTCGGCATCTTCCACACGCCAGCCCATGGAGGTGATGGCCGGGCCGTGAGACTTGGCAAAACCGGCAGAGAAACCGGCGCGGTCGCGATTCATCAAAAAGTTGATGTCGTTTTGCTGGTAATAGTAGATGTCCTTTTCCTTGTGCTTTTTCAGCATGGAAAAGCCAAAGTCCAGAAACACCTTGTGCATGAAATCGTTATCTGGGGTGGCAAACTCGGTAAATTCGATGCCGAGCAGGCCCAGTGGATTGGTTTCGCTTGCCATTGTCTTGTCCTCTTTCAATGGATTGCTGCCTGGAATTGTTGTGATTAGTCTTCGAGCCAGGAGCGGTTGTAATCGGGTGCCATGCAGTTTTTCACGTGTTCGGTCAGCTGCAGCGGCGCAAAGGTGTCTACCATCACGGCGTACTCGTAGGTGTCCTTCTTACCGATGGACGCCTCGGTGCGGCCAGGCTGCGGGCCGTGGGCCACGCCTTTCTGGTGCAGGGTGATGTAACCGGCTTCAATGCCGGTACGGCTCATAAAATCACCGTCGACGTAATAGAGCACTTCGTCGCTGTCGATATTGTTATGGTAGTACGGGGCCGGAATGGCCTGTGGGTGGAAATCGTATGGGCGTGGCACAAAGTTACAGATAACAAAGTTTCTGGCCACAAACAGCAGATGATCCGACGGTGGCAGGTGGATTTTGCCCACCTTGGGTGCGTATTCGGTGATATTGAAGGCCCAGGGGTACACAAAGCCGTCCCAGCCAACCAAATCGAATGGATGCCATTCCAGATGAGTCAGCTGATATTTGTCGCCAAACTTGCACACCAGCGGGAAGTTTCCGCGCTCAACCACGGCGTCCTTAAGTTCGGGCACGCGGATATCGCGCTCGCAATAGGGAGCCGATTCCAGCAGTTGGCCGTATTCGTTACGGAAATGCTTAGGGATCTCCACCATGGTGAATGACTCAACCACGAACAGGCGAACATTGCTGTAATCGTTGAACTTCAGCTGATAAGTCGTGCCGCGCGGGATGACCAGATAGTCCCACTTTTTAACTTCAAGCTCGCCATATTCAGACAAGAGTACGCCGTCACCTTCGTGGACAAACACCACTTCATCGGCATAGGCGTTACGGTAAAACTCGTCGGTGTCGGCAGTTACCTTGGCGGTGTAGAGCGCCACGTCTGAGTTAAAGAAAATCTTGTTGCGGGCAGAGAAGAAATTACCTTCACTGTCGGCGAGACGTGAGTCCAGCTTATAGTTTTGTACCAGAGAATCGACCCAGCTGTCGCCGTGAGTGAGTGACATGGGAGCCACTTCCAGCGCCTTGGTGGGCATATTGTGGTGGTACTTGTTGGAATAGATGTTCGAAAACCCGTGGGTAGAGAACAGCTCTTCGCGGTAAAGCTCTCCATTTTCCTTGGCAAACGCGATATGGCGCTTGTGCGGGATCTGACCTTGCTTCACATAAAATGGCATTTGTTCTTATCCTCTGTAGGGCTTATTCAGGCCCATTTACCCGCCCTATTGGCGCTATATGTGATCTGGGTATCAATTTAGTTGCCGACTTGTACAAAAAAAAGAATAATAAATCGGTAATCACAATCTAAAAATTTGATGGTAACGATGGCGTTACGCTTTTGTTCATTGTCTGAGCCGGGAGAAGGCGGATGCGCATTGATGTAGATGCTTTTAAGGTACTGGAAGTGCTGGTGGAAGAGGGCAGCTTTGCCAAGGCTGCTGAGCGGTTGCACAAGGCTCAGTCGGCGGTGAGTTATCAGATTAAAAAACTTGAGCAGCACCTGGGAGTTAGTTTGTTATCCCGCGAGCAGTACCGCGCCGAGCTCACCGCCGAAGGGCGGGTTATCCTCGCTGAAGGCCAGCGACTGTTATCCCATCTTGCCAACATAGAGCACCTCGCGAGCCGATTCAGTGAGGGCTGGGAGCCCAAGCTTGAGCTGGTAATTGACGGCGCCTTGCCGATGGAACCGATCATGACAGCACTAAAGCGCATGGCCGAACATCAAATTCCCACTAAAATTCAACTTAATATGGAGTTCTTGGGCGGGGTACAGCACAGGTTTGAGCGTGACAACGCCGATCTAATGTTGGTAAAGGATTATCGCACCGGCCCTTATTATCACGCCAAGCCGCTACCAAGTATTACCAGTGTACTTGTTGCCGCCCCCCATCATCCGCTGGCGGGTCGATTGCAACTGACATTGACCGAATTACAGCAGCACGTTGAGCTGACCATCGAAGACTCATCGCCGGTGAAAACCTACCGAGACGAGCTGCAATTTGGCGGTGACAAAGTGTTTTACCTCTCCGGTTTTATTATGAAAAAGAACGCGCTGTTAAAAGGGTTGGGATTTGGTTGGATGCCTGACTTTTTGGTGCGCGATGAACTTAAAGCAGGTCTTCTGACTGAAATCGACTTTGTGGGCGGCAGCCGTTACACCTTCGTGCCACAACTGGTATCGACATTGGAGCGCCCCCTGGGCCGCGCCGGCAGGCTCTTTACTGAGCTGATTTTGGAGGAGTTTGCCAAAGAACCCATGGGGATCCCTGAGGGACTTGGTTAAGTTATTGACACAGACATTTACATTTCACGGCTGACAGATGACATATTATGTCGTATGTTGAGCCACATCCGTTAAACGTCAGATGGGGAAAGGATGATGAGACGTTGTCACGAAGTGGACTATGAAATTCGCGGCGAAAGCATGCAGCTGGTGGAAGTGGAGCTGGATCCCGGAGAAACTGTAATTGCCGAGGCCGGTGCCATGACTTACATGGAAGAGGGCATTCAGTTTGAGGCCCGTATGGGTGATGGCTCCGAGCCAGAGTCCGGCTTTTTTGGTGCCCTCATGGGAGCGGGCAAACGTATGCTTACCGGTGAGAGCCTGTTTATGACTCACTTTACCAACCAGGGGTACGGCAAACGCCGGGTATCATTTTCGGCGCCCTATCCCGGCACGATTCTCCCGCTGGATATGGCTGAGCTGGGTGGGGAACTGATTTTACAAAAAGACAGTTTCCTCGCAGCAGCCCTTGGCACCCAAATCACCATGACCTTTAACAAGCGTCTGGGGACAGGTTTCTTTGGTGGTGAAGGCTTTATCATGCAAAAGCTCAAGGGTGATGGTATGGCCTTCGTACATGCCGGTGGTACCCTTATCAGGAAAGAGCTCAGAGGTGAGACGCTGCGGGTGGATACCGGCTGTTTGGTGGGCTTTACCCCCGGCATCGATTACGACATTCAGCGGGCAGGTTCGCTTAAGTCCATGGTATTTGGCGGTGAAGGTCTGTTTTTGGCTACCCTCAGTGGTCATGGCACAGTGTGGCTGCAAAGCTTACCGTTTTCCCGGATGGCAGACCGTATTATTGCCCATGCACCTTCGGCTGGTGGGTCAAGCCGCGGTGAAGGTTCAGTACTTGGCGGCATAGGTCGAATGCTGGATGGCGACTGATCCTTACCAACAGCAACAAAAAGGGAGCCGGCTGGCTCCCTTTTTTAGTTGTTTATAATGTCCAGAATTTTGCGGGTTTTATCGTGAATTTTGAACAGAGTATCATCGATTTTAATGGTCACTTCGCCATCCCTGCCTATGGGACCCAGAATGGTGCCTCTGTCATAGTGGTCGATATCCAGCACATCACCACGGTGATATTTTTTCTGCCAGCCGGGTGGTAAGGGCTCTCCCCGGGCGACTTTTTTCTGTAATCCGGGAGGCAGGGATTTATGTTTACCCTCTGCTTTGTGCTCTTTGTGCTCTTTGTGCTCTTTTTCGTTTTTCGCCATAGCACCCGTGCTGATAGCGGCTGCCAACAACGTAAATATTAATTTGTTTTTCACTGCTGCTCTCCTTAAAGGTTTTCACCTGCCATCTGGTGGATAAGTTGCCAGTGCTCTTCATCTACCGGCTGTATGCTCAAACGCGAGCCTTTTTGTACCAGCAGCATATCACCAAGCCCGGGATGGCTCTTGATGGCACTGAGGGTAACTGGTTTGGCAAAGCGTTTGATAAAACGAATATCCCGTTGCAACCAACGGGGCGACTCCGGCGTGGATTTTGGGTCGTAATAGGGCGACTCGGGATCCCAGGCACTGGCATCCGGATAGATGTCGCTGGCCACTTCGGCAATGCCGACCACCGCCGGAACTTTGCAGCTTGAATGGTAAAAGAACACCCTGTCACCAATTTGCATTGCATCTCGCATAAAGTTTCGTGCCTGGTAGTTGCGAATGCCATTCCAGCCTTCCATTTGATTAGGCCGTTTGGCCAAATCGTCGATGCTAAACTCATCGGGTTCGGACTTCATCAGCCAATAATTCATCAAAAATCTCATCACTAGCGTTACTTAACACCCAGTTTACGGTGGCTTTGGACAACGGCAAGGATTTTTATGTCATTCAGCCAGTGTTCAGTCGTTATCACAGATGCTGACGTTGGTATGAAATATGCCTGATTCAAACTGAATGCATTACTGCTAACCGGAGGTATATATGGCTCTTGCAATAACCCGCGAAAGTTTTGGCCTGTATCGCCCGTTTCTGCCCTGGCTAGCTGCGGGTGAACATGATTTGTCCTGTGAAGACGCCAGTGCTTTTCATACGAAGTTAAAAGCATCCCGGCTTGAATTGGCGGCTTTTGACTGGAAGGACTGGTATGAACGCACCCATCTGGTTGATAAACCCGCATATCTTGAAACCGCATCTGTACATGATTGCCGGGTTATCATCAGTGCCATGTTAAGACTTGAGCGATTCAGTCCCGGGGTAATGGAAAACTTACGACGTCAGGGGGTTCTTTGCGCGCTGATGGCTCGTTTGGATGAACTGTGGCAGTTGTCGATTGATAATTGACTCCGGGGATGCATGTCAAAAAAACGCAGGTAAAACATCTGCTGCGGTGATTACGTCGAGGTTCCGAATTGTACCCGCTAGAGCGTCGGTGTGTTTTCACTGCTGATAAATTGATTTGCTCTGATGCTTGCTATACTGAAGCCATAAAGTAGCTTTAATAGACGGAATTGTATGCCAATTACTGGGGGCAGGGTCGGTAAGTTGTTCCTGCTAATGACATGCTTGGCATGCCAGGGGGCGGCTTATGCCGAAATAATCCGCCTTACTTCTCTTCATTGGCCACCTTACTCCGGCAAGAATCTACCAGCAGAGGGCGCTTCAATCGCAGTTGCAAAAGCTGCATTTGCCGCCATGGGACACCAATTGGAGGTGGATTTTTATCCCTGGAGCAGAGCGGTAAAGCTTGCCCACCAAAGTAATACGCCATATGTCGGATATTTCCCGGAATACTACTACGATACTGTTGAATTTGTATTCTCGTTGCCTATGGGTATGAGTCCGCTGGGCCTGATAGAGCAACGTAAACACCCTATCAGTTGGGTATCCATTAAAGATTTGCGCGCTTACCGTTTGGGCGTTGTACAGGATTACGTAAATACGGAGGAGCTGGACAGAGCTATTGCTGATGACCTGCAAGTAGCTGAGGCTGTGACTTCAGATGAATACAACATCAAGAAAGTCGCGGCAGGTCGAATAGATGCAGCTGTGATAGATGTGTACGTAATGCGTTATCTGTTAAGGCAGGCAAAACTTAAACCTCTGGCTGATAAAGTTCAACTTAACAGCCAGCTATTGGCGAATAAGCATCTGTATGTCGCTTTCAAAAATACGCCTGAAGGGCGACGTTGGCAGGCCATCCTTAATGAAGGCCTGCAACGTATCGATGTAGCAGAGATAATGGCCGATCACCTGCCAGAAGATTTGGAGTGATCAGGCGCGGGATACCACAGTCCGGCCAATGGGAGTCAAACTCAGCAGCGCAAGCTTAAGATGCTGAATGCCGAACGGAATGCCAATTATTGTTATAAAGCATGCCAGTGCGTGAGTGATGTGCCCAATTGCCAGCCAAATACCAAACAGCAAAAACCAGACTATATTCCCCACCATCCCCATGGGGCCGGTACCAAAATCTTCTAGTCCGGTCAGTTCTCTGCGGGATATATGATCCTGCCCAAAAGGCCAGAACGCAAGTTCACCAATTACAAAGCAGGAGCGCCCAAACGGAATACCAATAATGCTGATAAAGCACAATAGCCCGGCAAGCCACCAGGCAAGGCCCATTACGAAGCCACCCAGAATAAACCAGGCGATGTTAAAAATGAGTCGTAAAACGCTCATAGAGTCTCCTTATTACGCGTTGTTATAACTTGTTGCTTGCAAAACTAAGGCCAAGATTAATGTGTATATAATTCAGTTGGATACTTGTTTTATCCCTTAGGCGGAACGCCCCAGGCACCTCTTAGTGGCGATTTTCACCATGTATTGAAGCTGATACAAAGCCTTAGAAGGGGTAAACTGCACCATCAGTAACTTGTGCCTAGAATGCCTATATGAACAACCCAAGTCCGGTCGAACAGATATCTTTTTTTGGCCGCCCTCTGTGGCTTAAGCGGGATGATTTGCTACCGGAGCCTTTCAGTGGCAACAAGGCGCGTAAATTTGCGGCGCTGCGAACCGGTGAATTCCCAGAAGTGAATACCCTGATTGGTTATGGTTCGCCACAATCCAACTCGCTGTTTTCGTTGGCTGCGCTAGCCCATGAAAAAGGCTGGCGGCTTGAGTTTTATGTCGACCATATTGCGACAGCCATAGATACCAGCCCCAGTGGGAACTATGGTGGCGCCCTTGGATTTGGCGCACAGGTGTTGCCGGTTGGTTCTAAGGGTATGTCAGCCCGTGAGTATGTCGAAACGGTGCGTCTGAAAGCCGCAGACCGCCATCAGTGCCTTTATGTACCTGAAGGTGGACGTTGTGCCTTGGCCAGGGAAGGGGTGAGAACATTGGCCGCAGAAATCTGTGCTTGGGCAGATAATCAAGACATCGGCGAGCTGCGGGTGTTTTTGCCTTCGGGCACAGGTACCACTGCGTTATATCTGAATGAGTATTTTTTTGAAAACGCACCGGCAATCGAGGTGTTTACCTGCCCAGTGGTAGGGGATGACTGCTATCTTAAGGCCCAGTTTTCGGAGCTGATTGCCGACCCTGCGCTGCATCCGAAGGTGGTTGCTGGAAAACATCATTACGCCGGCCTTAAATTAACTGAGCTTGAGATCTGGGGCCAGATGTTGGCACAGGGTACCGAGTTTGAACTCTTGTACGACCCTTGTGGCTTACTGGTATTGAGGACATTGATGCAGCAGGAGGCTGGGTGTGATGGTCACAGCGTGCATTGGCTGTATGTACATCAGGGCGGGCTCAGGGGTAACGTGTCCATGGCCGCCAGATACAGGCGCAAGTTTGGGCAGTGGTTTGAACATAATAAGGCCTGGGCCGGAAAATACCTGTGAAATTGTATTTCCTGCTCAGGCTTGCGGTGAAATGGAACGGAAAAGTGAGAGGATTGAGACGTTCCGTTTCCGGCAGTTTACTTGTTGGTGCTCAGCAACCACTCCATAAACTTCAGCGCTTCGGTGCGCTTTGAGAAGGTTCGCCGATTTTTACCGTGTTTGTCGGTGAAGGCGATAGAGGTTTTATTGAGTGAAATCGAATTTACCGGGAATGCCACGCTGATTTCATGGCCATCTAATATGTATGACATAAGCCACACTCCTTATCTGTTTATCTCGCCTGAATGGGGCGAAGCTAATCTAACTATAAAATATCCTTAGCAATTGTTTGCAAAAGACGGTTGTGAGGACCGTCGAGATTAACTGATTGCTTTAGGGATTACAAGTTATTGGCGAACGATTGTGCTGACAGGCAAAACAATACGTTTGCAGGTATATGTTGCATTTGAGCAGTAATGAGTGACAGTCCAATGACAGTATTGAGAAGCTTCTGTGACCTGGAGGCCGGGGCTTTACAACGCCAGCTGAATTAAGAAGCACGGTTGCTGTTACCAAGGTTAATCATGCCAAATTGGTTGGCAAGCATATAAAAAAGGTCGCCACCGGCGACCTTTTTTATATGTGTAAGAATACGGAATGTGAGCAGGAAAGGTTGTCTCAGCGAGGCGCCCATTCGAGCCACTTTTCATCGGCTTCTTTGAAAAGCGGAAAGACAGCACCATCAGCCAGGCGATTTTGGTCAGAGGTTTTCTGTTTTGTTGCCAAGCCAATGCCGCCGGCGAGAATGGTTTCCAAGGAGCCGGTTTGCATCTTGGCACCGGAAAATAGCCCAAATTCAAAATTCACACCTGACAAATCAAAAAAAACACTGCTTTGATTTACCAGGTCGCGATATCGACCGTCTATATGCGCAAATAATTCAACCCTGTTACCATCGCCGCTCAGTGTATAGCCGTCCACAGCCCCTACGGCTATGCCTCGATAGAAGATTTGGCTGCCCACCTTCACCGAGCCCAGAGAAGGGCGCTCAAGGGTGAGTTTCAGCGCATCACTGTTGACTGCTGCGTAATGATCAGGCATTTCGCTGGTGGTAAATTTAGTGCTGCGAGATGTGCTCGTACCGGGATACACAGAAATAAAGGCTCCGGTTAATAAGGCTTCGGGGGCTTTTATGCCCTGCAATGAAATTTCGGCATCTTCGACCACATACACAGAATCTTCGCGGGTGAAATTGTCTGCATACTTGCCGTAGAGATAGGCATGGGCGCTCAGTACGTCAAGGTTTTCGCCAAGGCGAACCTCGGTAACTTCACCCACCTGATGTCCCTGATAACGTATTGTGGCGCCGTCAGTCAGCCGGGCACTGGCTGGCAGGGTCAGTTCAACGGGATACGCCTGAGCCAGAGCCAGAGCTTCACTGGCGTACAAATGGCCTGGGCTGTTGACCTTGTCCTCTTTTATTATCGACAGGCCGATGCCACCACTGAGGAGTCCCGGCAGTGAAGCAACGTCCAACTTAAGCCCTTTTAAGCTTGCATCTACAGATACGGCGCTGTACTTCCAGTAGAGGGTGTTGTTACCAATCAGGCTGGCGAAGGGTTTGTCTATTGCAAGGCTGATGTTGAACACATCATCGCTGGCTTTCCAATTCACCTTTTTCACTTCGCCAATCTGCATTTTTTTGTAATAGACAGGACTGCCGCTTTCAAGGCCATGGGCCTCTGCTGCGTGAAGAGTCACTGATATTTGATTTGCCACGGATTTACTTTTCTCAAGCGCATCTGTAGAGGAGTAAAGTGCTAGTTCAGCGTTGTTATTCAGTGGGGAGCCGTTACCTTTAATCAGTCGTAGGGCACCGTTAAGCAGTACGGATGTGTCTCCCACGGCCAGCTTTACACCTTTTAAGGATGCATCGACGCTGAAGGCCGACTCTGGCACCAGATAGCTGTCTTGTGTCAGTAAGCGTTTAAACTCCGGATAGATTTCCGCACTGTATTCAACAGAAGTAAAGTCATCGGCGAGCTTCACCGAGGTGATATGGCCGATGGGGACATTACGATAACGAATTTCACTGCCTGTCTGAGCATCGCTGCGCTCGCTTCGCACCGTAAATTTGGCTTTTTCGGCAAACATAAAGTCAGGCGCCGCGGTTTCAAGTGGATAACTGTCCTGCCGCTTTCCGTCGCCGGGCAACATGGCAATTACGTCACCGGTTAACAATCGGGACGCATGCTTGATACCACTGAGGGATACATCCGCACCTTCGCGCCAGAACCGGCTGTCACTGCCAAGAAGGTGGCCCTGGTCATGGTTAATAAACAGGCTCAGGCGGACACCTGCATCGGTAAGCTCAATTGCCACAACTTTGCCAATTTCAAGGCCGCGGTACATAACCTGAGTGCCAACGGCCAGGTTGTTGGCATCCTCAGCGAGCAAGCTGATGCTGAATCCACCAAGGGCATCAGTTTCGTTACTGTGGAGCACAAAACTGTCACCATGGCTGGCATTTTCAACAGAATTTGAAGTGCTGAAGCTTATTCCACCGGCGAGCAGGGATGCCAGACTCTCACTTTCTACTTTTATCCCCTGTAATGATGCATCGATGCTCAGCCCCGACACGTTCCAGAAGCGGCTGTCCTTTTTAACCAAATGTGCATATTGTTGCTGAATGAAGGCGCCAACAACGATACGCTGGTTACCTTCCAGGCGGTAACTGACTACGTTACCGACAGGAATTTGCCTGAAGTACAGGGTAGAACCTACATCAAGTGAACCCAGTTTATCTGTGGTGAGCTCCACCAGAATGCCTTCATTACCCGGTGCAAGAGGGGGGGCTTCACGTAAGGCTTCAAATCGGGTGGCACTGTCGCCCTGGCCGGGCTGAACGGCAATATAATTGCCAGAAAACAGTGCATCGAGTCCCGATACTCCGGTGATGGAGGCCTTGGGGGATACCAACCAAAATTGTGAGTCCTCGCGCAGATATGGGCCTGAACGGTAGTCCATCATCACCGTCACGTTAACGCCAATGAGGTCTTCATCCATCGCGATATCTGTTACTTTACCCACCGTTAACCCCTGGTATTTCACCAGGGTTTTACCTACGTCAATACCTGTGGCGCTGGGAAAGTGGACGATAATTTCTACACCCGACTCGCGGATGCTTTTAATACCAAGCCATGCGGCAAGGGCCATGGCTACGAGAGGAAGGAGCCAAACCGGGGAAAAAAGCTTTTTTTTCACCACCTTTGGAGCTTCAATGTTTGTCATCATTATGTTCCAATCGATCCCAGAGTAAACGAGTGTCCAATACCTTGGCTGCCAATTGAGTCAGCAGTATTACCAATGCAAACGCAGTCGCAGCCGGAGCAGGTTTGGCATCAAGCAACTGCCCCATGTTGACCAGAGCGACAGTCAGCGAAATCACAAAAAGGTCGAGCATAGACCAGCGGCCAATCCACTCAATAACATGAAACCCTGCCATAAGCTTTTGCTTAGAAATCGGTAAGTTAAAGCTGATTGCCATAAGATAGGTCGCCAACCCTGCAATTTTAAGCCAGGGCACCAGAATACTGGCGGTGAACACAATAATGGCAATTGGGAGCATGTCTGAATGCACCAGGTGTTTGATGCCACTGAAAATAGTGTCATGGGTCACCCGCCCCTGATTTACCAGGGTTGTTATGGGATAGACATTAGCGGGGATCAGTAAGATGGCCGAGGTAATTAACAGTGCCCAGCTTTTTTGTACGCTGGCATAATCCCGCGCGGTATTATCTGCACCGCAACGTCGGCATTGACTTGCACTGATCGGGTTGATTTCGCGACATACCCGACACTGACAGAGGCCGATTTGCTTGCCGGTTGTTGGCCATTCGGTGCTCATTTCAGATGTCCCCACATATGTTCGATATTGTACTCCCGCTGTAAAAACAGGGTAACAAGGAACAGCATGGTAAAACAGAAGGTGCCTATACCAAAATATATGTCTGAAAAATCAGATAACTGAAAAGCTGAAACCAAAAAGCTGATAACGTAAATTTCAAGCATTGTGAGCTGGCTGAAAATCCCATGATTTCGCAGCAGCCAGGTATAGGCTTCTCTTTGCCATGGGCGTTGGAGGCCAGATTTCACTAACAGTATCTGACACAAAATTGATGCAATCAGCATTGCCGGTCCGACTACAGCGGCGACCAAAACTGCTATGCCCACTATCCAATAGCCTAAATCCATCACTGCCAAAGCTCCCTCTATTACGGTAGCTGTGCGGATAGAGCCAAGAAAATGAAGTTCGAGCACCGGAAACAGATTCGCCGGAAGGAACAGTGCAATGGCTGACAGGCATAGCGCCAGCATGCCATTAACTGAGCAGTATGGCGCATCGTAAAGTGCTGTGTGGCAGCGAGGACACAGGGCTCTGACGCCACTTGGAAGCGCCCGGCGCCTGACAGCAAGGTCGCAGGCCCGGCACAGGATCACAGAATTGTCTATTTCGTCGTGGTGCATAGTCGCGAATTGCTAATCCTTTGGCTTGCCACTTTATAAATGTGTTATTCAGCACTACGTGGGAATAATCAGCGCTGCAAGTACAGAAAAATGGAACGCCTACAAAGCTGGAGTGTATCAGAATAAGCTAAACACTTGCATATGTAGATAAAAACTGTGAAACTGCGTTACTGTATAAATAAACAGGTAGAGGGCTATCATGGCAGTAATCACACAGTATGTGGTGGTCAGAGACGGGGTTGAAAAGATGACATTTACATCGAAAAAGGAGGCAGATGCCTACGACAAGATGCTGGATATCGCTGACAGCCTCATCCCTTTCATTGGTAATGCCGATTGCGGTTTGGATGAAGCAACCACCGAAAAGCTGGCGTTCTATTTTGCGACCAATAAAGATGATTTAACATCGCTGCTCAAGGGGGCCGCACCTGCCAAGCCGGTTGCGCAACCCAAAAAAGCTGCCAAAAAGGCAGATGCAGAATAAGAGGTTGCAGATAACAGTATGAAGCACGCATTTTACGATACTTTACAGCGCCAGGCCGAGGCTTTACTGGCAGGTGAAGACGATTTGGTTGCCGCTATGGCAAACTTCTCGGCGTTATTGAATGAACATCTGGAAGACTTGAACTGGGTCGGTTTCTACGTGCGCAGAGATCAATTGCTGGTGCTTGGCCCGTTCCAGGGAAAAGTAGCCTGTACCCGGATCCCATGGGGTAAAGGTGTCTGTGGTACTGCAGCGGCTTCCGATACGACTCAGCGTATTGCCGATGTACACCAGTTTGAAGGACACATCGCCTGCGACTCTGCCTCTAACTCTGAAATTGTGGTGCCCGTCAGGCATAACGGTGAGGTGGTTGCGGTGCTGGATATCGACAGTCCTCGCTTTAATCGGTTTGATGAAGCAGATCAAACCGGTCTCGAAGGGTTGGTGCGCGTCTTCGAAAAGGCCTTGTTTGGTCAATAAGTCAGCAGTTTTAGGTAATTCGCAGTCGCAATCGTTCGGGCTGTCACTATAATAGGCAGCTTGCGCGTGCGCTTGTTGTTAATGCCCAGCTAATGATAAAAATTGTTAACAATGATTATTAACGCTTTGGCGTGCGCCTGTAAGATGCTAATTTGTGTGTTGGCCTTTGCGGCTGATAATCAAGAATAACCTATGTTCTGCAAGTGTTTGTATGCAGAACAGACATACCTAGTAACTGTGGAAGTAAAGATGGAATCAACAGAAAAGTTGACCGACACCAACGCGATTCTTGCGTATTTATATGAAACCTTTCCTTTGTGCTTCGTGGCCGAGGGTGAAGCTAAGCCACTGAAGATTGGATTGTTTCAAGATTTGGCTGAAAGGTTGGCTGATGATTCTAAGGTCAGTAAGACTCAGCTGCGAGTGGCGCTACGCCGTTACACCAGTAGCTGGCGTTATCTGAAGTGCATCAAGGCCGGTGCGATTCGCGTCGATTTGGACGGTAACCCATGTGGTGAACTTGAGCAGGAACACATTGACCACGCACAGGCTACACTGAAAGAAAGTCAGGATAAGGCGAAGGCCAAGCGCGCTGAACGCAGCAAAGCAGAAGGGGACAGCGCTGATAAGGCTCCACGAAAGCCCAAGCGTAAGCCTGAAACACAGCCACGTCGCACCGCCAAGCCTGTTGCCAAGGATAAGACCGGACGCACGGCTCCTAAAGTTCAACCAGCCGCTGTCAACCTGGTTCCGGCTAAGTTGGAAGAGCTTAAAGTGTCACAACGTGTAAATGTAAAGCTCGGCCAATCCCCAGTTGCCGGGTCTATCGTGGATATCAATAAAGGAGATGTCCATGTGCAGCTGGATTCGGGCTTGACAGTGAAAGTGGGCGCCGAGTATATACTGCTGTAATTTATTGAAGTTTAAGGAGTAGCTTGTTGATGAGAAAATTTTCTCTGGCGGTTTCGATCGCCGGGATCCTGATGGGATCTTCAGCGTGGGCCTTAGCCCCCGCAATTCAAATCGATGAGTTGCCTTCTTTAGTGCAGGAGCCACAGCATAAAGTGGCTTCCAAGCGGGTAGCAGACCTCTTTACCCGCTCGCACTATCACAGATTCAGCTTGGATGATTCTTTCTCCGAACAGATTTACGATCGTTTTCTAAAGCAGCTTGATTACCGCAGAAATGTACTGACTCAAGCTGATTTGGCAACCTTTGACAAGTATCGCCATCAGTTTGATGACATGTTGAAGTCCGGCGATCTGACAGCAGCTTATGCAATGTTCGATTTGGCGCAGAAACGTCGCTACGAAGGGTTTGCTTACGCGCTTTCATTGCTCGATAAAGAAATGGATTTCACCTTGGCTGGTGATAAATATGATTATGATCGCGAAGATGCGCCCTGGGCGAAAGATGAAGCCGAGGTGCACGAACTCTGGCGTCAGCGGGTAAAGTACGATGCCCTTAATCTTAAGCTAACCGGAAAAGCCTGGCCTGACATTGTTGAAGTGCTGCAGAAGCGCTATAACAATGCCATCAAACGACTCGGCCAGACCCAGAGCGAAGATGTATTCCAAAGCGTGATGAATGCGTTTTCCCGCAGCATAGAACCCCATACCAGCTACCTGTCTCCCCGCAATGCCGAGCGTTTCCAAATGGAAATGAACTTGAGCCTTGAAGGTATAGGTGCAGTACTGCAGATGGACGATGACTATACCGTTATCAAGAGCATGGTGGCCGGTGGCCCTGCTGCCAGCAGTGAAAAACTGTCACCGGAAGACCGAATTATTGGTGTAGGTCAGGAAGGCGGGGCTGTAGTTGATGTTATCGGCTGGCGTCTTGATGATGTGGTTGACCTGATTAAAGGCCCCAAAGGCAGCAAAGTTACCCTGCAAATTTTGCCTAAGAAGGGTGGCTCCAATGCCAAGCCAATGGAAGTGACCTTGGTGCGCGATAAAATTCGCCTCGAAGATCGCGCAGCTACCTCCAAGGTGATTGAGCCAACGGAAGGTCAATATGCTAACCGCAAGGTGGGCGTAATCCAAATTCCTGGCTTTTATATGAATCTGTCCCAGGATGTTGCGAAAGAACTGCAGACACTGAACGAAGCAAAGGTCGAAGGCATCATTATTGACCTGCGTGGCAATGGTGGTGGCGCCCTGACCGAAGCCGTACTGCTGACCGGGTTATTCATTGATATGGGGCCTGTGGTGCAGGTTCGTGATGCTAACGGCAGAGTTTCCCAGCACAGAGATAATGACGGTAAGGTTACGTACTCCGGCCCTTTAACAGTGATGGTAGACAGATACAGTGCCTCAGCCTCTGAGATTTTTGCTGCGGCTTTGCAGGATTACCAACGTGCACTCATTGTTGGTGAGTCTACCTTTGGTAAAGGTACTGTGCAGCAGCACAAAGGGCTCGCCCGCATTTATGATCTGTACGAGAAACCGGTTGGCCATGTGCAGTACACCATTCAGAAGTTCTACCGCATTAATGGTGGCAGTACTCAGCTTAAGGGCGTAACTCCGGACATTCCATTCCCGAGCGCACTTGAGCCTGGTGAATACGGTGAGGCTGAAGAAGATAACGCACTGCCTTGGGATAAGGTGCCAGTGGCCCAGTACAACATGGTGGCCGAAATTTCATCGCCCTTGGTCGCAGAGCTTGACGCCCGGCATCAACAGCGCATCAAGAAAGATGTCGAGTTTGGTTATATCTATCAAGACATAGACGAGTATAAAAAGCAGCATAAAGAGAAGTCAGTGTCACTGGTGGAAAGTGAGCGGATTGCAGAGCGAGAAGCTGATGATAAAAAACAGCTGGATCGCACCAACGAACGCAGACAACGTGCAGGCTTGGATAAGGTTGTCAGTCTCGATGATATCGATAAAGAGTTGGATGCACCGGATCCATTCCTTGACGAAACTGCCTACATTACGCTGGATCTGGTAGACGCCGGTAAGCTGGCAAACCACCAGCGCTAAGCGAAAACAAGAAAAAACGCGCTTCGGCGCGTTTTTTTTAACCATGACTCAGTGCCACAACTATTTGAATAGACTTGGCCATGTTACATGTAATACAGCATGTCGCATCCGATATCGGACACAGGACTGGATGCCATGGTCGAATAAAACAGGAATTTTGTATGTCAGAAGTTCAGGCAAAGCATTTAAAAGATTACCTTTCCCCAGCATTTACCGTTGATGAGTTGCAGCTCAATATTTCCCTTGAACCGTCGAATACCCGGGTAGTGGCCACAAGTCAGATCAGGCGCTGCCGTGAAGGGGAGCCGCTGCTGCTGGATGGCGAAGGTTTCAAGCTCATTTCAGTGAAGGTGAATGGTAAGGATGCAGAGGCTCAAGTGTTGCAGGGACAGCTTAAGCTCGACTCGGTGCCCGATAGCTTTATATTGGAAATTGAGACCCAGCTCGATCCGCTTGGCAACACTAGTCTCGAAGGCTTGTATATGTCTGATGGTGCTTATTGCACTCAGTGTGAAGCCGAAGGTTTTCGCCGCATAACCTATTTCCTTGACCGCCCGGACGTGCTGGCCAAATATCGGGTACGTATCGATGCGCCCAAAGCCGGTTTCCCATTTCTTTTGAGTAATGGCAACAAGGTTGAGACAGGTGAGTTTGGGGGTGACCGTCATTATGTGGTGTGGGAAGACCCGTTCCCCAAGCCTAGTTATCTGTTTGCACTGGTGGCGGGTGATTTTGACCTGTTGCAAGACAACTTTGTGACCCAGAGTGGCCGCAATGTGGCGCTGGAAGTCTTTGTTGATAAGGGTAACTTGCACAAGGCTCACCATGCGATGGCCAGCCTTAAAAAATCCATGGCCTGGGATGAAAGCCGCTTTGGGCTGGAGTACGACCTTGATATCTACATGATTGTGGCGGTTGACTTTTTTAATATGGGCGCCATGGAAAACAAGGGTCTAAATATCTTTAACACCAAGTATGTGCTCGCCGATACCGAAAGCGCCACCGATGATGATTTCCACGGCATTGAGTCCGTAGTGGGTCACGAATACTTCCACAATTGGACAGGTAACAGAGTCACCTGTCGTGACTGGTTCCAGCTGAGCCTGAAAGAAGGGCTGACCGTGTTTCGCGATCAGGAATTCAGCTCAGACGTGGGCTCCCGTGCAGTAAATCGCATTCAGGCAATTAAGGTGATTAAAAATCAGCAGTTTGCTGAAGATTCTGGCCCTATGGCTCATCCCATTCGTCCTCAAAGCGTGATTGAGATGAATAACTTCTACACGGTGACTGTATATAACAAGGGTGCTGAAGTTATTCGCATGATGCACACCTTGTTGGGCGAAGAAGGGTTTCAGGCCGGGATGAAACTTTATTTCCAGCGTCACGACGGTCAGGCAGTGACCTGTGACGACTTTGTCGCGGCAATGGAAGATGCCAGCGGCGTGGATTTAAGCCAGTTCCGTTTGTGGTATAACCAGGCTGGTACACCAACACTCAAGGTTTCTGACAGCTTTGATGCCGCAAGCGGTCAATATCATCTGGTGGTTTTACAGCAATTGCCGCCTCAGGCGGGTGACCATGCCCAGCCGATGCACATTCCCTTTGATGTGGAGCTGCTTGGCGACGATGGCACGTCGATTGTCAACAAGGTGCTTGATGTTAAAGCCGCCCACAATGAGTTTGTGTTTGAGGGCTTAAGTGCCAGGCCTGTACCCTCCCTGCTGCAAAACTTCTCAGCTCCGGTGAAGCTTGAGTACGACTTTACCACCGCGCAGCTTATCAGTCTGATGCGCCATGCAAACTCAGAAGTGGCTCGCTGGGAAGCTTCGGTAAGTCTTATCAGCCGTGCTATTTGGGACAACGTGAATGCGCTCCTTGCCGGCGGTGATATGGCGCTCGATACCCGGGTGGCAGATGCCTTCCGTGCAGTGTTATTGGATGAAACACTGGATACCGAGTTGGCGGCAGAAATCCTCAATATACCGTCAATTAATGCCTTGATTGAGCAGGTGAGCAGCGTGAACTTAGAAGCGTTGGTTGCGGCGCGGACATTCGTGCTTGAAGAGCTGTCGGCCAATCTTGAAGATGAGCTGTTGGTGCGTTATCGCGAGCTTCAAAAGGTTGATTCAGCCCCGGCTCGTGCCCTTAAAAATGCCTGCCTTGCGCTGCTTGCACGCGGCGGTTTGTGCCCGGAAGAAATGGTCGAGTCTCAGTTCATTGACAGCAATAATATGACAGACTCACTGGCTGCCCTCGGCGCTGCCATGGCCGGGGAGCTTGATTGCCTTGATAGCCTGCTTTCACGCTTCGAGGCGCGCTGGGTGGATACGCCACTGGTGATGGACAAATGGTTTATGTTGCAGGCCAGTCGTCAGGATGATTCGGTACCAGGCCGCATTGATGCTTTGGTTGGCCATAAGGCGTTCAGCCTTAATAATCCAAATCGGGTGCGGTCGTTGATAGGCTGTTTTGCCGCCAATAATCCGGTGCAGTTCCACCGCGAGGATGGCGAAGGCTATCAGCTGTTGACCCGTTACCTCAAGCAACTTAATGGCGTGAATCCTCAGGTTGCCGCGCGGATCATCACGCCGCTGATCCAGTTTGGAAAGTTCGATGAAGGTCGTAAGCAAAAGATGAAGGCCTGTTTGAACGAATTGTTGGCAATGCCTGAGTTGTCACGGGACTTGTTTGAAAAAGTGTCCCGCGCGCTGGCACATTAATACCGGTCGCCGGACGGTAACCTTGCTGTCCGGCTTTCTGTCGTTTTGGAGTTCAGCTCGTTGGAACTTTTCTTTAAACTTCGCATCAGTTTCGATGATTTTTTACCCTACTATCAAGGGGCTGCAACCATGGTTCAGGTTAAGGATCTTCAGGGCAGGGTAGTTTGGATCAATGGAAGGCACTTCAGGCCATTTGTGACAAGGGACGGGGTTAACGGACTCTTTCGTCTTGAGTTGGACAAAAGCGGTAATTTTGTGTCACTGAACAAATTAGAGTAATAACTTTAAACGTTTGATTGATTTGATTTATCTTATTTACTGATGTTGCAAATTTATAAGCTATTGAAAAAAGCTGACTAATCCTACCAGTTGTCGTCGAATTGCCTGACCCGCAAAATAAATTCAAATTTCACCCGTTAGATCCAGGTCAAAATCACTGCTAAGTACTCAATTCTTTGGAAAATTTTCTCAGCTCTCGCCTTGCCGTAGCGCAGCAATTGCTGTAACAATGGTGTTACCTGTAGGCTAACCAAGTGTTGGTTGCAATACCTATAAAAAAGAATCCAGCAGGTTACGGAGAGAAGCTAACATGAAGATTGTTAAAAAGGGTTTTAACAAGACGGCGCTTGCTTTGGGGGTAGCGTCAGCCCTGAGTATGGGTATCCTGCCCAGCGCTCAGGCGGTGTCATTTGATTGGGGTGATGTAAAGGGCTCGTTTGACTCAACCTTTACAGTGGGTGCCAGTTGGCGTGTGGATAAGCGCGATTGGAACGACCAAATCGGTAAGGTTAATCATCCCAGATTTGATTGGTCCAACTATTCCGCGTTTGGTAACACCAAATATACCTCTGCTGAGATTTGGGCTCAGCCTGGTTCCTATTCAAGCAACAACGACTTAAGTAATCTGCTCTATTCCCAGGGTGATACCACTTCTGAAATTTTCAAAGGTCTTCACGAACTGTCGCTGAAATATGAGAACTTTGGTCTCTTTGCCCGTGGTATGTATTTCTACGATCGCAAACTCAACGATGGCAGCTTTGGCTATTCTGACCCCATCACTGGCAAGGAGTTTGATCCCTGTGCCGACAAGCGCGCCTCAGAAGTACAGTGTAAAGATGTCCGTCTGCTGGATGCCTTTGTCTATGCGAATTTCGATTTCAACGATGGCCAGAATCCGCTGACTATTCGGGTTGGTAAGCAGGTAGTGTCTTGGGGCGAAAGCACCCTTATCGCTCACGGTATCGGTGTAATCAACCCGGTTGATCTGAATATTCTCAATGCGCCCGGCGCCGAACTTAAAGAAGCCTTCCGTCCACAAGGCATGGTGTGGGCATCGTTCGGTATTAATGAAAATCTGAGCGTTGAAGCTTTCTATCAATACGATTGGGAGCCTATTTGGGTTCCGACCCCAGGGTCGATTTTTGCCACTAACGATTTTGCAGGTTATGGTGGCTATCAGCAGAATGCTCAACTTGGCTTTAATGCCAACCCCGATATCAATCTTGATTTCCTGCAGGCTGAATACGCACGTTTGGGCGAGATGATCCGTGCCGGCGCTTTTGCCAATGATTCTGTGGGTCTGATCCGTGCTGCTTTGGCATACCCAACCAAAGTAACTTTGGTTGAGGACGAAGCTGAAGCCAGTGATGATGGTCAATATGGTTTTAAGGTTGGCTACTATGCACCTTGGCTGGGTGAAACAGAATTCGGCCTTTATTACATGAACTATCACAGCAGACGTCCATTGATCAGCGGCACCGCAGCCAACTTTGATTTGGTTCCGCTGATGACGGATATGTTCGCAGTAGGTGCTGCACCAAACATAGATCGCGACCTGTTGTTGAACCTTGACAGTTTCTCGAAAGCACAAATTGTTTATCCTGAAGACATCCAATTGTACGGCTTCAGTTTCAATACCCTGCTTGGAGATACATCAGTTGCGGGTGAAATCGCTCACCGTAAAGATGAGCCGTTGCAGATTGATGACGTTGAACTTTTGTTTGCGGCCATGCCGCAGCAGTTGGCCAATTCAAACGTGGTGGGCGGAGACTACAGTTTCTTCGATAATCTCTCACAGTATCCAGAGTATTTCGGCAAGGAAGTTAAGCCCGGCGATTATGCTGAAGGCTTCATCCGGGTTGATACCACTCAGGCACAGTTTACCCTGACGCATTTATTTGGTCCGACCCTTGGCACTGACAACCTGACCATGCTTGCTGAAGTCGGTGGTATCTGGATCCACGATATGCCAAGCCATGATGAGTTACGTCTCAATGGTCCAGGAACTGCACGCAGCGGCGGTCGTGACGGCTATGAGGGTGTGTTGCAGGTAGTACATAACGGACCTGAAACCAACCCTTTCCCAACTGATTTTGCATGGGGATATCGCCTCGTAGCTAAGGCTGACTACAATAACCTGTTTGCGGGAATCAACGTGTCACCAAGAGTTATTTGGTCACATGATGTTGACGGTATTACACCTGACCCACTGTTTTTGTTCACCGAGGGACGTAAATCCGTTGCTGTGGGCGTCAACTTTGATTACCAGAGCCGCTGGGGCGCCGATTTGTCCTACAGCAGCTTTTTCGGTGGGGTAGGTACCACCAACGCCATGAGCGATCGTGACTATGTATCGTTCAATATCAAGTATTCTATCTAAGGGACAATAACAATGCAGAAACTTACGATATTGTCAGCAGCAGTCCTTTTTGCCCTCAGTGGCGGTGCTGCAATGGCGAAAGTCTCCGAGGCCGATGCGGCAAAGCTGGGCACCAGTCTGACTCCACTTGGAGCAGAAATGGCCGCTAATGCCGACGGTTCCATTCCTGCATGGGATGGCGGTATTACCTCAGCTCCATCCGGTTACAAAAAGGGTGATCATCATCCAAACCCGTTTGCAGCAGATAAGGTTGAATACACGGTAAGCAAGGCCAATCTGGAGCAGTACAAGAGCCTGCTGACCCCCGGTCAAATCAAGATGTTTGAGCTGTATCCGGACACCTTCAAAATGAACGTGTATCAGACACGTCGCAGCGCTTCCGTGCCTCAGTGGGTATATGACGCAACCAAAGCCAATGCGACACGTGCTGAAATGGTGCAGGGTGGTAATGGCGTGATCGGCGCAGCTGTCGGTATTCCGTTCCCAATCCCGCAGAATGGTTTGGAAGCTATCTGGAACCACGTATTGCGTTTCCGTGGAGTAGATATCGAAACCCAGCGTAACCAGGCTGCTCCGGCCAAGGGGGGCGGTTATACTCTGGTTGAGCTGTCTGAACAGCTGCGCTTCGAGTACTCTCAGCCGGATATGACTCCGGAGAAGCTGAAAGATGCCAATACTCTGGCTCTGTTCAAGCAGGTTGTGACTCAGCCTGCCCGACTGGCAGGTACTGCACTGTTGGTTAAAGAGACGGTTGATCAGGAAGCATTGCCACGTCAGGCCTGGACCTATAACACAGGTCAGCGCCGGGTACGTAAAGCGCCTAACGTCGCATTCGATACCCCAGGTACCGTATCTGACGGCCTGCGTACCACCGACGACTACGATATGTTCAACGGTTCACCCAGCCGCTATAACTGGGAGTTGGTAGGAAAGAAAGAAATTCTTATTCCTTACAATGACTATAAGCTGCATTCAAACAGTGTTAAGTACGATGAAATTCTGACGCCGGGTCACATTAACCCAGAGTTGGTTCGTTGGGAAAAACACCGTGTATGGGAAGTAAAAGCGACGTTGAAAGATGGCATGCGCCATATTTACAAGACTCGCGTTTTTTACTTGGATGAGGACTCTTGGCAGGTATCGGCCACTGACATGTATGACAACCGTGATGAACTCTATCGGGTTGCATTCGCTCATGGTCTGAACTACTACGAAGTGCCCACACATTGGAGTACGCTGGAAGTGTTCCATGACCTGCAGTCACGTCGTTATTTGGCCATAGGTCTGGATAATGAAGGTAGCATGTATAATTTTGATGCAAAATTGTCTGCCGCTGACTTTACACCTGATGCGCTGCGTCGCGAAGGTGTGCGTTAATCATCCGGGTCTTCTGATGACAAGGGGCGCTGCAGGCGCCCCGATTTTTCAGCATTAGGAAGTTTTTATGTTGCTGCGTACCTTGTTGTCCCTATCCTGCTTGTTAGCTGCCATGACTTCTGCTTTGGCAGGCACCTCCCCATCTCATCAACTTCAGCCCAACGCTTCCAAAGGACTCTTGCTGGATGTCAGCCGAGCCGGTGACATTATGGTTGCAGTGGGTGAGCGAGGACACGTCTTGTTGGGCGGTGAGAGCTGGCAACAGGTTGAAACGCCCACCCGGGCTCAGCTGAACAAGGTGTTTTTCATTAATCCGATGAAGGGATGGGCAGTGGGGCATGATGCAACCATCATTCATACCAAAGATGGTGGTAACACCTGGATTAAACAGTTCGAGGCACCCGAACTGGAACGCCCTTTTATGGATATATTGTTCATCAATGAATCAACAGGTTTTGCCATTGGTGCTTATGGTTTGTTCTATAAGACGATGGATGGTGGTGCAAGTTGGTCCAATGTGTTCCATGAAGCCCTGCTGTTTGAGGAGGATCGCAATTACCTCAATGAGTTAAAAGAAACCGACCCCGAGGTTTATGCTATTGAAAAAGCGTCTCTACTTCCTCATTTTAACCGAATGATCTTATTGGATGATGGTCGCTTGCTGATGGTCGGGGAATTGGGATTGGTATCGGTTTCTTCGGATGGCGGAGAGAGCTTTGAGCGTTTACCCTTTGATTATGAAGGGTCGATGTTTTCTGCTGTTCAACATGGGGATGCGGTTTATGTGATGGGGCTTCGAGGCCATATTTTTGAGGCTGGTCCGGCTCTTGATGAGTGGCAACAGTTGGATCTTCCTGTGGAGTCCAGTATTAATGGCGCCCTTGCCAGTTCCAATGGCAGTGTCTATTTTGTCGGAAATGCCGGTGTCGTGCTCGAAAAGACGGCTGCCGGTGATATTAAGTTGGTAGCTCGTCGCCAGGGCGAAAATTTGGTGGCGGCAGCACAGGATCCCAAAGGTGAAGTCTGGTTGGTTGGTGCCAAAGGGGTATTGGCTCTCAGCGCTGCACTTGAATAATGATTTACTCACGCTTTTATAACGATAAAAACAGGACCTGAGCGATGTTGGAAAAATTGGTCAACGGCTTTGAAAGCTTTCTTTTTCGTCACCGTGGATGGGTGATTAGCATTTTTATTCTGCTGACAGCCTTTTTGGGCTATCAGGCCAGCCAATTGAAAATGGATGCGGCCTTCGTAAAGAATATTCCGCTTAATCACAGTTATATGCAGACTTACCTTAAGCATCAGAAGGATTTTGGCGGTGCCAACTCCATCATGGTGGCTGTTGAGGACACCAGCGGTAACATTTTTAATCCGGTGTTTTTTGATGCATTGAAAAACGTCCACGACCAGCTGTTTTTTATTCCCGGCATTGAACGCTCACAGGTGAAGTCACTGTTTTCTCCGTCGACCCGCTTCACGGAAGTCGTTGAGGATGGTTTCGCCGGTGGACCTGTCATTCCTGCCGATTATGTGAATGATGAGATGGGTCTTGCGGTGGTGAGGGACAACATAGAAAAGGCAGGTATTGTCGGGCGCTTGATTGCTGAGGATTACAGTGCCGCTATGGTCTCGGCACAGTTGATGGATTTTGACCCCAAAACCGGTGAATTGCTCGATACAATAGCCTTTGCTGCCAAACTTGAAAATGAACTCCGGGGCAAGTATGAAACCGACACCATTAAGGTGCACATCATTGGTTTTGCCAAGATGGCTGGTGACGTTGCAGATGGTGCCAAAGGGGTAGTTCTGTTCTTTCTGATTGCCATTGCGATTACCGCGGTAATGGTATTCCTGTTCAGTCGCTCTGTTGTGCTGACTTTGCTGCCACTGGCATGTAGTTTAATGGCGGTGGTTTGGCAGCTGGGTCTGTTAACCGTCGTTGGTTTTGGTCTCGATCCCATGTCGATTTTGGTGCCATTTTTGGTGTTTGCAATTGGTGTAAGCCACGGGGTGCAAATCATCAACGCAGTGCGTCAACGGATACTGGATGGTCAGCAAACCAAGGCGGCTGCAGCATCTGCATTCAGAAGCTTGCTGGTGCCCGGTGGTGTGGCACTGCTGTCCGATACCGTGGGTTTTATTACCCTGCTTGCTATCGACATTGGTATTATCCGTGAGCTTGCCATTTCTGCCTCTCTGGGGGTGGCAGTAATTATCTTCACCAACCTGATTTTGCTGCCGGTGGTGATTTCCTTCTTTGATATCAAAGCCAAGGAAGACAGTGGCCGCGCTGAGCGGGCCAAGGCCTTCTGGCAGCCATTCTCGCGCTTTGCCGATATTCGGGTTGCTGTGGTGGTGCTGCTTGCCACAGCCGGGGTATACATGCTGGGGCTTCAAGGTGCCAGTCAGATGAAGATTGGTGACTTGCAGGGCGGGGCTCCGGCGCTCCATGCCGACAGCCGTTACAATCAGGACACCTTCTTCATTACTGATCATTTCAGTATCACTACCGATGTGATGACCATCATCACTGAGGCATATCCTGAAGCCTGTACCTACCACGATGCTCTGGAGAGGATAGGTGAATTCGAGTGGCAGGTGGGTAATACACCCGGCGTTGAATCAACCGCCAGTCTTGCTTCTATTGCCCGTAAGGTTAACGCCGGTTTTAACGAGGGTAACCCCAAGTGGGAAGTCCTGCCGCGTAACACATCCAGTCTGGTACAGGCCGTAGGACAAATACCGACTACTTCAGGACTTCTGAACGGTGACTGCTCGGTAATGCCTGTGTATTTGTTCCTGACAGATCACAAAGCAGAAACCATTGAGGCTGTGGTTGCCAAGGTGAAGGCGGTGTCGGCAGAACTTGATACCGATAAAATCCAGTTTAGGTTGGCCTCAGGCCCGGTGGGCGTAATGGCGGCCACCAATGAGGCGGTGGCCGAGGCGCAAACGCCGATGATGCTTTATGTCTATGGCGCTGTGTTCGTATTGTGTCTGGCAAGTTTCCGCTCTATTCGAGCCACCATCGCGGTTATCCTGCCATTGTATGTGGTATCGACGCTGGCTCAGGCACTGATGACAAAACTCGAAATCGGCCTTGCGGTCAGTACCTTACCTGTGATTGCACTTGGTGTGGGGATTGGCGTGGATTATGGCATTTATATTCTGTCGACTATGGCGGTAAAACTGCGTGACGGCATGGCAGTACAGCAGGCATACCTTGAGGCGTTGCAGGAGCGGGGCAGTGCGGTTATTTTCACTGGTCTGACCTTGGCGATTGGGGTAAGTACCTGGTTCTTCTCGGCACTTAAATTCCAGATGGATATGGGAATTTTGCTGACGTTCATGTTCCTGGTAAATATGCTGGGTGCCATTATTATTCTGCCGGCATTGACAGCATTGTTCTGGCCAAAGCGCCGATAAACACTGACATTGGGGAGCTTTGCTCCCCTTTTGTTTTAAACAGCGCACTGCATAGTTACTCTTTTGATGTGAATCCTTGTTCTTAACATTCCGTTAAAGTCCCGCCGTTACTGGATTTCCACAGGATCTACCACTAAAATTTTCCTCGAAAATCGTATGGTTTAGTAATAAACTGCGCGCCATGACCTTGGTCACAAAAATTTCCCGGGGTCATACGTCGGAAGCATCCATAAAATGAATAAAGCGCTGCCATAGACGCTTAAGGAAACAGCAACATGGCCTTGAAAGATGCAATGCCTTCAGTACTGCTCGAAAACGTAGTCAGTTTGATCCATTCCAAAGTCCCGAATTCACAAGCAAAGCAATTAGAACAGTTTGCTACCTGCCTCTATGCCCACATGTCAAAAGATGACCTCCATGCCCGCACAGACAGTGACCTCTACGGTGCTGTGCTGAGTTTGTGGAATGCGCTGGGCAAGACCAAAGCAGGTGAAAGCCATATTCGCGTATATAACCCAAGTCAGGCCAAACATGGCTGGCAGTCATCACATACGATTATTGAGGTTATCCAGACGGATATGCCATTTTTGACCGATTCGCTCGGTATGGCGTTGAATCGTATTGGCGTGACCACCCATATGATGCTGCATACACCACTTGCTATCAGTCGCAGTGAAGCGGGTATCGACAGTGTTGCTTTTGTGAAGGACAGCCCGGAAGATGCCGACAAGGTTGCCGTATTCCTGATTGAAATCGACCGTCAGAGCTCTGAAGCTGACTTGAAGAAACTGCTGGGTGAAATCCAGTCGGTTCTCTCAGATGTGAGCGCTGCAGTAAGCGATTGGCAGGTGATGTCTGAAAAGCTCAAGCAGACCATTGAGGAGTTGCCCAAGCGTCCATTCCCGGGTGCCAAAGAAGAGCTTGATGAAGCTGTCGCATTCCTGACTTACCTGAATAACCACCACTTCACCCTGTTGGGTTATCGTCAATACGATTTGAAGCGTGTTGAAGGCGATATGGAGCTGGTGCCAAATCTCGAATCCGGTTTGGGGCTGATGAACAAGCCCGGTAAGCATAAGGTTGAGAGCCTGATGCTGTCGACTCTGTCTGACAATGCCCGTAAAGAAGCTCTCGATAGCTCACTGCTTATTCTGACCAAAAGCAGCACCAAGAGCCGTGTACACCGTCCGGCATATGTCGACTACATCGGCATCAAGCGTTTCGATACCAAGGGTAATGTAGTGGGTGAAGACAGATTTGTCGGCCTCTACGCCTCTAACCTTTACAACCGCAGTCCGCGTGAAATTCCGCTGCTGGCACAAAAGGTACAGCGTGTCCTGGATAATTCTGGTCTGGTGCCCAAGTCACATGATTACAAGGCTCTGGTGAATATCCTGGAAAACCTGCCCCGTGATGAGATTATTCAGTCCAGTGAAGAAGAACTGGCACACGTGGCTCACGGTGTACTTGAAATGCAGGATCGCGACAAACTGAAACTGTTTGTACGCAAAGACGGCTTTGGTCGTTTCCTGTCATGTCTCGTGTATGTTTCCAAGGACAGATATAACACCAAGCTGCGTCAGGACACGCAGCGTATTCTGGCACAGCACTTCCAGAGTAAAGAAGAAGTGGAGTTCACCACTTATTTCTCTGAGTCCATTCTCGCCAGAACCTACTACATAGTGAAAGTCGATAACAATAATATGGATGTAGATGTGGCCACCATTGAAAACAATCTGATTGAAGCCGCCCGCAGCTGGGAAGACAAGCTGTATGCCTCACTTAATCACGCCATGGGCGAAGAGCAGGGTAACCGCCTGTCCAAGCGCTACCTGACTGCGTTCTCACGATCTTACAAAGAAGATGTGTTGCCTAATGCCTCAGTGGTGGATATTCAGCAGCTCGAAGCGCTGGACGAAGAACACAAGCTTGGCATGTTGTTCTACCAGCCACAGGAAGCGGCACTTAACAGCAACAAGGTACGCCTGAAGCTGTTCCATAAGGATGAGCCAATTCACCTGTCCGATGTACTGCCAATGCTGGAGAACTTCGGTCTGCGGGTGATTAACGAACGTCCGTATGAAGTGAAAACCCCCGATGGTGCCACCTTCTGGATCCTGGACTTCCTGATGATGGTGACCGGTGGCAACACCGAAAACCTCGCCGACAGTCAGGACAGATTCCAGACTGCGCTGGCTCAGGTGTGGAATAAGAAGCTGGAAGATGACGGCTTCAACCGCTTGGTGCTGTCTACCGGTCTTGCCGGTCGCGAAGTCTCTATTTTGCGTGCCTATGCCAAGTACATGCGTCAGATTGACGCCACCTTCAGCCAGGCCTATATCGAGCAAACGTTCGCCCGCTATCCCGAAATTGCTGATCTGCTGGTGAAAATGTTCATCCGCAAGTTCAATCCAAAACTGAAGACCCGCACTCTGACCAAGTTCCAGGAGCAGTTGAACCTGCGTTTGGAAGATGTGGCGAGTCTCGATGATGACCGTATCATCCGCCGCTATCTGGACCTGATCAACGCCACAGTGCGAACCAACTTCTACCAGACCAATGCGGCCGGAGAAAGCAAGGACTACATCTCCTTTAAGTACATTCCACGTATGATCCCCGAGATGCCAAAGCCACTTCCGGCATTTGAAATCTTTGTCTACAGCCCAAGAGTGGAAGGCGTGCACCTGCGTGGTGGTAAGGTTGCCCGTGGTGGTCTGCGCTGGTCTGATCGCCGTGAAGACTTCCGTACCGAAGTACTGGGTCTGGTGAAAGCACAAAACGTTAAGAACACTGTGATTGTGCCTGTGGGCGCCAAGGGTGGCTTCGTGTGTAAGCAGCCTCCCATGGATGGCAGCCGTGAAGCCTTCTTTACCGAAGGTCAGGAATGCTACCGCATCTTTATCCGTGGTCTGTTGGATGTAACAGACAACATCATCAACGGCGAAATCGTACCGCCGGTAGATGTGGTGCGTCACGATGAAGACGATGCCTACCTGGTAGTGGCTGCTGACAAAGGCACCGCGACTTTCTCTGACATCGCCAATGCCATTTCTATCGAGTACAACCACTGGCTGGGTGATGCTTTTGCGTCAGGCGGATCCAACGGTTATGACCACAAAAAGATGGGGATTACCGCCAAGGGTGGCTGGGAATCCGTTAAGCGCCACTTCCGTGAAATCGGCATTGATTGTCAGACAACCGACTTTACCTGTTTGGGTATAGGTGACATGGCCGGTGACGTATTCGGTAACGGTATGTTGCTGTCTGAGCACACCTGCCTGGTGGCCGCATTCAACCACATGCACATCTTTATCGACCCAACGCCGGATGCGGCCGCAACCTTTAAAGAGCGTCAGCGTCTGTTCGACTTGCCACGGTCCAGTTGGGATGATTACAACCGTGAACTTATCTCAAAAGGCGGTGGCATCTTCCTGCGTAGTGCCAAGTCCATCACTCTGAGCCCGCAAATGAAGGCGATGCTCGGTACCGACAAGTCTGCCATGAATCCTACAGAGCTCATCAAAGAGCTGCTCAAAATGGAAGTGGACCTGATTTGGAACGGCGGTATCGGCACTTATGTCAAGTCAGCCCGTGAAACCAACGCTGAAGTGGGCGATCGTGCCAACGACGGTCTGCGGGTGAATGGCCGTGATGTGCGTGCCAAGATCATCGGTGAAGGGGGCAACCTGGGTTGCACTCAGCTTGGCCGTATCGAATACACCATGAATGGTGGCCGTATGAACACCGACTTCGTGGATAACGTAGGTGGTGTGGATTGCTCTGATAATGAGGTTAACATCAAGATTTTGCTGAACGCCATGGTGGCTGAAGGCGAAATGACATTGAAGCAGCGTAACCGTCTGCTGGAAGAGATGACCGATGAAGTCAGTGAAATCGTATTGCAGGATTGTAAGGATCAGACCCGTACTATCTCTGTAACTCAGGTTCGTGGCGCTGAACAGCTTAAAGAACAGGTTCGTTTCATCCATTATCTTGAGAAAGAAGGCAAACTCGATCGCGCGCTGGAATTCCTGCCAAGCGACGATGAACTGGCAGAGCGCCTTGCCGCTGGTAAGCCTCTGACCCGTCCTGAGCTGTCGGTATTGGTTGCCTATGCCAAAATGGTGCTGAAAGAGCAACTGGTCACCCCAGAAATTACTGAAGACAGCTTCCTGTCCAAGTTATTGGTGAGCTACTTCCCGCAGAAACTGCAGGAGCTTTATGCCCACAAGATGACCAGCCATCCACTGCGTGGTGAAATCATTGCCACTTCTCTGGCTAACGAGCTGGTAAACGACATGGGTCTGAACTTCGTTCAGCGTATGCAGGATGAGACTGGTGCCACAGTGGCCGAAGTGGCGATTTGCTACAGTATGGCTCGCGAAGTCTTTGGTTTGGCTCAGCTTACCAAGGCCATCAGTACTCAAAACGGTGTCGTTCCAGCAGTGGTTCAACTCGAGATGCTGCATCAGTTGCGCCGCAATGTGCGCCGCGCCTGTCGCTGGTTCCTGCGTCACAGAAACCGTAATAACAGCATCGAGCAGACAGTGGCCTTCTTTAAGCCAGTATTCGATGAGCTGAAAGCCAATGTGCATCAGTACATGGTGGCTGAAGAAGTCGAGGCTATCAGTGCTGAAGTACATGCTTTGGAAAGAGAGCAGGTTGACAGCGATGTGGCCAGGGTTATTGCCAATATGAGCACCTTGTTCTCGGCACTGGATATTGCCCAGATTGCCCAGAATGAAAGCAAGCCGGTTGCTCTGGTTGCCGAAACCTACTTCAGGTTGGGTGCCAAGGTTGAATTACACTGGTTCCTCGAGCAGATCAGTGCTCAGCCGGTTGCCAACCACTGGCAGGCGTTGGCCCGTGCCGCTTTCCGTGAGGAGCTGGATTGGCAGCAGCGCGCTCTGAGCTCAGTGGTACTGCGTACCTGCAGTGATACCTGTACTGCGGATGCCATTATTGAAAGCTGGATCGACGTAAACCGTGTGCTGCTTGAGCGCTGGTTCCATATGCTGGCTGACTTCAAGACTACGCAAAGCCATGAATTTGCCAAGTTCTCGGTCGCTCTGCGCGAGCTTAACCTGCTGATCCTTCATTGCGAAGGTCACAAGTAAGCGTATTGCAGCTAATCAAGCCCTGGCAATTGCCGGGGCTTTTTTTGGCTAAAAACACAGTGCTGCTGTAAACTGTGCGCCTTACCCTGCAGGCAGCCTGGCCTCATGACCAACGAACATTAAAATCCAAGGAGATCCAATGTTTTACAAAATCGCGCAGTCAGTCATGTTTCAAATGGATCCTGAGCGAGCCCACAATCTGGCCATAGGCAGCCTCAAGCGTACCGCCAATACCCCGTTAACGGCCTTTTACGCCCAGTCTATTGCCCGTAAGCCTGTGACTTGCATGGGGATCACCTTTCCAAACCCTGTGGGTTTGGCTGCAGGTTTGGATAAAGACGGTGAAGCGATTGATGCGTTTCACGCCATGGGATTTGGTCATGTAGAAGTGGGTACTGTAACGCCACGTCCTCAGCCCGGAAACGATTTGCCGCGTCTGTTCCGCTTGAAGCCTGCCAAAGGCATTATCAACCGCATGGGGTTCAACAACAAAGGTGTCGATAATCTGGTGGCCAATCTCAAGGCCAAGAAAACCGATATCCTGGTTGGGGTGAACATTGGTAAGAATAAAGATACGCCGGTGGAAGAGGGCAAAAATGATTACCTGATCTGTATGGACAAGGTATATGCCTACGCGGCATATATTGCGGTAAACATTTCGTCACCAAATACGCCGGGATTGCGTACTTTGCAGTATGGCGATCTGCTCGACGATCTACTGGCCTCCCTTAAAGCAAAACAAACTGACCTGGCAGAAAAGCACGGAAAATATGTGCCAATTGCCCTTAAAATTGCCCCGGATCTGACTGAAGAAGAAATTGCCAGCATTGCACAATCTTTGATCAAAAATAAATTTGATGCTGCCATTGCCACCAATACAACGTTAAGCCGTGATGGCGTAAGTGGTCTTGCCAATGCGAATGAAACCGGTGGTCTTTCAGGTAAGCCTTTGACTGAATTATCAACTAAGGTCATTAAACAGTTGGCAACTGAATTAAAAGGGGCGATCCCGATCATAGGAGTTGGTGGGATCAATTCTGCTCAAGACGCAATGGCTAAATTTGATGCAGGCGCAACCCTGGTTCAAATATATTCAGGCTTTATTTATCAGGGGCCAAAATTAATAAAAGACATAGTTCAAAGCTATAGTTCAAAATAACAGCAAAAGGATCGCGAAAGCGATCCTTTTTTCTTCATGCCGATCCGAAACGATCGATTTATGATCAGATTGTCTTCTCTAACGCATTGTTAACTAAGTCATATCGCAGGAAAAAGTTTTTGATATTGGGTAAATAATCATCTATGATGCTCTTGATAAACTAATTTGCGGGTATACGTTATGTTATTAATGCCACAAACGGATTGGCAATGGAGATATAACGATGCTTACGGTGTATTAAGCGTTTCGTTAGGTTTGGAAATGGAATTTCTGACTCCTTACAAAGCCAAGCTCCTTATTCCGGATGCGTTGGGTAATATGGAATTTAGCGTTGAACACGCCAAGTTCTATATAGACTTGCTTGACCGTGTGCAAAAACGCCTGAAAATTACTGATGCCGCTGCTGTTCAAATTACACTCAATGCAACAGCTGCACATTTTATGCTCAAACCTCAAATGCCCAAGTCCTGGTTTTTCGAAGCCAGTGACATTTGTGTTTTCGCCGATATGGGTAAGGTGTTTGAACTTAAATGCCATGGTGAACGCCATTTGGTAATGGTCGTTGAAAACGGTTTACAGGCAGCGTTGGTTATGTTGCTGGGGAAAGCATGTGATTTAGGTGACGGTAAACGTCTCGGGCAATTTGAAACCATCAAGGTGATGCATAACCGTTTGCATGAGCCCCGTATTAATCGCCAAACCGTGGCCGCCTGATTAAGCCGGAAGCTAACTGGATAATTTCTGCTATCGCTTGTTGTCTCGCAAATATTCTAAAGGACGCCATCGGCGTCCTTTTCCTTTTTACAGCTTTTAACTGTTCCAACGCCATTTTTTAAACCGGTAAACAAATGACCTATGTTACTGGCATGGTGTAATCGCGCTCGCCATAATAGGCCAAGACTAAGTGGAGAGACTGTTATGAATATGGGCATGTTGGCGTTACTTATTCCGATTATCGCTGTAACCGGTGGGTTCATACTGCAATTTATGCGGCTGCGAGAGCGGCAGCAACGCCTCGGCAGCGAACAACGAGCCGAGTTCGAGGCATTGCGGGACGAAATCCTTGAACTCAAACAGCGAATTCAGGTGCTGGAAACCATAGTCACTGACGAAGGGTTTGATGTCGGACGACAAATTAACCGGATGAAGGGCGAATAATAGTGCAGGGCAAAGCGATGGATAAAGGAGTTGATTACCTGAATGCAGCTTGAGCGAATGCAGCGGAGTCAGGCAAGAGTGCGTCAGGGCCCTGATCACCGTGACGGTGAACAGGTGACTTTTCTAGACGTGAAACAGCACTTTGGCCTCGGTCATGTGCGTGTTGGCCGCTGGGTGAGCCGCAGTGAGTCACTGATAGCTGCCAATATGGTATTTGATGCGCTGGCGGATTTAGCTCTGGTATTGGGATTGCCGCCGATAGCGTTGGGGCTGAGGGAGCAACTCAACCTGGCTTTTGGCCACGGCGGACAGCAGGGGGTTATGGCCCACTATTCACCTTGTGAGCGCACGTTGGCACTTGCCAAACACGCTGGAGCCGGAGCACTGGCCCATGAGTTCTGGCATGCCTTTGATCACTATATTTGTGGCCTTGCCATGGATGTAGGCCGCGGAGTTAACGGACGATTTGCCAGTGAGCTTTGGCTTAAAGATGTACCTCTGCTTTGCCACCCGCTTAATGACAGACTGGATGCACTGTTCCGGTGCGTGCTGTTAAGCCCCGACGGTGAGCAGCCAAGCGACTATATGTACCGTGCAATTACGTTGGATAAATCCGTTGGCCGGCTCTATTTTTCCCATCCGTCTGAATTAATGGCGCGTGCCTTTGAAGCTGCGATAGAGACCCATGCTGTATTTGAATATGTTGATATGCAAAGCGGTGAAATCAGTCCCAAATGGCTTATCAATCCCTATCTGGTGACTGGTACGGAAAATAGTGCGTCAGTACATGGTATAACCAGTCGCCAGTGGGGCGCCATGCCTGTCGGCGCCTTTCCCGATAATCGCCATCGCCAGGCCATTATGCAGCAAATTCAGGCCTATTTCGGCTTGCTTGGCAAGGCACTTGAGAAACGACAACGAGGATCAACATGATGCAAGTAGTAATCACCGGAGCCAACCGAGGTATAGGTCTAGCACTGACTGAGCTTTATTTGACCGCTGGCTGCGATGTGGCAGCCTGTTGCCGTCATCCGGATGAAGCAAAGGCATTGCATGCCCTGATGGACACTAATGAAGGGCTTGAACTGTTTGAGCTGGACATCAGCTCTGCCGACGCTATTGCCGTTGTTGGAGACGCGTTGGCAGGCAGGCCTGTCCACCGGTTAATCAATAACGCAGGCTACTATGGCCCCCGCGGTGTGATGCGTGGGAACACTCCGGAAGATGAATGGCATACGCTGTTCGCCGTGAATTGTATTGGTCCGATGAAGCTCGTGGAAGCGTTGACCGATGGCTTGTGTCAGGGGCAGGGCGTTATCGCCAACCTGACCTCAAAGATGGGCAGCATGGCCGATAACGGCAGCGGTGGCGCCTATTTGTATCGTTCTGCCAAAGCGGCGCAAAATGCAGTCACTAAGTCCCTGGCGATTGATTTTGCGCCTTTCAAAGTCAAAGCGGTGGCACTGCATCCGGGATGGGTGAAAACTGACATGGGCGGCCCGGGTGCTTTGATTGATACCACTACTTCGGCTCAGGGGTTATATCGGGTGATTGAAAGTTTAACTGCGTCACAAAGCGGTGGTTTTTTTGATTATCAGGGCAGGATTATTCCTTGGTAAGTATGCCATCTTATTGATGTTAATCATGTTCTTTTATTGAGTCTCGCGGCAGGCTATGTCAAACTCAAGACTGAGTTTACATATGATTAACAATGCGGGAGGCACCATGGGGTCTTGGTCAATGCGAGCCGGGAAAGGCGGCATATGGGGAGTCGCAGCGCTGTTGGCGCTGGGTTTAACGACTCAGGTACAGGCGGGGGCGGGCGACTTTAAATCCGGCCCCTTGATTGAAGGCTATGGTGAGGTCGCCACCAGGGTGAAGCAAACTTATCCTGTTCCAAAGGATCAGCACTTTAGAGTGGCGTTTGACCTGGGTAATCAGAGTGAGCCTGGCAAACTGAATCGCGGTATTGAAAGCCTGGCGCGGTTTCTGAATATGCATGCTGCAGCAGGCGTTAATCCCGACAACATTAAGTTGGCGTTGGTTATTCATGGCAAAGCGGTTTTTGATGTGTTGGATGACGATGCCCATTTCAAAAAGCTTGCACGGGGCAACAGCCATTCGGTATTGCTCAAAGCGTTAATGAATAACGGCGTGCGCATTATGGTGTGCGGACAAACTGCCTCTTACTATGGCATCGACAATAATTTGCTGTTCCCGGGGGTTGAGATGTCTCTGTCAGCCATGACCGCCCATGCACAGTTGCAGCAACAAGGTTATAGTTTAAATCCGTTTTGACTGCGGTAGTTTAATCGATAAGTTCCAAAGCACTGGCCCGGCCGGTGCTTTTTGTTTGGCATGGGGTGGGCGGGTTACCGGCGAATGGATCTTTGAGCCATAGAAAAAAATAAACCATACAAAAATCAGGAAGCCCAGCGCGAGAAAGTAAACAGAATAAACATGGCAAACTGAATGAGACAGTTTTGGCTATCTATTTGGGGGGAGTACTTTAGAAAAGTGGTTGCGGGAGCCGGATTTGAACCGACGACCTTCGGGTTATGAGCCCGACGAGCTACCATGCTGCTCCATCCCGCGTCCGGATGTTGATGCAATCAGTTTAAATTCTTAATTGAGGAATTGGTTGCGGGATCTGGATTTGAACCGACGACCTTCGACTCTATTATTAAGAGTGAGCCCGACGAGCTACCATGCTGCTCCATCCTGCATCCGATTATTTGCTGTTTTTTTTGAGTCTTTCTGCCAGCCAGAAAGTTGGTTGCGGGAGCCGGATTTGAACCGACGACCTTCGGGTTATGAGCCCGACGAGCTACCATGCTGCTCCATCCCGCGTCCGAATTGTCACGGCTTCTTCTCTTGTTAAAGAGTGCTTCAGGCTCTGTATTTCAGCCCTCAGCGTCGAAGCGGGGCGAACTATAACTATCCTGAAATCCAATTACAAGGGAAATTCCCGGATTTGTGTGTAACTGCCCAAATATCCTGCAAGCTGAGGGGGATTTAAGCAGAAGCTGAAGGAAATTGCTCCAGCGGCGTGGCTCCTGCCTGATAAAGCGCCGCTTTAGGCTGCGCCGCCCAAGATTGCTTATCTTTTAAGGGGCTAAACGGGTATAATGTGCCCTTTGATTTTCTGCAGGCGTAATTTCGATGTTTAACTTTTTTGCCGCTGCCCCCAAGGGCTTTGAATATGCACTCGCCAAGGAGCTTGAAGCCCTGGGCGCCTCTGAGGTGCGTGAGAGCGTAGCAGGTGTTTATTTCAGTGCCAATCTGGAGCAGGGCTACCGCATTACTCTGTGGAGCCGACTGGCAAGCCGTATTGTCATTATCCTGTTCAATGGTGAATGTGAAACTCCTGAGCAGCTCTATAACGCGGCGTACAGCATCGATTGGCCTGCCCATTTTTCCAATCGCTGCACCTTCAGCATCGATTTTCATGGCACCGGCGGTTTTATCAAAAACAGCCAGTTCGGTGCGCTTAAGATAAAAGACGCCGTGGTCGATCGTTTCCGTGATGATGAACTGTCACGCCCGGACGTGGTGAAAGGTAACCCGGATATTCGCATCGACGCCCATTATGGCCGTGGCAAAATTACCATAGGCCTTAATTTCTCAGGTCCGGCACTGCACCAGCGTGGTTACCGTGGTAATACGGGCGAGGCGCCGCTGAAAGAGAACCTGGCGGCCAATATGCTGTATCGCAGTGGTTGGGCCGAGAATCCAACTGCTTTGCTTGACCCTTTCTGTGGCAGTGGCACAGTACTGATTGAAGCGGCCATGATGGCCTGTGATATGGCGCCCGGGCTGCTGCGTGAGCGTTTTGGCTTTGAGCACTGGCACCGTCATAACTCAGCGATCTGGACTCAGATTAAGGAAGAAGCCAAGGCTCGCGCTTCTTTGGGTAAAAGCCGTTGTCAGCTCAAGTTTTATGGCTCGGATATTGATTCGCGGGTTATTGCGCTGGCCAAACGTAATGCCAACGCCGCCGGTGTGTTTGAATTTATTGAACTCAAAGTTGCCAATGTGCTGAACATTGAACCGCCGGTTGAAGGCGGTATGCTGCTGACCAACCCGCCCTATGGCGAGCGTTTGGGCAACGTGACCAGCTTGCTGCAGCTTTACTTCCAACTGGGTGAAAAGTTTAAGCAAAGCTTCGGTGGCTGGAAACTCGGTCTGCTGTGCAGCGATATGGAGCTGGTGTCATCACTTAAACTGAAAGCAGACAAGCAGATGAAGATGTTTAACGGCGCGCTGGAGTGTGCCTTTAACCTGTACATCCTGCATGCCAACAGTACCCGCCGTGAAGTGGCTCCCGAGCAGGCGAGCCAGGGCGGTGAAATTGCAGCACCTTTTGCCAATCGTCTGAAGAAAAACGTCAAGCAGCTGGAAAAATGGGCCAAGCGTGAAGGAATCGACAGCTATCGCCTGTACGATGCCGATATCCCTGAATACAACGTGGCGGTGGACAGATACCTTGATTACGTAGTGGTGCAGGAATACGCCGCGCCATCGTCCATCCCTGAAACCGTGACCAAGCGCCGTCTGACCGACGTGCTGCTGGCCCTGCCGCGGGCGCTCGGTATTGACCCCGAAAAGATTGTGCTCAAGACCCGTGAGCGCCAGAAGGGCACCAATCAGTATCAGAAGCTGGATGCCGAGAAGCTGGAGCTGACCACCACCGAATACGGTTGCCGCTTTAAGCTTAACCTCAGTGATTATCTGGATACTGGCCTCTTTCTGGACCACCGACTGACCCGCAAACTGGTGGGCGAAAAGTCTAAGGGCAGGGATGTGCTGAACCTGTTTGCCTACACCGGCAGCGCTTCTGTGCACGCAGGTAAAGGTGGCGCCAAGTCGGTGACCACAGTGGATATGTCCAATACCTACCTTAACTGGGCAAAAGATAACTTTATGCTCAATGGTCTGGTGGGTCGTCAGTATTATTTCGAGCAGGCTGACTGCCTGCAGTGGATCCGTGATTGTCAGCAAAAATTTGATCTGATTTTCATCGACCCGCCGACTTTTTCTAACTCTAAGCGTATGGAAGATTCTTTCGATGTGCAGCGTGACCATGTGGCCTTGCTGGTGTCGCTTAAGCGTTTGCTCAATCCCGGCGGCGAAATCCTGTTCTCCAACAACAAACGCAAGTTCAAGATGGATATGGAGGCGCTGAACGCCGAAGGGCTTAAGGCGGTCAATATCGATGACAAAGTTCTGCCGATGGATTATGCCCGCAACCCGCAAATCCATAACTGCTGGGTAGTGACCCATGGCTGAGTTTATTTTGTATCACACTGACGGCTGTCATCTGTGTCATCAGGCCGAGGCATTGCTGTTGGATGCCGGTCTGGCCTATGAACTGGTAGATATCTGTGACGATGAACAGTTGGCAGAGCGTTATGGCGTACGCATTCCGGTTGTGCTGCGTACCCTGGATTCAGCAGAGCTTGGCTGGCCCTTCGACAGCGAAGCGCTTGCCTCTTTCAGTGAAGCTGCCGCTTAAAAAGAAACAGTGTTCCTGCGAACACCAGTGTAAAGGATGTTGATGTGAGTCTTGTTCGTATCACCAATGGCTCTTTGGCCTATGGTTACATTCCCCTGCTTAAAAATGCTGACCTCAGCATTGAGGCCGGTGAGCGAGTGTGTATTGTCGGTCGCAATGGTGCCGGCAAATCCACCTTGCTTAAACTTATCGATGGCGAGTCCCATCTTGACGATGGTGAGCTGAATATTGCCACCGACGTGCGTATCAGCCGTTTGCAGCAAGATCCGCCCAAGGCGGAGTCGGGCACAGTTTATCGCTATATTGCCCAGGGCCTGAAAGAAGTGGGCGATGTGCTGGACCGGTATCATCAGTTGTCTCACGACCTGGCTTCTGCAGATTCAGTCGCACAGGAGCGGATGCTCAAAGAAATGGAAGGCTTGCAGGCTAAGCTTGACCATCTGAATGGCTGGCAGCTCGATAGCCGCATTCAGGCGCATTGTAAACGCCTTGGACTGGATCCGGACAAGCCGCTGAGCGAACTTTCCGGTGGCTGGCAGCGTAAAGTGGCACTGGCCCGCGCGCTGGTGAGTGAGCCGGACCTGCTGCTGCTCGACGAGCCGACCAACCACCTAGATATAGATACCATCGAGTGGCTGGAGCAGTTTCTGCTGGGCTTTAAAGGCGCTATCGTGTTTATCAGTCACGACCGCGGCTTTATCAGTCGTATGGCCACCCGCATTCTGGATCTCGACCGCGGCGTGGTGACGTCCTGGCCGGGTTCCTATCAGGCTTATCTTGAAGGCAAAGCTGAATGGTTGCGTCTGGAAGCTGAAGCCAACGCCCAGTTCGACAAGAAGCTCGCCGACGAAGAAGTGTGGATCCGTCAGGGGATCAAGGCCCGCCGTACCCGTAACGAAGGCCGGGTAAGGGCGCTCAAGGCGCTCAGGATGGAGCGCAAAGAGCGTATTAACCGTCAGGGCAATGTGCGCATGGCGGTGGCTGAAGGTGAGCGCAGCGGCAAGCTGGTGTTTGATGTTGATAGCCTGAACTTCAACCTCGCCGACAAAGATTTGGTACGCGATTTTTCCGTGAGTGTGATGCGTGGCGACCGTATTGCGCTGATTGGCCCCAATGGCTGCGGTAAATCGACCCTGATTAAACTGCTGATTGGTCAGCTGGAGCCTCAGTCCGGTAATCTGAAAACCGGCACCAAGCTGGAAATTGCCTACTTTGACCAGTACCGCGAAAACCTCGACGAAGAAAAAACCGTCGAAGAAAACGTGGGAGAGGGCAAACAGACGGTAACCGTCAACGGCAATGACCGCCATATTCTGAGCTACCTGCAGGACTTCTTATTTTCTCCTGCGCGGGCCCGGACCCCGGTGAAGGCGCTGTCAGGCGGGGAAAAGAACCGTCTGTTGCTCGCCAGACTGCTGCTGCGCCCGGCCAACCTTATCATTCTCGATGAGCCCACCAACGATCTGGATATCGAAACGCTGGAACTGCTGGAGTCCATGCTGGCTGACTATGATGGCACCTTGCTTATTGTCAGCCACGACCGGGCCTTTATTGATAATACCGTGACCAGCAGTTGGTGGTTTACCGGCAATGGCCGCTGGGCCGAATATGTGGGTGGCTATCAGGATGCAGTGGCGCAGGGAGCCAAATTCTACGTTGCAGCTGCGGAACCCGAGGGGCAAAAGAGTGTCCAAGCTCAGACAGCTGTGGTAAAACAGCAGCCTGAAGTGAAAACGCAGAAGAAGCTGTCTTACAAATTGCAGCGGGAGCTGGAAGCCCTGCCTGAGCGGATGGAGCAGCTCGAAGCCGAGATTGAGGCGCTGCAACAGGAAGTGAATACCCCCGAGTTTTATGGGCAGCCTCAGGACGCGGTCAATGCCCGTCTGAGTTTGCTCGGTGAGAAAGAACAAGAGTTAGAGCTTTGCTTTGAGCGTTGGGAAGAGCTCGAATCAATGAAGTAAACCTATTAAAATTAGGAAGTTATTAATGAAGTTACAGTTGGAAAAGGCATTGTCCCTGGTGGCTTTGGGTGTGCTGGGTGCACTTGGAAGTGCTCAGGCCGCACCGGTTTACGAAATTAAGAACCTCGAAGATTTTGACCTTAAGGGCACCCTCGAAGGCACCCGTACCGGCTATGCTACGGCAGTAAATGCCAATAATGAGCTGGTGGGTATCGCCAAAGGCCGTAAGAAGCTGTCTGAGGATGATATTGAGGGGGGTATCGTCGATGTGGATGATGGTATTTCAGCTGAAGAAAAAATCAGCTATTCGATCCTTAAGCCAATAGTTGCCAATAATTTTACTTTTACCGCATCTGCCAATGGTGCATCGGGTGCCTGGGTACCGACCTTTGAAAGTATTAATGGTACAACAGATCCCAAAGATACTGATGTGACTGTGCCTGAATCCATCAATTCGGTTGATACATACTTTTACGACATCTCGGAAGATGGAGTGAAGATTGGTGCCATGACTGGGCCAGAGAAGAAAATGGAGTACACAGGGTCTGATACAAATCAGGACTATTGGTATTACCGTGACTATGAAATCCGTGGCGTGGTGAAAACGGATTCTGCGGAAGTGGCGTTGTTGCCCCCTTACGTTGAATACACAAGTAACAAAACCGGTGAAGCTGATAAAAAAGTGTATTTGGGTGGAGCATCGGCTGCGACAGCGATAAGCGGAAATATAGTTACCGGTTATGCGAGCGTTGATATTTCCAAGTACGGACGTGAACGTGCTCAAGCATGTTTGGATAAAGTTGGTACTGAAAACGCCTTGCCACTTGATATATGTATACAGAACGAGCAGTACCCCAATGCTTCAGGCAGTCGCAATCTCCAGTACCAGACACGCGCTTATGTTTGGGAAATAGATAATGACAATGCCACAGGTAAAGAGCTGCCGTTGGGATTGACTCCGCCTTCCGATTCGACACTTACGTACACAGCTCAGGGATTGGGTATTAATAGCGAAGGAACTGTTGCAGGACGTTCACATGTTAATCGTAACGGTAATAAAGACTATTTTCGTATGGACGCCGCGTTTTGGACCCGTAATGAAGATGGTAGTTACAGCTACAATTGGGTGCCGGTAACAAGTGTTGAAAATGTACGTAGTTCAATTGCTTACGATGTCAATGATAGTGGTATTCTTGTTGGATCGTATAACAGTTACGTTCAGGGTTACCCACGAGATAAGTTCTTTTACTACGATACTAAGTCTGCAGGTACCAAGCCGATAGTACCAAATGATTTCTATAACACACTCTCAGATTTGTCGAGTCGTGGTAAAGCCATAAACAACAAAGGTCAGGTTGTCGGTTATATCGAAACCACTCATGAAAAAGATAAACCACGTCCCAAAGCAGGTTTCTTGTTCGACATGAACGCTAAAGAGGGTGGTGAATTTTCAAACCTGAACAGTCTGCTTACCTGTGAGTCAAAAGGCCTTGAAAAGGGCAGCGATGGCAATTGGCAGCGTCATAAAGTTGAGGTTGAAGATAGTAGCGGTAAGACCCTGACCTACAGCACGGATATTCAAGTTGTAGAAGCCAATGGCATTAACGAAGCTGGTGTAATCGTTGGTACAGCCTTTATTCGCAAGCCGGTCTATAAAGTAGACGAGAATGGTCTACCTGTGGTTGAAAATGGCAAATATACGTTTGAACTGGATGGCAACGGTAATCCGGTAACTTCATATCTGCCTCGTGCAGTGGTGTTGGAGCCTGCTGGTACTGGTGCTACCGCCTGTACTTTTGTCGACAGTGACACCGGTGGTGAAAAGTACGAGCGTAAAGGCGCTGCAACCCTGATTGGTTTGTTCTTGCTGCCTTTGATTTGGCTGCGCCGGCGCAAAGATTGATCCGTTAGTACTTAGATTTTCAATCGGGGCCTGTAAAAGGCCCGATTTTTTTTCCATGCTGTCTCAATAGCTTAATATTTGAACGATAAAATTGACGGATTTTTAGATTGATCTTGGCTCTGAAAAGTCTTATTTCTAACTATGAAGCTGTTGCTTCTTGTTTATGTAGAACAGAGGACGCTTGCATGAAGAGACAAAAACGAGATCGTATGGACAGAGCTTTTTCCAAAGGTTTTCAGGCTGGAGCCGGGGGACGTTCAAAAGAGATGTGCCCTTACAACAGTCTAGATTCACGCTCACAATGGCTTGGAGGCTGGCGTGAGGGGGTAGACGGCCGAATGTCCGGGCTCTTTACCAAGTAATGCACAGCAAACTTTGCCCTCCCTGAGAAGAGGGCATTTTTGTGGCTGAGATTCTGGCTGCAGCTACCAACAAAAACACCGGCCATGGCCGGTGTTCTGCGTTAAGTGCCGGGTCGGCTTAGAAGGTGGAGGTGTCGGTAAACACGCCTACTTTCAGATCGGTGGCGGTATAGATTTCACGGCCATCCACTTCCAGGCTGGCATCGGCGATACCCATCACCAGCTTACGGTGAATAGTGCGCTTAATATTAAGACGGTAAGTAACCTTCTTGGCTCCCGGCAGTACCTGACCGGTGAACTTCACTTCTCCCACGCCCAGTGCGCGGCCTTTACCCTGAGCGCCTTCCCATGCCAGGAAGAAGCCAACCAGCTGCCACATGGCATCTAGGCCAAGACAGCCCGGCATCACAGGATCCTCAACGAAGTGGCAACCAAAAAACCAAAGATCCGGATTGATATCCAGCTCGGCTACGATTTCCCCTTTACCGAAAGCGCCGCCATCGTCGTTGATGGTGGTGATGCGATCGATCATCAGCATGTTATCGACAGGCAGACGGGGAGAATTCTTGCCAAGAAGTTCGCCGTGGCCACAGGCGATCAGTTCTTCTTTGGTGTAGCTGTTTGCTTTAGTCATTGTAATAGTTACCGCTCCATCATTAAGAGTGGCCAAGATTAGCGAACAGCTGTAAGCCAAACAAGTCCAACCACCTTTTTAGCTACGTGAAAATGGCCATTTTGCGAGTAGTTTGGCAAAAAATCCTTCTGGTAAATCATCAGGCTCGTCACCTGCCAGTTTGTCCAGCCGGGCTTGTACCAGCCCATAAAGGCTATTCTGTGGGAAGTTGTGCTCTTCGTCGGCAACACCCGCGGGCAACGACATTAACAGTTCAACAGCCTCGTCCATATGGGCGACCTGATACACATGGAATAAGCCCTTGGACACGGCCTCTATGATCTTGGGCGCCAGATTCAGCTGCAGCATGTTGGCTTTGGGAATGATCACCCCCTGTTCCCCGCTAAGGCCACGGCGCTCACACAGGTTAAAGAAGCCTTCAATTTTTTCATTTACGCCGCCAATGGCTTGCACATTGCCAAATTGATCCAAGGCACCTGTTATTGCAAGTGATTGTTTTATTGGCTGCTCTGCAATAGCAGACATCAAACAGCAGTATTCGGCCAGAGAGGCACTGTCGCCATCAATTTCCTGATAGGACTGTTCAAACACTATGTTGGCGTTGAGATGCAGTGGTGCATCGCGGCCAAAAATTCGATACAAACAGGCGGAGAGGATCATCATGCCCTTGGCGTGGATGTTACCGCCAAGCTCGGACTTGCGCTCAATGTCGGCAACTTCACCATCACCATAGTGCACTGTGGTGGTAATGCGGGCAGGTTCGCCATAGGCGTAGTCGACACTGTCGATAACGGTCAGACCATTGATTTGGCCAACCATCTCGCCGCTGGTCGGCAGGTTGATAAAGCTGTCATCGAAGCTTTGTGCAGAGAAACGCTCGGAGCTGTTATGGCGACGCTGCTGTTGGCGCAGGGCTTTTTCAATATCCGCACCGCTGATGTCACTGCTTTGACCGTAGGCGGCTGCTTGAGCGAACAGCTGTACCATGTCCTGACTTGCCAGCGACAATCGCTGTTGGTGTTCACATTCCCGAGAGGAAAACGCGAACAGAGGCGCCATCGCAGAGTCCTGCAAACGGTAACCTGCTTCATTGGCCAGTGCATTTAACCACAGGCCATATTCCAGCTCAGACTTCTGCGTCAGGTTCAGCTCATGTGCCATTTCTCCCAGCAGAGGGAAATGACGGACAAAGCTTGCATCGTGGCTTCTGAGCTCTGCATATTGCATCGCGCTGCCGACCAGAATAATGCTCGATTGCAGCGGTACCTGCATATCTTTGCCGACCTTGTAGCTGCCAGTGTCCAACACATTCAACAGTAGTTGCCACAGGCCTTCGCGTCGATACACGGCTTCTACATCAATAAACACATAGGCAAAGCTTGCCAGAGCGCCGGGCTGGTATTGGCTCTTGCCTTTACCATCGTCCTCAATGCGTCCAATCAAGTCAGCGCGGGTCAGGCGAGCACCAAGCAAGGTGTACAGACCGCGCTCTTTGGTAATACAGCCATGGCTGCCGGGTTGAATGTCTTGCCACTGAAGCTCAGTGCTGTCGCCGCCTCGGCGGGCAACCAGCTCTTTTTGTGGCCTTGGATATGCCTGCGCCAGTGCTTTAAACAAAGCGGGGCGATGAACACCGGCAAAATCAGCCAAAAACATGTGCTGGCTCTGCAGTTTGCTGGTCAGTGCAAAGGCATCGGTCAGTCTGTCCTGACAAAGCAGTAAATGGCCTATACCCGGATCGTGAGCTAATCCGCTTGGCAGCGTAAATGAAGGAGAGAGTCGCGCAGCGGGAATACAAGAAGGGTGCATAAAAGTCATTGAAAAATCATCGTTGCGCCGATTTTAGCATATCCTGCGGCGTTGTAATCAGCGTCAATAAGCCTGAGTGTGGTGAAAAGGAAAACAGTTTGCACAAAGCCTAAGCAATCGATTGTTTTTTTAATAAAAGAGGTTTACAGCGAGAAAGCCCGAAGCTATTATGCGTCTCGTTCGGAGGGGTGGCAGAGTGGTTTAATGCACCGGTCTTGAAAACCGGCGTGGGTTTATAGCCCACCCAGGGTTCAAATCCCTGCTCCTCCGCCATATTTAAGGGAAAGGCGCTGCTCACAAGGCAGCGCCTTTTTCGTTTTCAGGGCCAAAAGGGCTTAAAGCGGTATCTGCGACGTTACAATTCTGGCGAAGCACTATGGCCATTCACTGCGATGCGAACTGAGCCTTGCATCCATCCACTGTAAGCTCATGCGGAGCAAGCTTGGTACTCATTCGCACCTTCTCTTTTGTGAGCCGTTTCTCAGATGAGCCAGTCAGATTTTCAGCGGTTTGGCGGGCAAATGAGCAATCGACACAAAAAAGCAAAATTAGGGTTTACAGCACCACGGCTCACAGATATTATGCGTCTCGTTCGGAGGGGTGGCAGAGTGGTTTAATGCACCGGTCTTGAAAACCGGCGTGGGTTTATAGCCCACCCAGGGTTCAAATCCCTGCTCCTCCGCCATATTCTAAGAAGGCGCTGCTCACAAGGCAGCGCCTTTTTGCTTATGTGTCCGCTCAGCTTCCTTAGCTACATTCATCGCTATTGTGTCTGATGCTTCAGCTTATAAAAGCTGCCAGTTAAATCACCTTAATAACAGTGTCATAGCGCCCGTGACCGATGCTGTTGTAACCGCCAGTTTGCAAGCGGAATACTTTGCCAGAGAGCGGCAGTTGGGATAAATTAACCCAGCTGGGCTCATGGATTGTCTCTGGTGTTGTAATAACAAAAACTAACAGGGTGGTGTTAACTTGATTTCTGTATATTTAGTCGACGATCACGAGCTGGTTCGCACCGGGATCCGCAGGATCCTGGAAGACGAACGTGGCATTAAGGTAGTAGGTGAGGCACCAGACGGAGAAACTGCCGTCAGTTGGGCCAAACAGAACGAGGCCGATGTGGTGCTGATGGACATGAATATGCCGGGCATTGGCGGTATCGAAGCGACCCGTAAAATTCTGCGCTACCAACCCCACTCACGGATCATCATGTTGTCGATGCACACCGAAGATCCGTTTCCAACCAAGGTGATGCAGGCCGGTGCCTTTGGCTTTCTAAGTAAAAGTGCCCGCCCGCCTGAAGTGATCCATGCCATTCGCCAGGTCGCCTGTGGTCAGCGTTTTCTGGCACCAGAGATAGCCCAGCAAATGGCACTCAGTCAACTTACCCAAACCGATGAAAATCCGTTTAATCAGCTGTCCGAACGTGAACTGCAAATTGCCATGATGATTATTAACAGCATGAAGGTAAATGACATTGCCGAGCAGCTGAATCTGAGCCCGAAAACCGTGAACAGCTACCGTTACCGTCTGTTTGCCAAACTGGGCATCAGCAGCGATGTGGAGCTGACCCGTCTGGCAATCCGCCATAAAATCATCGACCCCGGCAAGTTCTGAGCGTGTTCGACAGCAAAACTTTCCTGAAAACCGTCTCCAGCGCCAGCGGCGTGTATCGTATGTACGATGCCGCCGGCGATGTAATTTACGTCGGTAAAGCCAAAGATTTAAAAAAGCGCCTGTCCTCATATTTTCGGACCAATCTGCCCAACGTAAAAACTCAGGCGCTGGTGAGAAATATCGCCAATGTGGATGTCACCCTGACCCACAGCGAAACCGAAGCCCTTATTCTTGAAAACGACTACATCAAGCAGTACATGCCCAAATACAATGTGCTGCTCAGAGACGACAAGTCATATCCTTATATTCTGCTAAGCCGCCATAGCCACCCCAGGCTGGCTTACCATCGCGGCGCCCAGCGTGAGAAGGGCGAATATTTCGGGCCATATCCCAATGGCGGCGCCGTGCGGGAAAGCCTGAATTTAATGCAGAAGCTGTTTCCCATCCGCCAATGTGAAGATGCCTACTACCGTGCCCGTTCACGACCCTGTTTGCAGTATCAGATTGGCCGCTGTTCGGCGCCCTGTGTTGGAAAAATCAGCGACGAGGATTACAGCGAACAGGTGCGGCTCGCGACACTGTTCCTGCGTGGTAAAGACCAGCAAGTGATAGCGGCTCTGGTGACCAAAATGGAAGCGGCAGCCATGGCAATGGAATATGAGGCCGCAGCCCGTTACCGCGACCAAATCCAGGCGCTTCGTAAGGTGGCTGAGCAGCAAAATGTATCCGGCCAGCAAGGGGATATGGACGTTATCGGGGTGCATTACGCCTCTGGAATCGCCTGTTTTCATATTCTGTTTATCCGCGAAGGCAAGATTTTCGGCAGCCGCAGCTATTTCCCGGCGGTGCCCGATGCTACCGAGCTTGCCGAAGTGCTGCGCGCCTTCATGCTGCAGTTTTATTTGGGCAACGAAGCCCACCGCAGTATTCCCAAAGACGTGGTGCTGGGGGATGACTTTGAAGATTTGCACGAGCTTGAGGCGGCAATGCAGCACTCCCTCGGTCATAAGCTGGAAATCAAAACCCGGGTGAGGGCAGAGCGGGCGGCTTTTTTACGCCTCGCCAGTACCAATGCCGCCAATGCGGTGGCCACCAAGCTGGCCCACAAGAGTACCGTTGAGCAGCGGATGGAGCTTCTTGAAGAAGTGCTTGGGCTTGGCGCGCCTATCCAGCGGATGGAGTGCTTTGATATCAGCCACACCATGGGCGAAAGTACAGTCGCTTCCTGCGTGGTGTTTAACCGCGAAGGGCCACATAAGAGCGAGTATCGCCGCTACAATATTACCGGTATCACCGGCGGCGACGACTATGCCGCCATGGCACAGGCACTATCGCGCCGCTTCGATAAAATTGAACGCACCGGCAAGGTGCCGGATGTGCTGTTTATTGATGGCGGCCTGGGGCAGCTGCGCGCCGCCATGGCCATAGTGAAAGACAAGTTTGCCGATATGGACCGTCAGCCTTTATTGGTTGGTGTTGCCAAAGGGGAGAGCCGCAAACCCGGACTCGAAACCCTGATTTTTGGTGGCAGCGAGGCCGAGTTTTCCCTTGAGTCTGACAATCCTGCGCTGCATTTAATTCAACATATTCGCGACGAGTCACACCGATTTGCCATTACCGGTCACAGAGCCAAGCGCCAGCAAACCCGCAATACCTCCAGCCTGGAATCCATCCCCGGCATAGGGCCAAAAAGACGCAAGGCATTGTTGCAATATCTCGGTGGATTACAGCAGGTTAAAAACGCCAGTGTGGCAGAGCTGGCAAAGGTTCCCGGGATCAGCGCAGAAATGGCGCAAACTATCCATGACACATTGCGGGGGTGATAAAAATCAGGCAAGATTGGCGCTGCTTTTGAATTCCAGGGTCTCCCATGCCGTTTAACTTACCCATCGCTTTGACCTTCTTCCGGCTGTTACTGTTGCCGGTTTTCGTGGTGTTCTTTTATCTTCCCTACAGCTGGGCACCTTTTGCCGCAGCATTTGTGTTCTGGTTGGCGGCTATTACCGATGCGCTTGATGGATACGCCGCCCGGAAACTAGGCCAACTCACCCGTTTCGGTGCCTTTTTGGACCCCGTCGCCGATAAGGTGATGGTGGTAACGGCTCTGGTGCTGCTGGTTGCAGACTACAACTCGCCCTGGATGACCCTGCCGGCACTGTTGATGATTGGCCGTGAGATTGTGATCTCTGCGCTGCGTGAATGGATGGCGGAAATTGGCAAGCGTGGTGCGGTCGCCGTGTCCTGGATTGGCAAGTATAAAACGGCGGCGCAAATGGTGGCCATCATCGGGCTTATCTGGAAACCCAATGCCTTTTTAATTGATTTGGCCTACGGGCTCTTCTATTTTGCCGCTGTTCTGACCTTCTGGTCGATGATGAGCTATATCATGGCGGCCTGGAAAGATCTCACCGCTGAGTAAGAACTGCGCGCTAACTGCATGTTTCTGATGCAGGTCGTTTATTTAGTGTGCATACAGGATTTTAAGTGAAAATAAGCGTTTGACAGCCGGGGTTAAATCGGTAGAATGCCAATCCGCAGTCAGGGGAAACTTTGAATGCAAACGCTTTAAAAGCACGTTATTTGAAAAAATACTTTTAAAGTAAAAAACGCGACATTAGCTCAGTTGGTAGAGCGATACCTTGCCAAGGTATAGGTCATCGGTTCGAACCCGATATGTCGCTCCAATCTTCCTCCCCGGAAGCTTGGTACAAGATGGCGCGATGGCAGAATGGCTATGCTGCGGATTGCAAATCCGTCGATCTCGGTTCGCCTCCGGGTCGCGCCTCCACTTTTCGAGAGCTTTAACGAAGCATCGACACTTTGCCCGAGTGGTGGAATCGGTAGACACAAGGGATTTAAAATCCCTCGACGGTAACGTCGTGACGGTTCAAGTCCGTCCTCGGGTACCATTCAAATCAAGCAGTTTCTATCTTCCCAATTAGAGAATCGTAATAAGCACCAATTACTGTGCCATATTCAGCAACCGTCAACCACGTGGCTGAGTGATTTTTCGTGTCAATAGTTTAAAGAATTGGGAAAATCTAAATTTGTGTCACTTGATAATCACACTGCCGGATATGACTTTTCTGAAATTAGTGCCTTAAGCCCTGATGGCCCACAGTTGGCACCGCATGGTGAAAAGAACGCTGTGTAAGGGGCATCAAGGCTCGCGGATTGATGAGATTAGCAGGCTATCCGGCAATAAGTTGTTTCAGCGCTGGTGCTGGCTTGAAGCTCGGCTGGTTGTAGCCCGGGGCTTCCATCATTTCCCCGGTCTGCGGATTGCGGTACTGTCTTGGCAGATAGTATCTGAGTTCAAATGTGCCAAACAGCGGTAAGTACAGGGTTTCTCCTTCCTCCAGCGCGCGTGTAATTTGTGCCAGGATCTCGTCGAGCAATCGTTTTGCCTGCGGCAATGAAAGGCTATGCTCTTTGGCAAGGTGGCGGCTAAGGTCTGTTTTATTCATCCGGTTTCTCCGACTGCACAATGGAAAAGGCGCCAGTTATAGCAGCTTGAGTGACGCATTCAAGGTTAATTCTCTGATTTTTATTTGAATGCTGGCTTTCTATCCACGCAGCGAAACAAGTCAGTCCACCGATGTATGGCAGGAATGCTGTCAGGTGCCATGCTGTAATAAGGACAGCTTGTTAAGTCAGGGGGCATCGATGAAAAGACTGCTGATAGTTTTTCTCCTTATGCTGCTATCGCCTCTGTTATCGGCCGGAGAAGCCGAATACAGCCGTCAGTTGATGCGGGAGCAGGCTAGCTTGTTTATCCTTGCACAGCAGGACAAGGCGTCGCCACTTTTGCCTTTGATGCAATCATTCGAACTCACTGAAGATGCATTGGAAAGGGACTATCAAACACTGAAAGCGGAGTGGCTGCGTTACGGTATAGAGCCCGGAAATGCCAGCGGCAGCAGCCTTTCATCCAGACTGATTGCTTTGGAGCCCAATTCCCAATATCTGGCACTGATGAATGAAATTCGGCAATTGCTTTGGCAGGAAGGGGCGAACTGGCAAGTTATAGAGATTGAGGGCGTGCTGCGTCCCGGTAATAACCATAAAACAGTGCCATTACTTGCCCATAAACTCACACTAAGCGGCGACTTATCCGGTGCGTCGGTCTCCTCGGCCACTTATCAGGGGCAACTTGTGGAAGCTGTAAAGCGCTTTCAACGTCGCCACGGTCTTAAGGATGATGGTGCTGTCGGGGAAAAAACCCTGCATTGGCTGAATCTTCATCCCCGGGAAAAGGCACAGATGCTGACGCGCAACTACTTGCTCCAGTCGGCGGAATTCCTTGCCATGCCTTCAAGTATGGTGTTGGTGAATATTCCCGCCTTTGAGCTGACGCTATATAACGATGGGAAACAAGTACTTCAATCCAGAGTTATCGTTGGCAAGCCCAGCCGGAAAACACCGGTTCTGGAAAGTGAAATCAGTGCCGTTGTTGTCAATCCTTCATGGCGGGTACCCCGCAGGTTAGTCAGATATGATGTGCTGCCCAAATTAAGGGAAGATGCGCACTATCTTTCATCAAAAGGTTTTATCGTCTGGGACAGGCAGGGGCAGATGATTAATGAAACAGATGAGTTTTATCAACAGGCTGCTCATGGCAAATTCCCCTATCTTTTGGAGCAGAGACCCGGGCCAGAAAACGCGTTGGGACGTTTCAAATTATTTTTTGCCAATGATGACAGTGTGTATTTGCATGACACGCCTGATAAGGGGCTGTTCAAAAAGTCGATGCGGGCACTTTCCTCGGGCTGCGTCAGAGTTGAAAAAATTGCTGAGTTGGCAAATTGGCTCGCTCGTGAGCGGGTCACAGATCCCCGATTGTGGCAGTCCAGCGTGAATACACCGGAGCGTACCCAATGGTTCAGACTAGAGACTCGCCTGCCAGTACGCTTTGTATATTGGACCAGTTGGATAGACAATAACGGGAAGGCGCAATTCAGGGATGATGTTTACGACATACGTAAAGATAATCAGTTGGTTGCTCAACGAACGCCCTAATAATATTTCGCAGTTTGCCACCATTTCCCCTCTGATCCCCGTCAAATTGATGAAGCATAAAGCTTGATCAAACGGGGCTTTCGTTATATTTTCTGGCCGATTTGTTTAAAAATAATACAAAGGTGACTGAGTGACTGACTTCTCTCCTGCACGCAGGCAGATATTGCTTGGGCTGGGCAGTGCTGCGATGGTGTCTATGATTTCCAATCCGGCATATGCCAGTCGTTCAACCCAGGGCAGCAGGATGCTGAGTATGTTAAACCGCCATACCGGCGAAGTAAGCGAGGGGGCTTACTGGGTTGACGGGAAATATCAGAAGCCAATTTTAAAGGGCTTTAATCAATTATTGCGCGATCATCGGGCCAATGTAGCAGCTCCAATGGATAAGCGGTTGTTTGACCTGCTTTATTATTTGCAAGAAAACTTAAAAAGCCGTGAGACTATCCACATAATTTCGGGTTACCGTTCACCGCACACAAATGCCATGTTGGCCAAAAAAAGTGGCGGAGTGGCCAAAAAGAGCCTGCATATGGAAGGTAAGGCGATAGATATCGCAATTCCGGGCATTAAATTGCAAAAAATTCGCGATGCTGCGAAGGAACTTAAACTGGGTGGCGTTGGGTATTATCCCCAGTCAGGTTTTGTTCATGTTGATGTTGGTCGGGTTCGCAGCTGGTAATGGCCTGATGCCATCCAGACACTAAGGGCACCAATAGCAGGTAATCTCTTAACAGGGAGTAACAGCCGGCGCGTAAGCTGGATTGCTCCCTTTTTAATTGCCAGTCAGACAGCGTAGTGGACAGCTTGCAATAGAATTGCCTGAATGCCTGCGGACGTTGTTTACCACCCAGACGATTCGCCAGGGCATCCAGCTCTGCCACGCACGCCATGGCTTCGGCCAGTAACAGGTCAACTGCGTCAGCAGAGATAGCCAGGCTGTCAAACTTGTACTCCAGTTGATTCATCAATGTGTTCAGCAACAAGCTGCATCCCTGCCATTGGCGGTTTACCTCGTTAATGCACATGATGTGGGTTGCCATGATTGGACTCCGTCAATCTGATGGCAGAAGATTAGCAGTGTGCAATGGGGTAGGGTGTGATCTATGTCACGCAACAACCCTTTGTAACCACAGGCTTTTCTTTATTGTTACAATTGCAAACTTTGTTTATCAAGCCAGCGTATTCAGAGGTTGTCTAGTTATCATGGGTGAGCGGGCGAATGGCTTTGTCAGCGGCACTTGATAACACCATCGCCAATGGGGTCGCTGACGTCTAAAACAGGGCGGCTTTAGGGGCTTACTTGCTGATAAGTCAGTGCTATGGTAGACTTCGCGCGCTTTGGGGTTTCCAAAGCAGGTGCTTATTGGTTGGTCGAAAATCAATTTGCATTTTAACTATCTGATATGAGTGATAAATACATGTCTTACACTATTGTTGCACAAACCCGCACTGAGATCGGGAAAGGTTCGAGCCGCCGCCTGCGTCGTGAGGGTAAAGTTCCTGCTGTTATCTATGGTACTGGTAAAGAGCCTGTTGCTATCGTTTTCGATCACAAGGACATCATCAACATCCAGACCAACGATGATTTCTACACCAGCGATCTGACCATCGTTCTGGACGGCAAAGAAGTTAAAGTGCGCGCTCAGGCTATGCAGCGTCACGTATTTAAGCCAATGATCGATCACGTAGACTTCGTTTACGCCTAATCGACGGCTTTGCCGGAAAAAAGCGCCCTTGTGGCGCTTTTTTTGTGCCAGGGTGTCGCCCTTTGCCTGGTTTCTACGGGCATGAAAGACAAAGGCCGAAGAATTCATCGGCCTTTGTCTGGCGTAATAATAATCGTCAGAGATCGAAGTTGTAGTATATATCCAGCGATTGGCCCAATGTGCCTGAGACTGTTTCCAGGTACAGTTGCGATAACAGGTAATACCTTACTGTCATTTCGTAGCCCGGGTTAAACACGCCCACGCCATATTTCACCATCAAATCTTCACCGATATAGCCGCTGATGGCTACCCGACCTTCATCGTTGGCATCCAGTTGCACATTGGAGAAGCCGAATTTTTCCACCAGCGAAGTAGCTGTATCGCCAATGCTGTTGATGGCTCCGCCAGACAGGGATGAACTCAGTGACAGTGCGGCGCCCATCATCAGGGCATTGTTATCGCCACTGCCATTACTGTCGAACCCCTTACCTTTGATGATGTAAGAGAGGATTTCAGCTTGTTCTTTTGAAGGATTAGAGAACAGTGTCACTTCCGGCGCTTTACCCGTGCCTGTAATTCGCACGCCGGCGACCATATCTTCTTCTTTAATTTCGCGTATGGCTTCTATGTTAAGGTTGGGAAGTTGGGGAGGTCCGACAAATTGTACTTCGCCCTTGGGGATTTTCAGTGTTTGGCCCATAAATTTGTAGCTGCCGTTCAGCACTTTGACGTTCCCAAACAGCAGTGGAGGTTTGAAAGCCTGCTGACGCAAGCGAATCGTACCATCCAGCTTACCTTTAAGGCCCATACCCTCGATTTGCACCTGATCGCCAACGCGGATGTTCAGGTCTGCAATAATGCCGTACGGGCTGCTTTTTTGTTCTGCAGCAGCGATGGAGTCATCGAACACTACATCATTCGATACTGCGACGCCGCCCTCAGCAAGTTGCACCAGCTTGATATGTCCGGTAGGGATATTGACCGCGCCTTTGACATCCATGGTTTTGGCATCGAACACCAGCTTGAGATCCGGCGACACGTCCAGTAGCGCCATGGGTGGTACGATAATCGCCAACTTGTTGCCTTTAATCAGCATGTCACCGGAGAATTGACCTTCGGGCCAGGTGATGTTTCCACTGAGTTCACCGGGGCCATCACCCATTTGCCAGTCACCTTTGATCTGGGCACGCTGGCCGGCGAAATTCACCGCCATATCCACATCGCTGATCAGGGTGGGGTTGGCACTTGCCGAGAAGGCGCCTTTAACAAGATGCAAATCGCCGCTGACTTCCGGTACCATCAGGGAGCCTCCCAGTTTCAGATTACTGGTGATTTGTCCCTCAAGCGTATCGAGTTGGGGTAAAAACTCCTTCAGCGCCTCAAGTTTGATGTTGTCCAACCTGACAAAGCCAGCAAGGGTTCTGTCTGGAGTGACTTTTACGCTAAGTTCACTTTCCATGCTGGCCAATCGTCCTGACAGGAATTTGATACGGGTGTTAAGCGCATCAGCATCGAGAGTGGCATTCAGATGCAAATCTTCGTAAGTTACATCAACAATCTGTCCTTTGGGGCGGGTAAGCAGCACCTTGCCAGGTGCGAAAATCAAATCCAGTGTGCCTGTGGGTTTACGTTTGGGCGACCACATAAGATGAGCATCCAGACTTGCATCACCCTGCCAGTCGATATTGTGTGGTAACAGGCGGTCGATAATGGCGCCGGGAGCGCCTCTGAAGCTCAAGGTTACATCACCGATTTTACCCAGTTTGGCTGGGCGTGCCAGACACAGGGTGTTGCTGTCCTGTATCAGGCAGGCGTCGTTGATACTGCCATTGCTGTTGCCCAGATCCCAGCTTAACTCCAGATCTTTAGATAATTGCCAATCACCGAGCTCACTTCCCAGATTGAAGCGGCTCATCACAGCATTTATTTGCTGACGTTTGTGGTTGATTTCAGCGTGCAACACTGTATCCAGTCGCAAATCGCCAAAAGTCTCGGCACGCAGGCGTTGGGCATTAAGATCGCCTTTTGCACCTATGGTCACCTGGGATAGCTTGCGCTCGCCAAGGCTCAGTTGCTGTCCCTTAATGGAGAGGGCAAATTCGTGGCTGGCTTTAGGCTGATACATACCTTTGATGCTCAGGCCTTCAAGGCTGATGGCTCCGGCCTTGAACTCAGCACCCGTGGCATCGAGGTTGATAAAGGGGTCTTGCTGGGCACCGCTGACAGTGAAATCTGCGTTAAACCGACCTGCAACCGCTGGCGAAATAAGCGATAAATCCGGAGCCCGGATGACCCCATTCAACGCCCAGTCTTTTTTAACGTCACCATTGACCTCAATGGCCGCCCCCATAGCACTTAAAACAAAGTGGTTGGCACTAAGGAAAAACTCATGATTGATATTTACATCACCTTTTACGGTGACAGGGTAGCCATCGAGCTCACCCTGGATGTCAGTATCGCTTATTCCAAGTTGCCACCCGTTTGCCAGGTTGCCCGTTAGTCGTAAACGGCCGTCGAGAGTGCCTGCGGGCAACGGGTTTGGCTGTTTAGGCTCCGGACTGTGTGTGTCCGGCGGCGTCATGGTCGTTTGTTTTCCGTCATGCTTCGACAAGGTACCGTTACCCGTTGCTGTGCTGACCTGCACATTATTGGGTTTGGCTGGTTTGGTCTCAGGCGCGGTACTGGGAGCCGGCAGGATAAATGCCGATGGTGTTAAATCCTTAAAGGCAATGTTGGCATCCCAGCTGAGGTCATTGGCATACTTCAGGCTGCCAGTGAGTTGAATGTCCCCCGGTTCTCCTTTGATGTTAAGCAGGTCAATGCTGACAATCTGCTGCATATTGGTCAGTGATGCACTCAGACCAAGGGGGCTATGGAAGGGCGTTTGAACAGTGCCGCTGAAGTTGGCTTCTTGCCTGTTCAGGTCGCCCTTGGCGCTGAGTTTTAAATTGCTTGCCTGATACTCTGGCTGGACTATTGGCCATCCCAACCGGCGGGCATCCAGAGTCAGATTAAAAGGAATACTTGGGTTTGCTAAGGATGCTTCCAGTGCCATATTGAGCTCAGCAGAGCCTGTGGCTTCTATTTCAGCGCTAAAGGCATCGAAGGTGCCGCTTGCGGTAAGTGCGAGTTGCTGCCTGCCAAGCTCCGGCATCAGTGATGGTGAATCAGTCTCGACAACAAGTTTTAAGGTGAGCGGGTAGTTGCCAAGGAGTTCTGCCGCACCCTGAAGTTCAAGACTTGCCTCCGGATGGTGAACAATCAATTCAGTTATGGAAAGCTGACTGCCTTCAAAATCAGCGCTGGCTTGTATCAGGGAGAATTTATCGTCACGGTCAGCGATTTTCAGCTGAGAGTTTTTAAGCAGTGCGCTCCTGAGATGAATATCCATTGGCAGGCGGATTTCCGGCAGCGACGCCAGTGGCCATGCTGAATCCGGATTATCTTCGCCACCGGCATTTCCGGTCGAACCTTTCCCTGGCAGCGAGGCCGTGCCAGCGTTTTCTTCTGCGGTTGCGGGGATTTCAATCAGTAGCCCATCGCTGCCGAGGTGTTCAATCCACAGGCCATCCTTTTGCCAGCTAGCGCCTGCGGTTAGCAACTCTGCGCCAAATCGCATGTCGTCAAGTTGCACCGTGACTTTACGAATTTCGGCGCTGTCCAGCGCCAGGGTAACAGGCAATATCAGCGGGCCGGAAGGCGTTTCTTCCGCAGCGTCTGACTTGGGTAGGGCGGCCGTGTCGATTGTTACATCGACACCGTCCAGCATCAGTTGTTTTACACATACGCCACTCGTCAGCAGGCATGAGGGTTGCCATCGCACTGATAAGGATTGGGCCTTTAGCTGAATGCCGGGCATGAACCATGATATACCGGCGAGCGTAAGTTCACGGTTCAAGGTTCCGCCTTGATACTCGGCCGAAAAGCCCGGCACAAATTTGGATGCAAGGCCAACGCCGATATGAGCTCCGAAGGGCGTGCCCAGCAACAATGCCAATATCACCAGCAGACTGAGCGGTAAATAAATAGCGAGACGCACCACCAGTTTGAACAGACGCCAGGGGTGATACCAGGGTTTCATCGCTGAAGTCTTTGTGGTGGCGCTCGCTTTGACGTCCTGTGTCATAGTTCGCTCCCCATGGTCAGATGAATTCGCCAGGAGCGTTCCAGGGTTTCTGTTTCGTTCAGTCCGACTCCGAGATCCAGCTTGATAGGGCCAATGGGTGAAATCCAGTGCACACCGCCACCGACTGCAATGACGGGTTCGAATTGGTCTTTGTCGAAGGCGTTACCTGCATCAACAAAACTGCCCAAACGCCATGTGGGCGTCAGATAGTATTGATATTCCACGCTGCCAACCGCGAGATAACGTCCTCCTCCCACTTCACGGCCAACCTGGCCTTCGGCCGTAGTGTATTCGTAATAAGGGCCAAGCTCCTGATAGGCATAGCCTCGAATACTTTGATCGCCACCGGCAAAGAAGCGCAGTGAAGGAGGTACAAGGGCGACGTCCGAATCGGCTACCAGATTCACACCAAAGTCGGCACGGGCGACTATCCGGTGTTTTTCGAAGAAGGTTTCTATCCACTTGAACTTGGCCTGAATGCGGGTTAAGCGGGTTTCAGAGCCTAAACTGGGATCTGCATAGTCCAGACTGTAGGAATGACGATAACCCCACTTGGGATCCAGGGACGCATCGCCTCTTACTGTGCTTGATAGGCTCATGCCGGCGAGAATAAAGCGCGGATCATAATCTGTTTCTGACTGTGTGTAGGATTCCTGAATATAGTCAAGCGAGTAACCCCACAGCCAGCCAGACTGCAGCCGCTGGGTACGCACAACGCCAAGCAACCCTTTGGTAGAGTCCAACTGTCCTGTATTGGTGAAATCAAGCTTTTCAGAATCATAAATCTGGCTGACCCCATATTTGTCGCGCAATAACCCCATGCGGATTTTAAGTTGATCGTCCAGCGGATGAGTAAGAGGGATGGTATAGGTGGTTAAGAATTTGGGCCTGTCAGGAGACCATTCGATACTGGTCTCCTGGGAATGACCATAGCGATTAATTTGCGGCGTGCGCCAGGTCACCCTGACCCTGGGCTCGAACGACTTATCTGTACTGCTGCCAATGTCGGCACCCAAACCCAGTTCTATCGAATGATCAGGCCGGTTTTCAAGCTCTACCCGAACAGGCACTTCGTTATCCTTGGCCTTGTCCAGCTGAGGTAATACCTTTATGGAGCGAAAGTAACCGGTTTCCTGTAACTTGCTGTTAAAAGTCGATAATCTGCGTGTTGCGTAATGGGTGTCCTTATCGAAAGGGATAAGCTTGTCCAGAAAGCCGTCTTCCAACGTGTCACCGTCGAAATTAACATCGCCGAATCGGTAACGAATACCAGAGTTAAAGTGGAGGCTGATGGTGGCGCGATTTTCATCGCGGTTTACCCGGATTTCCGCTTTGGAATATTCGCCGTCAAAGTAGCCCCGGGAGAGTGCGATAGCACCAAGTTCTGCTTTAAATGTCTCGTAACGCCCATGGTTTAGCACATCACCGGGGCGCAGGCTGACGTTATCCAACCAACGGGCGAAAGTCCGATCGTTAAGCATGTCGCCGGCAAAGCGAAAATCGACCCAGTCGATACGGGTTGGCTCCCCCGGGATGACTGTCAGTACCAGTTCCCATGGGCCTTTTTCGTTGCGGTTGAGGGTTTGGGTTACTTCGCCGTGATAGTAGCCCACCGATTGCAGGGCGGCACCAACGGCATCATCCACGTTGAACAAAAAAGCGCGGCGCTGTACTTCTGACTCGGGCAAGGTGCCAAGGTGAGCAAGAATGTTTTTGTGCAGGGCTTCGTCTACGCCGGACACGTTAACTCGCAGCAAAGGGTCTGCTGCTTGGGCTGCCGCAGGCAACAAAGAGGCAATCATCGCTGTAATGGCGATAGCAAAACGAGAGTTCAAGGGCGCAGAATTCCTGGATCGCAGTCAATATTCCTTTGGCTCCAATTGTCGCTTCAAGTTAAGGCAACAGCAAGGTCGGGATTGAGTTTAAAACGTAAAATCGTTAAAAAGAACACAGGCTTGTCACACAAAAGCAGGATAACAATGAACAAACAGCTCGCCCTATTAACCCTGATGCTCAGCCTCGGAGCCATTATGCCATCTTCAGCCGACACCAAAGCACCGTACGGTATTGCCATTCACGGCGGTGCCGGCACCATTTCCAAGGCAAAATTGACCGAAGAGCAGGAGCAGGCTTACCGCGACACCCTCGAAGAAGCTGTCAACGCCGGACACAGGATATTGGCCAGAGGGGGGGACAGCCTGGATGCCATCAAAGCCGCAATCAATATTCTGGAAGACAGCCCTCTGTTCAATGCTGGCATCGGAGCGGTTTACACCTTTGATGGTGCCCATGAGCTGGATGCATCTGTGATGGATGGCAACACCATGAATGCCGGCGCTGTTGCCGGGGTTAAGCACATCAAAAATCCCATTGATCTGGCGCTGCTGGTAATGAATAAGTCAGACCATGTGATGCTTGCCGGCAGTGGCGCTGAAGAGTTTGCACTGGTGCAGGGTATGCCCCTGGTGCCGGGTAATACCTTTGATACTGACAGCCGCTATCAGCAGTTATTGGATGCCAAAGCCAAAATCAACGCCGCAGAAAGTGCAGCAAAAGATTTTCAGGCATCGGCCACCAGTCTCGATTTGGATTACAAGTTCGGTACTGTCGGTGCGGTGGCACTGGATAAAAATGGTAATCTTGCCGCCGGTACCTCTACCGGCGGTATGACCGCCAAGCGCTTTGGCCGAATAGGTGATTCACCTGTGATTGGGGCTGGCACCTATGCCGAAAATGGCGTTTGTGCAGTGTCGGCCACGGGGCATGGCGAGTACTTTATCCGATACCATGTGGCTGGCGATATTTGTGCCCGGATCAAATACCAGCAAAAGAATGTTATCCAGGCCGCCGATGAGGTCATCAATCAGCGTTTGCTGGACGCTGGTGGCAGTGGCGGTGTGATTGCCATTGATGCCAATGGCAATGTAGCAACCCCTTTTAATACCGAAGGCATGTACCGCGCCAGCAGGGTTGGCAAAGAAGAACCCGTCATCATGATTTGGCGTGACAAATAACAATGAGAGGCCAACCCCGGGATTTGCAGCCATTTTAGCTAATCGATTGATGCAATCGATTAGCTTGACAGGCAAGGAGCGATGTTTTTTTCTACACTTGGAAGTGAAACAACTGACAGGGGAATGCCATGGATTCAATTAAAGTCAGGGAGCATATGGACAGGCAAGCCATTTTGCTTAATCCCGACATGACAATTGCCACCGCGGTCGAAATGCTACTTCAGAATAAAAAAAATGGTGCGCCGGTAGTCGATAAAGAACGGCATCTGGTGGGTTTTTTGTCCCAACAGGATTGTCTGGCTGTGATGTTAAAAAGCAGCTACCACTGCGATTTAACGGCCACAGTGGCAGACTGCATGCGCTCTGATGTATTGTCTGTCACACCTGAGGACAGCATGCTGCGCCTTGCAGAGCAAATGACCGGACTTAAGCCAAAAATTTATCCGGTTGTCGAAAATGGCAGGGTGATTGGTACCATCAACCGTACCAATGTGCTGGCTGCGATGAATACGTATATGCAGCAATGTTACCTGGCTCCTGCCTGACACAGCATGACTGCGCAAAAAAGCCCCGCCTGTCGGGGCTTTTTTATACCAAAAACCGACACTTCTTGTTAGGATCCTGTGCTTTGATTATCGCTGGAGATCCCAGATTTGAGCGCTGCAGTACACCCTCTCTCCCGTGCCTATTTACAGGAATGTTTTCAAACTGATGTGGTGCGTATTCGCCGTGAGCTCAGGGAGCTTGAACGCTTGTCGGACGAGGCTGTGCGTAATGAAAAGCGTGACGCGCTTAGCGAGCGTGCACAGGCTGCAAGGGGCAGGGTTACTGAGCGGCTGAATAACCGTCCCAACATCAGCTATCCCGAAAATCTGCCGGTTTCCCAGAAAAAAGATGACATCGCGGCGGCCATTGCCGCTCATCAGGTGGTTATTGTGGCCGGTGAAACCGGTTCGGGTAAAACCACTCAGCTGCCGAAAATTTGCCTTGAGCTTGGCCGTGGCAGCCGTGGTCTGATTGGCCATACTCAGCCTCGTCGCCTGGCGGCGCGCAGTGTTGCCACCCGGGTGGCCGAGGAGTTGCAAAGTCCCTTGGGTGAGGCGGTGGGCTTTAAGGTGCGCTTTGCCGATGCCATTAATGAAAACAGCTATGTGAAGCTGATGACTGATGGCATTTTGCTGGCAGAGCTGTCATCCGATAAATTTCTGAATCAATACGATACCCTGATAATCGACGAGGCCCACGAGCGCAGCCTTAATATCGATTTTATCCTTGGCTATTTGAAAGAGCTGCTGCCAAGGCGGCCCGATCTGAAAGTCATCATCACCTCGGCAACTATCGATGTTGACCGTTTCTCCAGGCACTTCAACAACGCCCCTGTGATTGAAGTCTCTGGACGGACCTATCCGGTGGAAACCCGCTACCGGCCACTGGTGAAGGATGATGAGCCTGATCTGGACTTAATGGATGGCATTTTTGAAGCCGTTGACGAGCTGTTGGCTGAAGGCCCGGGCGATATTCTCATTTTTATGAACGGCGAGCGGGAAATCCGCGACACTGCAGAGCAGCTGTCCAGACGCAATTACCGCGATACCGAAGTTCTACCCTTGTACGCACGGCTTTCTTACGGTGAGCAATCCAAAGTATTTAAATCCCACACAGGGAGGCGGATTGTGCTTGCCACTAACGTGGCAGAAACCTCGCTTACCGTGCCCGGCATTCGTTATGTGATTGATCCGGGCACCGCCCGAATCAGCCGCTACAGCTATCGTACCAAGGTGCAGCGTTTGCCGATTGAGCCCATCAGTCAGGCCAGCGCCAACCAGCGTCAGGGACGCTGTGGCCGGGTAGGGCCGGGCATTTGTATTCGCCTTTATGCTGAACAGGATTTTCTATCGCGGCCGGAATTTACCGACCCTGAGATTCTGCGCACTAACCTGGCATCGGTCATTCTGCAGATGCTCTCCATCGGGCTTGGTGATATCAAGGGCTTCCCCTTTATCCAGCCGCCGGATGAGCGCCATATCAAAGACGGCTTCTTGCTGCTCGAAGAGTTGCAAGCCATCACCCTTAAAAAGGGCTTGCCACACATGACCCCCCTTGGGCGCAAGCTTGCCCATGTGCCGCTCGATCCACGTCTTGCCCGCATGGTGATTGAAGCAGCGAACAAGGGGGCGCTGCACGAAGCTCTGGTGGTAACCTCTGCGCTGTCTATTCAGGATCCCCGCGAGCGTCCGCTTGAGAAAAAGCAGGCCGCCGATGAGGCTCACAGCCGTTTTGCCGATAAAGACTCGGACTTTGTGTCCTTGCTGAATCTGTGGAACTACATCAAGGAGCAGCAAAAGGCGCTCTCTGCCAGCCAGTTCCGCAAACTGTGTAAACAGGATTACCTGGCTTATTTGCGGGTGCGCGAATGGCAGGACTTGTACACTCAGGTGCGCCAGAGTGTGCATGAGCTTAAGTTCAAGTTAAACAGTGTGCCTGCCGACTACGACAGCCTGCACCGTGCCTTGTTGTCAGGCTTGCTTAGCCATATTGGTTTTAAGGACAACAACAACGAATACCTGGGCGCCCGCAATCGCCGTTTTTATGTGTTTCCCGGCTCGCCGCTGGCGAAAAAAGGTCCCAAGTGGATTGTCGCTGCAGAGCTTACCGAAACCAGTCGGTTGTTTGCCCGTGGCTGCGCCAAAATTGAGCCGGAGTGGCTTGAGGAGCTGGCAGCACACCTGATTAAAAAGCAGCATAACGAGCCCCATTTTGAGGCTAATCAGGGGGCGGTGGTCGCGTTCGAGAATCAGGTGCTTTATGGGCTTTCCGTCGTGAATCGCCGTAAGGTTCAGTACGGCCCCATCAATGCTATCGAAGCGCGGGAGATATTTATCCGCAGCGCTCTGGCGGAAGGGCAGCTCAAAACCCGCGAAGCCTTTTTCCTGCATAATCAACAGCTGCTTCAGGACGTGGAAGAGTTGGAGCACAAATCCCGCCGCCGTGACATTCTGGTGGACGAGCAGGTGCTTTTTGATTTCTACAATGAGCGCTTGCCTGAAGGTATTTATAATGCGCCACGCCTCTACAGCTGGTGGAAAGAGGCCAGGCGTAAACAGCCTGAGCTTTTAAACTTCAGCGAAGAAATGCTCTATGCCCGCAGCACAGGGCATGTCTCCAAACTTGATTTTCCCGATAAGTGGCATCAGGGCAATTTACGTTTTGCCTTGAGTTATCAGTTTGAACCCGGCACTGAGGATGATGGCGTCAGCGTGCATATACCGGTGGCATTGCTTAATCAGGTGGAAGACACAGGTTTTGATTTCCTGGTACCTGGCCTTCGTGAAGAGAAATGTGTCGCGCTGATTAAATCCTTGCCCAAGGCGCTTAGGCGTAATTTTGTGCCGGCGCCGGATTATGCCCGTGCCGCCGTGGAGGCCATGTCGCAGGAGATGCCGCTGCTGGATTCCTTATGCCACAGGCTGCTCAGAATGACAGGCACCCGGGTGTCTGCAGATGACTTCAACACTGACGAGCTGCCAGTGCACCTCAAGATGAATTTCAAAATTGAGGATGACAAGGGCAAGTTGGTAGGGCAGGGACGGGATTTGGATGCGCTCAAGGCCAGTTTACAGGAGGTGGTGGCCAAAGCCATTCGTCAGGTCGCCAGGTCGGGCATTGAGCAGTCGGGGCTGACTGGGTGGACCATTGAGGCACTGCCTGAGCAATTCCAGCGTCGCAAGGGCAACTACGAAGTGAAGGCCTATCCTGCACTGGTGGATGAAAAAGACAGTGTGGCGGTACAGCTTTTTGACGATGAGCACCAGGCAGCAAAGGCCCACGCTCAGGGGGTGCGTCGTTTGCTGCTGATCAATATTCCATCGCCAGTTAAGCATTTACAGCAGGCATTACCCAATAAAGCCAAACTCGCCATGTACTTTAATCCCTTTGGTCAGGTGCAGCTGCTGATAGACGACATTATCGATGCGGCAGTGGCGCAGATAATCGACTCTGAACAGCTCAATGTGCGTGACCGGTCTGGCTTCGAGCTGGCAAGAGACAAAGTTCGCGCCAGCCTTAATGAAGTGGCCGAAGGATTGGCGCTTAAAGTTGAGCAAATTCTTACTCTGCACAACGCCATTAAAAAACGTCTGAAAGGCAAAATAAGCCTCGATATCGCCTTCGCTATGAGCGATATCCAAACCCAGCTGGACAGTTTGGTTTACAAAGGTTTTGTCGGTGATTGTGGTCATGGGCGGTTGGCGGATGTGATCCGCTACCTGAAGGCCATTGAATACCGACTGGAAAAACTGCCGGTGGACCCGGTAAGGGATAAGCTACAGTTATTATCAATTCATAAAGTAGAACAGGCGCTTGAGGCGCAGCTTGCCAAGGTGCCCAAGAGTCAGCCTGCACCAGCGCATTTACAGGAAGCGCGTTGGTTAATAGAAGAGCTCAGGGTTTCATTATTTGCCCAGGTGCTTGGTACATCGGTGCCGATTTCTGAAAAACGGGTATTACTGCATATTCACCAATAAGTCTGTAAGTTTACTCATTGGGAATAGGGGGCGTGATCAAGATCACGGCCCTTTTTTTTAGATTAATACCCCTTTGTAAATATTTTTCAAAATTCCACCTTTTACTGCTGGCCAACTGCGGTATTTTTAGCCTAGGTTTAGTGGGTGCTGAATAGCTTGTTTCTGCTTATGAGGCTGTAAACAATCGAAATTAGCGTTTGATAATCATGATCAGACTACAAATAGCAGTAAATAGATGATCTGGATCAAGTGCCTATCCGATTACCGATTTAGGGGTATACAGTTTGTTAACACTGGACAGGTATGATCAGACCCGAAAGAAAAGCTGCTGTAACCTTCTGAACCTTCAGTAAAGAGTCATGGCACACAGTGGGCATTGCCCGAGGCCAACGGAGGACACATGAGTTCCCATCCCCAAAACAATGAAAAGAGCCTGGAGCTGAAGATCTTTATCTTTCTGACCGTATTCCTGGCGCCACTGCTGGCCGTTGGTCTGGTGGCAGCCTTAGGCTTCGCCATCTGGCTTGGCCAAATCTTTACCGGGCCGCCAGGTGCCGGTTGATGCACAAAAACCAGAATAAATTTAACTGTAGTGGAATGTCCAATGAGCAATGAACTTCATGTAACCAGCCTGATTGTCCAGGTGTTACCGGAAAAGATGTCCGAGGTGCGTGGCCAAATCATGGAAATGGCCGGTGCCGAGCTTTCCGTCAACAACGAGGTCAAGTTGGTAGTGGTGCTTGAGGGCAGCTCCCAGAAAGACATTTTGGCCAGTATCGAGGCCATTAATGCGCTGCCTGGTGTGATGTCAGCCACCATGGTCTATCACCAGAGTGAAGTGCTGGAAGAGGATGAGCAATGAAAATGAACAGACGTGACTTTATGAAGGCCAATGCGGCAATCGCTGCGGCCGGTGTTGCCGGGTTGGCTATGCCAGCCGGTGCCAGTAACCTGATTACCAGCTCCGAGCAGACCAAGCTTGACTGGAACAAGGCACCATGCCGTTTTTGTGGTACCGGTTGTTCTGTGATGGTCGCAACCCGTGAAGGCCGTGTTGTGGCCACCCACGGCGATGCCAACAGTGAAGTAAACCGCGGTCTTAACTGTATCAAAGGTTACTTCCTCTCCAAGATTATGTACGGCAAAGATCGTCTGCAAACCCCAATGCTGCGTATGACCAACGGTCAATACGATAAAAACGGCGAATTCACCCCAGTCAGCTGGGACAGTGCTTTCGATATCATGGCCGAAAAGTGGAAAGCCACCATCAAAGCCAAGGGCCCAACTGCAATCGGTATGTTTGGTTCAGGTCAGTGGACAGTGTGGGAAGGTTATGCTGCATCCAAGCTGATGAAAGCCGGTTTCGGTTCAAACAACATCGACCCTAACGCCCGTCACTGTATGGCCTCAGCCGTAGTGGGCTTTATGCGCACCTTCGGTATGGATGAGCCTATGGGCTGCTATGACGATATGGAAGCTGCCGACGCCTTTGTGCTGTGGGGCTCCAACATGGCAGAAATGCACCCTATTCTGTGGAGCCGCGTGACTGATCGTCGCCTGAGCGCTCCCCATGTCAAAGTTGCCGTGCTGTCTACTTTCGAGCACCGCTCCTTTGAACTTGCCGACTTGCCTGTGGTCTTCACTCCACACTCAGATCTGGTCATTCTCAACTTTATCGCCAACTACATCATCCAAAACGACATGGTAAATCATGACTTCGTTAAGAAGCATGTTAACTTCCGTGAGGGTGTGACTGATATTGGTTACGGTCTGCGTGCGACCCACCCATTGCAGCAAAAGGCGAAAAACGTTGCCACGGCAGGGGAATCGAGCCCCATCGATTTCGCTGCGTTTAAAGACTTTGTGTCTGAGTACACACTTGAGAAGACAGCCAAGATGTCCGGCGTGTCTGAAGACAAGCTGGTGGAACTTGCCAAACTGTATGCCGATCCCAACACCAAGGTTACCTCCTTCTGGACCATGGGTGTTAACCAGCATACCCGCGGCGTATGGTGTAACAACCTGATTTACAACATCCACCTGCTGACAGGCAAGATCTCTACTCCCGGCAACAGCCCATTCTCGCTGACCGGTCAGCCTTCTGCCTGTGGTACCGCACGTGAAGTGGGTACTTTTGCTCACCGTCTGCCTGCAGACATGGTAGTGGCCAATCCCAAGCACCGTGCTATCGCTGAAGGTATCTGGAAAATCCCTGACGGCATTATTCCTCCGAAGCCAGGCTACCACGCGGTAGAGCAGAACCGTCGTCTGAAAGACGGTGACATCAATGCTTACTGGGTGCAGGTAAACAACAACATGCAGGCTGCGCCTAACATGATGGAAGAAACCCTGCCCGGCTATCGCAACCCTGCCAACTTTATTGTGGTGTCAGATGCGTACCCGACTGTGACCACTCAGGCTGCCGACCTTATTCTGCCAACCGCCATGTGGGTTGAAAAAGAGGGCGCCTACGGTAACGCCGAACGTCGTACCCAGTTCTGGCACCAGTTGGTGAAGGCACCAGGCGAGTCACGTTCAGATCTGTGGCAGCTGATGGAGTTCTCCAAGCGCTTTACCACTGATGAAGTGTGGCCAAAAGACGTGCTGGAAGCGAACCCATCTTACAAGGGCAAAACCCTTTACGAAGTGCTGTACAAGAACGGTAACGTAGACAAGTTCCCGCTGGCCGACCGCGACGCCAAGTATGCCAACGATGAAGCTGAACACTTTGGTTTCTACGTGCAAAAGGGTCTGTTTGAAGAGTACGCCACCTTCGGCCGCGGCCATGCCCACGATTTGGCTCCCTTCGATATGTATCACGAAGCCCATGGTCTGCGCTGGCCTGTAGTGGATGGCAAAGAGACTCTGTGGCGCTACCGTGAGGGCTCAGATCCGTATGTGAAGCCAGGCAAAGGTTTTGAGTTCTACGGCAAGCCGGACGGCAAAGCAGTGATTTTCGCACTGCCATACGAGCCGCCTGCAGAATCTCCTGATGCCGAATACGATATGTGGCTGTCTACCGGCCGTGTGTTGGAGCATTGGCACTCAGGTTCTATGACTCAGCGTGTTCCTGAGCTTTATAAGGCCTTCCCGGATGCTGTTTGCTTTATGCACCCGGATGATGCCAAGGCTCGTGGTCTGCGCCGTGGTGATGAGGTTAAGGTGGTATCACGTCGTGGTGAAATGCTTACCCGTGTTGAGACCCGTGGTCGTAACAAGCCACCTAAAGGTTTGGTGTTTGTTCCTTGGTTTGACGCCAGTCAGCTGATCAACAAGGTAACTCTGGATGCGACAGACCCTCTGTCCAAACAGACGGACTTCAAGAAATGTGCTGTCAAAGTGTTGAAGGCTTGAGGAGACAAACAATGAAAACAATGAAAACACTCTCTGCGCTTGCTCTGGTTGCCTTCGCCTGTCTGGCCAATGCCGGCACAGTAACCGATGAAAAAATTGCTACTTTGCGTCAGGCACCATTGCACGTTGAGGTGACACCGCCTGCCATGCAACAGGTGATGAACAAAGACGTAAAACAAGCGCGTAACTATCCGATGCAGCCGCCTGTCATTCCACACAAGATTGACGGCTACCAGCTGGATCTGAAAGTGAACAAGTGTATGTCGTGCCACGCCCGCACCCGTACCGGTGAGTCTCAGGCTCCTATGGTCAGTGTGACTCACTATATGGACAGGGAGAATAACTTCCTGGCGGATCTGTCACCACGCCGTTACTTCTGTGTGCAGTGCCACGTTCCACAGCTGGATGCTAAGCCACTGGTTGACAACGAGTTTATTGACATTGATCACCTGTTGAAAGCCGAACAGCCAAAGGCTAAGCACTAGGAGTTACTATGTGGGAAAAGCTTAATAAAATTTGGCAAGTACTCAGGAAACCCAGTGTGCACTATAGCTTAGGTTTCCTGACCCTCGGTGGTTTTGTGGCTGGCATCATCTTCTGGGGTGGTTTTAACACCGCCCTGGAGGCGACCAACCAGGAAGCGTTCTGTATCGGTTGTCATGAAATGGAAAACAACGTCTATGAAGAACTGAAGACGACTATCCACTTCACTAACCGAAGCGGTGTGCGTGCAACCTGTCCTGATTGCCATGTGCCACATAACTGGACCGATAAGATTGCCCGTAAAATGCAGGCATCAAAAGAAGTTTGGGGCAAGATATTTGGTACTATCAACACCCGTGAGAAGTTCGAGGCCAAGCGCCGCGAGTTGGCAGAGCACGAATGGGCACGTTTAAAGGCGAATGACTCGCTGGAGTGCCGTAACTGCCACAACTTTGATTACATGGACTTTACCCGTCAGTCACCGAGGGCAGCGCAAATGCACTCCACCTCACTGGCCAGCGGCGAAAAGACCTGTATCGACTGCCACAAGGGTATTGCGCACCACCTGCCTGACATGTCTGGTGTTAAAGGCTGGTAACCCAGTGTAAACTGAATAAAAAAACCGTGGCTTGCCACGGTTTTTTATTCCTTGAAGGTTTTACTGTCAGCCACGCAGTAGTTAACCCCCATTAAAAAAGCCCGGCTATGGCCGGGCTTTTTGCTTTTTTTAAAACTTAGCGCGCGTTGGTGCTCTCAAATATCTTGTCAGCTGAGGCTGCCACAAAGCCTGGATACAGGCGGCCATCTTCGAGTGGGAAGCGGCGGGCAAATTCATAGAAACAGCTTGGTACCATCCGCTTGCCATCGGTGAACTCTACTATGGCCTCGTCAGCCAGGGTAGATGACTGCTTAAGTTTCACTTCTTCACTGCCTTTGATTTCGCCGCCTGAGGTATTCAGCGCAAAACCGGCGGCCTTGAGGGCATCATTCACAGAAGTCAGAGACTCAAAGTTTTTCAGGGCGTTAACTGATACGGTGAAGTGGTTGGCGCGGAAACCCCATACAGAAACCCAGGCCGCATACTCGCTTTCAGTCAGCAGGGTTTCATAGGTGGCCTGGTCTATGTGCCAGTGACGGCCTGAGTAGAGGAAGTTATCAGCAGTCACGGCCGCAACATCGATTTGCTCAACCAGCTTGTGTACTGTGGCTTGCAGCTCGGGCGAGCATTTCTCCAGCAGCAGTTCGGAAATAAATACTTTGGGTTGGGTGGCATCCGGGTGCTCGAAGTGTTTTGCATAGAGCTTTTTGGCTTCGAAGTGGTACTCGCCACACTCCACATAGCCCAGGGCCAGAAAGTGAGCGGCCAGTTTTTCCAGGTTAATCTTCTCGATGTTGAAGGTGCGCAGCGCGATATGGTCGTTTTGCACGTCATCCTGCTGTGAAGAGCCGAGCAGAGCGTGGATCTTCTGTGCAGAAGGAGTGACTGACACATAGTCCTGCCAAAGGTTGGAGAAGAGTTCATTAATCTGGGTGTGCATGTTGTTAATCCTGGTAATGCTAACGTTTGGTACGTGTTGGTTTGGTTAAATTAAATAACAAGTCCCGGGCTCAGGTTCGCCGGCAGGCTAACGCTGCTTGCTTCCACTGATGACACCGGATAAGCGCAGTAGTCGGCTGCATAGTAGGCGCTGGCTCTGTGGTTACCACTGGCACCAATACCGCCGAAGGGCGCTGCACTGGATGCACCGGTAATGGGTTTGTTCCAGTTAACAATGCCGGCGCGGATACGGCCGAAAAAGTGTTCGTAATCAGCTTCGTTGTCGGCCAGCAATCCTGCAGACAGACCAAAGGCGGTGTTGTTGGCTTCGTCGATGGCAGCGTCGAAGTCGTCGTAACGGTACACCTTAAGCAGTGGGCCAAAGTGTTCTTCGTCCGGCAGTGCTGCTGCCTGAGTCACATCTATGATGCCGGGAGTCACAAAGCCCAGAGCCGAGTCAGGCTGGGTCAGTTCAATTAGTGATACTCCGCCAAGAGCCTGGATATCAGCCTGAGCCTTAACCATGGCGGCCGCCGCTTTGGCGCTTATCATGGCACCATAAAATGGTTGGATCTCGGCAAAGGGTTGATCCACGCGGATTTGGCGGGTGGCTTCGATCAGCTTGGTCAGAATAGCATCACCGTTGGCGTCGTTTTTAACAAACAGGCGTCTGGCACAGGTGCAGCGCTGACCGCTGGAGATAAAGGCTGATTGGATGATGTCGTGCACTGCAGCATCGATATTGGCCACATTGTTAACTATAAGCGGGTTGTTACCGCCCATTTCCAACGCCAGGATCTTACCCGGCTGACCGGCATACTGCTGATGCAGCAGGTGACCCGTGTTTGAGCTACCGGTGAAGAACAGACCATCGATACCCGGATGGCCAGCCAGCGCCTTGCCGGTTTCCACTTCGCCCTGCAGCAGGTTAATTACACCAGCAGGCAAGCCTGCGTTTTGCCACAGCTTAACGGTAAACTGGGCCACTTTTGGTGTCAGTTCCGAGGGTTTGAACAGCACAGTGTTACCGGCAATCAGCGCGGGCACTATATGGCCGTTGGGCAGATGACCGGGGAAGTTATAAGGCCCAAATACCGCCACTACGCCATGGGGCTTGTGACGAATAAAGGCGCGGGCTCCCGGCATGGGGTTTTCCACCGTGCCGGTGCGTTCGCTGTGGGCCTTGATGGAAATGGCGATTTTGCCGGTCATGGCAGCCACTTCGGTACGGCTTTCCCACAGCGCTTTGCCGGTTTCTTCAGCAATAAGTCGCGCCATGGCTTCACTGTGTTCAGTCAGCCGTGCAGCAAAGGCCTGAACAATGGCCACACGTTCAACGAGCGGCATGGCTGACCAGTGATAAAAAGCACTACGGGCAGCTTTTACCGCAGTATCGACCTGCCCGGCATCGGCGCCATTTCCACACCAGACAGTTTCGCCGGTAGCGGGATTGATTGAAGTGAAAGTCTTGCCGTGTCCAACGTGCCAGACGCCATTAAAAAACTGGCAGTTTGATGGGTTTTCAATAACTGGACTCATTTGGCCCCCTTGTCGAGATTTAAGTAACGGACCAGTTCGCCTTCGTTGACCTTTAGCAGGTCTGCCATAGCAGGGCTCATCAGAATGCTGTGGGTTTCGGTGTCCAGGCGGCACTCATCAGTGACAGTGGCGCGGAATGCTTCGCTGTCACAGTTACAGACTGCCAGCTGAAATTCGCCTTTGTGTTCTGCCGGGTTTTGACTGATCACCACCTTGACTCTGTGGCTTTGGCGTACCGACTTGATTTGTTTAAGCTGGGCTTCCACTGTAGGGCCTGCATCGAACAGATCCACATAGCCGCGATGCATAAAGCCTTCGTTTTCCAGAAGCTTAAGTGCAGGAATTGTATTTTCGTGCACCTGGCCTATGGTATTTCGGGCCGCTTCGGGCAATAAATCAACATAGATGGGATAGCGGGGCATCAGGTCGGCAATAAAGCCTTTGTTGCCAACACCAATCAGGTAATCGGCCTTGGAAAATGCCATATTGAAGAAACTTTGTTGCAGCCATTTCCAGAAGGGGGGCTGACCGTTCTCATCTGCTGCGCCGCGCATTTCGGCAATCACCAGTTTGGCAAAACGTTTCGGATGCTCGGCCATAAACATAAAGCGTACTTTGGACAGTAAACGCCCGTTGAGCCCAACTCTGAATGGTTCACGCAGGAACAGGGTACAAATTTCAGTAACCCCCGTGTAATCATTGCCCATGGTCAGCACCTCAACCGGATTGAAGATATCCAGCTCTTTGCACTGATGTACCACTGTGCTTTTATGGAAGTGATATAAGGGGCTGGAAAGACCGACAGAGGCTTCAATGCCTGACACTCCCAGGATTTCGCCAGTTTGGGTGTCTTCGAGCACAAACAGATAACCCTGGTCTCCGGGTCTATCAATTGAGGCACTAAAGCTGTGCTCTGAATGGGCAATCTTTTGAGTCAGTTTTTGTTCATCGAGGGGCAGGGAAGTAAAGCCTGCACCGGATTCCTCGGCCATGGTTCGCAGCGCAGGATAGTCCGAGCCCTGAATTGGACGGATCAATAACATAATGCTGTTCTCTTGATGTGCATGAAGACGGCCGGATCAAACTCCGGCCGTTCAAGGTCTTAGGCCGCGTTAAGCTTGGCAACCAACTTGGCGATGGCAACCTCAAAGCGAGCCAGACCCTGTGCAATATCCTGCTCAGGAATGATCAGCGACGGCGCAAATCGAACAACATTTTGGCCAGCCATCAGGACCAGCAGGCCTTCTTCTGCGGCAGCCAACATAAAGTCTCTGGCTTTACCTGCGTAATCGGCATTGAGTGCAGCGCCCAGAAGCAGACCCTTACCACGTACTTCGGTAAATACCTTGTACTTCTCATTAATCGCCAACAGACCGTCGCGGAACAGCTGCTCACGCTGTTTTACGCCATTTAATACTTCGGGGGTGTTGACGGTATTAAAAGCAGCCAGGCCAACGGCACAGGCCAGCGGATTACCGCCGTAGGTGCTGCCGTGGGTGCCTACAACCAGATGCTTGGCCAGTTCAGTGGTGGTGAGCATGGCGCCAATGGGGAAACCACCGCCAAGTGCCTTGGCTGTAGTCAGTACATCAGGGGTGACGCCCAGACCCATATAGGCATACAGCTCGCCGGTGCGGCCGACGCCTGTTTGTACTTCATCGAATACCAGCAGAGCATTGTGCTGGTCACAAAGCCCACGCACGCCCTTGATGAATTCAGGGGTTGGGTTGATGATGCCGCCTTCGCCCTGCAGCGGCTCCAGTACCACGGCGCAGGTGCGGTCAGAAATCAGTGCTTTCAAGCTGTCGAGATTGTTGTATTCGGCATGGTCGATATCGGCTGGCTTGGGACCAAAACCATCGGAGTAAGCAGGCTGGCCACCCACAGATACGGTAAACAGGGTGCGGCCATGGAAGCCTTGTTTAAAAGCAATAATCTGTGACTTATCAGCGCCAAACTTGTTCAAGGCCACGCGGCGAACCAGTTTCAGGGCGGCCTCGTTGGCTTCGGCGCCTGAGTTGGCAAAGTAGACCTTCTCGGCAAAGGTGTTATCAACCAACTGTTGGGCCAGCATCAACGCCGGCTCGTTGGTCATGGTATTGGACAGGTGCCACAGCTTTTGGGCCTGCTCAGTCAGGGCATTGACAAGTACGGGATGACAATGACCCAAACAGTTAACGGCGATACCACCGGCGAAATCAATAAATTCGCGGCCTTGTTGATCCCAAAGACGCGAGCCTTCACCTTTGACCGGAATTATCTGAGATGGTGCGTAGTTGGGTACCATCACTTCATCGAATAAACTTCTGTTGATATGCATGCAAAGCCTCTGTTTTTGTATTGTTTTATTGTGGGCTCAAGGCCCTTTCTTTAGTTATCCCTGTATTATATTGAGCATAAGTTGCAAATTGCAGTGGCAAAAATGACAATATTGCAACTCGACTGGTCAATTTAACGGGGTTGTTTGGCAAAATGATAAGCAAAGAAGATGAGCGTCTGCTGGCGTTGCTGAAAAACGATGCCCGTATCAGCGTATCGGATCTGGCCCGTGCATTGGATTTATCGCGCTCAACGGTGCAGACCCGTATTGCCCGTCTGGAGCAAACCGGTGTGATTAAAGGTTATGGTGTAGAGCTTGGTGAAGCCTACACAAGCCATCTGGTGTCGGCCCATGTGGCCATTAAGGTAAAGCAAAAGTTCACCACCAAAACGAATGTGGAATTAAAGAAGATGCACAGGATCAGTGAGCTCTACGCCATCAGTGGTGAGTATGACCTGATTGCTGTGGTACAGGCGCAAACTACAGAGCAGCTCAGCCACCTGCTGGATGATATTGGCAACCTGGATGGGGTAGAGCGCACCACCTCATCGGTTATTCTGGAAACCAAATTTAAACGTTAACGGCAGGCAGTCTGAGGTTGTGTTTTTTGGCGATTGGTTTTCAACTGTTTATCACAGGTGGCATTGTTTAATTTCTGCAATGAGCGCGCTGGCCAGTGGCGTGGCCGTATGACTCTTGGAAGTGATTAGCATCACCGGGATCTGGTAGGAATACTTTTGCGGCAAAATGGCCTTAAACAGGCCTTTTTCGACCCAATGGCTGGCGTAATGCTCCGGCAGATAGCCAATAAACTTGCCCGATAGAATAAGATGGGCGATGCCTTCATCATGGTAGGCGGTGGCGGTGTTCTGATAGTTAAGATCATCATTGCGCATCTCTTTGTCGCGCATGTAGTTACTGGTGATCACCTCGGCGTTTTGCAGCAATTTTGGCATTTTGTCTGCAGTGCTATCAAACAGTGGATGGCCCACACCGCAATATAAGTAGTTGGTTTCATTATGCAGCGGATGGTAATCGAGTCCGCGTAGATGATGACGGCTTACGCCAATCCCTACCAAAGAGCGGCCGTTGACCACCGAGGTTTCCACCTCCCGCGCCTCACATACGTTGATATCGAACTGAATATGGTTGCTCTTTGCCTTCAGCGCCGAAATCACCCCTGCGATGTCGCAGCGCGGGTCACTCACCAGAGTATCAATAACCGCAATGCTGACCCGGCCGGCAAGCTCCTGTTTGGCGCTGGCCACTGTGGATGCAAAGGCGTCGCAATGCTGCAACAGCTCAAGTGATGCCTGATAGGTCACCCTGCCGGATTCGGTCAGTTCAAAACCGCTGCGGCCGCGCTTACAGAGTTTAATGCCGAGGCGCACTTCCAAATCTGACAAGTGAGCGCTGATGGTGGAGCGGCCAATGTTAAGCCTGGATTCGGCCGCCGACAGGCCGCCGCACTCCACTATGGCCACGAATATCCTCAGCAGTTTTAAATCGACGTCATGAACCTGCACTTATGCTTTCCTGTGGTGGCTGTCTATCGAATGCTGCTCAGTTGCCAACAAACCTGCCAGACAATAGTTCGATAAATCCGGAATGAATTACGGTTATTGTGCATTTATAAAACTTCAGCGGCAAGCTAGCATGGGGGCAATAGGGGTAAACCATGGGTTTTGCCCACAAATAAAAACGATAAAACAAATTGTTAGGAGCCAAAGATGCGTTTTAGATATGGTGTTGACCATCTCACTCTCGAAACCGTAAACGGCATTGCCAACGGCAGTATTCAGGCAGAGCTCTGCCAGCAAGCCATCGACAAGATCAACGCCAGCCGCCATAACGTGGATCTGATGGCCGCATCCGATAAAGCCATTTACGGCATCAACACCGGCTTTGGCCCCCTGTGCGATACCCAGATTTCCCCTGCCGAAACTCACCTGCTGCAAAAGAACCTGCTCATCACCCACGCAGTGGGCGTGGGCGAACCCATTGCCAAATCCATCTCCAAGCTGATGCTTATCACCAAGGTGCATGCACTCAGTCAGGGCTTTTCCGGTATTCGTCTCGACGTGGTTGAGCGTATGCTGGCCTTTATCGCCCTTGACTTGATTCCTGTGGTGCCTGAGCAGGGCTCTGTGGGCGCATCCGGCGATTTGGCGCCGCTGTCGCATCTGTTTTTGCCGCTGCTCGGCGAAGGTGAATTCTGGCAGGGCGAAAAGATAGTGTCTGCCCGTGAGGTGCTAAAGGCTCATGGTCTTGAGCCGCTGGAGCTGCACGCCAAAGAAGGCCTGGCGCTCATTAACGGTACCCAGTTTATTTTGTCCCACGCCATCACAGCCCTGACCAAGATGGGCTATTTGCTGGATTTGGCCGACATGGCCGGTGCCATGAGCATTGAAGGCATGCAGGGCAGTCAGTCGCCATTTCGTGCCGAGCTGCACGAAATTCGCCCCTTTGCCGGCAACATCGAAGTGGCCGCCCGTATGCGCAGCTTCTTCAAAGACTCTGAGAACATGGCCTCTCACGAAGATTGCGATCGGGTGCAGGATCCATACTCGCTGCGCTGTATCCCGCAGGTTCACGGCGCCTCGCGTAACGCTTACAACCATTTGAAAGAGCTGGCCGAAATTGAAATGAATTCGGTCACCGACAACCCGATCGTCATCAGTGCCGAAGAGGCCATTTCCGGTGGCGGTTTCCACGGCCAGCCGCTGGCCATGGTACTGGATTACACCTCCATTGCTGCGGCTGAGCTGGGTAATATTTCAGACCGCCGTTGCTATTTGCTGCTCGAAGGCCTGCATGGGTTGCCGCGTCTGCTCACCACCTCGGGTGGTCTTAACTCTGGCATGATGATCCCTCAGTACGTCACCGCAGCGCTGGTTACCGAAAACAAATCCCTGTGCTTCCCGCCATCGGCCGACAGCGTGCCCACCTCCATGGGCCAGGAAGACCATGTGTCCATGGGCAGTATCTCGGGCCGTAAGCTGAATCAGATCTTGGGTAACCTTGAGAAAATCTTCGCTATTGAGCTGATGTATGCCGCCCAGGCCATTGATTTTCGCCGTCCCAACCGCTGCTCAGACATCATTGAGCAAAACCATGCGCTCATTCGTGAAAAAGTGGCCAAGCTCGAAGAAGACCGCCTGCTCAAGCCCGATATTGATGCCATTATTGCGCTGGTGAAGGCTCAGGCCTTTACCGTGAAGTAAGGGGGAGGATGACAAGCATGGAAACCAATATGACTTTTGCTGAACAAATCAAACAAGGGATCCCAACCGAGCTGCCTGTACCAAAGCCCTATCCGGCCGATGCCAACCGCGCTCCCAAGCGTAAAGACATTCTCACCGCCGCTGAAAAGCAGCTGGCAGTACGTAATGCGCTGCGTTATTTCCCGGCCGAGTGGCATCAGGAACTGGCTGCAGAGTTTGCCAAAGAATTGAACGATTTTGGCCGCATTTACATGTACCGCTTCAAGCCAGAATACGCGATGAAGGCCCGCGCAATCTCTGACTATCCCGCCAAGTGCGAGCAGGCCGCCGCCATTATGCTGATGGTCGATAACAACCTTGACCCGGCCGTGGCTCAGCATCCCGAAGAGCTAATCACTTACGGTGGCAATGGCGCTGTGTTCCAGAACTGGGCCCAGTATCGCCTCACCATGAAGTACTTAAGCGAGATGGAAGCGGATCAGACCCTGCACCTTTACTCTGGCCATCCAATGGGATTGTTCCCATCGTCTGTGGATGCACCAAGGGTAGTGGTGACCAACGGCATGATGATCCCTAACTACTCCAAGCCAGACGACTGGGAGCGTTTTAATGCTCTTGGCGTGACCCAGTATGGCCAGATGACCGCAGGCTCCTTTATGTACATAGGCCCTCAGGGCATTGTGCACGGCACTACTATTACCGTGATGAACGGTTTCCGTAAGGTACTGGAAAAAGGTGACAGCCCTAAAGGCAAGATTTTCCTCACCGCCGGACTTGGCGGCATGAGTGGTGCCCAGCCCAAGGCCGGTAACATTGCCGGTTGTATTACCGTGTGCGCCGAGGTCAACCCCAAGGCCGCCACCAAGCGCCACGCCCAGGGCTGGGTGGATGAGCTTATCGACAACATGGATGCACTGGTTGCCCGGGTTAAACAGGCTCAGGCCAACGACGAAGTGGTGTCTATTGCCTTTATCGGCAACGTGGTAAACGTATGGGAAGCGTTCGATGAGCATGATATTTTTGTGCATCTGGGCTCGGATCAAACGTCCCTGCACAACCCCTGGTCAGGCGGCTACTACCCGGTGGATATCAGCTACGATGAGTCAAATCGTTTGATTCGTGAGGAGCCAGAGCTGTTTAAAACCAAGGTTCAGGCCACCCTCAAGCGCCATGCTGATGCGATTAATCGCCATACCGCCAAGGGCACTTACTTTTTTGACTACGGCAATGCCTTCCTGCTGGAAGCCTCCCGCGCCGGAGGCGATGTGATGGCCGACAACGGTATTGACTTCAGGTATCCATCTTACGTGCAGGATATTCTGGGCCCGATGTGCTTTGACTATGGCTTTGGCCCATTCCGCTGGGTGTGCACCTCAGGTAACAGCGCCGACTTGGACAAGACTGATGCGATTGCCGCCGAGGTGCTTGAGCGCATTATGGCTCACTCACCGGAAGAAATTCAGCAGCAGATGCAGGACAACATCACCTGGATTAAGGACGCCAAAGAAAACCGGCTGGTGGTGGGCTCTCAGGCGCGTATCCTCTATGCTGACGCTGAAGGGCGCATGGAAATCGCCAAGGCCTTTAACGATGCTATTAATCGCGGTGAAATCGGCCCAGTGGTGCTTGGTCGAGACCACCACGATGTGAGCGGTACTGACTCACCATTCCGTGAAACCTCCAACATCTATGATGGCAGCCGTTTTACTGCCGATATGGCCATTCATAACGTAATTGGTGATAGCTTCCGCGGTGCCACCTGGGTCTCTATCCACAATGGTGGCGGGGTAGGTTGGGGCGAAGTGATCAACGGTGGCTTTGGCATGTTACTCGATGGTAGCGAGGCTGCAGAGCGCCGTTTAAAATCCATGCTGCTGTTTGATGTGAACAACGGTATTGCCCGTCGCAGCTGGGCCCGTAACGAAGAGGCCAATTTTGCTATCAAACGGGAAATGGCCCGCACGCCTAAACTGAAGGTGACTCTTGCCAGTTGTGTCGATGACAACATCATCAACGCCCTGAAATTTTAATCTGGTAATGTGATGCCTTATTGAAAAACGCCCCCAGTGGGCGTTTTTTATTGGTAGCCGAATGATACTGACGGCGAGTGAACCTTTAATCACAGAGAATGGAATACGCTAAAGCACCATGGTCAATTCTCTCTGCTTATTTGACTATGTCAGCTTAAATTGACTTGAAGGCTTTTACAGGCCACACGACCAGCATCCATTGCAGGAGACAACCGTGACCCTTGAACATGAATTGAACAGTGCGGAAGGTCAATCGGCTATTGATTTGAAGGTCTTGCTTAGCCGCCATGGCAATGAAGGGCATTTTTCAGCTGATATTTTGGCTTTGTTGCAAAAGGGACAATGCACCAGGGAGGCGTCATGGCTGTTAAAAGCCTGGCTTGAATCCGGCCATCAACTTGATGAATTGCAAGTCAGGGCTGTGTATGGGTGTTTCAGTACTGCCGCGAGGTGGGAAACACGGCTTCATTTGCTGCAGTGTATGCCGTATTTACCCATAGCAAGCGAAGACTGTGACAAGCTGTATACCTTTTTAAAGTACCAACTGAGCGATACCAATAAATTTGTCAGAGCCTGGGCGTATCACGGGTTTTACGAACTCAGCAGGCAACATGTTACCTATTTGGGCGAAACACGTCAGTTTTTTCAAATGGCAATGAAAGACGAGTCGGCTTCAGTCAAAGCCCGGATCAGAAATATTCATAAACATGATCGACAGATGAAGTTGCTGCCATCGCCTGAGGCCTGCAGTGGCAGACACTGAGTTTCAGGATTGATGTTAATCGGGTGAAAACCAGATAAGATGAATATAGAGCTATCTTTTAACTCTGAACAATTTCAGTGTCTTAATCGTTCAAGGACTGCGACATGGTTGAATACATCACGGGCATTTTGGCGTTAATCGGCGTTTTATCGCTGTTTTGCCAGTGGTTGGGTTGGAAATTACGTTTACCGGCAATTTTACCTCTGTTGCTGTGTGGACTGCTGTTGGGACCCGGATTGGGTATTCTGAAGCCTGATGCAATTTTTGGCGAGTTGCTATTCCCGCTGATCTCTCTTGGTGTGGCCATCATATTGTTTGAGGGGTCATTGACTCTTAACTTTAAAGAAATCAAGGATTATGGCCGTATGGTGACTCACCTTGTCACCATAGGAATGGTCGTCACCTGGGTAGCCATTTCACTTGCGACTCATTACTTTATGCATTTTGACTGGGCGCTGGCATTGTTGTTTGGTGCCTTGGTTGTGGTGACCGGACCCACTGTAATTGTGCCCATGCTGCGCAGTGTGCGTCCCAAGTCGCAACTTGCCAGTGTCCTTCGCTGGGAAGGTATTGTGATAGATCCCATAGGCGCCGTGCTGGCGGTTTTGGTATTTGAATATATTGCAGCGTCTCAGGATGCCACCAGTCACATTCTCATGTCGTTTGCCTCCATTCTTGCGCTGGGGTTCGGTGCCGGGGCTGCTATGGGTTATTTAATCGGCTGGGTGCTGCGTCGCGATCTCTTGCCTCACTATTTACGAAACACCGCTGTGCTGACTGTGATGTTGGGCACCTTTGTCGGTTCAAACTTGCTGCAAGAAGAATCCGGTCTGCTTACTGTCACTGTAATGGGCATCTGGTTAGCCAATATGCGCGGAGTGGATATTGCTGACATTCTTGAATTTAAAGAAACCCTGACAGTACTGATGATTTCAGCGCTGTTTATTTTGCTGGCTGCAAGATTGGATTCTTCTGCCATGATGGATCTTGGCTGGGGCGCAATAGGTGTGCTGGCGGTGGCTATGTTGGTGGCACGTCCCATCAGTGTGTGGCTTTCTGGAATAGGAACCAATCTCTCCACAGCGGATAAATGGTTTTTAAGCTGGGTGGCACCAAGAGGGATTGTGGCAGCAGCTATTTCATCATTATTTGCCATCAAGCTTGAAGAACTGGGTGTTTCAGGCGCTGAAAAAATAGTGCCGATGGTGTTTCTTATCATCATTGGGACAGTGGTGATCCAGAGTCTTACGGCCGGAAGATGGGCGCGTTTTTTGAAGGTAAAAGCAGGTTCTGTTCAAGGGATTTTGTTTTTCGGCGCTTCTGCCTTTTCACGCGAGATGGCGAAATTACTCAAAGCGAAAAATATTAAAGTGATGCTTGCCGATACCAACTGGGACAACATTCGCCTGGCGCGGATGGACAATATTCCTGTGTATTTTGGTAATCCGGCTTCAGAACACGCGGAAACTTATCTTGATTTAACCGGCATTGGTCGGGTGTTGGTTTTGTCACCCTATAGGCAGTTGAATCCCTTGGTGAGCTTTCATTTTCAGGATTACTTTGGCTCTGAGAAGGTATTTGGCCTCAACAATATGGAAGGCACCAGCGCCCGTCATCAAGCCTCAGAAGCTTATAAGAAAAGGCTTTGCCTGTTCGGTGAGGGTGTGACTTACGCCAAAATTGCCAGCCAGATGGCCCGTGGTGGCATTTTGAAAAGCACGACTCTGCGTGAAAGCTTCACCCTGGTGGAGTTTTTCCGGCGTTACGGTGAGAGTGTGTTGCCCCTGGTATATCTGCAGGGCGACAAGCTGCGTATTGTGACTGCGGGTTGTGAAATTCCAGCCACAGGTATTGAGCTAATCAGTCTCATTCCGGTTGAAGCCCAGCAATATGCCAGGGAGCAGCAAGAAAAAGAAGCGCTGGATAAAGCCAAAGCAGAGCAGGAGCAAGCCGAGCGTGATGCATTTGCAAGGTTGGCTCAACAGGAACAGACTGCCCCAGACATGGCTATGGCGTCCTCTGCTGACGTAGGAGAAAAAAGCAATGGACAGTAGTCCGCTGGGTAATTTGGTGGTTTAGCATTAGGGAAGGTGCGAACAAGTCCTCGTACAGCTCTGGCTTTGATAGCGACGACAGTTCAAGGCATTCAACTTCAGCATGACGAGGCCTGCTGAAGTTGAATAACGCCGAAATGGTGTTGCAATCAAAGCCCCGCAGGGCGTGGCTTGCAGCGGTATCTGCGACGTTGCAGTTCTTGCGAAGGACTAGGGCCATTCGCTGCGAACTGTGCCTTGCATCTATTCACTGTAAGCACACGCAGAGCAAGCACGGGACTTATTCGCCCCTTCCTTAGGTAAATTCAGGATGCTTGTCCCAGTATCGGTTTTTTCAGGTGGTAGAATATTGCAATAAATTGTGCAGGTTTTTATGCGACTTAAATGTCGCTTAATATGAATATCAACAGAAATAAAAAGGCGCCCGCAGGCGCCTTTTTATTTTAGCGGTACTTTATCAGGCCGCTTGTTCCTGAGTTTTGGGTTTTTCAGCTTGAGCCATAAGCTCCGCAGGGGCGAAGTCGTCTACGTTGATAGACTTCATCCGGCCAATTTCGGCTTTCTCCAGCAGCGCAATCTCCGCTTCTGAGAGGATCCCCAGTGCTTTGCCTTCCGCGGCCACCTGATCCAGCCACATGAAGGGCAGGCGCTTACCGGCAGCTTTGCATACCTTGTCGTACAGCGGCTCAGCAGCAAGGATGTCCTTGAAGGTCTGCTCCTGAACGCCCACAGGGTTGTTGTCACAGGCTTCCCAGAACTGGCCCTGACCGAGACGCTCACGGCTGGCACAAGGAGTTTGCATGATCTTGGCAACCTTGTGATCCAGTACATCGCTTGGACGCTTCAGTGGTCGACCGAAAGGCAGCAGCAATACGCGCAGCACGCCGCCCAGACCGGCAGGAAAGTTGTCCAGCAGCTCATCCAAAGAGGCTTGCAGCTTGAACAGGGCATCTTCAACCGCCCATTGCACCAGCGGCAAATCTTCGGTCTGACGACCTTCATCCTGATAACGCTTCAACGTGGCAGAAGCCAGATAAAGCTGACTGAGCATATCACCAAGACGTGCCGAAATTCGCTCTTTACGCTTGAGGTTGCCGCCCAAAGTCGCCATGGCGAGATCTGACAGTAACGCCAGGTTGGCACTGAAACGATTCATATGCTGGTAGTAACGCTTGGTCTTGTCGCCATAAGGGGCGTTAGAGAAGCGGCTGCCAGTGAGCCCCATCCACACACTGCGAACCAGGTTGCTGATGGTAAAGCCGATGTGGCCAAAAAGGGCGGCATCGAACTTATTCAAACCCTGACGTACATCGGTATCGAAGGCTGAATCCATTTCGGCCAGTACGTATGGATGGCAGCGAATGGCACCCTGACCATAGATAATCATAGAGCGGGTGAGGATGTTGGCACCTTCCACGGTAATGGCGATAGGTGCAGCCTGATAACCACGGCCCAGGTAGTTGTTGGGGCCAAGGCACACACCTTTACCGCCGTGGATGTCCATGGCATCAATTACGCATTTCTGCATACGGTCGGTGAGGTGATACTTGACGATGGCCGAGATAACCGATGGCTTTTCACCCAGGTCGATGCCGGTGGTGGTGAGCGAGGTCACGGCATCCATCAGGTAGGCGTTACCGCCAATGCGTGCCATTGGCTCTTCAATACCTTCCAGCTTACCGATAGGCAGTTTGAACTGACGACGGATACGGGCATAGGCACCGGTTGCCAGTGCGGCGGTTTTTACGCCACCGGCTGAGTTGGATGGCAGCGTAATACCACGGCCAACCGACAGACATTCAACCAGCATACGCCAGCCCTGACCGGCCATTTTCGGGCCACCGATGATAAAGCTAAGTGGTACAAACACGTCTTTACCGCGGGTTGGGCCATTTTGGAACATACAGTTGAGCGGGAAGTGGCGACGACCGGTTTCCACGCCTTCTACATCGGTAGGAATAAGGGCGCAGGTAATGCCGAGCTCTTCTTCGCCGCCGAGCAGACGCTCAGGATCACGCAGTTTAAAGGCCAGACCCAGTACAGTGGCGATAGGCGCCAGAGTAATGTAGCGCTTGTTCCAGGTGAGCTTCATGCCGAGCACTTCTTCACCTTTCCACACGCCTTTGCAGACAACACCGTAGTCAGGAATCGCACCTGCATCTGAACCGGCTTCAGGGCTGGTCAGTGCAAAGCAGGGAACCTCCAGACCTTTGGCCAGACGTGGCAGGTAGTGATCCTGCTGCTCAGGGGTACCATAGTGTTGCAGTAGTTCGCCTGGCCCCAGAGAGTTGGGTACGCCAACAGAAGAGGCCAACTCACTGGAAATACCTGCCAGCTTTTGCAGTACGCGGGATTGGGCGTATGCAGAAAATTCAAGACCGCCATACTTCTTCTTGATGATCATCGCGAAGAAGCCGTTGTCCTTCAGGTATTGCCACACATCAGCCGGCAGATCTGCCAGTTCATGGGATACCTGGTGTTCGTTTAACATGCGGCACACTTCGTTTACCGGGCCGTCGAGAAAAGCTTGTTCTTCGGCAGAGAGACGTGCGGTGGGGTAGTTGTGCAGCTTTTTCCAGTTGGGATTACCGGCGAATAAATCCGCTTCCCACCAAGTGGTGCCAGCATCAATGGCTTCTTTTTCAGTGGAAGACATTTCGGGCATGATCCCACGGTACAGCTTCAGCAGTGGGCGGGTGATCAGGCTCTGACGGATGCTGCTGATATTCAGTGGCAGGGCGATAACCAAAAATGCGATGCCGCCCCAAAGGCCGACAACATCCAAAGTCCATCCTGCGGTCAACATAATTGCGGCTGCGGCAGTAGCGGTCATCAGGGACACCCGCAAATAAGCGCAGGCTCCAAGCACTACAAGCAGCGCGATACTCCAAAGTAGGGTAGTCACTCTCGTTCTCCTTTATTTATAACCCTTCTCCAGGCGGGTCATATGCAAGCGATCCTGATCACAAGTATAGTGTGTGGTCAGACCTGTGTCGCATTAAAAAGTAAATCTAACCGTGATTGAACACAAGCATTTTTCAAACAAATGTTTAAATTTTTTCGCCCGTTCTGCCATTCCCATCAACAAGGGGCAAAGTTACAATAAGTTAGTTGTTGTGTTTGTGACCTTCAGGTGTGCTCAATATGTGTGAATTACTGGCGATGAGTGCCAATGTACCCACCGATATAGTATTCAGTTTTACCGGGCTGGCCGAGCGCGGTGGGGTAACCGGCCCCCATGTGGATGGTTGGGGCATTACCTTCTATGAAGGCAAGGGCAGCAGAACTTTTAAAGACGCTTGTCCGTCGAGTGAATCGCATATTGCCAGCCTGATAAAATCCTATCCCATCAAGAGTGAGACAGTGATTAGCCACATTCGTCAGGCAAATCGGGGCTGTGTGGCGCTTGAAAATACCCATCCCTTTGACAGGGAGCTGTGGGGCCTTAACTGGACCTATGCCCATAATGGCCAGTTGACTGACTATAAAGACAAATTTTCTGTACGCCGTTTCTGCCCTGTTGGGGATACTGACAGTGAGTTGGCGTTTTGCTGGATATTGGAAAAGCTGGTGGCCCGTTTTGGTGATGAACGTCCCGATGATATGTTGCTGGTTTTTGGCTATGTAGCTGAACTTGCGGAAGAGATCCGTGCACTTGGTGTATTTAATATGATCTTATCCGAAGGCAATTACCTGATGAGTTTTTGCAGTAACAACTTAAGTCACATCACCCGCCGTGCTCCCTTTGGTAAGGCTAAGCTGATAGATACCGATGTGGTGATTGATTTTGATAAAGAAACCACCCCCAATGATGTGGTGACAGTGATTGCTACCCGGCCATTAACCGATAACGAGGCCTGGAATATCATGCAGCCAGGTCAGTGGCAGCTGTTTTGTAAAGGGGAAGTGGTTGGTGGTGGCGCTTTTGTGGCTATAGGCGGTGCAGGGTAATAATCTGAGTGGTCTAAATATCCAGAACAATAAGAAGCCGGGTGTACCGGCTTTTTATTGTCAGTGTGTCGTTTAAGGGGTAGTCGCCAGCGGTGTGGCCGTCGTGTCGGTAAAGCGGTAACCGGTCAACTGTACATCCAGTTGTTTGTCGCCTTTTTCAAAGTGAGTCATGCGTACCGGCAGATAGGCTAAATCCGGTGCCATCCACACCACGGTTTTGCGCTTTTTGCTGTCGCGAATGACTTCAAGGCGCAGGGTGCGGTACTCGGTGCCGTCGATATTCAGCATTTCCTCGCCAATACGTTTGAATGAGTAATCGTCAATTTCGTTGTCTTTTACCATGTGGTATTCGAGGGTATCTTTGCCTTCAATCAGATCCTGGCGGAACTGCAACTGCACCATCATGGTATCGTAGAGTTTGTTTTCAAACGGCAGCTCTACATGTTCGCCCTTGTAGTTGCTGCGAACAATGGACTTGTCTTTCAGGAAGGCGACCTGTTCGCTGAAATCACTGCCGGTACCTGTGCGCTGATGCATAAATACCATGGGTTCAAGACCCTGGTCGGTACGACGGAATTTACTCTTGATAGTGCGTTCGTCACTTAAAAAAAGCAGGCTCAGTTCGCAGGTAAAGTTATATTCGTAATAGTTGCCTTCGGGTGCAGGCAGACTGAAATGGGCTTTACCCAAACCAATATCGCCGTACAACACCTTGTAGTCGGCCTCAAATGGCGACAGTGAGTTTTGGGCAAAGGCATTACCGCCGAGGGCACTCAAACTCAGCAGTGGCAGGGCGACAGATAACAAAAATTGGCGCATACAACTCCTTGGCGTCAGTAAGGCAGACTCAATATAAGGGTGGCCATGTCAGGTTGCCACTCATATTCAGACAAGTTGATCTTGCCTTGGTTCACGATAACACCTTCAAGACGCAGGCTTTCCTGCTGCAATCGAAAGGGTTCAGTGTCTTTGGGGAAGGCAATTTTTCCCTGGCTGTTTATTACTCTGTGCCAGGGCAGTGCCAGGTCATCCGGCGCGAGCTTAAGTGCTCTTGATACATAGCGTGCGCGGCCGGGCAGACCGGCAAGATCGGCTACTTTGCCGTAACTCATTACCTTGCCCTCGGGAATAAGGGTCACTATATGCCAGATCCGGCTTGGACTCAGGGCCGACATCCATACACTTTCCAAAAGCATTCATGCACCTATACTAAATGGCCTTTTCGGCAGCAGCCAGTCTTTTAAGTGGCATTGGCTGCGACCGTATAACTTCCAGCCTGCCGAGTGGGTGGCGCACTGTAAATATATCCCCATCAAACAAGTGAGAACCCTCCGGCATTACGGCCCCCCTGTAAAAAGCTTCGTACTGACAGCTAAGCATCTGATGGTGAATTTTGGTGTCATCGCATTGATTTATAAGTAGTAATTTTGTTTTTTTCATGGTTTTAATCTGACCATGCCAGTGATGGACTCGCCGACAGGATGTGCTGAAGACGTTATTTCAGTCAGTTAGATCGGGAAGAAGGCCAGGCCATGACATCTGTTATGAGCCACATTAAAAATCATTTATCTCTTAGGTATCAGGGAGAGGGCTCAGAGGGTTGGCAAGTAAGCCAAACTTGGTGTACTGTATGTTTATACAGTATCATTGGTTTGGCTTTAGATGTCAGGTTTGAATGAGGGTGCCCTATGAAGACCAGTCCACAAGATATTTCCAGACTGCTTGGTCGCCAGGATATCTGGCTTGGACAGCAGACTTGCCAGCAAACCGGCTATACCACAGGTTTTGAGACTTTAGATGATGCTTTGCCCGATAACGGCTGGCCGCGCCATGGTGTGTGTGAACTCAGTTGCCCGGTGCAGGGTTCGCAATTGCTGTTGCTGCTAACCCCCTTGCTGAAGCGTATTCAGGGCGAAAATGATGAGCCGGTTATTGTGGTGGGTGCCCCATGGCAGCTGAATCCACAATATTTACTGCAACATGGCCTGCGCCCGGAGGGCTTTTGTTTGGTGGATGTCGATGTGCGCAAAGACAGACTCTGGGCTATGGAGCAGAGCCTGGCCAGTGGTGGTTGCAGACTGCTGCTGGGATGGCTCGACCGTTTGAGTCTGACAGAAGCACGGCGTTTGCAGTTGGCCGCAGAAAAGGGCCGGTGCCTGGCGATTATCTCGGTTATCGAGGCCACTGAGGGCAACCCTTTGCCATTGCGTTTGGGATTAACTCCAGGTGGGGACGGTGGCAGACTCGAACTGACTCTGCTTAAACGCCGTGGCGGCAAACCACAGGACAAGTTGCTGATAGATGGTATTTCACCGCTGCTGGTGCGTTACTTACCCCCGCAATCATCATTGCAGGTGGTACAAGGGCCTTGGGGCAGTGCCTGAGCCGAGGGATAAAGCATGGGGTGTATCAATGAGTGTTGTCTGGGTTATCGGCTAACAAGTGATAGATCTGTTCAGGTTGCTGACTGATGCGTTGGCTTGGTGTATGGCTGCCCAACTGGGAGCTTGATTATCAGCGCCATGTGCAGGGGCTGGCGTCAACAGTGCCGCTTATTCTTTACGATGTGATAAAGGCGCGTGTGCTTAAAGCCTGCCCGCAGGCGGCCAGTGCCGGGGTGGTGGCTGGTCAGAGTATGGGCAGTGCGGCGCAGCTGTGTCCGGATCTGCAGCCGTTCCCCTATGAAGCCTCGCTGCATCAACAAGGCTGCGATTGGCTGTGTCGCCACGGCTATAGTTTCAGCGCCCGGGTGGTGCCACCTCCGGCACCTGAACTGCATTTTGAACGTTGCCGGGATGTACTGCTGTTGGAAGTGGGTTCCATGTCCAGGTTGTTTGGTGGAGAGCAGGCTCTTGGCCAGACGCTGATGTCGACGTTGTCGCGTCTTGGCTGTTGTTTTGCCATGGCCTTTGCTGACACCCCAGTGGCTGCCGGTGTGCTTGCTCGAAGCTGCCCGGTCTTTGTCTCTGAGTGCAATCCCTTGGAAACAGGGGCTTTGCCTCACTCAAGCGCGCATTCACGCTTTATGCCCCGGAAGTCACTGCAGCGTTTTCCCCAGGCGCAGAAGATGTTGGCAGCAGAACAGCTTCAGCCTTCCTCCAAAAATGCTGTAAAGCATGAGGTCAGCCAAATGATGTCATGTTCTTTATCCAGTCTGCCTGTCCCGGAGCTTTTGCTGGAACGGTTGCAGGGCATGGGACTTGAGACCATAGGCGCTTTGACTCAGCTACCCCGTGCTGAACTTGGGATCCGTTTTGGCCCAGAGTTTATCCAGCTAATGGGGCGGTTGGATGGCAGACTTGAACATCCACAGCGCTTTTATTGTCCTGGCGAGCGTTATCAGCAACGGGTGGAGCTGATGTACGAGGCTGCCAGTTTCGATGCTTTGGTGTTTGTGCTTGGGCGTATGTTTTCAGAGTTATCACTATTTTTGCGTCAGCGTCAGTTGGCGGTGTCCATGCTGGAACTGGTGCTGCACTATCGCGATTGTGTTGGTGTTGAAAAAAACGCTTGTAAAGCCGTGCTCCCGGATGACAAGCACCAGGATTGTGCTCATTTACATCTGGCTTATCCCTTTGCCGAGTTCAGTGCTGAAGGGTTACTTGCCCTGTGTCGTTTGCAGCTTGAGCGTTTCCATTTAGTGGCTCCTGTCATAGCGCTGACGCTGCACAAATGCCGATTTGTCCCCAGAAGCGTACTGTCCAAAGCCACCCTGACAGACAGTCACAGAGCCAGCCTGAGCCTGTTTGCCAGATTGGAAGCGAGGTTGGGTGCTGATAAGGTCAGGCGTCTGGAGGCAAAGCCTGCGTTGCTGCCCGAGCATTCATTCCGTTTGTTACCCATCTCGGCGGTTATACCAGCAGCTGACTCTCTCCAGGGGAACGCCTCGCCGGGCATGGGATTTGCCTGTCGCCCGCCCTGGTTATTGCCACAGCCAGAGGTGGTCGAAGAGGGACTCTTTACTTTATTGCGTGGTCCGGAGCGAGTTCGTGAACCCTGGTGGCAGGATAAATCGCAAGCCCAGGCTGCTGCGCGGGATTATTATCTTGCCCGCCATGTGGACGGCGGTCTGTGCTGGGTGTTTCGCCGCGAGGGTGACACAGGACTTTATTTGCAGGGCTGGTTTTAATGTACGCCGAGCTTCATGCCATCAGTAACTACAGTTTTTTACGGGGTGCTTCGCATCCGCATGAGCTGGTAGCTGAAGCGGCAAGGCTTGGCTACAGTGCCATCGCCATTACCGATGAGTGTTCGGTGGCTGGTGTGGTTAAGGCTCATATGGCCGCGGTGGAGGCTGGGATAGCGCTGATTGTAGGCAGTGAATTTCGCCTGCCTGAAGGCACCTTTGTGCTGCTGGCCACGAGTCGCCGTGGCTATGGTCACTTGTGTGGCCTTATCAGCCGTTGCCGCAGAAGGGCTCCCAAGGGCGAGTATCGTATCAGTCTGGATGATGTGTTGCTGCCAGTGGCTGATTGTGTGCTGCTGTGGCGGCCGAACATGCCCCATAATCAGGGGGATATCGCCGGTGCTGAGCAGCAATGGCGTGCGGCTCAGCAACATCTGGCGCGGCAGTTGTCGCCGTGGCAGGGCAAGCTGTATTTACTGGCCGAGCAGTGTCTGGAGGCGGGAGGCAGTCTGTGGCAACGCTATCTGATGCGTTTATCCGCGCTTTGTGGCATTCCCTGTGTGGCGGCAGGTAATGTGTGGATGCACAGTGCGGCGCGTCAGCCGCTTTTGGATGTGATCACCTGTATTCGTCTGGGCCTGAGGCTTGATGAAGCTGAAGGGCTGCTGTGTCAGAACGCAGAGCATTACCTGCGGCCCCTTGCCAGTATTCATCGCCGTTATCCGCAGGAGTGGATTGCCAACACGCAGAAGATTGCCCGCCAATGCCGGTTTTCGCTGGATGAGCTCAGGTACGAGTACCCGGCTGAGCTGGTGCCAGCCGGGTTTAGCGCCAGTGAATACCTTGCCCAAGAGGTGGCCAAAGGGGCCCGGCGCCGCTATGGCATAAGGGTGCCGGAGGCGGTAAAACGTCAATACCTGGCCGAGCTTAAGCTTATCCATGAGCTTGAATACGAATACTTTTTTCTCACTATTTACGACGTAGTCCGCTTTGCCAGACGCAAGCGGATTCTGCATCAGGGCCGTGGCTCGGCGGCTAATTCTGTGGTGTGCTTTTGCCTTGGGATCACCGAAGTGGATCCCACCCGGGTCAATATGCTGTTTGAGCGCTTTATTTCCAAAGAGCGTCACGAGCCGCCGGATATCGACGTGGACTTTGAGCATGAGCGCCGTGAAGAAGTGATCCAGTACATTTATCGCAAGTACGGCCGCCACCGGGCTGCGTTGGCGGCGAGCGTGATTACCTACCGGCTGAAAAGCGCCATGGGGGAGGTGGGCAAGGTGCTGGGGTTGGACAGAGAGCTGGTGGCGAGGCTGATTCAGGGCATCGACAGGCGCGACCCGAGCCATCCCTGGCGCGAGCAATTGGCCGCGAATTTGCCCGGCGCCGACATGTTTGGCGAGCTTGTGCAGTCCTTGCTTGGGTTTCCGCGTCATTTATCCCAGCATGTGGGCGGCTTTGTGATTTCTGCCGGGCCACTCTCTGAGTTGGTGCCGGTCGAAAACGCTGCCATGGAAGACAGAACCGTTATTCAGTGGGATAAGGACGATCTGGAGGCGCTGGGACTGCTGAAAGTAGACGTGCTGGCGCTGGGGATGCTGACTGCCATTCGCAAGTGCTTCGAGCTTATCAGTCGCCATCAGCAGCCCTTTGGCATGCGGTCAATCAAAGCCGAAGATCCCCATGTTTATCGAATGCTGCAGCGCGGCGACAGCATGGGGGTGTTTCAGGTGGAGTCCCGGGCACAAACCTCCATGCTGCCAAGGCTGAAACCCGCCTGTTATTACGATCTGGTGATCCAGATTGCGATTGTGCGCCCCGGGCCTATTCAGGGCGATATGGTGCATCCGTTCCTTCGTCGCCGAAAGGGGCTGGAGACAGTGTCATACCCCAGTGAGGCGGTGAAAGCCGTGCTGGAGCGGACGTTGGGCGTGCCGATTTTTCAGGAACAGGTGATCAAGCTTGCCATGGTGGCCGCAGGTTTCAGTGGCGGTGAGGCGGATGCGCTGCGCCGGGCCATGGCCAGTTGGAAACATACAGGTAAGCTGTGGCCCTTCGAGCAAAAGCTGCTGGATGGCATGGCGGCTCGGGGCTACAGCGAAGATTTTGCACGGCAGATATTTCGCCAAATTCAGGGCTTTGGCGAATATGGCTTTCCTGAATCCCATTCGGCCAGTTTCGCGCTGTTGGCCTATGTTTCTGCTTACCTTAAGTGTTATCACCCGGCGGCTTTTTGCTGCGCGCTTTTGAACAGCCAGCCCATGGGGTTTTACAGCCCATCACAGCTGTTGCAGGATGTGCGCCGCCATGGGGTGGAAGTGTTTGATGTGTGTATCAATCACAGCCAGTGGGACAGCAGCCTGGTGAAGACCGCCACCGGCTTTGCTATTCGACTGGGATTCAGGCAGGTCAAAGGCCTGAAAGCGCAGGCTATACAAAGGCTGGTGGCCGTTCGTCCTACGGCCGGTTTTGCGCATTTGAGTGAAGTTAGCATGCTGCTCGACAGGCATGCGCTGGAGCTGCTTGCTACTGCCGATGCCTTCAGGCTGCTCAGTGGCCACCGATTTCAGAGCCGCTGGCAACTTTCTGCCCGCCAGGCAAGCCTGCCACTGTTTGATGACTTGCCAGAGCCGCTTAAGCCCGTGGGAGCAGAGTCAAACCTGGACGCCCCCAATGCGGTGCAGTGCCTCAAGGCGGATTATCGCAGTAAGGGGTTAAGCCTGGGGCAACATCCAATAGCATTACTGCGAATGGCGGGGTTGCTTGGAAAATATTTGACAGCAAATGAGCTTGAATATACCCGCCATGGCCAGCTGGTAACTGTTGCCGGCGTGGTCACGGGCAGGCAGCGACCCGGCACTGCATCTGGCGTTACCTTTATCACCCTGGAAGATGAAACTGGCAACACTAACCTGATAGTGTGGATGGGCACAGCAAGGGCGCAGCGAAAGCCCTATTTAACATCAACTATTTTGAAGGTAAATGGCACTGTGGAACATGCCGATGGCGTGACCCATGTGGTGGCGGGTCGCCTTGAGGATATCTCGCATTTACTCGATAGCCTCAAAGTGGCCTCGCGGGATTTTCACTAGCGCTTACAGAGCTTTTATTACCGACTGATGATGCAGAACATGTGTCCAAATGCCGTGGCTGGTATCAGCCCTTGGGGATCACCGTCAGGTAAATACACAGGAAGTGACTGATAGCGCCGCCAAGCACAAACAGGTGCCAAATGGCATGGTTAAAGGGAATACGTTTCACCGCATAAAATACCACCCCCAGGCTGTAAAACAGGCCGCCGGTGAGCAGCAGGGTAAAGCCGGTGTCGGTCAGGCCGGCGATCATCTTGTCGAGCACCGCCACACACAACCAGCCCATCGCAAGGTACAACAGCAGGCTGAACGCTTTAAAGCGATGTAAAAACAAAAGCTTGAACCCAATGCCGCCAAGCGCAAGTAACCAGATAGCTGCCAATACCCAATCGACATCGGCGCTTTGAAGGGTGATGAGCACGAACGGGGTGTAAGTTCCGGCAATCAAAAGATAAATGGCGCAGTGATCAAACAGTTTGAATTTGCGCTTAAGCGCGGGTGATTTGGCCCAATGATAAGCGGTAGAACAGGCAAACAGCAGCACCATACTCAGGCCATAAAGGCCAACGCCGAAGGTTTGCAGCACACTCAAATGGCCAATGCTGTCGTACAGCATGGCGACTGTGCCAAGCAGCGCCGCGACAACGCCAATGCCGTGGCTCAAGGTATTGGCCAGCTCTTCCCGTTTGCTGTAAGCGGCTTGGCTGGCTGCATCTTGAGTATGCGCTAAGGTGCTCTCTGGAGCATTAACAGGAGCAGGTTCTGATACGCTGCTGGCTTGCATTGACGGCATGATGAACTCTTGGGATAGGGCTTGGCATTAGAGTCGTTAATCTAACATTCACTTTCTGCAAACACCACAAAAAAGAGTACAAGTGTACGCTTAAGTGTTTTTATCTGTTTTAAATCAGTGCATTGAAGATAGCTCTCTTTGGTGGGGAAAAATTTCACCCCATTAAGATAGGCAGTATGCTGCGCGAGATGATAACCAATCAGGAACTTTTGCTGCTTGCCTCTGTTCCAATAGCGATATGGTTAGTGAGGCTTTAAGCGGATGAATTATCAGGCGTTGCAATTTAGTTGGTCTGGTAAGTTCTGCTGCCGGTTCCGGGGCAAACGAAACGACATTGGCACCGGGCTCAGTGTCAGGAGCACTGAAGGCTGAAACTGATTAAGGCGGAAGCTTGAGAAGGAAACTAAGCCACGGAAAACCTGCATGCAGGTTCAGATAAAACCACGAGTAAACCCAAGTAAAACCGAGCCCAGCCAAAAGACCAGAAAAATCAGGGAAAAGCTCACGCAAGAGCCCAGGGAAAAGGAAAGG
>NZ_JBFKLW010000004.1:0-97242 GCF_041630135.1 Shewanella sp.
AAAATTTCCAAGGCCAATGCCGAAGGACGTCTGCTGCGTGACAACGTCTATGGCAGCATTGATGAAGATGCCGAGCGCCGTGACTTTACTGTTAACGCCCTCTACTACGATATCAGTGATTACTCTATCCGCAGCTACGGTGGCGGCATGGAAGATCTCAACGATGGCGTGCTGCGCCTGATTGGCGATCCCGACACCCGCTATCGTGAAGACCCGGTACGAATGATCCGTGCCGTGCGCTTTGCCACCAAACTGAATATGCGGATTGAGGAAGTAACCGCAGCGCCCATTCGCAAGCTGGCACCGCTGCTTAAAGATATTCCTGCAGCGCGCATGTACGAAGAAGTGCTCAAACTCTTCTTTGCCGGCAAAGCCCAGGCAAACCTGCAGATGATGCAGGAATATAATCTGTTTGCACCACTGTTCCCGCTGCTGGATGACATGATGCGCGAAGCGCCCAAGGGCGACTGTGCCCGCATGGCCAGCCTGGTGATGCGCAGTACAGACCTCAGGATATTGGAAGACAAACCCGTTACTCCGGCCTTCTTCTACGCTGCGCTCTTGTGGTATCCGCTTAAGCGCCGTGCCGAAGAAATCGCCCACGAAAGTGGCCTGACCTTGTATGACGCCTACTTTGCCGCCATGGGCGATGTGCTTGAACAACAATGCCAGTCTATCGCTATCCCCAAGCGCTTCAGCGTGCCTGCCCGTGATATCTGGCAACTGCAACTGAGATTCGAGCGCAGTCAGGGAACCCGCGCTTTCAAGCTGATGGAAAACCCCAAATTCCGCGCCGCATATGATCTCTTGTTGATGCGTGCCGAAATCGAAGGCGGCAGCCTGAAGAAATCTGCTCTGTGGTGGCAAAATTTTGTTGAAGCCTCAGAAGACGAGCGTGGTGAAATTGCCCGCAGTGGCGCCAAGTCTGATGCTCCGCGCAATCGCAAACGTCGGGTCCGCCGTCGCCCTCGCAGTGAAGCTGGCCAAAATGAAGGAACCAGGGAACATCGCGGAAGCGAAGCATGACACAGGTTTTCGTGGCTCTCGGCGCCAACCTCGCCGAGCCAGTGAGCCAGTTAAACAGGGCCTGTGAGGCCCTGTTGTCTTTAGCCGCACCGGGCAGTTTTTCCGTGTCGCCCTATTACGCCAGTAAGCCAATGGGCGAAGTGCTTCAGCCTGACTATGTCAATGCCGTGGCGAGTTTCGATACCGAGCTTACGCCACTCGCTTTGCTGGATGCCCTGCAAGCCATTGAAGCGCAGCAGGGGCGAGAGCGGCTGATTCGTTGGGGAGCCCGTACTCTGGATTTGGATCTGCTGCTGTACGGCGACATGATGATGGAAAGCGAACGCCTTACGCTGCCCCATTACGGCATGAAAGCACGCAGTTTTGTGTTGGTGCCTCTTGCAGATATCGCACCGTCATACATTCTGCCGTGTGGCACGCCGGTCGCAGCACTCATCTCGACCTCAATGCGCGATGAACTTCAACCATTGACCAGCGAAGATTGAAGTCCGACCTCAGTTGGCTTATAACTCCATGTCTCAACCGTTGTTAGAAAGAAGATTATGTCCAAAGTCACCACAGCAACCCTGCTGAAATACAAGCAGGAAGGGAAAAAGTTCACGGCACTGACCGCCTATGATGCCAGTTTTGCCGGCGCCTTTGACAGCGAAGGCGTCGATGTGTTGCTGGTTGGCGACTCACTGGGCATGGTGCTTCAGGGTCACAGTGACACACTGCCTGTGACCGTTCAGGATATTGCCTATCACACCCGCTGTGTGCGCCGCGGCATTGAGCGCGCGCTGCTTATTGCCGACATGCCTTTTATGAGCTATGCCACCCCTGAGCAGACCATGGCCAACGCCACTGTGCTGATGCAGGCCGGTGCAAATATGGTAAAGCTGGAAGGCGGCGAGTGGCTGCTGGAAAGCGTAAAAATGCTTACCGAGCGCGGCGTGCCAGTGTGTGCGCATATTGGCCTTACGCCCCAGTCAGTGCACGTATTTGGTGGTTTTAAAGTGCAGGGTCGTGATGCCGACAATGCCCAGCGTATTCTGAACGAAGCCAAGGCGCTGGAAGCCGCCGGTGCCCAGCTGCTGGTGATTGAATGCATTCCTGCCACACTGGCCAAAACCATCAGCGAAGCACTGACCATTCCGGTTATCGGCATCGGCGCCGGTAAGGATACCGATGGTCAGATTTTGGTGATGCACGATGTACTGGGGATCTCCAGCGGCTATATTCCCCGCTTCTCCAAGAATTACCTGAAGCAGACCGGTGAAATTCGCGCCGCTGTGCGCGCTTATATCGAAGAAGTGGCCAACGGCAGCTTCCCCGGCCAAGAACACACTTTTAATTGAGACACAGATGTACACAACCGCTGTAATCGCTGAAATCCGTGCCCAGGTGCGCGCATGGCGCGCCAAGGGCGAAACCGTGGCGTTTGTGCCCACCATGGGTAATCTCCATGCAGGCCATATCACCCTGGTTAAAGAGGCCAAGCGCCGAGCCGACCACGTAGTGGCCTCTATCTTCGTCAATCCCATGCAGTTTGGCAAAAACGAAGATCTGGACGCCTATCCGCGCACCCTGGCTGACGATCAGGCAGGCCTTATCAGCGCAGGCTGTGAGCTGCTGTTTACCCCAACGCCGGACATCATCTATCCCAAAGGGCTGGACGCCCAGACCTTTGTTGAAGTGCCCGGCATTTCAGATGAACTGTGCGGTTCCAGCCGTCCGGGCCATTTCCGCGGTGTAGCTACCATAGTACTTAAGCTGTTCAATATAGTGCAGCCTGATGTGGCGCTATTCGGTCGCAAGGACTTCCAGCAGCTGTTGGTGATCCGAACCATGGTGGAAGACCTGTCACTGCCAATTGAAATTGTTGGCGTAGACACAGTGCGCGAACCCAGTGGCCTGGCCATGAGTTCACGCAATGGCTATCTGAACGCAGATGAAAAAAGCCGTGCAGCCGCACTCAAGGCTGCGCTGGATGAACTGGCAAACAGCATTGGCGCCGGCACTCAGATTACGCTGGCCATAGATGTGGCTAATCAACGACTCATTGATGCCGGTTTCCGCCCTGATTATCTGGAAGTGCGCAGCGCCACCACTCTGGCTCCAGCCGTCGATTCCGACAAAGAACTGGTGGTGCTGGCTGCCGCCTACATGGGCAAAGCCCGACTGATTGATAATCTGGTGTTTAAACGCTGATGATGGCGCTGATAGAAAAAAGGGAGCCCGGCTCCCTTTTTTGTTTGGCTTTCACTGGCTTAAAAACAGCAAGTCCATACATTTTCTGGATATTTAACGCTTACTGAGTCATATTACAGGCTGGCATACTCAAAACAGCCCGGACGTTTTGGCCTGCCTGTTATTCTTCAAGTTCATAAGGATGTACCGCCATATGAGAGCCATCGCCCTGTTTCTGTTATTTGCCCTGCCCCTGTCAGCGTCGGCGGCCGATACCATTTACAAGTGCATCAAAGGTGATCGGGTTGTCTATTCCCAATCTGTGTGCCCTACCGAGTACAACCAGCGTGAGCTTGAATTTGAACTGGGTCTCACCCGTGAAGTCGACTCAGATCGCCTCAAAGATCCTGACGATCCCCTCATGGCATTGATGAGCGGCAAAACCATCTCCACTGAAAAGCTGTTGCTGCTAATCGACGGTGAGATTTACCGCCTGAAACAAGAAAACAGCTACATTGAAATTCTGCGCACCAGTGAAAAACAAAAGCTCGACCGCAAGCGCTTTTGGCGCGGCGCACCGGAGAATGATCCTGCATTTTTAAAAGAAATGGATGAAATGAATCAACGCTTCAACAACCTGAAGACCAACAATGAAGGGACAATCAGCCTGCTCAAAGAGCGGCGCCAGCAAGTTGCTGACGCCGAGAAAGAAAACGACAAACCCTGATCAGCTTCTAAGGCCTATGCCTCTGGAAATCAGGTAATAGGCCAGATACCAAAGCCCCGCGCAAAAGCCCAGCATCACAGCAAACGACAGCCACAGACTCAAATCCGCTATGCCCAAAAAGCCATAGCGAAACAGGTTTATCATGTAGACCACCGGATTCATGGCCGACACACCACGCCAGAAGTCAGGCAACAGGGACAGCGAGTAAAACACCCCGCCAAGGTAGGTCAGCGGCGTCAGCACAAAGGTCGGAATAATGCTGATATCATCAAAGCTCCTGGCAAACACCGCATTGATAAGGCCTCCCAGTGCAAAGAGCACCGAGGTCATAAACACGGTCACCGCCACCAGCGCCAGATGCTGCACACTCAAATCCACAAAGCACATAGCTACCAGAGTCACGATAAAGCCCACACACAGACCGCGGGCCACACCGCCGCCTACATAGCCGGCTATCATCACATAGTGTGGCACTGGCGCGACAATCAGCTCTTCAAGGTTGCGCTGAAACTTGGCGCTGAAAAAGCTTGAGGCCACGTTGGAGTAAGAGTTGGTGATAACCGACATCATGATAAGGCCCGGCGCGATAAACTCCATGTAGCTCACGCCGCCCATCTCGCCGATGCGGCTGCCCACCAGATTACCAAAAATGAGGAAATACAAGGTCATGGTGATGGCGGGCGGCACCAGAGTTTGTACCCAAATGCGGGTGAAACGGGTGATTTCCTTAATCAGAATACTTTTGAATGCGGTCAGGTACAGGGCCTTCATGATGCGGTTTTCTCCTCCTGCAACCTGGGTTGAGGCTTGTTTTTGGCGCCTTCCACCAACGCCACAAACAACTCTTCGAGGCGATTGGCCTTATTGCGCATCGACAACACTTCTATGCCTTGGGCAGACAACCGGGCAAACAGTTGGTTGAGGCTGTGATCTTTGGCGATATCCACTTCAAGGCTGTGACCATCGGCCAGACGGCACTGGATGCCTTCAAGCGCCGGTGCGCTCTGCAGTTCCTGGCGGATGTCCAACACAAAGGTTTCCATATTCAGCTTGGAGAGCAGCTTTTTCATGCTGGTGCATTCCACCAGCTCCCCCTTGTCAATGATACCTATGTTGCGGCAGAGCATCTCGGCCTCTTCCAGATAGTGGGTGGTAAGAATAATGGTCACGCCCTGACGATTCAGCTCAGTCAAAAAGCTCCACATGGAGCGACGCAGTTCGATATCCACTCCGGCAGTGGGCTCATCCAGAATTAGCAATCTGGGCTCGTGCATCAGGGCACGGGCAATCATCAGGCGGCGCTTCATGCCACCAGAGAGTTGACGTGAGGGGCTATTACGCTTATCCCATAAATCCAGTTGTTTGAGATACTTTTCGGCACGCTCCAGCGCAACCGGACGGGTCACGCCATAGTAACCCGCCTGATTAACCACAATTTGCAGCACGGTTTCAAACTGGTTGAAGTTAAACTCCTGAGGCACGAGGCCAATGCAAAGCTTGGCGGCTTCAAGTTCAGTGTCGAGATCGTGGCCAAACACCTGCACCTTGCCAGCGCTCTTGTGTACCAGCGAGCTGATAATGCCGATGGTGGTGGACTTGCCAGCCCCATTGGGACCAAGCAGGGCAAAGAAATCGCCCTGAGCCACTTCGAGGCTGATGCCCTTCACCGCTTCAACGCCACCCTTGTAGGTTTTTTTAAGCCCCGCAATGGCAAGCGCGGCTGCTGTGTCTGTCATCTTTATCCCCCAACAACAGGCTTAAACCAATTCAATTGAAACAAAAACGGGGGCCAAGCCCCCGAACTGCAACTGCACAGATGTTATTCCAGTGGGATTACTTTGGCGATATAAGGCAGATTGCGATACTGCTCAGCATAGTCGATGCCGTAACCCACGATAAACTCGTCAGGAATGGTAAAGCCGACGAAATCCACGTGTACATCCACTTCGCGGCGCTCGGGCTTATCGAGCAGAGTGCACAGCGCCAGGCTCTTTGGCTCGCGTACCATCAGCAACTCGCGTACCTTGGACAGGGTGTTACCCGAGTCAATCAGATCTTCCACGATCAGCACATCGCGACCGGCGATATCTGACTGCACATCCTTGAGGATTTTCACGTCACGGGAGCTGGACATGGCATTGCCGTAGCTGGAAACGCACATAAAGTCGATTTCCACGTGGCCATGAATACGGCGACACAGATCCGCCATAAAGACCGCAGAGCCCTTGAGCAGACCTACCATCAGCAGGCGTTCGCTGTTTTGGTAATGGGCGTTAATACGCTCGGCCAGTTCATTGAGTTTTTGGTCAATCTCGGCGGCCGAGATCATCTCTTCGATGGTGTGTTTCATAATACTCTCAATTATCAGATGCTTGTGTGGCACCTTCGCCACCATAGCCCCAGCGGTTGGTCAGGCTGTGGTCTATGCCCAAATGGTCAAGTATGCGTGCGACGAGGAAGTCTACCAGATCCTGCACCGATTTGGGATTGTGATAAAAGCCGGGCGCTGCCGGCATCACCACAGCGCCAAGCTGGGTCAGCTTCAGCATGTGTTCCAGGTGAATGGCGTTGAAAGGGGTTTCCCTTGGCACCAGCAGCAGCTTGCCACGCTCCTTGAGCACCACATCGGCGGCTCTTTCCAGCAGGTTATTACTCATGCCGGTAGCCACTGCTGCCAGCGTGCCGGTGGAACAGGGGCAAATCACCATCTGCTTTGGCGCCGCCGAACCCGAGGCCGGTGGCGAGAACCACTCATCCTTGCCAAGCACAATAAGCTCGCCATCATCGCAGCCAAGGAAACTGCGGATCTGCGCCTCGGCCTTTTTACCATCGGCCGACAGCTTCAGTCCCTCCTCGGTGGCAAACACCACACGGGCGGCGCTGGATACCATCAGAAACACCCGATATTCGGCCTCCAGCAGGCACTTCAGCAAAGTCAGACCATAGGGCGCACCGGAAGCACCGGTCCAGGCCAGGCTGATGCTGTTTTTCTTTGGTGTCAATGGCCGAAGCTCACTCATGAATCTTCCTCGTTAACGCTTATCTGCAATCCCAGCGATAGCCAGCTTCAACTTGCCATGAATACCGCCAAAACCGCCGTTACTCATCACCACCAGCTGATCGCCGGGACCCACTTCAGCGGCAACCTTAGCCACCAGGGCATCAATATCATAGTCCACATCCACCGGCAGTGGCGCTGCGTCCATGGCCTCGCGGATATCCCAGCCAATATTGTCGGCCTGATACAAAAATGCCTTGTCAGCCAGCGCCATGGAACGTGCCAGAGTATCCTTGTGCACGCCGCGCTTCATGGTGTTGGAACGGGGTTCCAGCACCACCAGAATACGGGCGTTGCCGACCTTGGCCCGAAGGCCCTTCAAGGTAGTCTCAATTGCGGTAGGGTGGTGAGCAAAATCATCGTACAGGCTCACACCAGCCACCTCACCCAGCAACTCCAGACGGCGCTTGGGCGGGGCAAAGTCTTTCAGTGCGGCAATTGCAGCCTCAGGCTTCACCCCAACGTGGCGCGCGGCCGCAATAGCCATAACGGCGTTTTCCATGTTGTGGGCGCCGATGAGTTGCCAGTCGAGCACGCCCTGCACCTGTGCACCAAACAGCACCTCAAACTCGTGGCCATCGGCCGCCAGAGGCCGCACCGACCAATCGGCGCCGTCGTTGTGACTGAAGCTTTCCTGCTCGCTCCACAGCCCCTTTTCCAGAACCTCGGCCACCGCCTTGCTGTCTTTAGGCCAAATCACCTTGCCTGTGCCGGGCACAGTACGAATGACATGGTTGAACTGGCGCTGAATATCGGCAAGAGAATCAAAGATATCAGCATGGTCGAACTCGAGATTATTAATCACCAGGGTGCGCGGCTGATAGTGAACAAACTTGGAGCGCTTATCGAAAAAAGCACTGTCGTATTCATCTGCCTCCACCACAAAGAAGGGGGAGTTACCGAGGCGCGCCGATACCCCAAAGTTTTGCGGCACGCCACCAATCAGAAAGCCCGGCTCATAGCCGCAGGATTCCAGAATCCAGGCCAGCATGCTGGAAGTAGAGGTTTTGCCATGGGTACCGGATACCGCGAGCACCCAGCGGCCCGGCAGTATATGATCGCGCAGAAACTGAGGCCCTGAGGTATAGGCAAGGCCGTTATTCAGCACGGCTTCAACGCAGGGGTTACCGCGGCTCATGGCATTGCCAATCACCACCAGATCCGGCGCAGGCTCTAGTTGAGATGGGTCAAAACCCTGAATCAAATCAATGCCCTGCTCTTCAAGCTGGGTACTCATTGGCGGGTAGACGTTGGCATCTGAACCCGTGACCCTGTGGCCCATGGCCCGCGCCAGCAGCGCCAGGCCACCCATAAAGGTTCCGCAAATTCCGAGAATATGTACGTGCATAGATACTGTCCATAGCGGCCTTAAGGCCCAACGCAATGAAAAATCAGCGTCATTGTACCTTCGCCCCCCCCCAAACGCGAGCTTGACTCGGTCAATGGCATTGACCTAACGCACAAAAAAATTTCGCCGCGAGCCCCATGGCAGGCTTGCTGTGCCAAAGATAAAATGCTCGCGATTTAACACTTGCTGTATTCACCCCAACCTTCTGTTACCGGAATTCAACCCCATGCCGTTTTTGCTGCGCCCCCTGGCACTGTCACTGGTTTGCCTGCTGTTTTTGCAGGCCTGTGTTGCCCCTATGCTGCTGCTCTCACCCCAGAGCCAGTTGTTATGGGCTGTGCTCAAACCCTTGGTCGGCCTCGACCCCAATCAGGTAAACCTGCTTGAGCAACCCATGATTAAAAGCCGCCTTGAGCCCATGCTGGGTGAGCATTACGGCACTGCAGTAAAACTGCTGCAAACCGCCAATGAACTGCAACAGGAAGGCCCTCTGTTCTACATGGTGTCCCGCTATACACCAGTACCTGAAATGGCTGAAAAAGCAGGTTTTGTTTGGAACAGCGACACCAACCAAATGGCTGTAATGTTGATAAAAGGTGATGTAACTCAGGTGTTTGCTGAACCATTGCAGCAAGCCGTAAAAGACAAAATGGGTGAGGTTGCCCCAAGCTGGCCTGCCGAACTGGCAGAATACAGCAGTCCGGAGCGCCTGCAGCAAAAGGTGCTTGAAAAAGCCACCCAGGCTGTGACCGAAAGCGTTACTCAGGGAGTGACACAGGGTGTCGACAAGGCTTTGGGAGAGAACACCCCGGCCAGCGTCAAACAGGCAATTACCAACCAGGTCACCAATGACCTGAGCAAAGAAGTGGACAAAGCGGCCGGTACTGTAAAGTAAGCCCGAACGATATATCTACCTCAGCGCCCCTGGGGCAGGCACAGCCTGCCCTTTTTGTTGCCCGAAGAGCGTAACGCCAAACACTCAACACAGTAGTTGACGCTTTTGACAAAACCACCGAGCAGCGACAGACCTGAGCGTACGTTCATGATGGGGTGAAATCTTGCAGACAATACAGACACTCTCACCGTCAACGGGAAAGAGTCAGCACAGTGATTGGTGTTTTTGGCAAAGCCGCCGAGCGGCGACAAACCTGAGCGTAGCAGCGCTACGTGATGGAGTGGCGCTGTGACGGCAATACCGCCAAAACGCCAATCACGCAGCTGAAATCAGTAATCAAAGCCGGGCTGGGCTTTTACTCCTGATTCAAACGCATGCTTCACACAGTCAATCTCACTCACAGTGTCAGCAAGCTCCAGCAGTTGCCGGTGGCAATTACGGCCTGTGACTATCACATGTTGCATTGGCGGACGGTTGTTAAAGGCGTTGAGCACCCTGTCCAAATCCAGATAGTGGTAACTGAGCATATAGGTGAGTTCATCGAGCAGGATCAGGTCAATCGTCTCATCCTTGAGCCAGATTTCAGCTTGTGCCCAGGCTTTTTCGGCGGCCTGAGTATCGGTTTCACGGTTTTGGGTCTCCCAGGTAAAACCGGTAGCCATCACTTCGAAGGGCACGCCAGCGCCTTCCAGCAGCTTGCGCTCACCGCAATCCCAATTGCCCTTGATAAACTGCACCACCGCAGCTTTTTTGCCATGACCCACAGCGCGCACTACAGTACCAAAACCAGCGGTGGTCTTGCCTTTACCGTTGCCGGTAATCACCATCAGCACGCCCTTCTCTACGTTGGCGGCGGCCACCCTTGCATCCACAGCCTCTTTCACCTTCTGCTGGCGAGCCTTGTGGCGCTCATCACTCCGGGGTTTGGTGTTGCTATCAGTCATTCTGCTTCCTGACAAATTATCGTGTTGAAAGTGATAAAAAGATGGCCTTGAGCCGGCTCATGTCCAGATGCTGCTCCAGGGTATCGGCCAACCGATTAAGCTGCTGCTCTCGATGCTCGTCCAATGAAATGGCGACCTCTTCTCCCCGATACCCCGCCCAGCCGAGCACTGCATCCAGCGCCGCTGGCGTATCAAAAAGACCGTGCAGGTAAGTGCCGAATATGGCGTTATCATCACTCACACAGCCTCTGTCTGATACAGGGTTCCCTGCTTCATCGGTCAAAAACAGTGGCCTGGCAAGCTTACCCAGCACACTGGTGTGGCCGCAGTGGATTTCATAGCCTTTGACTGTCACGGGCTTTTTGTCCAACGTCAGCTCACCGTTCACATTGGCCAGCACCTTGCCCGACTTAAGCTCGGTGATAAGGGGCAAAAGCTCGAGGCCGTCTGAGCTGCCCGGTGAGTCTTCTATGCCTTGTGGGTCGTCGATTTCCAGCCCCAGCATCTGATAGCCGCCGCAAATACCCATCAGTTTACCGCCGTACCTCAGGTGCTTTCGAAGCGCCTTATCGAACCCCTTCGCCTTGAGGCACCCGAGATCCGCCCGTACATTTTTACTGCCGGGCAGAATCACCAGATCAGCACCCGTCAGCGCATCCGGGCTGGCGCTCTGGATCTGCAGATAATCAAAATCCACCCCGGGGTGCAGCCGCAGCGGGTCAAAGTCGGTGTGGTTGCTGGTTCTTGGATACACCAGTACCCGCACTTTCAAACGCTCGTTCTGGCTGGCACCGACTGACAATGGCACCAGCGCATCTTCGGCATCCAACAGTAAATTGTGGAGATAAGGCACCACGCCCAGCACCGGCTTGCTGGTATGGGCCTCCAGCCAGTCGAGCCCGGGTTTGAGCAGAGTTAAATCGCCTCGAAAACGGTTAATCACAAAACCTTTTACCCGCTCACGCTCCGACCCGGACAAGAGCGCCAAGGTGCCCACCAGTTGAGCAAATACGCCACCTTTATCAATGTCTGCCACTAAAATCACCGGGCAATCCACCGCCTCGGCAAAGCCCATATTGGCAATATCGTTTTCACGCAGGTTAATCTCGGCAGGGCTGCCGGCACCTTCCACCAAAAGGCAATCATATTGCCCGCACAATCGTTGATGGGAGTCCAGCACAGCCTCCATCGCCATGGTTTTATAACCTTTGCCGGCAGGACCAAAAAACTCGGCAGCCTCCAGATGTGTTAACGCCTTACCCTGCACAATCACCTGAGCGCGGCTGTCTGAAGCTGGTTTGAGCAGGATGGGATTGAAGTCTGTGTGAGGGGCAAGTCCGCAGGCCATTGCCTGCAAGGCCTGAGCGCGGCCAATCTCGCCACCATCCTGAGTGACGGCACTGTTGAGCGCCATATTCTGTGGTTTAAACGGGGCAACCCTGATGCCCTCACGGGCTAATATTCTGCAAAGACCCGCAACCAGGGTGGTCTTGCCGGCGTCCGAGGCGGTGCCCTGGATCATGAGTGAAGCGCATGCCATGGGTTATCCTCCCATTTTAGGCAAACTCGTATTGCTGTTGAGCTTTACCGGTTCATCCTTAAGGCTTAACGGCAGTCCGGCCACCACCAGGGTAACCCGGTTGGCCAGGGCTGCGATGGCCTGATTAAGCCAGCCGGCCTCGTCCACAAACTGCCTGCTGAGCTCACCCAGGGGGACTATGCCAGAGCCCACCTCATTGCTGATAAGGATAAGCTGTCCCTGAAATCCTGCCAGTGTTGCAATAAGCTGATGACAGGACTCACGGACACTATTTGGGTTGGAAACCAAACATTGGCTGAGCCACAGCGTTAAGCAGTCTACCAGCACCGGCTTATTGCAGGTTGAGAGTTGCTCAAGTTGCTGTGACAAATTGTAATGCTCTTCAATCAGTTGCCATTTAACGCCAGTATTGGCTCTGTCTTCTTGATGGCGTTTGATGCGCTTATGCATCTCGTCATCACCGGCAAGTGCGGTGGCAAGATAAATGCCATCATCCGCCAGTTGGCGGACACAGTGTTCGCCAAAACGGCTTTTACCACTGCGGGCACCGCCCAAGACCAAATGGATCACGACCTGCTCCACAAAAGCAGCAGCACCAGATAAAGAACAAGCTCCAGGATTTGCTGGCTGGCGCCAAGAGTATCGCCGGTATAGCCGCCAATATGGCGCTTTTGCCAGCGCCCGAGCAGGGTTCGTGTCACAAACAGCACGGCCAGAATCACCAGGGTGGCACCGATACCTGTCAGCAGCAAACACACCACTGCCGCGCTCAGCATCAAAAACAGCACTTCATCCCAATGCATTGATTGCGCCAGTGGCTTGGTTTTGCTTGCTTCATCTGCACGGGCATAGCTGTGGCTGAAGATAAAACTGGCGGCAAAGGCGCGACTCAGGGTATGACCTAAAATCAGCGCGCCGACCACACTGGAAGCAGAGTACAGCGCCAGTTCACTGAGCAACTGAAACTTCAGCAACAGCGCCAATACCAACGCCAGAACACCGTAGCTGCCAAGACGGCTGTCTTTCATGATGTCAAGCTTACGCTCTCGCTCAAAAGCACCGCCAAAGCCATCGGCGGTATCGGCAAGGCCATCTTCGTGAAAGCCACCGGTAAACAACACAGAAGTCACCATTGCCAACACCACGGCAATACTGGGTGGAAACGCCAATTGGGCGACATAAAACACCAGCGCCGACACCAGTCCCACCAGGGTGCCCACCAAACCAAAATAGCGGCTGGCACGGCTAAGCCCCTCCAGGCTGTACTCCAGGCGCACCGGCACCGGAATACGGGTAAAAAAGGTGAGCGCCAACAAAAATGACTCGAGTTCACGCTTGAACGACATACAACTTATACCTTCTCAATACCGGCATCATCAAAGCTGGCCATTTCCCGGTAGAAATTGGCCGCTGCCTGCACCAGGGGCAACGCCAGTGCGGCCCCAGTCCCTTCACCAAGACGTAACCCCAAATCGAGCAGGGGTTCTGCTTCAAGGTGTTGCAACATCAATCCGTGGGCACGTTCGCCCGACTGATGAGCAAAAATCAGATAATCACGGCAATGCGGATGCATTTTTACCGCCGCCAGCGCCGCGGCACCGGCAATAAAACCATCAACAAGCACAGGTACCCCAAGCTCTGCTGCAGCCAGCATTGCCCCTGTCATCTGCACAATTTCAAAACCACCAACGCTGGCGAGGATAGAGGTTGGACTGTTCAGGGTATCCATGTGCAACAACAATGCCTGTTCCACCAGCATTTGTTTGCGTTTAAGGGTCGCGGCATCCACACCTGTGCCACGCCCCACACAATCCCGGGCCTCAAGTCCAAGCAGAGCTGCCATTACAGCCGCAGCGCTGGAGGTGTTACCTATGCCCATTTCCCCCAGACCAATCAGATTGGAGCCTTCGGCAACATGAGCCTTTACCCGCTCGCGAGCCAAATTAAGGCCGCGCTCCACTTGCCCAGGGGTCATGGCGGCACGTTTATGGATAGGCCCTGTGCCGGCACCGAGACGACAATCAGTAACCCCCAGACTGACTTCAGGCGCACTGAGCATACCCGCATCAATAATTTCAAGCTGCCAGCCAAGCTGGCGACAAAAGACATTGATGGCAGCACCACCGGCGGCAAAATTGGCCACCATTTGCGCCGTCACCTCAGGCGGCGCTATGGATACGCCGGCACTGGCAATACCATGGTCAGCGGCAAACACCAACATGGCCGGACGGCTTATCTGTACATTATCACCCAGCACACGGGCGAGCTGAGCCGCGAGCACTTCCAACTGCCCAAGCGCGCCGGGCGGCTTGGTTTTACCATCGATTCGCGCCTGAATGTCCGGCGCCCCTGTCTTGTCCGGCGGTGTTATGTCAAACATTGCCTATCCTTATTTCCCGCTGCTTTGCCACCGGTCAGGTGCCTTTGCGCCTCAGCAATAACAACAGGAAAAAACCACTGCCTATCACGGCGGTAATCACGCCCACAGGCAACTCCTGCGTAGGCAGCAGCGAGCGGGCCAGCACATCCACCCACATCATAAACAGGCCGCCCATCAGCACTACTATCATAAGCGACTGACGCCCGGGAAACATCAGCCTGACTGTGTGCGGGATCATTAAACCGACAAAACCAATACCACCACAACTGGCCACCAGCACAGCGGTCATCAATGAACACATCAGTAAACTGATTGTTCGCAATTTAGCGACCGGCACTCCCAGCCCATGGGCGGTTTCGTCCCCGGCCGACAGCGCCAGCAATTGTCGCCGCAGCACCCACAAAAAGCCAATGAACACCCCAAAAATGGTCCAGGGCAACCAAAGCAAATCCCAACTGGCGCGGGCAAAACTGCCAAGTGTCCAGAAAAGCAGCGACGCCGTCACCTGCGGACTGGAAAAATACAGCAGCAAACTGCCAAGGGCACCGAACAAAAACGAAATGGCCACCCCTGAGAGCAGCATGCGCTCCACCTGACTTTGCAGCCCGAAACCACTTAACGCCAGCACCAGCAGCACCGACGCCGATGCACCGGCAAAGGCGCCCAGCGGCAAGCTGATACCATCCGCCAGCGCCATAAAGCCACCACCCAGCAGGCTGCCCAGACTCATTACCACAATGGCACCGAGGGATGCCCCCGAGCTGATGCCAAATAAGTAAGGGTCAGCCAGGGGGTTTCGGGTCACCAGCTGCAATGCCCAACCGGCCAACGCCAGCCCTGCACCGCACACAAAAGCCAGCAGAATGCGTGGCAATCTGAGCTCCAGCAAAATCCGGCTATCGAGATAAGGCACATCTTTTGGCTGCTCCCCAATCAGGGCATGCAAATACACTGACATGGCATCAGTAAAATGAATGTCTGCTGCGCCAAAGATACTGGCCAGCGCCGGAGACACCAAACAGGCCAGCAACAGCACAGCCAGCAAATAGTCGTGGCGCTCAAGGGGCGTAAACAGAGCGCGAATCCCCGTCATATATGCGCCCCCTGGTTTCTGTCGTAACCGTAAAAGTAATGAATAAGCGGCTTGCCATGCTGTGGATGGGGCTCAACGGTGCAGCACACCCCAAACACCTCGCCGAGCAGGGATTCTGTAAGTACCTGCTCTGGCGCGCCTTTGGCAATCAGCCGGCCGTGATCCAGCAGCAGCAACTCATCACACAGGGCGCTGGCCAGGTTTAAGTCATGGATAGTACAGAGCACAAACACATCGAGCCGCTTCAGCAGCTCAAGCACTTCAATTTGATAGCGCACATCCAAATGACTGGTCGGCTCATCGAGAATAAGTATTTTGGGCCGCTGCACCAGCGCCCGTGCAATCAATGCCCGCTGCTTTTCGCCGCCGGAGAGTTTACCAAAGGGCTGCTTGCCGTATCCCTCAAGCCCGACCTTGGCCAGCGCTTCGGCCACCGCCTTTTTATCGGCCGCGCTGTCTGCGCCCAGCCAACCCTTGTAAGGGATCAGCCCCATTGACACAACAGCCTCAGTGGACAAATCAAATACTGGCGGTAACTCCTGGGGCACTACTGCCACCAGCCGGGCAAAAGCCTTGCGCGAGAATGTCTCTATGCCCTGACCATTTAGCAGGACAGTGCCGCAATCGGGACGAATATAGCGGTATAAACAGCGCAACAAAGATGACTTGCCCGCGCCATTGGGGCCGATAACGCCGTACATGCCACGGCCATTCAGGGTAAAGCTGAGCGAGTCCAGCAGCGCCCGGCCATTAACCTGCCAGCACAGCTCATTCACCGTGATGGAGGTGGTCATAACAGAAGATCTCCCGCGGTATTGCCCGGGGGAGCAAAGTAGATTTGCATAAAACTCCTCCGGATAACCCGTCCGGATCTATGGGTTAGGTTTCTACAGGTAAAGGCAGGTATTCTGACTCGAAGGCTCATTTTCAAATAAAACAAGCACCTCACACAGTTGCGGGCACAGTCCGGGCTGGTACCAACAGCTACTCCCCGGTTCCCTTTTCACGTCGGGTTGGCTTGGCCCCCGACACCTTTACCCAATAATGTTCAACTTCATCATGGCGGCAAAACTGCCAGGGTGATGATTATCCGCGCTTTAGGGCTGAAGTTCCATATTCTGCCAAATAACTTGCCCCTGCCAGCCCTGTGCAGTGGCAAACCAACGGGTACGGACACAGGCGCCATAAGGTATCTCAAGCCTGTTATAAAAACCGGCAACGCCATCAGCTCCAAGGATTGAAGCCATGGTGCGGCGAATAACACCGCCATGGGTCACCAGCCACAGCCGCTCGCCATCCTGCACATCGCAGAGAATCTGACCAATAACTTCATCGACCCGCGCTTCGAAGGCCTGCATGGTCTCGCCGTTGGGGGGCAGCTGTTTTTTGGCATTCTGGCCCCAGGGGTCCTGCCACCAGGCTTCCATGGGCTCATGCTGCCACAGCTCGGCAAGCTTTCTGCCATCCCAGTCGCCAAAGTCCATCTCGGCAAGGCCGGGCTGCAATTGCACCGCTTGACCCAAAGGCAGTGCCATCGCCTCGGCAAGCTCAAGGCAGCGACGCCGCGGGGAGCTGAAAATGGCATGGGGCACAGGCATGTTGGCAGCGCGCTCTGCAATGGTCTGGATTGCCGACGGCTCTGGGGCGCTGTCGGTTTTGCCCCGCAGCACACCCTCATCTTCACAGTTGCCGTGACGCCAGAATATCAGCTCACAGGAAATCATATCGGCGCTCGCCTCTGGTTGTTTATCCGCACTGTTTTCCGCACTGTTTTTTCGCACTGTGGCCTGCTTGAGCGTTACTTGCTCCGGGGCGCGCTTTTCGCGTATTATGGACGTCTATACGTATAAATGTCCAAATCAAATTTCTGCCCCGGCCAAAGGCTGCGCAGAAATCCAGCGCAGCAGCCTCGCCATAGCCTGTTTCAGGCCGTAAACTGGCTTTTGGCTCTATCGGCTCTGCCGTTTAAGAAGCCAAAGCCCCACGGGGCGGCGCATTCAGGACTGAACCTTTTTGTACTTTGCAGGTGTTTTTATGGCAACTCCAGTGTTATCCCAGGCGACCAAGGCGCTTGCCCACAGCCGTCAACAGCGACTGAACGAGGATCTCTCCAACCGCATTCTTATCCTCGACGGCGCCATGGGAACCATGATCCAGGGCCACAAACTGGAGGAAGAGCATTACCGCGGCAGCCGCTTCGCCGACTGGCACTGCGACGTTAAAGGCAATAACGACCTCTTGGTACTTACCCAGCCTGAGATAATCAAGGGCATCCACCGCGAATATCTGCTGGCCGGTGCCGACATTATCGAGACCAACACCTTTAACTCCACCACTGTGGCCATGGCCGACTACGACATGCAGTCGCTCTCGGCCGAGATAAACCTTGTTGGTGCCCGCATCGCCCGTGAAGTGGCCGATGAAGTGGAAGCCCAAACCGGTATCCCCCGCTATGTGGCCGGGGTACTTGGCCCCACCAACCGCACCTGCTCCATCAGCCCGGATGTGAATGACCCGGGTTACCGAAATATCCACTTCGATGATCTGGTAACCGCCTACCGCGAGTCCACCGCCGCCCTGATTGAAGGCGGCGCCGATATCATCATGGTGGAAACCATTTTCGATACCCTGAACGCCAAGGCCGCGCTGTTTGCCATCGAATCCATTTTTGATGAGGTTGGTCTGCGCCTGCCGGTAATGATTTCAGGCACCATTACCGATGCCTCCGGCCGCACCCTGACCGGCCAGACCACCGAAGCCTTTTACAATTCGCTGCGCCATATCAAGCCCATCAGCATGGGGCTTAACTGTGCCCTGGGGCCAAAAGAGCTGCGCCCTTACGTGGAGGAGCTTTCCCGCATCAGCGAATCCTATGTGTCGGCCCACCCCAATGCAGGCCTGCCAAACGAGTTCGGTGGCTACGATGAAACGCCCGAAGAAATGGCCGACATCATAGTGCAGTGGGCCATCGAAGGCATGCTGAACATAGTCGGCGGCTGCTGCGGCACCACGCCTGATCATATCCGGGTTATCCGCGAAGCCGTTGAAAAGCACGCCCCGCGCAAGTTGCCTGAGCTGCCGGTTGCCTGTCGCCTCGCGGGGCTTGAACCGCTCACCATCAGTGCCGACAGTCTTTTTGTGAACGTAGGTGAGCGCACCAACGTCACAGGCTCAGCCAAGTTTTTGAAGCTGATTAAAGAAGGCCAATACGAGACCGCGCTCGATGTCGCCCGGGATCAGGTGGAAAACGGCGCCCAGATCATCGACATCAACATGGATGAGGGCATGCTGGATGGCGAAGAGGTGATGACCACCTTTTTGAATCTTGTCGCCTCCGAGCCTGAAATCAGCAAGGTGCCCATCATGATTGACTCCTCCAAATGGGAAGTCATAGAGGCGGGCCTTAAGTGCGTGCAGGGCAAGTGCATCGTTAACTCCATCTCGCTGAAAGAAGGCGAAGCCAAGTTTATCGAGCAGGCGACGTTGGTGAAGCGCTACGGCGCCGCCGCCATCATCATGGCGTTTGATGAAACCGGTCAGGCCGACACCCGCGCCCGCAAAATTGAAATCTGTACCCGCGCCTACCGCATTCTGGTCGATAAAGTCGGCTTCCCGCCGGAAGACATTATCTTCGACCCCAATATTTTTGCCGTGGCTACCGGCATCGAAGAGCACGACAACTACGCGGTGGACTTTATCGAGGCGGTGCGCGACATCAAGGCCACCCTGCCCCATGCGATGATTTCCGGCGGCGTGTCCAACGTGTCCTTCTCGTTCCGTGGCAACAACCCGGTGCGTGAGGCCATCCACGCCGTGTTCCTCTACCATGCCATCAAAGAAGGCATGGACATGGGCATTGTGAACGCCGGGCAACTGGCGATTTACGATGACATTCCCGCCGAGCTTAAGGAGCGGGTTGAAGCCGTGGTGCTTAACCTGCCCTGCCCGGTGGAAGACTCTACCAACACAGAGCAACTGCTTGAGATTGCAGAAAAGTATCGCGGCGGCGCTGGCAGCGGTGCCGGTAAAAAAGAGGATTTGGAATGGCGCAGCCTGCCGGTGAACAAGCGCCTTGAGCATGCGCTGGTAAAAGGCATTACCGAATTTATCGACGCCGACACCGAAGAAGCCCGTCAGCAGGCCACCCGGCCGCTGGATGTGATTGAAGGCCCGCTGATGGACGGCATGAACGTAGTAGGCGACCTCTTTGGCGAGGGCAAGATGTTCCTGCCCCAGGTGGTTAAATCAGCCCGGGTGATGAAAAAGGCCGTGGCCTACTTAAACCCCTTTATCGAGGCCGAAAAGGTCGCCGGCCAGAGCAACGGCAAGGTGCTGATGGTCACGGTAAAAGGTGACGTGCACGACATCGGCAAAAACATCGTTGGCGTGGTGCTCGCCTGTAACGGCTATGAGGTGATTGACCTGGGCGTTATGGTGCCGGTGGAGAAAATCGTCGAAGTCGCCAAAAAAGAGAATGTGGACATTATCGGCATGTCGGGGCTTATTACCCCAAGCCTCGATGAAATGGTGCACAACGTCAAAACCTTCGAGCGTGAAGGCCTGACCTTGCCTGCCATTATCGGCGGCGCCACCTGCTCGAAAATCCATACCGCGGTCAAGATTGCGCCCCACTACCCCCACGGCGCCATTTATATCCCCGATGCGTCCCGCGCCGTGCCCATGGTGAGCAAACTCATCAACCAAGAGACCCGCGCAGCCACCATCAAGGCCACCTACGATGAATACGATGTGATGCGCGAAAAACGCCTGTCACAGGCCAAGCGCAAAGAGATTATCTCCATCAAGGCGGCGCGGGAAAACCGCTGCCAGCTCGACTGGGCCAACTACCAGCCCAAGGTGCCAAATAAACTTGGAATTCAGGTGTTTGAAGACTACCCGCTGGATGATTTGGTCGATCGCATCGACTGGACGCCGTTTTTCCGCGCCTGGGAACTGCACGGCCAATTCCCGCGCATTCTGGAAGACGAAGTGGTAGGTGAAGAGGCCCGTAAACTCTTTGCCGACGCCAAGGCCATGCTGCAAACCATCATCGATGAAAAGTGGCTCACCGCAAAAGGCGTGATTGGCCTGTTCCCGGCCAATACCGTAAACCATGACGATATCGAGCTATACACTGACGAGAGCCGCAGCGAAGTGCTGATGACCACCCACCACCTGCGGATGCAAATCGAGCGGGTCGGCAACGATAACTTCTGTCTGTCGGACTTTGTAGCTCCCAAAGACAGCGGCGTGGCCGACTACACCGGCGGCTTTGCAGTGTGCGCAGGCCACGGCATCGATGAGCATCTGGCACGCTTCGAGGCCAACCACGACGACTACAACGCCATCATGCTCAAGGTACTGGCCGACCGTCTGGCCGAAGCCTTCGCCGAGCGCATGCACGAGCGGGTACGTAAAGAGTTCTGGGGTTACGCCAGCGATGAGAACCTCGACAACGAGGCGCTTATCCGCGAGAAGTACCGCGGCATCCGCCCCGCCCCCGGCTACCCCGCCTGCCCGGATCACACCGAGAAGGGGCTCTTGTGGGATTTGCTCAAACCCGATGCGTGTATAGATCTCAATATCACCGAGAGCTTCGCCATGTACCCCACTGCGGCAGTCAGCGGCTGGTACTTCGCCCACCCCGAGGCACGCTACTTTGGCGTGACCAACATAGGTAAAGATCAGGTAGAAGACTACGCCCGCCGCAAAGGGATGACGGTAGCTGAAACTGAGAAATGGTTGGCACCAGTGCTTGATTACGACCCTGAATAAGTCGGCCTGAGTGATCAGGGTCGCGAATCATCCTTCCGGGAATGAAAAACAAAAGCCGCATTGAGCGGCTTTTGTTTTTTGGGCTAGCGCCCAGAATCTTGCTGTATGCCTTTCGCTTCTAATCGGCAGAAAACTGGCTGCCAGCTTTGCCGCAACCAATCACCTGCGATGTGCCGTTCGCATATCCCCATCCGTGACACGCTGCAAGTACATCCCTGTAAGCTCAACGACAGCAAAATACATCCCTGTAAAAATGCCAGTTCGGTATCCCTACCTCTCGCTCGTAACCACATGGCCTTGCCATACTCGCCTTGCTGTCGATGGTCACTACTGGGGATATGCCTAAATTTGGTGCTGCCTTCGAGCAAAGTGTTATGCCTGTCCCGTCTTTCAGATAGATGCTGAGAGCACCCTCTTCTACCATGTAATCAACCGCTGTGTCAGGCGGGAGTTTTTGTGTGGCGAGGACGAGGGTTCTGGCCGCAATTATGAAAAACATAGGACAACAAAATCTTTTTGTTTTTTGTTAATGAACAATTTGACAAGTTACTTACTCTTTACGCTACTATCCTACTAAAGACTTGAACAACCAGAAAGGAAGACAAGGATGCTTTTTTTCAATGATTCGCCTAGTTACTTTATATGCGTGTACCTTACCGCATTATCAATTACTGTTACTTTACGGCTGCTTAAAATTAAGTGGCCAAAAGCCTTACTTATTATCTTCCTGATATCAGCAATAATGGCTTACACTGCCTACAAAATCGAAATTGACAGCTCAGAAAATTCGGACTATTTATATAACACCATTACCACTCTAATTTACCTACACGAATGGTTTAGATTGTTTTTCATTACTGCATTTCTAGATGGAATACTTGTAAAATTCATCTTGAGAAATAAAACAATTACAAACTACTTCAGATTGTTAAAAGAAAGATTTTTAATCACAACAAAATACAAAAATAAAAATTAATTTGAATACTAAAGATCTACCAATAAAATAACTGAGACACCCATAATTGTTGGTAGCTTCCCCGGGGCTTGACTAGGCTTTAAACAAGCCATTGTCAGGAAGTGGGGAGGTGGGTGATGCCACGGCCAAGATATACGCAGGTGAGTCCGGAAGACACGCCTTTCTATCACTGAATTAGTCGCTTCGTGCGGAGGGCATTTTTGTGCGGTGTGGACGATTACAGCGGCAAAAGCTCTGAACATCGGCGGGATTGGGTTGAGTTCCGTTTGCTGGAGCTTGGTGCGGTCACTACTGGGGACATGCCAGTGTTTGGTGGCGCCTTCAGATACAGCCGGATGCCTGTCCTGACGATTGTTCTACCCATTGAGGCTAAAGTGAGTGCATGCAATAGCTACAACAAAATAGAGGCCTCTCTGAGACACTCATACCAGAAGAAAGAGGGGGAAACACCAAGGATTCTTTTATCCACGCAGTGTTGGGGTTATCCTGAGTCTTCTTTGACTCCAGCTAGCCATCGCAAAGGTTTAAAAAATGCATCTACCCAACATATATGCTTACTTAGATAAAAGGTACGATCCATTAATTAAGTATCTGTTTGTATTACCTCCTTGTGATTTTCTCAGTTTTTTAGAGGCCGTGAGTAATGGTATATGTGTAGTAAGAGAGGAACATGGTTATGAATTAGAAGAAGGTTTTATTACATTTTGGGATGCTAGCGGCGCAATAGAAACGACTATAAGTATCACGCTTCAAGAGTTCATTGAAGTACTAGAGCCTTTGAAAAACAGCTTCCTAGATGAATTCCCAACAGAGAAAGAAAGTCTCAACAAAATTACGTGTGAAATTAAAAACAGTGAATCTCTTAGTGGCATTTTCACAAACATTGAGAGACTGTTTCTAAAAGAGCTGGAATGGTTTTATAGAAACCACGGCAGCGAATGGAACATAAATGACTTCTCAACAAAAATAAAAAACAACAAACAGAAACTCGACAGTATATTAGTTTACTTATCTAAAAATGGATACTTAAGCATCAGCAAGGAAGACAAATACTCTTTTAAAGTTTTAAAACTCCCCAAAAATAACAATAACAAAGACACCCACAATTGTCAGTAGCTTCCCCGAGGCTTGACCAGGCTTTAAACAAGCCATTGTCAGGAAGCGGGGAGGCGGGTGATGCCACGGCCAAGGTATACACAGGTGAGTCTGGAAGACACGCCTTTCTATCACTGCATCAGTCGCTGTGTGCGGCGGGCATTTTTATTCGGCGTGAATAAATAACAAAGACATATATGTCTTAATAATTTTTTTGAGTATCCGGGCTCTTCCGCTTTGACTTTTTTGCTGCCGACAATGCGCTGACCGAGTATGCTATCGCACTTGAGCCAGCCACAAATCTACAGGAAACAGCGGCAGAAGATTTATTCCAATAACCCACCCATAATTTTGATCACCGGAGCAATTTCCGGGACAAGCAAACAAGGTTCCACCTCTACAGAGCCTTCAAACGCCACCACTAAATGATGAGTTAAATCAAAATGCTAATTCTAATGTCCATTCTCGGAGGCTTTATCATCCTCACCCTGGGTGCCGAATCCATGGTACGGGGTGCCTGTGCCATAGCGCTGCGCCTCGGCATTGCCCCGCTTGTGATTGGTCTCACCATAGTCGCCTTCGGCACCTCGGCGCCTGAGCTTGCGGTGAGCATCAAGTCAGCATTGGCCGGTAACTCCGGCATTGCCCTAGGCAACGTGGTCGGCTCAAACATAGTCAACATCGGCCTTATTCTCGCTATTACTGCCCTGATTAAGCCTATCAAGGTGCAATCGCAAATGATCCGTCGTGATATTCCTATCATGGTTGCAGTCACCATAGCGTTAATTATTGCCGTTATGGATGGAGAGATCGGCACTTTAGATGGTTTAGTGTTTATTGCACTACTGATCGGTTATCTGGTTTACAGCTATCGCTGCGGCGATGCCGATGACTCAGATGCCGACATAGAAGAAGTCGAAAAAGGCCCGAAGAATCCGCTTCTGGCAGTGGTCATGATCGCCGCCGGTATTGGTATGCTTGTTGGCGGTGGCATTTTGTTTGTAAACGGTGCTGTTGAGCTGGCCCGCCATTTCGGGGTCAGCGAAGTGGTAATTGGTCTGACTATCGTCGCCATTGGAACCAGCATGCCTGAGCTTGTTACCTCCGTAGTTGCCGCCATCAAGGGTGAGAGCGATATCGCCATCGGTAACGTGGTGGGTTCTAACATCTTCAATATTCTTGGTATTCTCGGTATCGCTTCTCTGGTTTATCCCATCAGCAGCGCAGGCTTCAGCAAAGTGGATTTTGCAGTAATGCTCGGGTTTGCGGTAGCCCTGCTGCCACTGGCATGGACCGGCCTGAGGATTGGCCGCCGAGAAGGCGCACTCCTGATGTTGGCCAACCTGGTGTACATGGGTTATCTGGTGCAAAATGCCACCACTGCATGATACAACCCACTGAAAAAATGGATGAAAAAAGGGCAGTCAATCCTATTTGATATTTCGCATAACCTCGTTCAGCCATTGAAGAAACCATCAAACTGAGTTGAGGCTCGACACGGCTATTGCCAGTCATCAAGTGAATGACACCCTCTGTTTTTAACATCAGCACGCCCTTCTACCAGGTGATTAACCGTTGCGTCAGAAGGGCGTTTCTGTAGGGTGATGACGCCTTTTCGGGGCGCAGTTATGCTAAGTCAAGACAGGTACAGAAACCTAAGCTCATGCCTGTACAGACTCTTTGCAGACTCTTTGTCTTCAAACCAGATGACATAGGCACCAAGCAATGATGCTTGAGCTTTTTTAAGAAATGGCAAACGTGCGCATATCCCATACCTGCTTTCAATTCCTCATAGATATTGTTTCATCAAAAAATACCGTTCAGGACTTCCGGGAAATTCGGGTACCACACCTGCCAGTTCGAACCCAAGCTTCTGATAAAAAACAGGAGCCTGGATAGACAGCGTATCCAGCTGGGCCAGCAAACAGCCTCTTTTCCTGGCCTCCAATTCAGCCATCTCCATAAGCTTACGCCCTAGCCCAGTCCCTCTGCAGTGCTTGGTAACCCAAACAACCTCTATCAGGAAGTTCCTGTAGATGGTTCGTCCCGATACGCCTCCAAGCAGACTGCCATCTTCATCTCTGGCAACCAAGGTCAGCGGCTTAGGACCTTCATCCCCCATCTGCTCGTGGATATGTTGGCGAACCCCCTCTACCAATGCGTTAAACACCTTGGTGTCTTCTTCGTGCATCACTTCAAATTTCACTATGTCATCTCCGAATCGATTCATAACCTGTGGCAACAACCTGGTTAAGAGCAAACAAGCCGTCACTGAAATTGAGTAAAATTCAGTGTCAGGCTGGGACTGGCCACACAAGAGTGAGTAAATGAAGTTCCTCTGGAGGCTTTGCTGCTGCTCGCCAGTAATGGCGACCGTCATCGGTGCGCTTCAACAATTTGTGATTGCACAGCTCCCTCCGGATCAGTGCAAAATCGGCAAATCCGAGGAAGCACTTGATCACCTCGTTGACTTCCGACTCACTGTAGTGCTGCTGGTACCGAAAGCGGCACCAGAAAAACCACAGGCTCAACTCCTGAATGGCACGCTTAACAGGCCAGGAATTGAGAATATACTCTTGACTCATAAAGGGTTTCAGCCTGGTTGGAATCATCAGATCCAGACGTTCAATATTGATTTCGGTGCCAGAATTGTCAGTGCTGGCCGCATCACGCAGATGTTGATAATTGCGATACCCTGCCGTTTTGGCGAGGATATTGAGCATATCAAGGTGGGAGGGGAAGCTGTCACAGCTTTGTAATTGCTTACGCACGGATTTAGCCAGCGCAGAAATATCCGGGCTGCTAAAGGGAATGACTTGTCTCGTCATAATGGATACCCGTTATCAGGGTGCCTGCACTTAAGCCGTCTGCAATGGAAACAGAGCCAAGGACCGCCGACTTATGACACAGGCACAAAAATACCAAGTATCTGAATGTTAAACGCTTCAGCAGGTTTAGCTCTGCGACACATGTCGCAGCGGCGATGCCTGGGTGAACTGCCGACCGGCGGCTATTATTTGCCATGTTTATTATGATTGCAAGCCTTCGGGTACCCATAGGCCAGATGCCACTAATAAAAGGAACAACGTCAGGGCAACCATTTCTTTTGAGGTTTAGTAAACCCTCGACCAGGCTTTTAATTGCCTCCTTAAACGAGTCAAAGTTTGCCCCGACTACAGCCCATCGCAAGTTAAGGCGCTCTCTTTTTAACATCAGCATGCCCTTTGACCACATGATAACTCGTTGTATCAGAACAGCGTTTTTGTGTGGCGCCGATGCATTTTCCGGCAACCCTGTCGCAGCAAAGTTTCTCAAAAGCGATAGCCCCTCCGAAGGTGAGCAAGTACGGCTGGGCAGGCCGATTGGCGAAGGCAAGAGCGCCTTGTCAGTATCAGCTGCCTTTCTGTTGATGAAGAGCATTCTCAGGCGCTTAAAGCTTTTGGCTGAACCAGGCATCAGTGACTATACCCGGTTCAGCCAAGGAGTTTTGCCGTCAGCACTGTGGCATGAGTGGTCGCGGGGATCTCATCTGTGCCATGAAGTCCGAATTCGGCGCTAAATGGTGCAGGGAACAGCGTTTTGGCATGGCGCTGCATCCAGCACCATCCAGTTGACCCCATAACCCCACAAAGTCACTACTTGAGGCAAAAGCAGCGCTTTACTGTTACAATCAGCCGCTATCTGCGCTGAAGCACCTTGGCCCGGTTGAATGGTTCTTCCAATCCAACCCCGCCCTGTACTAAATGGGCAGCTTAGTGCGCAGCATTATTTCAAATAACCCGGTCAATGCCTGGTTAGTCACCACAGGACAGCATCCTTGAGCACTTCAGACACCCAGCCTTCAATGGCGTTTTCCACCCTTAAGCTTAAAACCGAACTGCTTGAGAACCTGTCCTCCATGGGCTACCACGAGATGACCCCCATTCAGGCCCAGAGCCTGCCGGCCATTCTGGCGGGTGAGGATGTGATTGGTCAGGGCAAAACCGGCTCGGGTAAAACTGCCGCCTTTGGTCTGGGGTTACTGAACAAGCTGGATGTGAAGCGTTTTCGCATTCAAACCCTGGTACTGTGTCCTACCCGCGAGCTTGCGGATCAGGTGGCGCAGGAAATCCGTACCCTCGCCCGTGGCATTCACAACGTTAAGGTGCTGACCCTGTGCGGAGGCGTGCCCATGGGGCCGCAGGTGGGCTCACTGGAGCATGGCGCCCACATCATCGTTGGCACCCCGGGGCGAATCGTTGATCACCTTGAGCGCGATCGCCTCGATTTAAGTAACCTCAATATGCTGGTACTCGATGAAGCCGACCGCATGCTGGAAATGGGCTTTCAGCCGCAGCTGGATGCGATTATCGCCAGAAGCCCGCGCCAGCGCCAAACCCTGCTGTTCAGCGCCACTTTCCCTGAGCAAATTCAGTCCATTGCCAAACAGGTGATGTATAACCCTGTGATGGTAAAAGTGGCCGTGACCCACGAAAAGAGCACTATTGAGCAGCACTTCTATCATCTGGATGATGATGCCGCGCGGATGCAGGCGCTGCGCCTGTTGCTGCTTGAGCGCAAACCCGAGAGCGCCGTGGTGTTCTGTAACACCAAGCGCGAAACCCAGAAGGTAGCCGATGAACTGACCGCCTTTGGCTTCAGCGTGCTGGCGCTGCACGGTGACCTGGAGCAGCGCGACCGCGACGAAACCCTGCTGCAGTTTGCCAACAAGAGTGCCTGCGTACTGGTGGCCACCGACGTTGCCGCCCGCGGTCTGGATATTGATGCCCTTGATGCGGTATTCAACTACCACGTAGCCCACGACACCGAAGTACATATTCACCGCATTGGCCGCACCGGCCGCGCGGGCAGCAAGGGCGCGGCCTTTACTTTCTATAACGACAAAGACGGCTACAAGATGGCGCTGCTGGAAGAGTATCTGGAGCGTGACATTCAAAGCGAGCCGCTGCCGTCGGCAAGCCTGCTTGGCAGCACGCCATTGGCACCAGCCATGATCACCCTGCAAATCGACGGTGGCAAGAAAGACAAGCTGCGCCCCGGCGACATTCTGGGCGCCCTCACCGGTGACAAGGGGATTGAAGGCACCGAAGTGGGTAAGATTCTGGTTACCGATTACCGCGCCTACGTTGCGGTAAATCGCAAGGTCGCCAAAAAAGCACTGGGAAAAATCACCTCCGGCCGCATTAAAGGTAAAGCCTACCGCGCCTGGCTGATGAAGTAAGCCCTGGAATCTGCACTGCATAAACCTGCCTTATTGGAGATGCTATCAATAGGCAGGTATTTCTTTGGAGCCCCAGCTTTAGCTGGCAGCTTTCCAAGACCCTACGCAATCAATTTGGCAAAAACTATCTTTCTTCACCGCCCAAGTCCCTAACAGATCCCTGCACACATTCACCGGAAAATCGGTAACACAATCGCCGATAGCTTTGAGTTACGTTCTTAAATGTCATTAAAAATCTGGCTAATAGCCGAATAGCTGACCTAAGATTAAAGTTCAGACAAATAAACTGTTCCGGCGTATCTTGCAGAAAATGCAGACTCAGATGCATTCAACAGAAGGTCATTAAATGATAGAAAGCTTGGAAGCCATACTATTGGAAGTAAGCCGCCGAAAGGACATTGATGATGGTGATTTGTCTGCAGCATCCAAGCTAATTTTATACTCTTGCTGCGAAGGGCTGCAGATTGAACGGGCGGGAATTTGGCTATTATCTGCAGCGTCCGAATCTATTACCTGTAACCTATTGCTGGACAGAGACTCAATTCAGCAAACCGAGGCGCTTACCTTAACCCGGCATGATTTCCCTAATTATTTTCGTGCACTGGACAGCGAACGCAGGATTGCAGCCGATGATGCTCACACTCATCAGGCCACCGCAGAGTTTTCATCAGTTTATCTGGCACCACAAAACATCAGCTCCATGCTGGATGTCCCCATCCGGCATCGCGGTAAAATGATTGGCATTATCTGCTGCGAACATCGCGGCCCTGCACGGCAATGGACGGAAGATGAAGTGGTTTTCGCCGCGGCGATGGCCGATCTTTACGGCCGTGCAATCAGTGCTCAGCAACGTCACATATACCAGGCTGAACTGGAATTGCTGAATGCCTCACTTGAAGAAAAGGTAAAAGAACGGACCGAAAATCTGCAAAATGCCCTGACCAATCTGACCCTGGCGCAGGACAGACTGGTTGAATCAGAAAAACTGGCGGCCCTCGGCAGTCTGGTCGCTGGTGTGGCCCATGAGGTAAATACCCCCCTTGGGATCGCCGTAACATCAGTCTCTCTTTGCCAGGATGAGCTACGGCAAATCCGCCGCCGCTTCGAAGCAGACGATCTGGATGCAAAAACGTTTAAACAGTACATTGAAACGGTTGAAGAGGGCCTGTTTCTGGCACTGGATAACCTGTCACGCGCAGCAACCTTGCTGCAGGACTTCAAACGTACAGCGGCGGATCAGGCTGCCAACGAGTTGGAAGCTTTCGAGCTTTGTGAATATATCCGCCATATGCTTACACCTTTAAACGGCATGTTGAAAAAGCAAGGAGTAAAAATATCTCTTGATTTAAAAGGAGAAATTTACTTGCAAACCTATCCTGGGATCATAGCTCAGGTACTGACAAACCTGATTACCAATGCCATAAATCACGGTTTTAAAGATCTGCCGCCAAATGCCAACAAACAAATAGAGGTGGCCGTGTGGGAGTTAAACAATCAGGTCATGTTGCAGGTGAAGGACAACGGGTGCGGCATACCCGCTGACAACATTCAGAAAATATTTGAACCATTTTTCACTACTGCTCGGGCAAATGGCGGAACCGGTCTGGGGCTATCTATTTGCTATAACCTTATTAACAAAAAATTGCATGGAACCATGCAAGTTGCCTCGGAATTGGGCAAAGGTTCAACCTTTAGCATAAGCTTCCCAAACCAAGCCAATCTGGCTCAACATTCTTAATATCACACACTCACAACGCCAAGTTCCAACAGGCAAAAATTAGTACTCACGCAACAGGCGCTTGTTCAATCTGTCCAAGTCAGCACTCCTGCCTTTAAGGGTTACCCTGATCCCAAGAGCGTGATATTCCTCTTCCTGCACTTGCATTTTATTATGGATTTCCCCCATCAGCGCACTGGCACCGTAAGGAATATTAAAACAGGCACTGACCATTTGATTTGCTATTGCCGAAACGATGGCCTGATGCACAGCAGCGACATCATCACTGTTCAAGGCACTGATTTGCAAAGCATCGGGAAACTCTTTACACAACGCATCACGCTCATCCTTGCTCAGGCAATCCACTTTATTGAGCAATAACAGTTTGTCTTTCTCTGTAAGCCTGATTTGCCCCAGCACCGAGCGCACCACCTCAAGCTGAGTGCGGAAATTACCATCGCTGGCATCCACCACGTACAGCAATAAACAGGCATCTTTGGCCTCTTCAAGGGTCGAGTGAAACGCGGGAACCAAATCATGGGGCAACTTATTGATAAAGCCGACGGTATCCGACACTAAGATCCGCGGCTGGGTTGACGGTACCAATGCCCTTACCGTGGTATCCAGGGTCGCAAAGAGTTTATTTTCAATCAGCACATCAGACCCGGTAAGTGCACGCATCAATGAGGACTTACCAGCATTGGTGTAACCCACCAATGCCGCTGTCGGGGTTGCCTGGCGACTGCTCTTTTGCTCCTGCATCACCTCCTGAACTTTTTTCAGCTCCCGCCTCAATTCAGCCTGCTTATCCCTGATGGCCCGACGTTCCAACTCCAGTGCGCTTTCACCCACGCTGCGCCCGCCTGTGCGCTGGCGATCTCCCCCATGTTCACGTCTCAGCCTCGGGGTCAGATAATTAAGCCGTGCAAGTTCAACCTGCAGGCGGGCAGTTTTACTGCTGGCGTGGCGGCTGAAGATTTCAATGATAACGCCGGTACGGTCAAACACCTGCACTCCCAACGCATCTTCCAGATTTCGAAGTTGCATCGGACTTAAGTCACAATCAAACACCACCACATCAGCACGCGACTTGGTGGCTGACTGTAAAAACTGCTCCAAACCCGATTCATCGATATTGGCCAGCGAGTCATCGGCTTCTTCCAGCGCACCGGTCATGCGGGCCAACTCTTCAAGCTTTCCCGCCCCCAAAACAGACAGGCGCTTGGTTGACTGCTGCCGCTGAGAGCCACTGGCAAAAATTTCAAATCCCAGTGTACGGACGAGTCGCCCTAACTCTGCCAGGGAGCAGTCCACTTCGTCTGCACTGATATTGGGAGTGCGGATGGAAATTAGCAGGGCTTGAATTATGTCATTATCAACAGATGTGGGCATAAAGACTCTCGGTGAAAGACCCAACTCAGTGGGGGAAACAGCTACTGCAGGGCTGTGTGCCGCCTTTATAGGCGAAATCTGCGGTACAATCCAGCGCATTTAAGGGGCAAAAAATATATTTTTTTCGGCCGGTTACAGACTATTTATTGGCAACCTTTTTGCTTTGGTGCAAACACTGTCAGATTGCATTAACTGCAGAGTCTGTGCGCCTGCACCAACTCGACAAGTCTGTTAAAATGTCGCAATTGCAACAAACCAATGCGTAAAGGAAAACCCATGAACCCCATTATTGCACTGCTCAAAGAGCACAATGTAAGTGATGAACAGGTAAGAAACCTGTTTCAAACCCTGACCGAAAATCCGCTGATGGCGATGGGGGTGTTGGGACAACTGGGCATTGCCCCGGACAAGCTGCAAGGCATGATGATGCAGGTCATGCAAAACCCGGGCTTGATTAAAGACGCGGTGGATGAACTTGGACTGGATTTTTCAAAAGTGGAAGCGGCCAAGGCTAAACTGGATTCACAATCAGGCGAGGGTCGCTGAGTTCTAAACCGAATATACGCTAACGTCCGGTGATGCAAACGCCATCACCGGCCTCAGACACAGAGTCACGCCAGATCCGCTGCCGTTTTTTTGGGGAGTTCATCGTTAACATCAAACCAACTGACGTGAGTATCATAAAACACATGTGCCATCGGTAAGTCATCAAGCTCAGATTCCATAACCGCACGGGCAATATGCAGTTCACCCGGCCACCGACTGGAGGTAAAAAACAGGCTGCTGCCACAACGCTTGCAAAAGCCCCGTTTTGCCTGCGCAGACGATGAATACCAGGCCAGTAAATTTTCCGGATCCCTGATACAGGCCTGTTGCTGACTCACGCCAAACCAGGTCACAAAGGCCGCCCCATGTGCTCTTTGGCACTGGCTGCAATGGCAATGCGCCACCCACTTGACCGGAGGCTCCACCTCTACCTTGACGGCACCACACAAACAACCACCGATGAGTGACTTTTTGGTCATGGTTTATCTCCTTTGTAAGGACAACAAGGCAAAGGCTTTCAGCACAACAATCACCGGTCCGGCACAGTACAATTATTGGCGTGGACTGATTGCTTCAAACATGTCGCGGCTCTCTGCCATTTGCTCTTTTCTAACCTGCTCACTAAGCCGCTTAAGCTCGGCCATCTGTGCAGCTGTTGGCTGTTTATCACCTATCTCTTCCTGTAACGCCATCAGCTTGCGCTCACTTGGTCCCATTTGTTCCCAATATTGAATTTGTGCAATTGAAGCCAGCTTCTGTGTCAGCACCGCCTCCTGATCCAACAGTTTATCGAGACGCTGCTCATCTTGCTCCGTCAGTTCCCCAGGTCGATAGAGGTCGTCTATTTTTTCCCGCACTGCGTCGAGCTCAGTTTGTATGGTATCCAGTTGTGCCTGCACATCATCTTCATCAGATGAGTCAAATGCAAGCTCATCCCCATAACAGGCCGACAGCTGTTGCTCGGATAACCCCAGCGCGGTTTGCGCCATATTGTCAAAACACTGCTCCAGCCTGTTATCATCAGCATCTTTCATATACGCGCCGTAGCAACTTCTTATGGTTTTCTCGAGTGCGCCGATGGCATCTTCATGACTCAGCCCGGCACAGGCCGCTAACTGAGCAAAACCCGGACTGTTCAATGTGTGAGGGATCATGGAGGCAACGGAGTTATCAATATACTCCTGCGTCACCCAGGAGTTATCCTGATTGGCATGGGATGATGTGCAAACAAAAGCCACAACCGCAGATACCAGGGCGGTGGCAATCAATCTTTGTATCATGATGTAAGTTCCTTTTACTTGCAGGATATATGGTCGTTTCCTGCTCCGATGTGACAATTACGCTTATCCCCCCGCAAGTTATACAAAGTTTACAGACTTGCCCATAAGTCGTTTGCATGACTCTGATGATAAAAATATCATGCTCAAATCCACTCATTGTCGGAACAGGACTGGAATTCAACCGTCCAGCCCATCAGGATTCGGCTATCCTTTGCTATATATGCGCCGGGGCAATGGGTACGACAAAAAAATAGCGAGCGTGCGATGGCCAAATTTCTCAGCATAGGTATCCTGTTATTACTGTCAGCCCCCATTGCGGCTCAGACACAGATCACCCTCTACTCTGATCACCCCCTGGATATTAAGCTCACTCAGGAAACACTTAACTCAAACGTATTGAATGCATTGGAGATGCATGCTGATGGAGACATACATTTCCTGTATCAGCTGGTACCTTTGAATCGCAGTTGGCTGATGCTGGAAAAAAGCCCTTCGTGCCTGATTAACCAGATAAAAACTCCAGAGCGGGAAGCCAAAGCCTACTTCAGCCGTTTCCCCATGAACCTGTATCCGCCATTACGATTGATTGTGCCCGATGCAAAGACCGTAAGCTGGCCTGATGAATTTACACCCGCCGAGTTTAATCTGGCGGGACAAAATATGATTGGCCTGGTAAAAGGGCGCAGTTACGGTTCCGAACTGGATGGCATATTCGCCAAAACGCCCCAATATTATTACATCAGGGGAGGAACTGAACCCGCAGAGCGCATCATAGATATGCTCATTGCGAAACGAATTACAGCCACCATTGATTACAGCCGCTCCGTACGCTCTTATCTGAACGACACTGACGGGCTATTTGAATTTAAAGCGATACCGATAGCGGGGCAAACAGTGCCGGTGGCAGGCTATATCGCCTGCAGTAAAGACAATCAAGGCAAAGCCATGATAAAAGCTATCGACAGCGTCTTTGCAGAAGATGCCATGTTGCAAGATTACCTGCAGTTTCACCGTGAGTATTTCGGAGAACAAGAAGCGTCATTACTCGAACCTTTTATTCGCGAATATCACCGCCAACTGATTGAATTGGAATAATATACCAATCAGGTTCAGGGCCGACTATTTACTGGGTGATACCGCTAAAGCAGCTGCCTGAATACAATCCGTAAATCAAGCCCCATTCCCCGGCCATATCCAAGACTGTGAAGGAAAGTGCGAAGAACCGGGTGCATTCGCTGCGGGCTGTGCCTTGCATCTACCCACTTTAAGCTCACGCAGAGCAAGCACATGACTTATTCGCACCTTCCTTAAGCAAACCTAAGCCTTGGCAGCTAAACTTATTGGTGCTTTGTACAGGGCGCATGCTCGGGGAAAATTGCCAGCCTTTGGCAATCACACCAGCGCAGGGAAACAACCTGAAAGGTATTCTGACTCGGGGCATAAGCCACTCAGAGGCTGAGGCTGAGGCTGAGGCTGAGGCTGAGGCTGAGGCTGAGGCTGACCAACAAACCCGGTTTAAGCTCAGCAGTCAATCTCTGTACCAGGTGCGACAACAGTCAGAATCACTGCATTGCTGGCACAGGGCAGCCTCTGAACTGTACAAATCGGTTTTACACAGGGGCCAACTCAGGTTGGCAGGTCACTCCTTTTAACGAACATAGGGAGAAAACCAATGAAAATCAGCTATCTCATACAAACTTGCCTAGTGGCAGCCTGGTTTTTGGCCATGGCTCCGGGAACTGCATCTGGGGCAGCCTATATGAAACTGGGTGATATTAAAGGCGAAAGCCAAAACCAGGGTCATCGTGATGAAATTGACATATTGTCGTGGAGTTGGAGCAATGACAGCACTTCGACCTCCGGTAGCCTGTGTGTCATGGATGTTGCCGTCACCAAGTACACCGACAGTGCCACCGTTGACATTCTCATGGGGCAGATGATGGACAGAGTTTATCAGGATGCCATGATAACCATGACGACCAATACAGGTGACAGGGGAGAGGTCGATTATTTCCAAATGCATATGCGCAATGTCAGTGTATCCAGCTACAACACTGGCGGCAGCGGTGAGCAGCGTATGCTGGAAAACATTACCCTGCATTTTGATGAGGCAAATATTATCTATCGGCCGCAGGATCCGAACGGAAAACCCGGTGTACCGGAAGAAACCAGAATCAGCTCAAGCAGTCACAAATGTCGGTGAGCCTTGTCGGGGCGTTTCGAGTGTAAGAAGTTGTCGCCATACGCACTCAAATCGCCTCCTTGGCAAATCAAGACGCACCACAACTCCTGTATGTTATTACTCTTCTGCAGGCAACAACCAAATCCACTTAAGATCCCGGCTCCATGGCGTAATAATTTTTCGCTTTTTGTCTTTGGTATAAAAGCACTTGCCAAAAAGAATAATGCCTGCACCTTCCAGCTCTCGCCGTTCACTAATACCAAAACGTGTTAGCAACTTGTCGCGGATATCCGAAATGGCAACACCAAGCTCCCGTGATTCAGCCGGGTTAAGCCAATTCATTTCCTTATCTGAATGGGACAGCGTCCCCCAATACATACGTGGAGCCCCCTTTTCAGTCGGTTCGGCATCAGCAAAGTTCACAAATAAATTTTTAGCCCGCCAGCGGTGCACCTCATCGGTATAAACCCATAGTTCTGAGCTTGCCAACTCACTGCCACGCAGCAAACTTTGCAGCAGTTTTTTCAGCCCAAGTCTTGGCGCCGTAACCGACGGGTCAGCGTTTGTGGCAATCTCGGCGGTGCTTTTACCCGCTTCAGCGCATGACGCGGGCCGATAATCCTGTTTCGGTTCACTGATACTGTCTTGACCGACACCGGGGAGCTTTTTGCGGGGCAAGCCTATAGGGGCATCGAAATCAATGCTGAGGCCATCCTCCCGCTCGATAACATGACGAACTTCGGCAATGACACTTTCTTCTTCCCTGCGCGCCGATGAAGGTCGATACTCGGGGCAATCATCGGCGTGATAGAGCGAACCAAAACAAGCGGCCTTACCGTCACTTGAGGCACGGCGAAAATAGGCCCGTGCGCCACAACCGATGCAAAATAGCGACTGACGCAATTGCTCCTGCGCAGCTTCATCAAGCTTTGCAAAACCATAAACGGAAAATACCCGCCCCGCCTCACCTTCTACTTCACAACGAACATCCAGCACCTTTCACCTCCCGACAGCCAAGCCCGAACGCAAGGCCAGATAACGATGGTAAATACGACTGATAAATCAGACAAATTGTTTAAGCCACTGGGTAAATGCCTGCTTTGGCAAGGCGCCGGCCTGCTGTGCAATCACTTTGCCCCCCTGAATCACCATCAGAGTGGGAATGGAGCGGATGCCGAATCGGGCCGCCAGTCCCTGCTGACTTTCGGTGTTTAATTTGCCGAAACGGAACAAGGGTTCAAATTCTGCGGCCACACTGGTAAATACCGGTGCAAAGCTTTGGCACGGGCCACACCATGAGGCCCAAAAATCCACCACCAGAGGTAATTCGGACTTCAGTGCATGGGCTTCAAAATTACTCTCGGTCAATTCAATTGGTCTGGCTTGAAACAACAGCCCTTTACAGCGGCCACAGCGGGGGGCTTCATCAAGTCTGTCATCGGGAACCCGGCACAGACCGTGACAGTCAGGACAAGCGAGGATCATATTATGCTCTCCAAGTAATGGGGGGAACGGACAAAAAATATTGAGGTAAGAGGCAATCTGAATACCGGATGCCAAAGCAGATTCTTCACTTTTCCAGCCAAGTCTGGCAGCTTAGCAGTCTCAAAAGCCCAATATGGCAAGGATATCAAATGAAATCAGGAATTCACGTTTTGCTGTTCTCGGCGGCAATGCTTTGTTCATTAACCTCATCAGCTTCTGAGACAACCACAAAAACGGCCCCCGCATCCGGCCAGGCGCTCACCTATGGTGAAGCATTCCAGTTTCCCTCTCGCCACTTTGGCGAGAACAGACGCCATATGGTGGCACTGCCAGAGGGCTACCATGCCTCTGAACGCCATTATCCGGTGCTCTATGTCATCGATGGTGATTTTCAGTTTCGACATGTGTCCGCTGCGGTAAACAACCTGACCCGTATGGGGAAGATCCCACCGATGCTGGTGGTAGGAGTAGCCAATCAGGGGCAGGCAGATTATTTAAAGTCTACGACATGGCCATCAGAGCTCGAAGGCACAGACTTTGGCGGTGCTGATATTCTGTTGTCTTACCTGAATGATGAACTGGTTCCTCTGATAAACGGCCAATACCGAACCAATGGTAAAAATGCTCTCGCAGGCTACTCCCTCGGGGGGCTGTTTGCACTCGAAGCCATGCTGACCGACAGCCCGGCGTTCTCTGCCTTTATGGCCATGAGCCCAAGTGCATGGTACGACGATTATGGTATTAACAAGAGAATGGAAAAGTACCTCAGGAAACACCGGGCATTGCCGCCGCTGTTTCTTTCAGTGGCAAACGAACAGGGTATGGGGGTAAAACCTCTGTTTGAACTTATTGAGAAACATGTTCCAAACAGCAGAGTGGTGTTCAAACAGTACCCGGAAGAAACCCACTACACCACTGCCATGCCGGCGCTGCTGGATGCACTGGAATACCTTGCACCGGCATACTACACAGATTTGGATGTACTTCTGAAGATGGATAGCTATCAGGAAGTACTCGAACATTTTGAAGCCAAACGCAACCTGTGGACCGGGTTCCAATTTGAGTGGTTGCAATCTTACTATCTTGGAAAATATTTTTTTATTACCAAACAGCAGAATAAGATCCCCGAGTTCCTGACAGAAGCAAAGAAACGCTTTCCTGAGTCTCATACTGAACTTTGTATTGGCTTCGCCAAGAGCTATTTGAAAAATCAGCAGGCAACAGAAGCCATGGAACTGCTGCTTCGCGCCGAAAACGAAGGCCAGCAGCATGCTGATTGGCTCGCCCAAATGAGCGAAGCGAAAAAAGCACTGGGAGCACTTGATGAAGCCAGGGCCTTGCATCAACGCGCAATGGCGCTGGCCGAAAACCAGCAACTCGAAAGCTGGCAATACTGGGAACTGAATCCAAGAAGATTCTGATTAGCGGTAAACGACGGCAGGTGCGCTTGGCACCTGTCTTTTTCTGCCAATCTCCTTGCCAGGCTTTAGCTGCATGTAAATTTTTTGTAAATTAAATCCACCCACAAAATCAATCGATTAAATATTAACCAGAGCGAAATGATATTGCCGTTTATCTCTGACTGCAAAATTGCTGTTTTCGCCGCCCTCAGCATGCGCTATAACTGAATAACTGCACAGGCAGTATTCAGGGTCATTGTTGGAGGCAGGAACGCAATGCGGCTAAGTAGCAACCATGGCGGGCACAGGGACAGAATCGACCGTCGCAGCAAAATCCTGTCCAGCGCGGAGCACTGGACCAGACTATCCACTTCACAGAGGTTTGCATTGTATACCCTGGCTAAACTGGGTTATCAGCTACTGTTTGTACGAAGTCAGGGTGACAGACCCCTGGCCATTACACGTCAGGATTCACGGCTTGCAACCATAGATGAATGGGGGGACATAAACTTCAATCCCATGATCACCCTACGGCAATAAACCTGAAGCTAGAAACGTAAAAAAGGAGCCGGTTGGCTCCTTTTTTAATCCCATCCAGCCTGCAGCATTCAGGCTGCCTGACTGGTTACCGCGCTCTCGGACTCGGCAAGCAACATGATGGCGGTGCGCCCCAGCATTTGGTTGATAGTCTTCTCACCAATGGCACCCAGCTCAATGGCGGCACTCTCCCGTACACTGCTGATGGCACGAAATACTGTAATCTCTTTATCATTACAGCCGCACAGGCTGAAAAACAGCTTCAATACCGCACGATAGTGTGATTCACGCATGGCCGTCATCCAAGAACGCTCCAGCGCTTCTGCGCTGGAAAAATCCAACGCTGCTAAAAATAAACGACCAATGCGGGCGTCCAATCTGACCAGAAAGTCCGTTTTCTTGGGGAAGTGGTGACTGATGCCGGTCCGGCTGATCCCTGTCGCTTCAGACAAGGTCGTATAAGACATAGCATCAAAACCGATACTCAGGATTTGCTTGAGCGCCTCATCCATGATCTGATTGATGGTTTGCTCAGTCTGTACTTTGGAACGTTTCGCCATGAAATGTATCCCCCCTTGTTATATTTGTTGCGCAGAGCTTATCAAAGCATCAAAGGGATTACTGCCAAAAAAGCGTCATTCTCAAGAGTATCTGACCTTTGTTCAGCTAGGGTTCAGCTTGAAACCGCACGACGTGCGAAACGTTCAACTTTTGATTAACAAATGCTGCCTGGACAGCCAATCACCCGCACTGACTGGCCCCATCAACTGCTCAAGGGTGGGCGTGATGACAGGCGCTATTTCGGGTCTGCGCCAATAGAGAAATTCAGGTAAGTTTGGTGTGGTAGATGAGCCGAACAAATACTGAAGTAAACGGGAAACTTCAACCATTTCGGTATCAGACCAAGAACGCAGACTTGGATAAATATCCTGGCAAAAACCGGAAAAGTCAGCATATAACACTAGCTCCCCCACCGAATAGCGCTGCAACAAAGGGAGGAGATATAGGGAACTCCAATGAGACAAATGACTGACATCATTAATGACTTGCAGGTTTCTGCGATGAAATTGCTGCCAGGCCAATTGCAGTGTTCTGTGCTCTTTGGCGATATGCCAATATAAAAAGGCATCAGCCAACCATTCCTGCTCCCGCACGCTCAATTGCTTTGGCAACACATCCCCCTGAAGGGCTCGCACTTCCAGATGGCCAATTTCATGCCAGAATGTTAACCAAAGCTGCTCACGCAGCTCTAAGGTCAACAATTGCGTGCCGACCAGTGCAGTTTGATAAAAGTGCTCTCTCTCTGGCGCCCATAACACCAAACCTGCCAGTTGAGGATGAACAAGTGGATACACAACAGCACTCCGATACCCCATTTGGCTAAAAAGATTATCGGGCAGTTGTACCCGGGCATCAGCCGGTAATTGCGCCAGGCATTCATTCAAGCCGGCAATGGGACATACGGTGACTTTCTTACCTGCCACAAAAACCGTTGGCGGCTCAAAGTCTTGTTGTCCCCAGGTCATAACGGGCACCGATATCAGTGCCCATAACAACATGCGGACAAAAATCATCAGTGACGGCTCATGATGTTTTGAATGATAGCCGTGGTCGACACCCCATCTTCAAAACCCAGCACCCTCACCTGACCGCCATTGGCAATGACTTCACGGCCACCGGCAATGTCTTCCACTTTGTAGTCACCACCTTTTACCAGCAGATCCGGCAGCAATCGGGCTATCACCCTTTGAGGCGTGTCTTCACTGAACGGAACCACCCAATCAACCGAGGCCAGTCCGGCGAGGACTGCCATACGCCTGTCCACCGAGTTTACCGGACGGCCATCACCTTTGAGACGGCGCACAGATTCATCATCGTTTACCGCGACAATAAGGCGATCACCCAAGGCCTTAGCCTGCGCTAAATAGCTGACATGGCCCGCATGGAGGATATCGAAACAACCGTTGGTCATGACCACCCGCTCGCCCCGCAGTTTTGCCTGCTCGAGGGCATACATCAGCTGATCTTCACTCACAACCCCAACACCAGACTCGCCCTGATGGCTCTTGAGTGCTTCAATCAGCTCTATACGACTGACGGTGGAAGTACCCAGTTTACCGACGACCACGCCGGCGGCCGTATTGGCGATGGCGCAGGCCTGAGGCAGTTCAGCACCAGCGGCAATGGCTGTGGCCAAGGCGGAAATAACGGTATCACCGGCACCGGTCACATCGTATACCTCCCGGGCCACTGTGGGGATATGCAGCTCGGGGGCGTCAGGTGTTATCAACGTCATTCCCTTTTCCGAACGGGTCACCAGCAGCGCATCCAGCGCCAAATCCTTTAGCAGCTTATGTGCCTTTTCAACCAGATCCGCTTCACTGGTCACAGGCCCTACGACTGCTTCAAACTCGCTCATATTCGGCGTCAGTAAAAACGCACCGCGATAACGGGAGAAATCGCTGCCTTTTGGGTCAACCAATACCTTAACGCCACTGGCACGGGCCTTGGCGATAAAGTCCACAGGCTCAGCTATGGCACCTTTGGCATAGTCGGACAGCACCACCACATCCACGTCATTCAGCGAAGTTTCTGCCTGACGAAGCAAAGTATCGCTGTGATGCTTATCAAACGATTCTTCAAAGTCGAGACGAATAAGTTGCTGATTACGGGACAACACCCGCAACTTGGTGATGGTAGGCTTATCACTCACGGCCAACCAACAAGGCTCTACACCCAGCGCCTGTACGCCCTTGGTCAGCGCCAACGCTGTGTCATCCTCACCAACCAATCCCGCCAGCTGCACCTTCCCCCCCAGGGTAGCTATGTTCAGTGCCACGTTGGCCGCTCCGCCGGGTCTGTCCTCAATCTGGTTGATGCGCACCACAGGCACGGGAGCCTCGGGAGATATGCGGCCGGTGGGCCCCACCCAGTAGCGGTCCAACATAACATCGCCCACCACCAAAACCCGGGCCTTTTCAAAAGCTGGTAAGGTAACCTTCATATCACTCACATCGATTTCGGCTGAAATAATGCCGAATTGTACCCAATTTTCTCCATCTGTTGTGCGTGTTTTACGATAGAATAACCACTAATTTTTGTCAGAGAGTGAACCCCAAGTGGTAGAAAGCGCCCAATTTTCCAATCACCTGTATCACCCCAAATATTGGCTGCTGTGGTTTGGTGTCGGCCTGATGCGACTGTTATGTATGCTGCCCCTTTCATGGCAGATGCGTCTTGGCGCCGGACTCGGCACCCTGGTCAGAAAGCTTGCTGGTGGCCGCAGCAATACGGCCAAACGTAACCTGGCATTATGTTTCCCGGAAATGAGTGAAGCAGAGCGCGAGGCACTCTACAAACGCAATTTCGAAGAAACCGGCAAGGCGGTATTCGATACCATCAATGCCTGGTGGTGGAGTGATTCCCGTGTACAGAAGCATATGACCATTAAGGGCGTAGAGCATATGCAACAGGTACTGGATGGGGAGCAGGGGGTAATTTTGTTTGCCGTACACTGCCTGCCACTCGAGATGGGCGCCCGTATCCTAGGTCAGTGCCATCCGGGCATAGGCGTTTACCGCCCCCACAACAACGCCGTCATGGAGTATCTGCAGGTAAAAGGTCGACTGAGATCCAATAAGGGCTTGGTGCCCAAACGTGACTTGCGTCAGATGGTACGCTGCCTGAGAAATGCTGAGGTTGTCTGGTATACAGCCGATCAGGATTTCGGCCGTTCATCTGCAGTATTCATTCCCTTCTTTGCCGTACCCGATGCAGCCACCATTACCGGTGCAACCACCCTGGCCAAATTAGGCAAAGCCAAGGTTTTACCCTTTTATGTCGAACGCAATTCCGATGATAAAGGCTACACCATGGAAATTATGCCTGCTCTGGACAATTTCCCTGGTGAGAACGAAATAACAGATGCCATCCGTGGCAATCAGGTGGTTGAAACTCTTATTTCCCGCAATCTGCCACAGTACATGTGGCTGCACCGTCGCTTCAAAACCCGGCCCGATCCCAAGGGGCCATCACTCTATAAATAGTCATCAGCACCCTGCCCGTTCCCCTCATCTCAGGCAGGGTGCCCAACGTTAATCCAAGTCCCTTTCCTTCAGCACCCAACCAGGCTCCCCCTTTACAGACCTCATCCCTGAGAAGAGGACGCAGGGTGTGGTCATCATTACGCCACACAAATACACCAGCACGGAAGCACAACTAAGGAAGGTGCGAATAAGTCGCGTACTTGCTCTGAGTGAGCTTACAACGGATAAATGTAAGGCACAGTTCCTGCGAATGGCCTGAGTCCTTCGCAACAACTGTAACGCGGCAGATGCCGCTGTAAGCCCCGTTCTACGGGGATTTCATAGCATCATTCAACTTCACCATGCCTCGCTCTGCATGCCTTCAGTTAAATGCCTCGAAATGCCATACCAATCATAGCCAGAGCTGTACGAGGACTTGTTCGCACCTTCTCTAATAAATACCAACCCCACATATCCAGACATACACAGTTTCATGCTGCCGGAAGCACACTTACACCAATAAAACTCCATAAAAAATTCGTTGCCACGCCAGACTCAACTGAAAACGCCATTAAACATATCTCGAGTATTCAATTAGTTAAAAATACAACTCCCAAATAACACAACAAGATTAATAGAAATTGCTCAAGCCAGAAAAAATGACAACTAATCAAAATCAAAAACAAAAACAATGTCATATTTACAATGCAACTGTGCTTTTGACACTAATATAGCATGTCATTATGACACAACCCAACTCAATAAATAACATAATTCGTTGTTATTTAAAGATATAATATTTTGGCACACTTACTGCTAAGTAGAATTGACATTAGAACAAGCGCTAGAGAGGCCATAATGAGTTCACTTCGCAAAACGGCAATCGCACTACTTATAGTGCTGATAGCCTCCTTCACTGTACTGCTCAGTCTGGGCAGTGAGATTTATCGGGAAATGCCGCCAATCCCGGATGCCTACACCAATGAGAGCGGTCAGGTCGTTTTTGATAAACAGGATATTCTCCGCGGCCAATTGGTTTGGCGCTCCATGGGTGGCCATCAACTGGGTTCAATCTGGGGTCACGGTTCTTACGTAGCGCCTGACTGGTCAGCTGACTGGCTGCACCGCGAAGCCCAGGCCTGGCTCGATATCAGCGCCAAGGCGCAATACGGAAAAGACTTCTCCAGCCTCGAAAGCAGTCAGCAGGCCGGGCTTGAACAGGCGCTGCGCGATGATATGCGTCGCAATACACTGTTCAACAACGGTGACAAAATCGAAGTATCTCTGAGCGCCACCCGCATTCTGGCCATGAAAGAAGTAGCTAATCACTATGTTGCACTGTTTGGTGACGATGCCGCCATGCAGCCACTGCGTGAAAAGTACGCTATGAAAGAAGGCACCATCCCCGATATGGAGCACAGAGAACAGCTGACCGCTTTTGTGTTCTGGAGTGCCTGGGCCGCCATCACCGAACGTCCCGGAGAGAGCTACACCTATACTGCGAACTGGCCTTATGACCCTCAGCTGGGCAATACACCAACCTCAGACAACATCGTCTGGTCCATTCTGAGTATCGTCACCCTGATTGCCGGTATCGGTGGTCTGGTGTGGTACCACGCAGCCGGTCGTGAAGAGCCTCTTCCGGTCCCGGCCAAAGAAGACCCACTGTTCCGCTTTAAACCTACCCCATCACAAAAAGCGGTAGGGAAGTATTTTGTCACAGCAATTGGTCTGTTTTTACTGCAAATAATATTAGGTGGCATCACTGCCCACTATGCGGTGGAAGGCCAGCAGTTTTATGGCATCCCACTTGCTGAAATCCTACCCTACTCAGTTACCCGCACCTGGCACACCCAGTTAGCCGTATTCTGGATCGCCACTGCCTGGCTGGGCACGGGTCTGTATATCGCTCCTGCCCTGTCAGGCTATGAACCCAAATTCCAACGTCTGGGTGTGAACGTGCTGTGGGTAGCGCTGGTAGTGGTTGTACTGGGTTCCATGGCCGGTGAATGGCTGGGTGTACAACAGTATTTTGATCTTGATACTAACTTCCTCTTCGGCCATCAGGGTTACGAGTATGTGGATCTGGGTCGGGTATGGCAGCTATTACTGCTGGCAGGCCTGATGATTTGGCTGGTGCTGGTTACCGCCGCTATTCGTCCTGCGCTCAATGATCAGGGTGAAATGCGCCCGGTAATCTGGATCCTTTACGCCTCCTGCGTTGCCATCGGCCTCTTCTATGGTGCGGGCCTCTTTATGGGCAAACACACCAACCTGGCTTTGGCTGAATACTGGCGCTGGTGGGTAGTTCACCTGTGGGTTGAAGGCTTCTTTGAGACCTTCGCAACTTCTGTGATTGCGCTGCTGCTGGTACGTCTGGGTCTTATCCGTGCCCGCAACGCCAACGCTGCAGTACTGTTTGCCACGGTAATCTTCCTCACCGGTGGTCTTATCGGTACGCTGCACCACCTGTATTTCACCGGCACAACCAACTCCATCATTGCCTGGGGCTCCATCTTCTCAGCACTGGAAGTGGTACCACTGGCACTGATCGGCTATGAAGCCGTGGAAAGCTATCGTCTGCGCAATGCGGCTCCCTGGATGCAACGCTATCACTGGGCCATCATGTTCTTCGTCGCCACCGCGTTCTGGAACCTCGTAGGTGCCGGTATGCTTGGCTTCCTCATCAATCCACCCATTTCCCTCTACTTCGTGCAGGGTCTCAACACCACTGCCACCCATGGTCACGCAGCCTTTATGGGTGTGTACGGCATGCTGGGTATTGGCTTGATGCTCTCTTGTGTCCGCGGTCTGACGCTGGAAATGCAATGGAATGACAAGCTGCTCAAGGGCGCTTTCTGGACCCTGAACCTGGGTCTGGCTGCCATGGTGTTTATGTCTCTGCTGCCGATGGGTATCACCCAGTTCTTCGCCGTTATCGAAAACGGCTACTGGTTCGCCCGCTCTCCTGAAGTGATCCACAGCAGCACAGTGGAAACACTGGTATGGATGCGGGTGTTCGGCGATGTGATATTCAGCGTTGGCGGCATACTGCTGGCCGTATTCCTGGTGGATGTGGTTCGCAAAGCCATCGCGGGTAAAAAGGCCGCTGCCGGTCAGGCCGTAACGGCCTGATAGCAACTGCCCAAAATCTGAAGGGGAGCCTGTGCTCCCCATGTCAAAATGACAATCTCAAGCAATAAGCGTATGCTGACACACAATCTTTACTCCGAGAGTCAGCATACGCCCATGTCACTGAGCCAATCACTGCTCACCCGCATAGCCCTGGATATTACCTCTGGCTTATCCCACCGGGACCGCTTTGCCCGCCTGGTCGATACAGTAAAAACCAACCTTGGCTGTGATGCCACTGCACTACTGGAATTTCGCGATCGTCACTTCGTTCCGCTGGCCACTGCCGGTCTTGCAGAAGATGTTGCCGGACGCCACTTTGCCATTGATGACCATCCCAGACTCGAGGCCATAGCCCGGGCCGGGGATTTGGTACGCTTTCCTGCAGACAGTGAATTGCCTGATCCCTATGATGGTCTTATCCCCAATCAGGAAGACAGGTTGCATGTGCATGCCTGTATAGGCCTGCCCCTGTTCGATGATGAAAAACTGATAGGCGCTCTGACACTGGATGCCTTTTCCCCAAGTCAGTTTGATAATCTTGGACTAATGGATTTAAGGGCGCTGGGTGCGCTAAGTGCTGCATCACTAAAAAACGCCCTACTGCTGGATAAGTTGGAACGGGTGTCGCTCATAGGCCCGGGACGCAGCGAAACAGCCGATGATGGCCAGCCCATGATAGGCAAAACCGCCGCTATGGAGAGCCTGCGTCAGGAAATTCTTGCGGTGGCTGGCACGGATCTGAGTGTTTTGATTTTGGGAGAAACAGGCACAGGGAAGGAGCTGGTTGCCCGCGAGGTACATCAATCAAGCCCACGCGCAGGTAAGCCACTGGTTTACTTAAACTGCGCCGCATTGCCTGAATCCGTTGCCGAAAGCGAACTTTTTGGTCACGTCAAAGGGGCTTTTACCGGCGCCATCAGTCATCGCAGCGGTAAATTTGAAACAGCCGACAAGGGCACCCTGTTTCTCGATGAAATCGGCGAACTGCCGCTGGGGCTGCAGGCCAAGCTGCTGCGTGTACTGCAATACGGTGATGTACAGCGCATCGGTGATGATCGCAGCCTCAAAGTGGATGTACGTATCATTGCTGCCACCAACAAAGATCTTAAACAAGAAGTATTGGCTGGCCGCTTCCGTGCTGATTTATACCATCGCTTAAGCGTATTTCCTTTGCATGTTCCCCCATTGCGTGAGCGCGGGGAGGATATAGGCCCCCTATGCGGCCACTTCCTCGAGCAAAGTCGAAAATCCCTCGGCTTATCTGTACTGAGGTTAAGTCCGGATACCTTATCCCGTATCAAGCACTATGACTGGCCCGGTAATGTTCGCGAGCTTGAACACGTAATAAAACGTGCTGCCACGCTTGCCAGAGCCGCATCCGAAGGTGGCGAAGTCATGATTACCGTGCCGATGTTAACCATCGGAAAAGCGGTCGGTGAATCCTCGCACCAGCCGCCAGTAACCCATCAGCTACAATTCGATGGCAAAACGCTCAAAGAAGCCACTGATGAGTTTCAAAATCGCTATATTTCCACCTGTCTTAACGGCCACCAACACAACTGGGCAGCAACCGCCAGAGCGCTGGGATTGGATGCGGGTAATCTGCACAGACTCGCGAAACGCCTTGGCTTAAAATAATGGTCTAAAAACAGTTGAAATTCTGGTCGATTTCGATGAGGATGCCTGCTTTGCCACGGAGCAAAACCATAGGCACTCAGCAGTGCTCAGGAAAGAGCGAATGCCAACACAGAGTCAGATGAATTTAATGAAGCGTTTTTTACAGTTAGCCGTATTTGTTGGACTTACCGGTCTGTGCCAGGCGGCGCTGGCGGTTGTCTACCCTCTGCCGCCAAAAGACAGCCGTCTGGTGGGTGAAGTTCAATACTATGTGGTGCCCGAAGACAAGCGCACCCTCGAAGACATTGCCACCCAGTTTCAATTGGGACTGTCGAACATCATGGAAGCCAATCCGGGAGTCGACCCTTTTCTGCCCCGTCCGGGCAGTACCCTGATTATTCCGCATCAATTGATTTTGCCGGAAGCGCCACGGGAAGGCATAGTCATCAACATCGCCGAAATGCGCCTGTACTACTACCCCAAGGGTAAAAACCTGGTGGAAGTACTGCCCATAGGTATTGGTCAGGTCGGCCGTGATACCCCTGAAAACTGGGTGACCAGCGTACAGCGCAAGCGCGCAAACCCAACCTGGACCCCTACAGCACGCATTCGTAAAGAATATGCCGCCAAAGGCGTGACCCTGCCACCGGTGTGGCCTGCTGGCCCGGACAACCCCATGGGGCTGTTCGCGCTCTATATCGGTAATCTCTACGCAATCCATGGCACCAATGCCACCTTCGGTATTGGCCTGCGGGTCAGTCAGGGATGTGTGCGTCTGCGTGATGCCGACATCGAGCATTTGTTCAACAGTGTGCCGGTGGGCACCCGGGTGCAGTTTGTAAATCAGCCCATCAAGGCCACCGAAGAGCCCGATGGCGCCCGCTACCTCGAGGTGCACCAGCCGTTGTCGCGAACCCAGCAAGAGTTTGATTCAGCTGCCCCTGTGCCCCTGTCGCTGCCTGCCAACATCAGCCGTTTTGTGGCACACGCAGAAACCAACTCCTTCGTGCTTAAGCGCCTGCTGGAAACCCGTACCGGCATGCCAACCCGCATCAACCCCTAGGTTGATGCGTAAATCCAAATGAAAAAGCCGCCCAAGGGCGGCTTTTTACTGTGCAGCATTCATGGCTTTCACCAACAGGGCTTTCACCAACAGGTCTTCATCACCAAGCCAGACTTTTACAACTCAGCAGGGTTCCGGCACATAAACCCCGCCGTAACGAGTCAAATCCAATGGGCGCCATAAGCTTGGCTGCGATTTGGGCATTTAATGTTATTAACGCTCAAAGCACGCCAGTCCCCCTATATCCGCGGAGCCCCGTATATCCGCGGAGCCCCATCACAGTCAGCCACAAATGGTTATTCAGCCAAGACCAACATATCCAAAAAGGCACTCATGGCGGCAGCGTTGGCGAGAATACGCTGATCCAGGTTCTGTTGCCCCGGGGTTTCGCTGCAGCAACCCACACGGGCACCGCTGCGCACCAGAAAGGATTCAAAGGAAGTATCGAAATGATTGAAAATAATCCCGTCCTGTACCGGGCAATCGTCGATGCTGCCATCCCGGGCTATTGGGAAATAATGTCCAAGGGCATCCCGTAACGTATGACTGAAACGCCCCGGCACCTGACTGGGCTCAAAGGTATATACATAAGTGTCTGTAAGCAGCACATCCTCATGACAGGTGAGAATGCCGTCGCGGCTCGCGACCTGCAGCAGATGGGCATGCTCCAGCAATATTTTGCCCTCATGGGAGGTGTCATCCCCGGATTTGGCCTTACCGTTCTCAATAAAAAAACCACGATTGGGGTTTTCACCCAACTGGTTAAATCGGTGCCCTTTGGCAAAGCCGGTGGGGTTTACCAGCGGCAACAGGCTTAGGTTAACCCGATCAAACAAGCTCTCATCGAGCTGTGACAGCAAATACAGCAATCCCCAGGGGCCTGCACTCTCTTCACCATGAAAACCGGCGCTGATCAGCAGATTGGGCAGCCCCGCCTTTTGTCCGGGGGATTGCAGCAGCCACAGTGGATGCCCGCCGGCGCTGCCAAGCTTTTTGGTACCAAGCCCCAAACGGGTCTGTTCTTGCTCCAACAAGGCATAAAAACGACTGATGTCCGTGCTGTCGCACTGGAAAATCTCACTGTGCCAGACAAAGGATTCGAAGGGGGAGCGGCTCATTGAACACATCCTTGCAATGACTGAAGACGAAAAAGTATGCCTTGCCATCATATCAGCAAAGATGAAAAACTGAATGACATTCCAAGGCTTGGATAAAAAGAACCATGGACCTGTTTACCTCCCCTTACCGACTGACGCTATTGCTGCTTTTACTCTTTCCGCTGGCAAGCCGTGCTGTCGATTGCGGCTTCGACGATAAACACCTCGAACAGCTCGATACGGCAATACACTTCACCCGGTTGGACAATGGTATGGGGCTGTACCTTTTGCCCCGGAATGGCAAGCAGACCGTTGCCATGGCGAGCCGCTTCCCGGTCGGGTCGCGCCATGAAGCAGCCGGACAGACCGGCTGGGCGCACCTGTTTGAACATCTGCTGTTCAAGGGCAGCGCGCTGGCGCCGGGAGATGATTACAGCAAACTGATGAATGCCATGGGCGCCAGTTTCAATGCCAGCACCAGCTTCGATGATACCCGCTATTACAGCCGTATTCCGGCCGAAGCGCTGGCATTCAGCCTAGCACTTGAGCGCGATCGCTTCTCCCGCCCCGAACTTTCCGAAGAAGCGGTGACCAACCAGCAAAAAACCGTGCTGGCCGAGATGGTGCAAACCATCGACAACCAACCTTATTTTCGAGCTGCCATGGAATACCTGCTCACCCAGGCAGCCGATACCCCTTATGGTCACGCCGTTATTGGCTCCAGGAACGATATTCAGGCCGCAACACCCGATACATTGCGGGCATTTCATCAAAGGTACTACCAACCTTTCGGCTTTACCCTCGCGCTTACAGGTAAGCTGCCGGTGGACACCCAAGCCCTGGTGCAGCGCTACTTTGGCGACTGGGACAATCAATCCGGCAGTGACATATTCGCCCTCGGCGAATCCGCCTTGACTGTCGCCAATCAACAAACGCCCTGGCAAGCAAGGCCTCCAAGCCACGGTGAAGTGGTGGACGAACGCGCCCCCTGGCCAGGCTTACTGCTGGCCTGGCACACCGTAGGCCGCAGTCATCCGGACGCGGCAGCAATCCGTCTTCTGGAGCTGCACTTATTTCAACGCATGGCATCAGGTCTTGAGCGCGCTGGTATTAATGGTGCCAAGACCCTGCTCAGTCAATCATTACCACTGGATATGGACTTACATGGCATGACCAATCTGGTGCTGGTGCCCCGTGCCCGGGTAAGCCTGGATACACTGGCGCAGGGTGTTGCCGATCTCATAAAGTCAGCAGAAGATACGCCACTGAATGCGCAGAGTCTGTGCGAACTTAAGTCGTTGTGGCTTATGCACTATCGGCAACGTCTGCAGCAGGATGAACAACTGGCTCAGCAATTGGCTGCAACATCCGCCGCTGACAGTGCAACGCCACTGCAAGCACCATGGCGAAAGATTGAAGCCGTTACCGCAGCCGACTTACAGCGGGTGGCAAGGCGGTATTTCAATGGCCACACCGTCAGGCTGGATTTATTGCCCGCCTGGCATACCCGTCTAGGAAAGGGGCTGCTTGAATGGTTACCCGATGACTGGGCCGATGGACTGGAGGAGCTGGCACTGTGAAAACAGCTTATATCCGAACAACACGACTGCTGGCCACCCTACTGAACAGCATGGCGCTGCTGTTACTGTGCGCCTGTCAGCATACACAGCTGCAGTTTGAGCCGGTAACAGCACCTGTGCTGGCCGACTTCAGCCTCCGGGTTCCTGACGACCTGCCACCCTTCCCACTGATCCGGGCCGACATGAGCAACGTCAGCTTGCACCGTATTGACGAGCTGACGGTGGACTTTCGTCTCAATGGTGCATACTTGGTGCTCACCACCCCTGCCACACCGATAAAAAATGCAGATTTACTGGCCCGTGCCCTTGGTGCGCTTGCACGCCTGTCAGCCATAGAGGGAGACGCCTGCGCCGAAGCACTGACAATCAAGGCACGGCTGCACAGCCTCAGCTTTTTCAGTCCCTGTGACAGCCCCGATACCTTAAAACTAAGAGCGGATTCACTGATGAACGGCATAGGCCAATTATCAGACCGGGAGTTTGACCGCATTGTGCGGGAACAAAAACTGGCCCGACACATCGAAGCCTTTACCGGCAGTGACATCGACAGACTGTGGGCGCAAATCGCGCTTGGCAAATCCCATCCTTATCTGGATTACAACAAGCCTTTTACAGGTGACAAATCAACGCTGGAACAGGGAATGAATCGCTTGAAAAGCCAGGCAAGATGGCAGCTGCTCGGACACAAGCTTCCTGCAACATTGCCTGCCGACAGCATTAGCGCGGTAAAGCCGCAACACACTCCGCAAAGACCACAAATACCACGGCTGTTAACACCCGTTTCAACCGGATTGAAACAACTCTATTTACTGGATGCGCCCGGTCAGGTGCAGGCACAGGTTAGACTGGGCTACGCCCTCGCGCCGGAAGGCAACAATCGGACCTGCATGGCCATGGCTGCACTGCTTGGGCGCAGTCAAAGCGGACGCTTATTTTATGATCTTCGCAGTCAGCGCGGCCTGACCTACGGGGTTTACGGCAGTTGCATCGATAATCCGCTGAGCAGAACCCTGAAGTTTTATGGTGCCAGCGCCAATGAAAGTACCGGAGCCTTTGTTCGGGGAATAGTGGATCATCTGGCGCTGCTGGCCAACGACAGCGCCACGACAGCGGAGCTGGATGCGCTGGAAAGCTTCCTGGCAGGACAGCAAAAACTAACAGCGGACAGCCCCGGCTCAGCTATTGTCGGTTGGCTGGAGGCGCTTGAAAGAGGGCTACAAATGCCGGAGGTCGAAACTCTCCCCCCCGATCGGGCTGCCTTAACAGAATTCGGTTCTCTGATCCTGAGTCAGCCTCCGCTGATAGTGTTAAAAGGCGACGCAGCCAAGATTGCTGAAGACTTGCAGGCAAAACTGCCGGGATGGCAGCTGAACATTATCAACAGTGCACAATAATAGCGCCTAGCACACAGAGTGCCCGTCGGCAAATATTGAACCAACATTACCCTTCCAACAGACTAAAACCCGCTATAGACAAGGGCTGCAAGTCCAAAAGGGTATTTAGTTCAGAGTAAGACCAAAGACTAAAATCTTTTAACACTCATTCTTATTTTCAGCCACCATGGAGGTAAAAGCACATGTGTCATTTTTCACGGGTGCTGGTTGCGACCGACGATGGACTGGATGCCAGGCCTGCGCTGAGAAAAGCTATCTATTTTGCCAATCAGAGCCATGCAGACCTGACCGTACTGAGAATTCAGTTGCCGAAACAAAACACTGTCAACCATTGGTTACAGCAGCTTTTTACCACTGCCCCGGCCATCATTAGCCACGAAAGGCAGCGGCACCCTGCCTATCCGGATAAAAATCTGCGGCTAACTCTCAAGCACTGTCACGCAACATCAATAACCCATGCCGTACTCGATGAACTGGAACGGGCAGAATATGATTTGTTGATTCTCGAACATCATGAGTATTCAGCATTGCGCTGCGAATTTGGCCACACAGAGGACTGGGAACTGTTACAGAGAGTGCCCGTTCCGGTGCTGTACATCAGCAGTGAGCCCTGGGAAATCAGTGGCAAGTTACTCACCGCGATTGAAGTGGACGATGACGCCGAGAGTCATCGCCTGTTCAATCAGCAGCTGCTGGAAGTATCAGACGAACTGGCAAAGGTCTTCAACATGGAGCTTCATCTGCTCACCTGTTATCAGGCTCATGATCTCAGTGTATCTTTTGATGTGCAGCGTGAGAGTCATCAAAGTCAGGTGTCACAACATTGGCAGCGGCTGCGCCAAACCGCCCAACCTCTGGCGCTGGAAGATAAATTCTTACATCTGGCAGCAGGTTTACCGGATGACATGGTGCCAGAGGCCGCACAACGCTGGCACAGTAATCTGGTGGTAATGGGAGCGTCAGAGCACACCAGTCTGCTCAGCGCATTCAAAGGCCGCGCATCTGAGCAATTACTGAATCACTTAAGGTGTGATGTGCTGGCGTTAAAGCCAAACAACGGGCAGTTACAACGGCTACATTAAAACGGCTGCATTAAAACGAAAAAATGCGGCCCTATGCCGCATTTTTTCATGTCTCGTTACCTAAACTTTGTCTGCATCGGATTAGCACCGGCACCCGTTTCTGCAACAGCGTCCTGCCCCACGAATGTGTCGTCCTCAGAGGCTTCGCCATTGACAGCGTCTTCCCCTGAAGCGGTAAGTTCGGATGGCATTTCATCAGTCGTTGCTGTTGCAACAGTTCCGGCAGCACTGTTTTCAGTGAAGGCATTTTCCAGCAGCACATTATTTGCAGCCTCCATCGCATCTGCATCCTCAACAAAATAGCCGGGAGCGCTCTGCTGTGCAGATTCAACCTGCTCCTGTTGGACTGGCGTAGCCAACACCTTTGCTGTATCGGCCATCAGTGCACCGGAAGCGACTGGCTGTACAGCTGACTCCTGCGCAGTCTGCGAAGTTATCGCCTTCATTGCATCGCTGATACTGGCAATAACAGGCGTTTTGGCAACCACCAACCAACCCAACCCCAAACCTGCAGCGAGACCCAACATCAATTTCAAAGAGCCTTGGCCACCTTCTTTCGGTAACAGCGCCGATGGTGCATTTGACAATACTACGGTTTCAGGGCCGCGGGTTCGGCTACCCAAAAACTGGCCACCATCAAAAATTTCCATGTCATTACTGGCCACTTCGCCTTCAACAACACCACCATGAACTATCACCAGTTTCTGGCAACGCAAGGTACCGCGAAAACTGCCGCACACTCTTAGCTCATGGCAATCCAGCTCACCGTCTATCAGACCTTCCGGTTCAATTTTAATCTGCCCCGCCGAGCTGATTTTTCCCCTGAGCTCGCCGGCCACCAGTGCAGCACTTTCCAACGTCATCTCACCTTCCAGGCGGGTGCCTGCGCCGATAAAGGTAATACCCTGTACCTTGTTCATTGTCCTGTTACCCAATTTTTCTATTTATTATGACGGCCCACGTCTTGGAAAAGATGCGACCATAAACCGCTATGCCAGCCTGTAAGCCAATAATTTATCCTGGGCCCGGTCGACACAACGTTAAAATGTGGCGCAAATGTTAAACATTTTTATCCTGCGGGGCAAAGAAATAAAAAAGTACTGTTTCACTCCACTGCCTGAAAAGCATGGGGATAACATGTTGCCCAAACTCGTTCATGCCGCACTAACCCGCCGCCGATCACCTGCAAAAAAGCCCTCATATTGAGGGCTTTTTCGACAAAGCGACCAGATAAAACTCAGGCCGCTTTGGCCTCTGTCACTGAGACTACAGTTGCTCTTGGCTTGAGTTCACCAATAGGCAGCACAGTGCGGCCATATTCATTGTTAATCACCTGCGCCATGGCAAAATAAATGGCAGAAGCGCCGCAGAGAATGCCTTCCCAGGCCGCAATGGTGCCGATGAGTTCACTGCCGGTGAAATCGCGGGCTGCCAACAGGAAAAACAGCAGCGTCAGCGAGCCAAAGATAAACTGCTTTACACGGGCATAACGCAGTGAGCCGATAAACATAAAGCCGGTGAACACCCCCCACAGCGCCAGATACCACCCCATAAAGGATGCCGGACTTGCTGCCACGCCAGCGTTTGGCATCAAAATCAGCCCCACCAGCGTCAGCCAAAACAGGCCATAGGAAGTAAAAGCTGTGGTACCGAAAGTATCACCACGCAAAAAGCACATAATGCCAACAATGACCTGCCCCAAACCGCCATAAAAAATTCCCATGGCCAAAATCATGGAATCAATCGGGAAATAACCGGCGTTATGGATATTAAGTAAGATGGTGGTCATGCCAAAACCCATCAGCCCCAGGGGGGCGGGATTGGCCAGAGGGGTGGACATAGTGAACTCCTGAGTAAATAACCGCCGGCAAACTGATGCCAAGGGTCGGGATCTGATTTACCTGCCGAAGCCTTGGAAGGCTGGGAGGGCGGCGCATTCTAGAGGAGGGGCAGGTAAAACACAATTGCAGAAAGCGATGGCATTGATCTATCTCAAATCACGTAATTTCAACAAGTTACAAACAAATAATTTGCAAGTTTCCAAGTCGCTGTTCTGATGGATGTTCGCCGGTGCAATGGTAACAAAAACGCCCTTTCGGGCGTTTATACGGAAACTACTTTCTTGGCCCCACTGGTACCATAATGTGCGCATAGGGAGTGCCTTTCCACATCACATAGGGGCCCCCTTCATAGGGATCGGTAGGTAAGCTGTCCAACAAAGCGGGATCGTTGACGATAATCATTAAGTGCGGCCCTTCCACTATCCACTGATTATCATCTGTTTTACCAGATGCATAGGGATCGGTGTTGCTGGCACCACCATCACCACCCAGCATATATGAAATCCCGATACCCGAAGCCTGGAACGGCTTCTTATTGCTCCAGGCATCAGCCCATGCCATCCAGGGGCCGTCCATGCACATAGGCGCTTTGCCGTTTAGGCTGGGGGGAGTGGGAAAACAAGTATAATTACTGCTGCCCTGCTGCAACACATTGTGTTGCCAGTCCATCACTGTAACTTTATCACGCAATGTCGGGGGAGCGGCGCTCAAAGCGTCTTCAAGCATTGATTGGTTGTCTGCTGCCTGCGATGGCATCATGAAACTTGCCACGGCCAGCCCAATCGCCCAAGGAAATACCCTTGACCGTGTAGTATGGTTGGTCATAACACTATCCTCTGATAAGTGAAACGTCCTTGAACATGCAACTTCGCCCTTTACCTCTGTATGCCCACTTCCGGTAATGGTTTCCCGGTGTTGTTGCATGTGTTGACGACATGAAGGTCAAAGGCAAATCAGTTGTCCGGCACCACTGGTGCTTTCGCAACAACGCGGCTCTGCTGCATAACCGGATACAGCACCCTAAAGTGTAGCTGCCAGCTCAAACCACAACCAGAAACAGACCGGCTATCCCGGAGGCTTAAAAACACCGTTCAGGGCATCTATATTGTCGGCCACATAGCCGGGGGCGATACACTCCTCCAGATGTTCAGCCATAAAGCGAATAAGCTGCAATGCACTTTGAGGCAGGCGTTTGTCACGCCGAGCCACCAAATACCAGTTGCTACGAAGCGGGAAATCCATAACATCCAGCACGGCGGGTTTTTCCGGTCCCATGTCGCTCTCGCTGAGGGTATGCGCTGAAATAACAGATAATCCCAGCCCCGAAGCCACACTGAGGCGAATGGCTTCGTTGCTCTCTATTTGCATGGTGTTGCTAAGCTCAATGCCCCGGGCGCTCAGCCAACTTTCGAACATCATCCTGGTAGCCGAACCGGGCTCACGCATGATAAAACGCTCACCTTTAAGGGCATCAAAGGCCAATCGCTTTCGCCCCACAGCCCAATGGTCCTGAGGGGCAATCAGTTTAAGTGGATTAGCGATAATTCTTGATGCCAGCACACGCTCACCAGCAGGAGGATGGCTGAAGAGGTACAAATCATCTTCCTGCTGCTCAAACCGGCTGAGCACATGGGCACGGTTACCTATGCTCAGTGTCACTTGCACCCCGGGAAAACGACGATAAAAGGGACCGAGTATCCGGGGCATAACATATTTGGCCGTGGTCACCAGACCGATGCGAATATGGCCGCAACTGCCTTCACGAATACCGCCGAGAAATCCATCCAGATCATCCAGTCGCAACAGTATATCGCAGGCGGCACTATATACTTCCTGCCCCACCTCTGTGGGTACCATGTTGCCATCCCGGCTTGCCAGCAAAGGCTCTCCCACCAGTTCGGCTATTTTCTTAAGCTGCAGCGAAACCGTAGGCTGGGTGAGATGCAGACTTCGGGCAGCCGCCGATACCTTTCCCAGGCGTACTACAGTGATAAACACCTCCAGAAGCCGCATGCTGAGGTGTTTAAGGCGAACATTTGCCATAGATATTTATCTATACATACCAATTGAATAATTTAATTTTCAATATAACCAAAGCAAGGCAAAATCGCCACCAATCAAAGTTCTTCACCCATCCATCGGAGTCGACGATGCCAGATATTGTTATCGCCTTTTTCGCATTAGGTCTGTTGGCCGGTGTCATCAAATCGGATCTCAAGGTACCCGAGTCCATTTATGAAACCCTTTCTATTCTGCTCATGCTGACCCTGGGGCTTAAGGGGGGGATGGCACTGCACGGACAGACAGCCAGCCTGCAGCCACTGGAGCTGATTACCGTGATAGGCCTGGGATTTGTGATTCCACTGGCGCTGTTTCCCATCCTCAGACACCTGGTTAAACTGAATGCCTCTGACTCGGCGAGCATAGCGGCCCACTATGGTTCAGTAAGTGCCGGTACATTCGCCGTGGTGATGGCCATGACAGAAGTCGCCGGTTGGGAGTTAAGACCAGAAACCACCCTGTATCTGGTACTGCTGGAATTGCCAGCCATCGTGATTATGCTCTGGCTGCATCGCAAACTCAGTCATGGGAATTCAACGCAGGCCAGTGGTGGTAATATTCTGCACGAAGCCATGACCAGTCGCGGTGTGGTACTGCTGCTTGGTGGTGTGTTGATAGGCTGGCTCTATGGTCCGGCTGGGCTTGAGCCGCTGGCACCCATGTTACTGGGCGGTTTTAAAACCTTGCTGGCGCTGTTTTTATTGGAAATGGGTCTGGTTACCGCCAAGGTATGTATACCTTTGCCCCTTAAACAATGGCGTTTGCTGGCGTTTGCCGCCATAGCCCCCTTTATGCTGGCCTGGGTTGGTATTGGTGCGGGTATGGCAATGGAGTTACCGGCCGGCACTGTGCTGGTGCTGGCGGGGCTCACAGCCAGTGCTTCCTACATAGCAGCACCTGCCGCTATCCGTGCTGCCATTCCAGATGCCAATATCGGGTTGGCGATGCTGGCATCTCTCGGTATAACTTTTCCGGTAAATGTGCTTATTGGGCTACCGCTCTATAAGCACTGGATTGAAGGATTGTTATTCTGAATCCAAACCTCGGTGACAAAGTAAGCATCGCGAACCCTTGGTTCGCGATTTTGTTTTTGTGCTAAGGTTATTTCCTTGCCAATCATAATGATGGATGACAATGGATGTCTGAAACTTTTACTGCCCGCAACCCGAATATTGATGCTGTCCGCGGCTTGGCCGTGCTGGGAATCTTCTTTCTGAATATTCTGTTTATGGGTAACAGCCTGGATGGCTACACCCCGACTGAACCGGCAGCCTCCAGTGACATGGGAGTGGAAATCTTTTCGCGGATGTTTCTTGAAGGACGCTTTATCGGGCTCTTTACCCTGTTGTTCGGCGTGGGCCTTGCCATTCAGTACCAAGGCTTCAGCCAACAGACCGCCAATCCATTTATGCCCATCAAAAAGCGCCTGAAAGTGTTAATGGTTTTGGGGCTGTTACACGGCATTTTCATCTGGCCCGGCGATGTACTTCTGACCTATGGCCTGTCTGCCCTGTTGGCCTTGAGTTACCTTGAAAGCCCTTTGCATCAAATCCGCTCCCGGCTTATTTTGTTTATCTTTATCTCTTTAGTGTCCATGCTGGCACTGACTCAGGCTGTAATGGATGAACCACTCCCCTCAAGGGGCAGCGAGCAATATTGGACAGCGCTTGCCCCCTGGATTGGCAGCTACCCCGAGCAGCTTATACAGCATCTGATGCAGATGCTGATAGTGAACCTGATGATACTGCCAATTGCCATTCTCTGGTATGTGGCAGGAATGATGCTACTGGGTATTTACCTCTATCGCAGCGGCTTTTTTGAAACCGGCTTTGCCCCTTCGGCACGCGTTCAGGTACAGTTTGCGGCCATTGCCTTCGTTGCGGTCGATTTGCTGCTGTTTCACAGCAAAACACCCGCTATCAAGGCTCTGTCACAGGCAACAGTGGTGTATAGCGCCATCCCGGTTGCCCTGCTCTACGCCGATTTAATTATTCGTCTGTGTAATGGACGCGCCGCAGTGCTGAGCGGGCTGCAGAAGGTAGGAAAACTGGCACTGTCGCTGTATGTTTTGCAGTCAGTGATGGGTATTCTCTGCTTCCGTTACCTGTTTGTGGACTGGCTGCAAAGCTTTGATCGTATCGATTATCTGCTGACCGCCACCCTTTGGGCTGTATGCCAGATGTTACTTGCTGCCGGTTACCTTAAACTCTTCAATCAGGGGCCTCTTGAGCGACTTTGGCGTTATCTTGCCTTTGGCTCTGCTACCAATAAAACTGACTCCAGCGAAGTAAACCCATGATCACTTTTACATTAATTTTTTACCTCACCCTGGCCATTGCTGTTGCCGTGAACTGGATACCGGTTTGGGTACTGGCAACCTACGCCCTGCTGGGATTTTTTACTTTTGTCGTTTTCGGCCTCGATAAGCACGCAGCGAAACACAACAAGCCAAGGACTGCAGAAAGCAAACTATGGGCACTTGCCGGTATCGGCGGCTTCGCAGGAGCTGCCCTGGCGATGACTTTGCTGAACCATAAAACCAGCAAGCGCAGCTTCCTGTGGCCCTTCTGGTTATTAACCGCGCTGCATCTACTATCACTTGCAGGCCTGTGGTGGCACCTCGCCGTTCAGGGTTCGGTTAGCTAACCGAACCCTGAGTCAAACACGAGCCAAATAGCTGGCGCGCCCCCGGCATTGGCCGCTTTACCATGGCGACCAGAGCCTTTACCATACAGCTACTTTTATCCATGAATGTTTTGGAATTCCAGCCAATGAGAGTCGCCCTCGCCGTTATCGTTATCGCCTGCGTTATCTTTTACTTTTTTACCACTATGAATAACCAGAAAGCCGCCAGCGCAAATGAAGCAACAGGGGCTGCATTCCTAACCCAGAATGGCAAGCGGGACGGCGTTATTACCACCGCCTCCGGACTTCAGTATGAACTGCTGCAGGCTGGAAGCGGCGATCGCCATCCAACGGCAGCCGACACGGTTCGGGTGCACTATCATGGAACCCTTATCGATGGCACTGTATTTGACTCATCGGTCGAGCGTGGCGAAACCATCGCCTTCCCGCTGAACCGGGTTATTAAAGGGTGGACCGAAGGCGTGCAACTGATGAAAGAAGGCGATAAAGTACGCTTTTTCATCCCGGCAAGTTTGGGGTATGGCAACCGGAGCGTGGGTAAGATCCCCGGCGGTTCAGTGCTGATATTTGATGTTGAGCTGATAGCGATAGAGTAACAAGTTACTCAGGCATCTTGATGTAATTATTCAAAAAACGGAGGCTTTTGCCTCCGTTTTTTACATATGATCAATTAAGAAGTGAATAAGTCCCAGGCTTGCTCTGGGTGAGTTTACAACGGATAGATGCAAGGCACCGTTGGCAGCGAATGGCCTTAGTCCTTCGCACCTCTTTGATTTCAAAAGAAGGTAACACGGCAGAAACCGCTGTAAGCCACGCCCTAAGGGGCTTTGCTGGCAACGCCATGTCTGCGTTATTCAACTTCACCATGCCTCGGCATGCCTTCAACAGTCAGTGACATTGGCACAAAGACAGGCCTCAGCCACGACAAGATTCACATGGATACCCTAAACATTTAAAGAACGCCCTGTCCGAATGGATCGTCAATGGAAAATGACGGCTCAGTAAACCACTCAGGACCAGATTCAGTCATGTAAAAGTGATCTTCCAGACGCACGCCAAACTCTCCGGGCACACACAACATGGGTTCATTGGAAAAACACATGCCCGGCGCCAGTGGTGTTGTATCGTTTGCCACCAGATAAGGCCATTCGTGAATATCCAGCCCTATACCATGGCCGGTGCGGTGTGGCAGACCCGGCACCGCATAGCCGGGGCCAAAGCCTGCAGCTTCAAGCACGCTGCGGGCAGCCTTATCGACACTGCCACAGGGAGCGCCGAGTCTTGCCGCTTCAAAAGCCGCGGCCTGCGCCTGTTTTTCCAGGTTCCAAAGTTCGCGCTGACGGGCGCTTGGAGTGCCATACACGTAGGTACGGGTAATATCTGAGTTATAGCCGTAAAGCTGACAGCCGGTGTCAATCAACACTGTATCGCCAACTTCCAGCGCCTTGGGGTTTTTAACGCCATGGGGATAGGCCGTATCTTCGCCAAAGATCACGATACAGAAATAGGAGCCCGCCACCGCCCCAACCTTGCGGTGCGCAGCATCGATAAAGGCTTCCACTTCACCAACGCTAATGCCGGGGCGCAGCATGGCAGCAGCCGCCTTGTGCACCTCCAGGGTCATGTCTTTGGCGCGTTGCATCAACGCCAGCTCGGCTGCAGATTTTTGCATCCGGCATCCGGCAGTCACCCCCTTTGCGCTTACTACCCTAAGGTCAGGATTGGCATCACGAATACCTTCACTGATAAAAAAGGCTGCCGACTCATCCATGCCCACACGCCCCTGCGCCAGACCAAGACGGGACAGAACAGCACCAAACAGCTGATACGGGCTTTCATCCTCATGCCAGGTATTCACCTTGCCCTTGATGGCCATATAGCCCTTGAGAGTATCAAGCTCAAACGCCGGCGCTATGTATTCCAGCGCCCCTTCGGCAGGCAGAATGGCGCCCACCATGCGCTCGCTGGCATACCAGCGGGTGCCGGTAAAATAATACAGATTGGTACCGGCATTAAGGTAAACCGCATCCAACCCCAGCGACTTCATCAATGCCTGCGCCTTCTCAATGCGCCCCTGAAACTCATCAACCGCTATGGGTTCAATGCCACCGGTCATGTCACTGAGTCCGGCCAGTGCCTGCTCTGCAGTTAACCCACCTACACCTATGGTCATACATCACCTCTTGATACTGTTACGAAAGGCCACTGATGGCACTTTACCGCTCTGCCCGCCTTTTTAGCATAAAGTATACAAACAGTGAATCAGAATTACTCCCAATCAAATACCATGATCTTGCAGGTGTGCTGAAAAAGTCATGCTGACTCCCGTAAAGGGCGGCACTTTTTGGTAACGGATGGGTTACACTGCTAAAAAGTCATGGTGATAAGAAGCGTATTATCCTAACGGCAACCGGAATTTGTGAACGTCACCGGGTCAAGCCGCTTATACCGTTTGCTGCAAGGGTTTGACTGGTATAGGGTAATTTCAGTTGTCAGCGCTGAGGGTTATGAGTATTGTGAGCCCCGGATTGCAAGCCTCGTCACGCCATGCAATTGAACCCGCAACACAATAACTGAGGAAGCCATGGCGGCTAACTTGTACAGATATAGCCTGTGTTTATCTTCTGCCGATGGCGAACGAGTCAAACGGCAGATCAAGCCATTGACACCATCTCAAGCCCTTGAATTTCTGGGGTTAGCCGACTGGCTGGGAAATCATGAATATCTCGAGGATCTTAAGGCATTCAGTAACCATCTGAGACTGGATATCGCCAGTGATGGTGCAATGAATTTCCGTCTGATGCGTGCTGCAAAGGCTATCGGGGTTGAATTCATAAAAGTACAAAGCCGCTGCACAGTTCTGGATACCACTCAAGACAGCTACTTTTTTCACGGCCGGCGACCACAGGACACAGAACTCTCTGCCTTGCTTAGCCACTTTTTGCCGGAAGATTCTCTCGAGAGTCTTGTGGCCAATCAGGATGCCGACCAATTGGGACGCCTTCTGACTCAAGGGCTTAATCCCAATACTCCCATTGGCGACGAACCACTGGTTTTCAATGCCATATTACATCGCAGCCTGTCTGTATTTAACCTGCTGCTGCGTCGGGGCGCTGACCGGGAAGAGAAAGACGGACAGGGTCTGGATCTGATGAGTCACCTGCTTAGTCAGGGTGACAAAAAACTAATCCCCTTCATCCAGAGTCTGCTGGACAATGGGTGGGATCCTGCAAAAACATTACAGGATGGCGGCTCTATACTTTGGCACTGTTTCTCGCTGGATTATGAACTGGCGGGTCAGCTGCACAGACGAGGGTTCCCTTATATCCGGCCCCATAACATCTATGCATCGGGCACCACAGAGCAACAAATCAAGCACGCCATTTGCCATCACGACCAACCGGTGCTTGAGCGCCTGCTTTCACCTTTAGTATTGAACCATGACCAGCTCATGGTGCTCGCCGGGATCTGTGCCCAGGTAGACAATCTTGTTGGCTTTAAGTACCTGGAGTCAATTGGCCTGGAGTTTGGGGAACACAGCGATGACATGGTTGAACTACTGCAAGGCGCAGCCGCCGGTGGTTCCTTCCGTTTGGTTGCTTATTTACTGTTGAAGTCGGAATCCCTGGCACTGAATATTGATGATTGCTGCGCTGATTTAATCGAGTATCTTGTCGCCGATGACAGAGCCAGCCGGCTGATATCCATTATTACCCGCCGTATTCAACACTTTGACCACAACAGAGCCATTGGTACGGCTATCCATCATAATGCGCTGAATAACCTGTCTATCTTGCTTAAAGCCAATAAGCCGTTTCGCTATCGCACACCGCTTCTGCACGATTATCTGGAAGAATTGAGCCCGATGGCAGCGCATATGCTGCTTGCCGCCGGTGAAAATCCGGCAGAAACCAATTTCGACGGTGAAACCGTTTTCGAAGCCATGCTCAGACTGCGCCCCGGAGATGAAGCGCTGCATCGGGTATTTCAGAGCGCGCTGTTTGAACTGCCGGTCAGTGAACATATTTGGCTGCTGATTGCCCTTGGCGATACCCATGCTTTTCAGCAAAGCTGGCACCGGTTACGGGAGAAACAGATCCTGAATCATCAGGGTGATAGCTTGCTTATTCATGCCTGTCGCCATGGCGCCACCGACATAGTGCATTTCCTGCTGGACAAAGAAGTTCGTCTTTCTCATACCAACCATGACAGCAATACGGCGTTGGGCATTGCCGTACTTTACGGTTTTACCGATATTTGTCGACTGTTGTTGGAAGCGGGGGCCAACCCCAGGGATCAATTGAAGGTTCCCAGCCAAAAAACGACTGGCAGTCAACGTAGTCTGGACGTATTGCTCGGCCCCCTGAGCCGGTTACGGCAAGAAGCTGAAGCACTCAGAGAACCCTTGCGCCCCGGGGGAATACAGCCACTGCTCAACTGGGTAGGACACCTTGGTGACCTGGTACTGGCGCAGTTACTGGTTTGCCACGGTGCCCGTCTCAACAGCCGGGATACCGATGGTGCAACAGCCTTGTATTTTGCTGTCGCCAATGGTCATCTGGCATTGTCAGAATACCTGCTATCCCAGGGCGCTGATGCCCATAGCTGGTTTAATGGTGCCTCTTTACTGCATACCGCGTGCTACAGAGGCCAAGGTGCGCTGCTCCCTGTGTTATTAAGTGCAGGGCTTTCACTGGATACCATTGATGATAAAGGAGATACCCCTCTACACCATGCCGCGCGCATGGGAGCTATGCATCAGGAGGATCTGTGCACTCAGTTAATTGATGCAGGCAGTGAGCTGAATGCACAAAATCAGGATGGCCAAACACCTCTGATGACAGCACTGCTGATGTTGAATCATTCCGGAGCCTCATCTTTGTTAACCCGGGGTGCGGATGCCTGTGTGTTGGATAAGAGCGGCACCAGCGCCTACGACCACTACAAGGCACTGGGCATTCCATCCCCCGAACTACCATCAGAAAGACTCAAGCCCAGTGGCATCTGGTTTCACCTGCACAAATTATCACATGGGCTAGGCCGGTTAAGCCTGTGGTATTTGCTGCCAGGGTGCCTGGCCACTACTCTGATCTGGCAACTGCGCCCAGCCTGGTTACCCTACACAATTGCGGCCATTATCATTTGGTGGAGTATCAGTCTGCTGCTGGGACTCAGGCAAAAAGCACAGCAAGATGCAGCGCGCCCTCAGTTACTCTCCTCTCTTGGTCATTTGGGCCGCGATGAAGATGAAATCCGCTTTATGGCCAGTTGGGATGACAACAGGCAAGATTTGCCCCTGAGTCCGCCTCGGCTGCAGGCATAAAAAAAACGCCGCGACTGCGGCGTTTTTTCTCAGTTTAATTTTCCTGCTTATCCAGCATGGCGGCCAATCCACGGCACACCAGGGTTTCCATATCATCTACCCTGTGCACCTGACAATTCGCCATAGGTGCGCCCAATGCCATATCCCGCAGACTGTTCATGCAGCCCTTGTAGAAATCGGCACTGTTCATCATGCTGCCCGCGAGCCATATCCGGTTGGGATTGAACAGGTTGACCACCCACGCCAACCCCATGCCCAGATACGTTCCGCCCTGACCAAGCTCTTCGGTCGGTATCTGCTTACGACCACGCAGCAGTTCCGCCGATGCCAGTTGCTCCAGAGATAATTCACCGCCTTCCGTCATGATCCGGCAGTGCCCCAATTCTCCGGCAAAGCCACTGGCGCCGCTGAACACCCGGCCGTTCATGGCAATGGCCATGCCCAGCCCGGCGCCGCACATTACCAGTACTTCACAGTCATGGCGAGGCTCTGCAATAGCCTGTATGCCCGCATCCATATCGTTAACGATAAAGGCAAGCTGACCACTGCACTGTATTTGCGATGGATTCAGCCCGGTCAAACCGGGCAGCGACTTGCAGGTGACCAGGCGGTTGTCCCGCACCAGACCGGGCACAGCAATGGCCAGACGATAATCGTCCAAACCAAAGTCCTGCTCGAACGCCTGGATCTGCTCGTTCAAATCACGGATTGAGAAACCATCACCGGTGGGGAATTTGTATTGTTCTGTGTGACCTTCGTGCCTGAGTTCAAACAGGCCGTTGGTTCCCCCCACATCGAGTGTTAACCTTTGCATCATATACTCCACTGATACGCCCTGCTCTGACCCCGAGCAGGGATAGTGAAGTTTAACACAGTGTTGTGATTGGGTGATTGAATAAATTAATTGTTACCACGATGTAACACACTGCTTTTACTGAGTTTCCACCATGCAAGCAACATCAATTGGGTACCAATAAAAGGCAGGCAGGCCACCAGCAATACCTGCCATCCAAGACCGGTGAGCAGTGCTCCGGCACCAAGGGATGCCATGGCCTGAAAACCGAATACCGAGAAGTCGTTAAACATCTGCACCTTAAATTTTTCACCGCCGCGGTAACATGACGGCAGCAGCGAGGTGCCGGCAACGAACAGGAAATTCCAGCCAATACCCAGCAGCACCAGAGCGGTCCAGTAGTTCAGCAGCTCGCTGCCGGACAAGGCCATGGCAATGGTGAGGCCATAGGCCGCAAGGCCCGCAAACATCATATTGCCCTGACCGAAGCGGGCGATAAGGGTGCCACTGAACAGCGACGGCAGGTACATGGCAACTATATGGCTTTGGATAACCCACTTGGTGTCTTCCAGCGAATGATGCTCCATATGATGCATATGCAGTGGCGTAGCTGTCATGATAAGACTCATCATGCCATAGCCTATGGCGGCAGCCCCCAGCGCCACCCAGAGCTGGCTCTGCCCAAGCAGCTCTGGCAGAGTGCGATCGGCCTCAGTGACTGATGCCATGCCACTGGCCTGCCACTGGGATTCATTGCGATAGGCAAGCAACACGCCCCCTGCTGCCAGCGACACACATGACAGTAAAATAAAGGCTCCGGCATAGGAGCCTTGCACCAACTCAGCCCCCAGCACCGCAAGTTCAGGCCCAAGAAAAGCCGCCACCAGACCACCAAGCAGCACCCGTGATGCCGCCTTGGGCGCAAGCTCGGGAGACACAGCCTCCATGGCGGCAAAACGGTATTGCTGCACCACGGCACCGGCCGCGCCCAAAAACAGCGCCCCTAAACAAAAGAGCGCAAAATTCTGCTGATGTACCCCAGCCGCGGCGGCAAGCCCGGCAATGGCACCGAGCACACTGCCGAGCGAAAATACCCGTCTGCGGCCAAACCTGCGACCAATCAATCCCACCGGAATAACTGAGGCCGCCAGCCCCACAATCATCATGGCGATGGGCGCGGTGGCAAGTTCCGGTGAAGGGGCGATTTTAGCCCCAACCAAGCCTCCCAGCAGCACCATGATCGGGGTTGCGCTCATGGCCAGCGCCTGCGCCAGCATCAGCAACCAAACATTTACCGGCATGAGTTCTCCTGCAAAACACCAAGGAAGGAGCAAGCCCTGCTCCTTCCATAAGAAAAAAGAAACACAGAATAAACATTGCTCCAACAGCAGAGTCAATAGCCAGCGGCGCAATCTGACCCGGAGGCATTAAAGCTTTTCACGTTCACTTCGGTTGCAGCGGTCAGCATCGGTTGCGATAATCCCTGCATATCTATAAGCCCCGGCCGGAGCCTGTGGGCAACTCACAAGCAGTCAATTAATAAAGGTCTCCCATGTCAGCCATCCCAACAACCGAAATTGCCAAGCGCCTCGATGCCATTCGCACCGAAATGGCCGCTTCGCGCCTCGATGCTTTTATCATTCCCCGCGCCGACGAATATTTGGGTGAGTATGTCCCCGAGCATAACGAGCGTTTGTACTGGGCCACCGGCTTTACCGGCTCGGCTGGCATGGCGATTGTGATGAAAGACACTGCCGCGATTTTTGTGGATGGCCGCTACACTGTGCAGGTACGCGATCAGGTAGATGAGAGCCTGTATGCCTATGAAAGCCTGACCGATACGCCGCAGCCACAGTATCTGGCCGAGACCTTGGGCGACGGTGCCCGGGTGGGTTTCGATGCCCGCATGCATACCCTAGCCTGGTATGAACAGGCCAAAGCCGTGCTGGATAAAGCCGGTATCGAGCTTGTGGCCGTCAGCGAAAATCCAGTCGATAAACACTGGCAGCAACGCCCAATCCCCGAGGCCAGGCCAGTGATGCTGTTTTCCGATGAGTCTGCGGGCAAGACCAGCCTGGAGAAGCGCCGCGAGATAGGCGCGCTGGTGAAAAAGGCCGGTGGCAATCTGGCGCTTATCACCGCGCTCGACTCCATCAGTTGGCTATTGAACATTCGCGGTTTCGACGTGCCCCGCTTGCCGGTGGTGCTGGGCTCGGCACTGTTGTGGCAGGACGGCCGGATGCAGCTGTTTGTCGACACAGCAAAAATCCCTGCAGACTTCCATCAACACGTGGGTGAAGGCGTGACAGTGGCACCCGAAGCCAGCCTTGAAGCTGAGCTCAAACAGCTTGGCGGCAAAAAGCTGTTGGCCGACCCCGCCAGCAGCAACGCCTGGGGCCAGTTGACTGCCCGCGACGCCGGAGCCAAGCTGCTTGCCGCACTCGATGTGGCTGCGCTGCCCAAGGCCGCCAAAAATGAATCTGAACTCAAAGGCATGCGCGAATGCCACATTCGCGATGGCGTTGCCGTAAGCCGCTTCCTCGCCTGGCTTGATACCGAAGTGGCCGCCGGTCATCTGTATGATGAAGCAGAGCTTGCCGATAAGCTTGAGAGCTTCCGTCTCGCCGACCCACTCTACCGCGAGCCCAGTTTCGACACCATTTCCGCCGCTGGCGCCAATGCCGCCATGTGCCATTACAACCACAACAATGGCACTCCGGCCAGGCTCACCATGAACAGCATCTATCTGGTGGACTCAGGTGCCCAGTATCTGGACGGCACCACAGACGTGACCCGCACCCTGGCCATTGGCGAAGTGACAGACGAGCACAAAAAGATGGTGACTCTGGTGCTCAAAGGCCATATCGCACTGGATAAGGCCCGCTTCCCCAAGGGCACCACCGGCCAGCAACTCGATGCCTTTGCCCGCCAGCACCTGTGGCAACATGGCTTCGATTACGACCACGGCACCGGCCATGGTGTTGGCCATTTCCTCAGTGTGCACGAAGGGCCACAGCGCATCGCCAAAAACAGCAATGGCGTGGCGCTGCTGCCGGGCATGGTGGTCTCCAACGAACCGGGGTACTACCGCGCTGATGGCTTTGGCATCCGTATCGAAAACCTGATTGTGGTGCGTCACTGTGAGGCCCTTAAAGGTGCCGAGCGTGAAACCTATGAGTTTGATGCCCTGACGCTTATTCCTATCGACACCCGCCTTATCGAGAAGGCGCTGCTGAGCGCAGAGGAAGTCAGCTGGCTCAACGATTATCACGCGAAGGTGTACGCCACCCTGTCGCCGCTGATGTCCGGCGATGAGCTGGCCTGGCTCAAACAGGCCACTCAAGCTATCTAATAAAAAGCGCCTGCGGGCGCTTTTTATTTAAGGAGAAAACCTTGTACGCCGTGATTTTCAGAGCCACAGCCAAAGACCTGGATCCCCAGTATTCCGCCATGGCGGCAAGTCTTCGGCAGCTGGCGTTTGAGCAATTCCGTTGCCGCGACTTTATCGCAGTCACCGAAGGGGATCAGGAAGTTGCCATCTCCTATTGGGACAGCGAAGCAGATATCGAGGCCTGGAAGCAGGAGAGTCGGCACCTGATGGCACAAAAGCTGGGTCAGGATAAGTGGTACAGTGATTACACAGTGGAAGTGGTGGAAATTAAGCGCCGTTATCAGTCACGCTGATTACTTAATGCTTTACAACGCGCTGACGCAAAACGCCACCGGTCGGTGGCGTTTGGATTAACCTGTTAACTACTCTCAGAACAAGCCCAGGGAAGGCAGGCAGTAGTCACTGCCATCTTTGGCGGTAAAGCGGCGATCGCGGCTCTGACGGCAATTGTCACTGCAAGGCTCTGTGTGCAACAGGCTTAGCCAATTACGGCACTGGCTCACGGCTTCAGTGGCACATTCATCACTGTCACGCAAACAAAAGCCCGGAGACTCCACCTGTATATCTTCAATATGGGCTGGATTGGCACTGCCCATATGACCTTTTTTATCCAGGGTCATTTCAACGTGAATATCACCGGATTTCAGTAAAATGGCCGCAGGGCTTTCCTTGTGGCCACATAGTGCAACAAACTGCGAAGGGGTTTCCAAACCGCTGTGGCTGCCATCGTCAAAGAAGGCCAGCAGGTGTTGGTAATAAACCACGTAGCTCTTTACCGACTTGTGAGAGCCTCGGGTCAGTGGAAAGCGTCGGTCCAGAAACTCTGTGGCGCTTTCAAGGCTCACTCCCCGTTTGGCACCATTAACCACGGCGGCAATGGCTTCCCCGATGAAATGTGTCAGTTGTTGCTGATTGCTATGGGTATTCATCATGGTCATGTTCATCGCCTTGTCCTCGGTCACCGCAGATTATTGTCAGGTTCTCAGCAAAATCTGACCTGGTGACTATTGTCGGGCGGCCAGTCGATTTCGCTTGATTTTTAGTCTATGTTATTTTTTACTACAATTTCACAATAAAAATTTCACAGTGTGAATTTTACAAAATGGCCAGTGAAAAAAGTCTGATGCGCAAGTCCCATTTTATGGGCACGAAAATTAGAAACCTAAGGAAACGCAACCACTTAACTATGGAAGACTTGTCTTCCCGATGTGTGCGTGTGGATCCTGAGTCGGCGCCCTCTGTGTCTTATCTGTCAATGATAGAAAGAGGCAAACGGGTACCCAGCGCTGCCATGCTGGAAGTGATTGCCACGGTTTTTGAGAAGTCACCGGACTGGTTTTTGGATGATGCACCTGAGGAAGAAGCCATTACGCCGGACAAGGGACGGCGCGGTGGGATAAGTGGTATGGCGCTTGAACCTGGCTTTCTGTTTTCCAGGGACATTTTGCAAATCGCCATTCCGGAGATGCTGTCCCAGACCGGGATCAGCGGCCGCCAGTTTGCCCATTTGCTTATCCGGGCACATCAGGAACATCATCAGAACCATTTTCCGGATCTGGAGCGGGCCGCAGAAGAGGTTGGGGAAAAGCAGCTGAATCTGAGTGGCGATGATCTCACCGCCATCTGCAAGCGCATGGGGATGAAAGTCCGTTTTTTCAAAGAGCCATCAAAAGAGCAGGTTGACGATAACGGCGTATCTACCCACCAACTGGTTACCTCCTATTTTGAGCCGCCGGGCACCATCTTTATCAACGAAGTGTTGAAGAAGAATCCGGAGCGCCTCAAATACGATCTGGCGGTGCACATCGGCCACAGTGTGCTGCACAATAAAGATGGTCTGAAAAATGTGCTGGCGGTGGGGCGTGGCATCGGCAGTGCGCGGGAGTTGGATACCCTATCCTCGACCGTAAACGCTCAGGATATTCTCAGCGCCTGGCGCGACTTTGAATCCAGTTTTTTTGCCGGCGCCCTGTTGTGCCCTAAGGTTCCGTTCCGGCAGATCCTGGAACGTGGTGGCTATGAAATTGATACTCATAAAAAAATTGGCGTATCTGCCTCGGTGGCCATGCGCCGTATGACGGTGGTATCTCCCTACCCCCACTGGCACTATTTCGATGCTTATGCCCCAGGCAAACTCAAAGCCGTATACCGTGGCAACGGTATTCCACTACCCTGGGGCAATATGCGTCAGGTACCCGACCCTTGCCAGCATTGGGCAGTGTTCCGGATGATCAGTGAGCCATCAAGCGGCTCCTCGGCACAGATATCCATTTTGGATGTGGAAGGCAGCCCGCGCATCTACTGCTGTGAGTCAACCAAAGTGACGGACCTTGCCGGCAACCACCATGTATTGTGCGCCGGCATTGACTTAAACCCCGCCATCGATGCCCAGGGCACGGATGCGCTGACGTTGGCCGAGTCTCTCAAGAGCCATTGTATTGAGGCCGGTGGTCAGGGAGATATTCCTGCCCCCATTCGTCGTCAACTGATGAGCATTGCCCGCATTCTCAATATCAACTGGGTTGAGCGCGGCATTGAAAAAGGTGCCCGGCTGATCTGCTCCCGTGGTGCCGCCTGCCCACGAAAACCGAGCTGCTATGGGGGGGAATGCCAGGGTATGTAAGCTGGCGTCCCCAGAGGCGCTCTGGCACACTGTAGCAATTTTTGGTGTGCAGGGGCTTTTATGCTGACTACCTTAGCCATTCAACATTACCGCAGCCTGCGGGATCTGGTACTGCCCCTCGGGCAACTTACCTTGGTCACAGGCCCGAACGGCAGCGGAAAGTCAAATCTATACAAAGCATTGCGCCTGCTCGCGCTCACCGCGCAGGGGGGAGTCACCTCTGCATTGGCTCGCGAGGGCGGCATAGATTCCTGTTTTTGGGCCGGCCCTGAACATTTCAGCCGCGCGGTAAAGCAGGGAGAATACCCGATAGAAGCCACGGTCAGACAGGAAAGTAAACGGGTGCGGCTCGGCTTTGCCGGCACTGACTACAGCTATCTGATTGAGCTTGGGCTGCCAAAGCCCGATGGCACCACCCTGTTTGGCCTTGACCCACAAATCAAACGCGAAGCCATATGGCATGGCGCCAAGTATCGCCCTTCCAGCGCCCTGATTGAACGTCGTGGTCATGTAGTTAAGGGCCGAAACCAAGCCGGACGCTGGGAAGTGCTCAGTCAGCATATTGCCCTCAGTGACAGCATATTTACTGAGCTTGCCGACCCGCATAAAGCACCTGAGCTATTGCGGCTTCGTGACGATATCCGTGCCTGGCGCTTTTACGATCACTTTCGCACCGATGCCACCGCGCCTGCGCGGCAAATGCAACTGGGCACCCGCACCCCGGTGCTGGCCCACGATGGCAGCGATCTGGCCAGCGCCATTCAAACCATCTTCGAGATAGGTCACGGCGATACCCTTCATCGGGCGGTAGATGATGCTTTTCCCGGTGCCAGGGTGACCATAGCAGCGCTGGAAGGTGGCATGCTGGAGCTGCGCTTTCATCAGCAGGGGCTGCTAAGGCCGCTGAGAGCCGCCGAGCTTTCCGATGGCACCTTAAGGTATTTGCTACTGACTGCGGCGCTGCTCACTCCCAGACCACCAGCCCTGATGGTACTCAACGAGCCAGAAACCAGCCTGCATCCGGACTTACTGCCCGCCTTGGCACGACTTATCCGCCTCGCCTCAACCCAGAGCCAGCTGTGGGTGGTATCCCATGCCCAGCGACTGATCAATGCGCTCATCGAAGATGATAACTGCCAGCTATTGGAGCTGGACAAGGCGCTGGGCGAAACAGCGGTGCAAGGCCAGGATTTGCTTAGTGCCCCCAGCTGGAACTGGCACCTGGACAGCAGATAAAAAGCCGCCCAAAGGCGGCTTAAATCAGGTTAAAAACCAGTCTTTTATCCCAGTGTGAACCGAGCAATTGTCTTTTGAATACCTACGACATCCGTGCCACGTTTCAGCTCTTTTATCAAAGGCTGATGTTGTCCGGAAATCCACAGTTTCAATTCGGCATCCATATCAAAAGTACCGGCGGTTTCTACCTCAAAATGTACTATCGCCTTATAGGGAATCGAGTGATAACTCACTTTTTTGCCCGTCATGCCCTGCTTATCAATCAGGATCAGGCGCTTGTTGGTAAATACAAACATGTCCCTGACGACTTTGTAGGCCAACTGTAGCTCTTCGTTATCTCCCATTATGGGTGACAACTCAGCAGTCAGTTCTGCCAAATCCACTTCGCTTGCATTCCCCATCAGGGCATTGAGAAATCCCATTCTTACCTCCAGCTCTCCGGTTGTTATCTACCAAGAGTAACCTATTGTCTGTAAAGGCTAAATAAAAACGGCGACTCAATGTCGCCGTTTTTTGGTTATCACATCAGCCAACAACCAACATTTCGCACTTATGACAGTCAAACACCAATTTGAACTGCTTGCCACCCAGTTCCATTTCCAGTGGCTCGGCCTTGATGCCCGGCACTTCTTTCGGGCACATGTTGTAGCTGTAGCGGATACAGTGCTTGGTGATCATTAAAGGTGCATCACCTTTCACTGGCCGCACTTCATAGGCGTCGCGAATCGATACCACACCATGGCGGGTAAAGAAGTCCTTGGCCTTCTGGTTGGCCACGTTGGCAAGGTAAGTCATGCTTTTTTGTGGATAGCGCACACTGTCATCACGCTCCCATGGGGTTGGCCGCTGATAGCCATCGATACGGGCCTTGGACAGCGCCTCGATGGCATCACGGCGCAAGCCATTGATAATGGATGCTGGCGCAAATACGCCACCGGCGTTGCCCACATTTACCTTGCCCAGCATAAAGTCGGTGTTACCCAGCTTGCCGAGGTTCTTTTTCAGACCTTCGCAGTTGCGGGCAACATCATTGGCCTGCTGCTTTTCAAAATCGGCGCTCACGGTCACGCTGTGGCCGTGGCGATCGGCGGCAAAGAGAGAAAGGCCCGCAGGGGTTTCTTCCAGCGCGAAATCGACCGTCACAAGGCGCTCGGCAGACTCTTTGGCCAGCAGCATCTCAAATTCCTGATCGTGGTTACGGTACAGGGTGACGCCCACCCGCAGCTCTTCTGGAATACTTTTCAAATACAACTGTTTGCCTTCGGCACGGTTTACCCGAAAGCCGGTAAGCTTATCGTCCGACAAACGCGCCTTTTCATAATTACGGGCAAAGAAGCCAAGACCATCGCCATTGTGAAACTCGACGTTTGAATCCACAACAATATGATCTTTGGCGATTTTGCTGACCTTCCCTACCTCAACGCCAAGGTATTTTGGAGTACGGAAATCTGCAATTTCAGGCTTGCGCTCATGAACAAAATAGTCGGTCTTACCGCGGTTGAAGCTCTTGTCCGGGTCCGGCACAAAGCTGTAGCTGCAGCGGCCATGGGAGGCACTTTCAAATTCGGGGCGACGGGCAATAATGGCATCAAGCTGCTGACGATAGTGGGCAGTCACGTTTTTCACATAACTTAAGTCTTTAAGACGCCCCTCTATCTTGAATGAACGGATACCGGCATCAATCAGCGCCTCGAGGTTTTCGGTCTGATTGTTGTCTTTAAGCGACAGCATGTGCTCGTTGGTGGCAATGGTCTCGCCCTGACGGGTCTTGAGATTGCCCGGCATGCGGCACTGCTGCGAGCATTCACCGCGGTTGGCACTGCGATTATCGGTATAGGCTTCACTGATATAGCACTGGCCACTGAAAGCCACGCACAGGGCACCGTGGATAAAAAACTCAAGGCGCAAGTTGGTTTCGGCAGCCACATCGCGGATCTGACTCAGACTGAGCTCTCGGGCGAGTACAGCCTGGGAGAAACCCACGTGCTCCAGAAAGGCCACCTTGGCTGGCACCCGGTTGTCCATCTGGGTACTGGCGTGCAAGGCTATCGGCGGCAGTTCCATCTCAAGCAAACCGAGATCCTGCACGATAATGGCATCGGCTCCGGCTTCATACACATCCCAAATCAGCTGACGGGCTTGTTCAAGCTCAGAGTCAAACATGATGGTGTTTACAGTCACAAACACCTGGGCATGGTAGCGGTGGGCAAACTCGCACAGACGGGCGATATCGGCAATGCTGTTACCGGCGGTATGGCGGGCACCAAAGGCCGGTGCGCCAATGTAAACCGCATCGGCACCGTGACGAATGGCTTCAATTCCGTAGTCGGCGTTTTTAGCCGGGGCCAACAGCTCCAGCTTATTGTCGGCAAGCTTTACCGGCTCAGGGGTCGCCTGGGCCTGGAATTTGCCTGGAATGAAAATTTCAACGCCTTCTGTACTCATGAATCAAACTCGTCTGCTTAGCTGGAAAAGCCCGGGAGAAAAAATCGGAGGCAGAGTATAGCAGAGCCAGTCTTTCAGAAAAGACTTATGAGCCTGTGCGCAAAAAATAATCAACCCTCGACTGCGCCAGAAGGGCGGTAAAACACCGCCAGCCAAACGCTGGGGCTATCCTTTGCTGTAGCTTCGACCCGGTGGCGCACATGGGCGGGGATATTGACATAGTCACCGGGTGCCAATGTCAGCCGGCTGCCATCTTCATATGCCAGCACGGCGCTGCCACTGAGCAGGATCACCCACTCGTGGTCGTCCTGATCGTACCATTCTCCTGCAGGAGTAGTGTGACCATGGGATACGATACGCTCGATACGACAGCCTGATGAGCCGGCAAGGGTGTCAAACACTTCGTTGGTAATATCGGTCGGCAGAGGTGAAAAAAGATTAGGCATTTTCTTACATTAAATCCCGGTAGAGATCCGCATAGATGGCTCTGTGACGTCCGAAAAGAAAGCGTCTCAGGGCTTCTCGGGCCTCACAGCTCGCCAGAATACGTGCCGCAACCACGCCGTTTTCATTACGCACCGGCTCCACTGCCAATGGCACCAGCTCACCACCGGGTAATTCCAATTGCATATCACCGCGACTCTGAAGCTCACCCTGTTCTTTCAAAGTAACACCAGAACTCGACAGGGACAGCACCTGCAGGGGCACGCCGCCTTCACTGGCCTTAACCACTACACCATCAAGGTCGGTCAAGCGCCAGCTTCTCTCACTGCCCCGGGTATCGAGTACTTCGGGGATCCCCAGTTCCGGGTTGAACTGCCCCCATTCATCTAGGCGCATCGATAAAGGGAAAAACAGCTTGTAATGGCTGACCTCCGCCAGAAGCGTCAGCTTGGCCGCCCCCAGCAGGCGCGCGACCAATTCAGGTACTTCTGTGGAAATTGTTAACCTGTGTGCTTCGGGTAATTCATCTCCCTGCCCGATGGCAAACAGCTCTTTAAAGCTGTCCAGCTCTTCCAGAGAGAATTTATAACTGTCCATATCCATCATCATGAAAATTTGCATTTGCCGCGCAAATTTAACATGGGTTTGGACAGTGTTCAATTTTCCAGCAATCAAAGCATCATAATTGCCTGTGCAACACCAAAATAAAAAGCGACCGAATAACGGTCGCTTACAGACGCAGGACTTATCAGAACTCCCGATAAGATCGATACGGGATCTTAAAAAAGATCAGGTAGAACACAGGTACTATGATGAGCGTTAATATGGTTGCAACCCCAAGGCCGAACATCACTACCGCAGCCATGCTTTCAAAAAAAGCATCAGTGATCAGCGGCAGCATGCCTAAAATCGTAGTAATGGCAGCCATGCACACTGGCCTTACCCGACTGACGGTAGATTCAAATACCGCTTCAAATGGTTCTTTGCCTTCATTGATTTCAAGGTTTATCTGATCAAGCAGCACAATACCATTCTTGAGCAGCATCCCTGAAAGACTCAGCATACCCAACAGCGCCATAAAGCTGAATGGCTTGTCCAAAACCAACAGGCCGAGGGTAATACCGATTATGGCAAGCGGCACACAGGCCCAAATAACCAGAGGCTTACGCACCGAGTTAAACAGGAACACTGTAATAAGAAACATGAACAAAAAGCCCAATGGCAACGTTGCAAATAAGGACTCCTGAGCATCCTGGGAGGATTCAAACTCACCGCCCCACACCAGTTCATAGCCTGCAGGCATTTCGATGGCTTCGACCTCTGCACGCATCGTCGCAAACAGCTCCGCGGGCAAAATGTCATATTCAAAATCTGCGTCGGCAAAAACAGTCAAGGTACGCTTGCGATCGCGACGCTGAATAATGGGGTCTTCAAACTTGACCTCAAAACCATCTACAACCTGTTGCAGGGGCACCAGTGTCTTGAGTACAGGGCTCCAAATCCTGATACTCTCCAACGATTCAATTTCAACTCGCTCATCATCCGGTAAACGTCCAATAATGGGTAACAGGGTTGTGCCCTCACGATAGACGCCTATCTGTACCCCGGCGAAAGCAAACTTAATCGCTTCATCGACCTCACTTTTGACAATACCAAGCCGGCGAGCCTGAGTTTCATTAAACTGCGGCGCAATATACTTCACCCGTTCACGCCAGTCGTGGCGCACGTTGACAGTACCGGGAGTGGATGCGAATACAGCCTGAACCTGAACACCAAGCGCACGCAGTACGTCCGGATCTGCACCGGAAATCCGCGCCTCAATCTTGGCATCGGTGGAAGGCCCTACTTCCAGGCGTTTGAACTTAAGCTGTGCCTGGGGAAAACCCTGCTCCATTTGGGCCCGGAATCCTGTCATGACCCCTACCAGCGTATCAAATGAGCTGGTGCGGATAGCGATTTGCCCATAGGCGGCATAGTTCTTTTCCGGCCCGTAGGTCAGCAAAAAACGTGGGAAACCTTTGCCCACAGTTGATGCCACAAACTCGACATCAGCTAATTCAGACGCCAGGTCCTCCATGGCAGTCACTACCTTTTGCGTTTCACGGATGTCCGTACCTTCCGGCAACCAAACATCCACTAAAAAGATAGGCGTGGTAGACGGAGGAAAAAACGACTGTTTAACCAAACCAAAACCCACCACAGAAGCAATAAAGGCAATGACAACTGCAATCACGCTGATGTATCGAAAACGCATGCACAAATCCAGCATGCGTTTATAGAAGACAAAAAAAGCGCCGCCGTAGGGGTCCTTGGTTTCACCGCCCGTCTGCGGCTCACCCTGCCCACCGAAAAACAACTTGGCGAAAAAGGGCGTAATGGTAATAGCGGTGATCCACGACAGGAACAGCGAGAACAACAGCACCCAGAACAGAGAGCCGGCAAATTCACCGGTAGCATCCGGCGACAAACCAATAGGCGCAAATGCGGTAATGGCAATGACTGTCGCACCAAGCAACGGCCACATGGTTTGCTTTACAATGGCCTCTGAGGCCTCCAGGGTGGTTTTACCCTGCTGGCGCCCGATGAGTATGCCTTCAACCACCACGATGGCATTATCCACCAGCATCCCCAGCGCGATAATCAGCGCCCCAAGAGAGATACGTTGCAACTCAATTTGCGCCTGCAACATAAGGATAAAGGTACCCAGACAGGTTAAAAACAGGATCAGACCAATCAGGATGCCACTCTTTACCCCCATAAACAGCAAGAGTACACCGATAACGATCACGACAGCGGCAATCAGGTTCCAGACAAAACTGCCAACTGATTTATCCACTTCAACCGGTTGATTGTACATGGTCTCGATTTTCATCCCTGCCGGACGGGCTGAATCGATGTGTGCCAGCTTGGCGTCTATTGCCTCACCAACCGCCACCACATTGACACCACTGGAAAAGGAGATCCCCAGATTGATAGCACGATTCTGATTGAAGCTCAGTACATTGGTGGGGATTTCCTGATAGCCCCGACGCACAGTGGCGACATCTTTCAGATAAATCAGTTTATCGCCGCTGGTGCCGGGAATAATCAACTCCTGCAACTCTTCGACTGAGCGCGAACCACCACTGGTGCGAATACGCAAATTATCACCTGACACCTGAATGTTACCGGCGTCGGAAACCATATTCTGGGAATTGAGCAGATTGGATATCAGGTTAGGATCAAGATTCGAACTCGCCGCCTTATTTAGCGACATTTCCACATAAATTTGCTCTTTTTGCTCACCGGCGAGGGATACTTTTCCGACTCCGGGAACCAATTCAAGCTCACGCTTTACATAGTCAACATAGTCTTTCAAATCCCGATAACTGTAATCTCTGCCGGTGATCATCAGCATGATCCCGAATACATCACCAAAATCATCATTCACCATGGGCGGCTGAGCACCAGGTGGCAAACTGGGCGCCATATCATTGACCTTGCGCCTGAGCTCATCCCAAATCTGCGGCAGCTCTTCAGGCCCATAGTGATTTTTCATTGTCACCGTGATTTGAGACAGACCGGATGTACTTAAAGAGCGGATTTTATCAACGTAGGGTAACGCCTGTATTGCCTTCTCCACCGAATAAGTGACCTCTTCTTCCACCTCAGTAGAGGTGGCACCGGGGTACAAGGTCACAACCACAGCATCTTTGATGGTGAAAGGTGGGTCCTCCAATTGACCGAGGCCAAGAAAGGCGACACTGCCGCCAATCAGCAGAATAAGGGTAAACATCCAGCTGATGACTGAGTTTTTGACGAAATAGCCTGCAACACTCATTGTCTGTCCTTATCCTTTAGTCAGTTCAACTTTCTGGCCGTCAGTCAGGCGCGATTGGCCCTGCACCACAACTATCTGGCCATCTTCAAGCCCGGAGGTCACTTCAATGCTGTGCCCAACAATCACACCCACAGTGACATTCTTAAACTGCACAACACCACTAACCGGGTCGTACAACCAGACTCCAGCATCCTGCATTTCTATGTCACTGCCATCCCTCATAATCACGGCACTTACGGGGATCAGATATTCACGGCTATAGGTGTAAGTCACTGTACTCAGATCGACAGTGACCTTGGCGGGCATCCCTTCAAGGACTTTGAAGTCCGGATCCATATCGACAGCAATGGTGGCAACATAGGTGTGGGAAACCGGATCTTTTTCAGTACTGACCTCCAACAACCGTCCGGTGAAGGTTTTGCCGGGGAAAGCTTCAAATGACACATCAAACGCTTTTTTCTGCGCCTTTGGATCACTGCGACGGGACACTGCAATCAGAAGATCCGGTACCTGCACATCCACTTCAATTTGTTCCAGTCGATGGATGCTTAATACCGCACTGCCAGGCTGCACGTTTTCGAAAGAATCCAGATATACATCGCCTACCACGCCATCGAAGGGCGCCTTAAGTTCGGTGTATTCCAACATCAGCTCTGCCTGGCGCGCCTCGGCACGAGCCACCAGATATTGAGCGTGCATTTGATCGTATTCGGCCTGAGCCATCAACTTTTGGTCGACCAGTACTTTGGAACGCTCAGCTTGCTTTTGCGTGACATCCAATCGTGCCCGACGGTCGTTCAACACGATTTGAAAATCGTTTTTCTCAAGCAACGCCAGCAGCTCTCCGGCTTTTACCCGCTGCCCCTTAGTCACCGGGATACGGGCAATTCGTCCCTCCACCCGAAATGCCAGTGAGGTAAGATCCTGAGCCCGTGCCACCCCGTTAAATACCCGACTGACATGATTTTCTGCATGGGGAATGGTGTAAACCTTCACCCTGACCGGATCGGATTCAATTACAGGCGCCTGTCGGCAGCCAGCCAATATCAGCGGAAGCAGTGCCAAACAAAACCATCTATTCATCGTCACAGTCCCCGCTCCTTGATCCAGCGTACCGCGCCTTGACCATCTTTTAATTCTTCAGCACCGGCGACAACCAGAAAATCCCCATCAGCCAGCCCCGAAATGAGTCTGTGCCCCTGCAGAACGACCTCTACTTTTTCTACTTTTTGGCTATCTGCCAACCAACGAAACACCCAGGTTTTTCCTGAGTCACTGATAATCGCCCCAGCAGGGATCTCTGGAGAAGGGCCAGCATCGGCCGCAGGCAAAGTAACTCTTACCGACGCAGACATGCCCGGCAAGATATTCAGCTGCGGTGGCATCGGCAAAGTTAAAATCATGGTGAAAGTGCCTGTTGCGCTGTCTGCTACCGTGCTCATTTCTTTCAACGAGGCCTGAAACCAGGCATCACGACTGTCGAAACGGACTTCAGGCGGTACTATGCGACCACCGTTGGCCTGATTGCGCTGAATCACACCAATGAATTGCTCAGGCAACTGAAAACTCACATCTATCGAGTTCTCGTTTCGTATCCCCAGAACCGGTTCCTGGGCACGAACAAACTCAAACTGGCGCTTGTCGCGTTTGGAAATCACACCATCATAAGGCGCCTTGAGGCGGGTATAGGCCAATTCAACCTCGGCCTTATCGAGCGCGGCTTTGGCTACATCATGATCGCTTTTTGACTTGTCAAAATCGTTACGGGAAACCACCCCTTGCTCAACCAGATTCAGATTGCGCTGATACAAAACACGAGCAAGCTCATACTGGGCTTTAGCCACTTCAAGCTGTTGCTCATAGAGGGCCGGATCCAACACTGCCAACAACTGCCCCGCCTTCACCTCTTCACCGGGGCGCACATGGATGGATTGAATTTCCCCTCCAACCCTGAATGACAAACCTGCGCGTTCAGAGGCTCTCACCTCAGCAGGCAAAGTTCGTTGGCTCGCGCCGTCAGCCAAAGAGATTTGAGCCACTTTTACTGGCCTTGGTGCCTCAACGGCCAACGCCGTGTGCACGCCCCCCACTCCCGGCAGAACACTCACCCAGAACAGGGATAACAGCCTGAACCTGGTCATTGGAAACTCCTGTAATGTTGCTTTTGCCACCTGATTGCAATCAGGTAACTACCCGGTAAAAATACTAACAGTTTTATATACACCTGCACATAAAGCCAATAAATTGAACCACTTTTCAAGCATAAAAAAACGGAGCACCAGGCTCCGTTTTTTAATATCAGTCAGGCTTACTTAACAAAGTCCACACCCAGCTGGATGTCACCTTTCAGGGTGTCCAGCATGGCGTCGCGGGCGTTGGCTTCAAACGCGCTCACTTCACCATAAGGCAGTACTTTTTCTACGCCGTTTTTGCCCAGCAGCACTGGCTGAGCGAAGAACACTGCATGCTCGCTGCCGCCGTCAACATAGGCGCATTCAACCACGTTGGCTTCGCCCTGCAGACCACGGATAAGAGACATACCGAAACGGAAAGCCGCCTGACCCATAGACAGAGTCGCGCTGCCGCCACCGGCCTTGGCTTCTACGACTTCGGTACCGGCGTTCTGGATGCGCTTGGTCAGAGCAGCCACTTCTTCATCGCTGAAGCTTACGCCTTCGATTTGAGACAGCAGAGGCAGAATGGTCACGCCACTGTGGCCGCCAATCACATTTACTTTCACGCTGGCTACGTCAACGCCTTTGGCTTCAGCAACGAAGGTCTCAGCGCGGATAACGTCCAGAGTGGTCACACCGAACAGACGGTTCTTGTCGTAAACACCGGCTTTTTTCAACACTTCAGCAGCGATGGCTACAGTGGTGTTAACCGGGTTGGTGATGATACCAACCAACGCCTTCGGACAGGTAACGGCAACCTTTTCAATCAGGTTACGCACGATACCGGCGTTGATGTTGAACAGATCAGAACGGTCCATGCCTGGCTTACGGGCAACACCGGCAGAAATCAGTACCACATCGGCACCTTCCAGCGCAGGTGTTGGATCTTCACCGGCAAAACCTTTTACCTCAACGGCGGTAGGGATGTGGCTCAGATCTACGGCAACACCTGGTGTCACAGGAGCAATGTCGTACAGAGACAGCTGTGAACCAGCAGGCAGTTGGGTTTTCAGAAGTAGGGCGAGAGCCTGGCCGATACCACCGGCGGCACCAAGAACAGCAACTTTCATAGTAATCTCCGTTATATCTCGGATATTTGTGAGGTAGATCCGTATTTGATGGCGCAACATTAAAGCATAGTCACACAAATTTCAATTATCCCTTAGTCGCGCAGGGTCTGGCTTTGCGACAAATTTACTTGCCATTGTCAGCATTTTGAAACACCTGTTTGACGAGCCATCCGGATGGCTGCGTCAGCGTGAATTTTTATTCACAGAAACTGGTAATACCTTGACTTTTTATTGAAAAATATGCAGAATGCGCAGGATTTTTGAATAACTACAAAGCCGCCTACTATGCAAAAAAGTCAAGATGATCTCGTCAGAACGTTCAAGGCGTTGTTAAAGGAAGAGCGCTTTGGCTCCCAAAGTGAGATAGTTAATGCGCTGCAGGCCGAAGGCTTCAGCAACATTAACCAATCCAAAGTCTCTCGCATGCTGAGCAAGTTTGGGGCCGTGCGCACCCGCAATGCCAAGCAGGAAATGGTTTACTGCCTGCCTGCAGAACTTGGTGTTCCCACCGCAGGCAGTCCGCTGAAAAACCTAGTGCTGGATGTCGATCACAACCAAGCCATGATAGTAGTGCGCACCAGCCCAGGGGCTGCTCAGTTAATTGCGCGCCTGCTGGACTCCATAGGCAAGCCCGAAGGGATCCTTGGCACTATCGCCGGTGACGATACCATTTTTATCTGCCCTTCCAGCATCAAGACCATCGAAGAAACCCTGGATACGGTGAAGTCACTGTTTAACTACGCGGACTGATGTCGACAACAAATAGCATCCATAAAAAACGCCTCAATCGAGGCGTTTTTTATGGATGCTATTCTTGGCCGGACTCAATCCAATTCCTGAATCAGGAAATCCAGCGATGGTGCAAAGAAGGATGAACCTGTCAGCGCCTGAGTAAAATGCATCAGGTGATCATGGTTACCTTCACCATCACCGTGAACCATGGAAGCCAGCATATTTTCAAAGTGTAACGGGGTACGGCACACGGAGATGAACATCAGTCCCTGTTCTTTCACTGAGCCATAAGGCATGCTCTGGCGCAGAATCTCCATCGACCTGCCCTGCTCATCTTTCAGGTTCACCCGCTTGATATGGCTGGTAAGCGGCTTATCAATCGAGGCGTACTCGATATTATCGACTTTGGTGCGGCCGATAATGTCCTCCTGCTTTTTCACCGGCAGGCGGTGCCATTTCGACAGGTTATGAGCGTACTTTTGTACATGCACATAACTGCCTCCCCGAAAAGACGGTTCTTCATCCCCCACCAGGGCAACTTCCTGACGTTTGCGCCCTCTGGGGTTTTCTGTGCCATCCACAAAGCCAGTCAGATCCCGATTGTCCATAAAGCGGAAACCACGTACTTCCTCAATGAGTTCCACTTGTTCTTCCAACATCTGATCCACCTCGTTGGCCACCAAATGCAATATATCCAGTCGGTCACAACGCAGATGCACAAATAAATCGTACTCAATCGCCGGTGCATCCCGGTTGTCGTTATGCATGGCCGGAAATGGCTTCAACAGCGAGGGGCGCGAGCCTGCGAAGAGGTTATCCCAATAATTGGCGCCCACGGCAACAAAACCATTAAAAGCACTGTCGGCATACTGGTCTGTCAGGTCGTAGAGGTATTGGGCAACGCTGGCCAGAGAAGCCCGCAGTGACGCCTCAACGCCATCGGCGGCATTGAACATCAGATAAACGCTGTGAAGATTCCCCTCAGCGCACACCCCCAATTGTTCACGTGGCATAGCCTGTTTATCCATATTATTAAGACCTTACTGAATATGTCATTGTCGGCCACATTATCCGGTACTTTAACGGAAAATATCACCGAGCGGCGCACATTACACGCGATTACATCAAGTTAATGATTAATATCCAGCCGCTTGCCCATCCTTGCGACTCTCTGATGCACCCCGATACACGCCGGTTTTCACATCCACACCAATAGCCTGATAGCCACCAAATTCCCCCAGCGCATCACGAAGTACATGGCCTTTCTTCACCAGCTCGCGACGTGTTTCCATCGAAAAGCCTGACTCCAGACTCACATAGCCGCCGTCGCTCATCACTTCACCGGTAGGCTCACTGGAACCTGAATGCAGGATACGCGGCGCATCTCCTGCCTCCTGCAGGTTCATCCCAAAATCAATAAGGTTGATGATGATTTGTGCGTGCATTTGAGGCTGAGTTGCGCCGCCCATCACTCCAAAGCTGAGCCAGGGCTGGCCGTCTTTAGTGACAAAAGCGGGAATAATAGTGTGAAACGGCCGCTTACCCGGGGCGTAGGAGTTGGGTCTGCCGGGGGTCAAATCAAACAGCTGCCCGCGATCCTGAAGCACAAAGCCCAGATCCGGTGGCGTCATGCCCGATCCCATGCCACGGAAATTACTCTGAATGAGCGACACCATATTGCCTTCGCCATCGGCGGTAGTGAGATATACGGTATCCCCCTGCTGTAAATTTGGATTGCCCGGCTCAACCGACTTGGCAGCTCTTGGGCCGATCAAATGAGCACGTTCGCGGTTGTATTTCTCGGAAATCAGCTCAGCTACCGGCACTTCGACGAAGGCCATATCGGCATAGAAGCGAGCCCTGTCGGCAAAGGCGAGCTTCTTGGCTTCAACAAAATGGTGCACATATTCGGGACTGTCATGCCCCATGGCGGCAATATCAAAGCCTTCGAGGCTCTTTAAGATTTGCAGCGCAGCTATGCCCTGACCACTCGGTGGCAATTCCCACACATCATAGCCACGGTAATTAACCGAGACAGGCTCAATCCATTCACTGCTGTGACCAGCCAAATCGTCATAACTCAAGTAGCCGCCATTGGCCTTAATATAAGTGTCTATGCTGCGGGCAATGTCGCCTTTGTAAAAGGCATCGCGGCCACCTTCGGCTATCTTGCGGTAAGTATTGGCAAGGGCAGGATTTTTCATGATTTCGCCCACGGCCGGCATCTTGCCGCCGGGCATATAGGTTTCTTTAAAGCCAGGAAACTGCCCCAGCTTACGGGCGCTTCCCGCCAAATAATAGGCAATAAGTTCTGAGACGGGGAAGCCCTGTTCGGCATAACGAATCGATGGCGCCAGCACCTGTTTCATCGGCAGATGGCCAAAACGGTCATGGAGTTCGAACCAGCCATCCACGGCGCCGGGTACAGATACAGGCAAGGGGCCATAGGGGGGTAAAAACTCAAGTCCCTTGGCCTGAAGCATCTCCAGTGTCAGCGACTTGGGGCTGCGCCCGGAGGCGTTGAGGCCATAAAGCTTTTTGTCTTTGGCGCTCCAGACAATGGCAAAAAGATCGCCGCCGACACCGGCCCCCGTGGGTTCCACCAGCCCGAGCATGGCATTGGCGGCAATGGCCGCATCCACGGCACTGCCGCCTGCTTTAAGCACATCCAGCGCTACCTGAGTTGCCAGAGGCTGACTGGTGGCCGCCATCCCACCGCTGGCATATACCTCAGAGCGGGACGCAAATGCTTTTCCGGTGATCCTGTCCATGGCGCAAACACCTCCTGAAACCAATACCGAGCCCAGAGTCAGGGCTGCGGTCAGCGTAGAAAATCTGTTCATGCGAGTACCTCCGTGCTCACAAAGTACACAGTTTTCAGCTGCAAATCACCTGTTTAAGGAAAGATGACCGGCGAAATTGCCTCCGCCTTTAGTCGTACCCGACTCCCGGTGGCCAGATGGGCCAGATGGCTGTGAATATCCAGCACCTGCTGCCCAAGGCGCACCAGATAGTGGCAGCCATTGCCAAGGAAACGTCGCTCGAGAATTTCGCCCTCGCCGTCATCTGCCGCTTCAATCTCAATCTCTTCCGGACGCAACAGCCACTGGCCGCTGGCTGGCAAACCGCTGACATCCAGGCCCAGTGTGTGGCAGCCAAGGGGACTGTGCAGGCAGTCTCCACTGACAGTGACGTCAAGATAATTGCTGGTACCGAGGAAGTCAGCGACATAAGGCGTTTTCGGCAGCTGATACAACACCTCAGGCACCCCATGCTGCACTATTCGCCCTTCTTCAAACAATGCCAAGGTATCGGCAAAGGCAAAAGCTTCGTCTTTACTGTGGGTAACGAACACCGCACTCACATTGTGAGCCCTGAGGATGGCACGAATTTCCAGCATCAGCGCACGGCGCACCTGGGCATCGATGTTGGAAAAAGGCTCATCCAGCAACAGCAGCTGCGGCTCATAGGCCAGCGCACGCGCAATCGACACCCGTTGCTGCTGGCCGCCGGACAGCTCGTGGGGGTAGCGACTGCCAAGCCCATCGAGCTTAATCAAAGCAAGCATTTTATTAAGTCGTTGCGCCCGCGCGCCCTTGTCCAACCCACGAACACCAAAAAGGATATTGTCGGCCACCGTCAGATGGGGGAATAGCGCGTAATCCTGAAAAATCATGCCAATACCGCGCTTCTCTGGCGGTACAAATACGCCATCGCCACTCACCGCAGCGCCATTAATGGCAATCTTGCCCTGGCTGATATCCTGAAGTCCGGCAATGGCCCTGAGCAACGTGGTTTTACCGCAACCACTTGGGCCAAGCAGAGCCACTATTTCCCCCTGAGTGAGGGTCAGTGACAATCCTTTGAGCACGGCGGCGCCACGGTAATCACTGTGCAGATTGTCGATTTGCAGGGTGGACATTTCAGCCCTCCTTCTCAAGACTTCGATTCAGGAAAATCAGTGGGATAAGCCCCACCAGCACAATCACAATGGCGGCAAGTGCGCCTTGCTCGAGCCGCTCATCCGATACGAACTCAAACACATGGGTGGCAAGGTTTTCAAAGCCGATGGGACGCAGCAACAGCGCCGCCGGCAGTTCCTTCATGGCTTCAATAAACACCAGCAGCAGCGATGCCAGAATGCCGGTACGCAGCAGCGGTAAATGCACCTTAAAAAACAGTGCCATCGGCCCCTTACCCATGGAGAGCGCCGCCATATCCAATGAGGGCGACAGCCTGCGCCAGGAGTTTTCGATGCCGCCAATGGCAATGGCCACAAAACGCACGCAAAAGGCAAACACCAACGCTACTGTGCTGCCGGTAAACAGCAGCCCCGGACCTGTAAGCCCAAGCCAGGCACACAAATCGTTGATACCGAAATCAAGCCAGGTCAGCGGCCCCAATACCCCAATAGCCAGCACTGTGCCCGGCAGCGCATAGCCGGTGGCGCCGAGTCTGGCAGGCCAGCTATCCATCGGTCTTGGGCTTATCCGCCCCACAAACAGCAGCGCCAATGCCAACAGCACGCACAGCAGCGCGGTCAGGGCCGACAGCAAAAAGCTGTTCCAGCTGTATTGCCAAAACTCGCTTTGCCAACTCACATCGAAGTAATCGATTGCGTAGCCAAGCAATATTGCCAGCGGCAGTAAAAAGGAAGCAAACAGCAGCACCGTGCAATAACTCACCCCCAACCAACGCCAATGGCCAATGTTCAGGCGGGGGATTTGCCCGGTCAGGGCCTGGCGCTGAAACAGCTGTTGGCGACGTCTGGCGAATCGCTCAAGGTAAATCAGCAAAAACACCGCCACCAGGATAATCACCGATAGCTTGGACGCCGATGCCAGACTGCCATAGCCAAGCCATGTGTCGTACACCGCCGTAGTAAGCGTAGGCACAGCGAAATAGCTGACAGTGGCAAAATCAGCGGCAGTTTCCATGGCCACCAGAGCTACGCCGGCGGCAATGGCAGGCCTCGCCATAGGCAGTGCCAGTCGCCAGAAACTGGTCTTCTCGCTGGCGCCCATGATACGGGATGCTTGCAGCAGGCTTAACGACTGCTCCATAAAAGCAGTGCGGGCCAGTAAAAATACATAGGGAAACAGTACCAGCGCCAGCATCACAGTAGCGCCGCCAAGGCTTCGAATTTCTGGGAAGTAATAGTCGCCGGGGCCTGTGGCATCCAGTAAGCCCCGCACAAAGCGCTGCACCGGTCCGGGGTAATCCAGGAGATCGGTGTACACGTAGGCGACCACATAACCAGGCATGGCCAGTGGCAACAGCAGCGACCACTGAAAAAACTGTCTGCCCGGCAGTTCGCAGCGGGCAACCAGCCAGGCGGCTGGCACGGCAAACAGCACCGACAGCAGTGACACCCCCAACATCAACAGCGCCGTGTTGGCCACATAGGTGGGCAGAACCGTATCAAACAGATGCGAAAAAACCTCACCATCGGGCAAGGCCGCTGTGATCAGCAGAGCAAGCAGCGGAGTCAGCAGCAGGAATGCAATAAAAAAACCCAGAAACGACCAGCGCTTGGGCAATCCAACAACCATAGATATTTCCGGTTACGGCGCCTTCCCGTGGCGCCGTTGTCAGTCGGGGAAGGCTTGCGCCTGCCCCTGGCTATCCCGCCATTAGAGATCGAACTTCACTTCATCCAGCAGCTTGACTGCCGCACCGTGGTACTCGGCAAGTTTGCCGATTGGCAGACTGTCGGCTTTAAATTCACCCCATGACGCCACCATCTCAGATGGTTTTACATCGACCTTTACCGGGTATTCCATGTTCACTTCGGCATAGGCCTGCTGGGCCTTGTCCGAGGCCAAAAACTCCATCAGCTTCACCGCCTGTTCACGGTTTGGAGCATGCTTGGGCAGCGCCATTCCCGACACATTGATGTGAGTACCGCGGTTTTTCTGGTTGGGGAAGTTAATGTAAACGGCTTCGGCCCAGCTCTTTTGCTCAGGGTTTTGCATCATGGCGCCAAAGTAGTAGCTGTTACCAATGGCAATATCGCACAGGCCCTCTTTCACTGCCTTAACCTGCGCCCGGTCATTACCCTGCGGCTTGCGCGCCAGGTTGGCCTTGAGGCCTTCCAGCCAGGTACGGGCCTCAGCTTCGCCCTTATTGGCAATCATGGATGCCACCAGCGAGATGTTGTAAGGGTGCTTACCACTACGGGTACAGATTTTGCCTTTGAATTCAGGCTTGGCCAGATCTTCATAGTCGATATCCAGCTTACCCAGACGCTCTTTTGAGGAATAGAGGCTGCGGGTCCGGACGGTCAGTGCGTACCAGTCATCATCGCCGGAGCGCAGCTGCGCCGGAATATTCTCTTTGAGCACGTCACTGTCGACCTTATCCACCAGTTGCTTATCCACCAGCTCCATCAGCTTGGAAAATTCAGAGGTCAACACCAGATCCGCCGGTGACAGCCGGCCTTCACGCTGCAAGCGCTCAGCAATGCCGTCTTTGGCAAACACCACCTGAGTTTCAATCCCGGTTTCTTTGGTAAACTCCGCCAGAATAGGCTCAATCAGAAATGCCTGACGATAGGAATAAACAGTCAGCTTGTCAGCAGCCATGCTCGAGCCAGCAAAACAGGCCAGACCGGCCAGCAGAACTCCCTTGGAAATTTTCATGACGAACTCCGGTGATAGGTATGCCAATTGAAGATGGAGCTGCATGCAGGCCAGCTTTAAGCAGGCTCAGGCCGCTATCCCCATCCGTTATCAATCTAACTAATGATAATTATTATCACTTCGATAAAGGGTAATTCAAGGACTGGAACCTGGCAACAAAAAAACGTCGAAATGTTATCTTACATCATGATTTAAAAAGATTTTACTGTTGATGCTTAAGCTGGTTAAAGGTCAATAACCGCACAGTATCGCAAACTAAACTAAACTGAAACTTAATTGTTTCGGACTCAGGAGTGAGACCCCATGGCACTGTCGTTGCTGATCCTGGCCTCAGTATTAACGCTGGGCTGGTTTATCTACAGCCGCTATCAGTCAGCTCACTGGCATCAGCGCCAACGCAAACACAGACATAATCTTCATCAACAGGATATTCATGCTGCCAACCAATTCAGAGACCATACTCTGTGCGAAACGCTGGAAGACGTAAAAGCGCACGTGCGCCACAGTGCAGGTATTCCTCAGGGTCATCATCCCTTCCACTGTGTTGCGGTTGCCGCTGGCAATGAGGACTGCCAAGCCAGAAAAGCCATTGATGGGAAACGATTTTTATCCGCTGACGCCCCGCAACTTCCGTTACCCGGTTGCCAGCAGGCCAACTGCCAATGCCACTACGAACACTATGAAGATAGGCGAGTGCCAGGGTCAGATCGACGGGCAAGGTACGGCCTCAGTGAAGAGCTTTACGGCCATTTCGGCGAAACCAACAAACGTATGATGCCCAAGGGCCGCAGGCACACCGACATCTGATGCCACCCAGGCCCACGGCGCGGGCAGAAAACCGGCCCCAAAAGTTACTCAGGCCTGGGTGTCACAGGCCTGAGTATTAAAAGTGAACCTTTTTTAGGGTTCAGTTAGGCCGGGTCTCGGCAAAAATGGGCAACTCACGGATGTCGTCAAACCATAGCGCCAATGCTGGCGCGAGGTTACGCCACTCCAGCGAGGGATGCCGGAACTCAATGTATTCAATCAAACATACCAACGCCATGGCACGGATATCTATACGTCCTGAACTGCCTGCGCCCTGACGTTCAAGCTCCCTGAATCCCCGCAACAGCGCCTGCTCGAACCGGGCGGTCCAGAAAGGTGAACGGACTCCTTCATCTTCGCGCATCTGCTCCTGACGCAGCTTCACCGCACTGTCAATCAGCCCTTTTATCAGCGAAAACTGACACTGCGCCTGCCAGTCAGCATTAGGATCTCCAAACAGCTGTCCTTTGGCATAGGTCACATCCAAATAGCGACTGATGACTTCACTGTCGTACAGGGCTGAACCATCGTTCAAAAACAGGCAGGGGATTTGCCCAAGCGGATTACCCGACAACAACTGGTCGCCGTTATCGAACGGATTGGTGCCAATCTCTTCAACCTTGAGTTCCAGGTATCGCACCATAATACGCACCAAACGTGAGTATGGAGACGGCGCCGAGCACAGAAGTTTCATGACTTTATCCTTATTTAGAGCGTGTGACTTTTTATGGTTATTTTTAGCAGATGTTGAACCAGATAAAGCCCTTGATCTTTATCCCTTGCTATTTGATTTGATTGGCTTAACTACACAAGCTTGCTTGTTTCAAGGCTGCTGGTTTGCCAACCAGAACAAACCGTCATCTCGAAAAATCAACGCGGGCTCATTTACCAATATTTTTCTACTGTGATATTACCGGGTGCCCGGCGCAGGTTTTTGACCAGCCCACGCTCAAGCAGCAGCGTCTGGCACTCGGCTACCATGCCCGGATTACCGCAAATCATCACCTGGGAATATTCTGGCGACAGACTAAGCCCTGTCATAGCTTCCAGTTCGCCCGAGGCAAGGGCCTGGGGAATACGTTGTTGCAAAGCCTGAGGGAAAGGTTCGCGGGTAACCGAAAGCACCAAATGAAAATTTGGGTTAGCCGTGGCAAGTGCCTGTAAATCCGCAAGGTAAGCCAAATCTTCGGCGTGCCTGACACCATAAACCACCACCAGATGCTCAAATCGTGCCTCAGGTTCAGGCGTTTTCAACATGGAAATAAAGGGACCAATCGCAGTTCCGGTAGCCAACATCCAAAGCTGACGTCCCGTCCTGTCGGCTCTGGGTAATTCATCCAGGGTCATAAACCCAGTGGCGGTGGCCGATACTTCCACAGTATCGCCCACGTCGAGGTCCTGGAGTTTGGGGGATAACTGGCCGTCTTCAACGGCAACAGCAAGCACTTCAAGATATTCGCTGCCGGGAGGGTTCACTAACGAGTACGCCCGCCCCACCCGTCGCTCTTCATGCTGCAGACTGAGCTTAATAAACTGCCCGGCGATAAAAGGGGAAATATCAGCTTTAATTTGCAAACTGAACAGTTTATCAGTCCAGTCACGCCGCCCCTGAATAGTGCCTTCTACCCACATGTTCGCTCTCGCTGCTATATAGCCTAGTCTTCAGCATAAGCACTGGACAGCGAAATAAAAACCCTTTTTATAAAAGGCCTTTACTTACTGCCCGGAGACAGCATGGAGAGCTTCACTCAGTTTTCTCAGAAGTGCCGGCATTGCTGAAACTATCGATAAAGTCCTGCAACCCTTTTTGCACCAACTCGTAAGTCTTATCGACGCCAGCAGCAATATCCCCTTCAAGCACCTTGAGGCCCGAGAGGATATCCCGTGCCTCTTTAAAGCCTTGATCGATTGCGCCACCTATGATGTTCATAAAGCCACTGAGTTGCTCATCGAAGCTCTGACTGACATTTTGTGACTGATGCAGGGAAAAAAATTGGGTGGCAAAGTCCACTATGCGACCGGCGGTGGCCTCTGGTGAGGTATCAACACCTTCATCTGCCAGACGCTGAATGGCCTGTTCTCCCATGGCGGGTGCCAACTCCTCGTTAATAGCTTCAATGGCGGCGCGGTACAAGAGCACCATGGGCTCGTCTGCGGCACTTAAGCTCACTTCTTGCTGCGCAGAGAGGATCGCAGCATTCATCAACGCCCGACTGGAGTGGGCAGCAGTTTTCTGACTGGCGACGACGGCAACATCCTGACCGTGATTACGACCAGTCTGGGTTGACTTATCCTTGGCAATCGCCGATACCTCGGCGCCGTGATTTTGCTGACTGGGACGGATTTCCATAACACACCTCGATAACTCGATGGCATACCACCTTATTATCGACCATTTTTTGCACAACTTTAACCAATTAAAGCCGATGAGCGCTGAACCTGAACAGCTTTGAATACCTGCTACATTTGTTGGCCGGAAATTAGAGTTAGACTTAAGTTTTAATTCAAAGTTAAGCAGGCTTAGGTATAATGCCCAGCCTTTATTGACACACCTCACACAAAAGGATAAATGTGAGAGGTGTATCGCGCTCACTCATATCAGGATACCGTGCGTGAACAATCCAAAGTTACCAGAAGCAAAAACCCGAAGTGCCAGTTGCAAGAATTGCGACCGACTGACGGAAATTGAAGGCGAGCAGCTGTGCTTCAGGGATGGCCGTATTATTCGCTTATTACCTGCAGATGCAAACAAACAACCCCTGCTGCTATGCGAAGGGTGGAAGCCAGATTCTCCTCTGGCGACGAAGGACGATTAGCAGCAGCTGACACTGGCTTGGCGTGCAGACTCGCGTTCTGCGATAATGCCATCCAGTGATAGGTCTGTATTTAATTTGGCCAGTGTTAAACCTCGGGTAGATACCCGGAGTCCGGCACAAAGATCGGCGTAGATATCCTCTAGCCCTTCCGGACTGACCTGACGCTTTCTCAAGGTTGTGGAGACAGCATTCCAATCCGTGGTGACTTTCTCCGGCATACCTTCCAGATTGACCAACAAAGCGATATTTTTCATAGCGACTCCGTTATAACGCCCACGTTTTTAAAGGATTATGATGGGCGCTTGCTGAATCACACCTGAACTTCACTTCATCTTTTGTTCATGTTGAATGTGCCATAGACGGCTGTACAAACCGCCTTTGGCAAGCAGTTCACTGTGGCTGCCCTGTTCAGCAATTTTGCCCTGACTGAGCACCACAATACGGTCGGCATCCACTATGGTCGACAGCCTGTGGGCCACCACCAAACTTGTGTGCCCAACAGCCACTTCCCTGAGGGCATCAAGAATGGCTTTCTCGGAGCGGCTGTCCAGCGACGAAGTGGCTTCATCAAACACCAGAATCGGCGAGCCCTTGAGCATAGCCCTGGCAATGGCCACCCGTTGCTTTTCGCCACCCGACAACTTAAGCCCACGTTCACCAACTTTAGTCTCAAGCCCCTGGGGCAGCGAGGCCACAAAGTCCGCCAAGTGAGCATGCTTAATCACCTCGCGCACTTCATCATCGCTGGCACCGGGACGCCCATAGCGGACATTCTCCAACAAGGTGTCGTTAAAGAGCACTGTGTCCTGAGGCACAATGGCCATAGCCCTGCGCAGACTATCCTGAGTCATATCCCGGATATCAACACCATCAATTAAGATACGTCCGCCTGTGACATCATAAAAGCGAAACAACAGCTTAATCAGAGTAGACTTGCCAGCACCGCTGTCACCCACCACTGCCACCTTTTCACCGGGTGCCAGGGTAAAGCTCACCTCGTTAAGAATGGGGCGCTCGTCATAACGGAAAGACACCTGCTCAAAGCAAACCTCACCGCGCTGGCACTGAAATGCCTGTGCTGTGTCTTTATTCAAAATCTTCGGCGTCTGATCCAACAGGCCAAACATGCGCTCAATGTTGGCCAGAGCACCGCGAATCTCGCGGTACACAAACCCCAAAAAGTTGAGCGGCATGAAGAGCTGCATCATAAAGGCATTAATCAGCACAAAGTCCCCCAGAGTCATCTTGCTCTCGGTGACCTGAGCTGCTGCCAACGCCATCATGGCCGTCATGGCGGCGGCAATGATAAAGGCCTGACCACCGTTCAGGACAAACAACGACAAGCGATTGTTGCGCTTGGCTGTTTCCCAGGCCTCCAACGCCTTGTCATAGTGGTCTGCTTCATACTTTTCATTATTAAAGTATTTGACGGTTTCATAATTGAGCAGGCTGTCGATGGCGCGGGTATTCGAAACGGAATCGGCCTTGGCCGCCTCTCGCACGTATCCGGTGCGCCACTCAGTGGCTACCACGCTGAAGCCAATATAAGCCAGGACTGAAACCAGAGTAATAGCGGCAAACTGCCAGCCATAGTTCACAAAAAAAATACCTACAACCAGGCAGATTTCCAGCAGTGTAGGTACGATATTGAACACCATAAATCGCATCAGAAAACTGACACCACTGGTTCCACGTTCAATATCACGTGACAAGCCGCCGGTGCGACGCTCGAGGTGAAAATCCAAATCCAGCCGGTGCAGATGTTCAAACACTGCCAGCCCCAATCGCCGGATGGCTCGCTCGGTCACCCGGCCGAAAAGGGTATCGCGGATCTCCCCTGTCAGCGCCATCACCAACCTAGCCCCCCCATAAGCCAGTACCAAACCTATGGGAACTGCCACCAGCGCCTGCACTCTGCCTTCATCCAGGTCATCCACCAGCGCTTTAAGTAAGAAAGGCATGCCCACGCTGGCAAGCTTGGCTACCACCAGACAAGCGAGCGCAAGTAAAATACGCCCTTTGAACTCCAGCAAATAAGGCCAGAGCATCCTGAGCACTTTCCAATTAAGTTTATCGACAGGGCCTTCGAAATAGGCTGATGGGCGCATAGATTGACTGTCCAAATGGTTTGACAGTCATATTAACACTTCAACCGATACTTGCGCGTCTGCGTTTGACAAAGAGGGCATCCGCAGAACCATCAAATCTCAACCCTCAATTTACAGCACAATAACCTGTAAAATGTAAATTAGTAATTCTTAAGACTGACATTGCGGTAGACTGGATAGCCTGTTTATACTACTGACAGGTTTTTTTTTGGGTATCTTCCCCCTTTGTGGTTATACATAAAAAAAGAATTTGCTAATCTGTGGCCAGTCCAAAGGTAGCTGGCAACACCAGCGCCGGAAAACCCAAAAAAATATTAAATTATCTAATTAATTACAAAGACTTATGGGATATTTATGTTGGATTCTTCAAAAGTTCAGTACCCACCTCTTACGCTAATCCAGACTTGGGTATGGATGATGATGGAATCAGGCAATCCCGAGTTACAGGAAAAAGGCAGACGCAATCTGATCAATTCCTTCGGAAGTTTGGCT
>NZ_JBFKLW010000005.1:0-97214 GCF_041630135.1 Shewanella sp.
GATCGACTCTGCCTTCTTTGTCTTCGTCGGTGACGTAGTCAGGAATACGGCGCAGCTTTTTCTCAATTACCGATGACCACTGGTGCGGCAGGTCGTAGTTACGCAGAGCAATTTCGATTTCCATGCCAGGGGCCATTTCCTTGCCCAGCACTTCAGTAACCTTGCCACCGGCACGCACGTAGCGGCCCGGACGACGGGTCAGTTCAATCACCACCACATCGCCATGGCGGGCACCATTCTTGTCTTCATTGGCAATCAGGATTTCATGGGGAATACGCTTGTCATCGGCCACCACAAAGGCCATACCTGAATCGACACAGAACCGGCCAACCAGCGGCGCGCTGCGCTCAGAGAGCAGCCTGACGATACGGGCGTCGCGGCGGCCACGGCGATCGACACCGGCCTTTTGTGCCAGTACCTTGTCACCGTGGAAATAGAGCTGCATGTCGCGCTCGTTGATAAAGAGGTCATCGCCGCCGTTATCCGGGCGGAAGAAGCCAAAGCCATCTCTGTGACCAAGCACAGTACCCGACATCAAATCCATGCGCTCCGGCAGGCCGTAACACTGGCCACGGGTGAACACCAGCTCGCCATCACGCTCCATGGCGCGCAGACGGCGGCGCAGGGCTTCCAGGCGTTCTTCATCGTGGATCTTCAGTGCCTCGGCGATATTGTCGCGAGGCTGGGGGGCGGTTTGAGACCTCAAATACTCGAGGATAAATTCCCTGCTGGGAATGGGGTTGTCGTACTTTTCCTGTTCGCGCTCAAAATGCGGATCGTTAATCATTCAATTTCCATTTTTCATCCGGCCCTTGCCGGATATCAGTAATTCCACAAATGCTCGCCCCGGGCTCTTGCCACGGCACTGGCGGGCATTTTGGACTCCAGCTTTTGCAGCAGTTGCCAGGCTTGGTCCTTGGTCTTTTGATCGTTAAAGACCTCGTTGTACAGCCAATGATAGGCCATCTCATAATCCCTGGGGCTGCCAAAGCCCTCGTTGTACAGACGCACCAGCATCATGCGCGCCTTTTGGTCGCCGTTGGCGGCGGCGGGGTACAGATACTGTACCGAGCGGTGCTTGTTCTTAAGCACATACTTGCCATCTTCATAATAGCGAGCCACTTGCAGCATGGCTTCTGTGCTGCCTTGGGTGGCAGACTCTTTCAATAATTGCATGCCGCGGGGCACGTCTTTTTTAATGCAGGTACCGTGGATAAACATCTCGCCCCACAAAAACTGATACAGGGGCTGCTTAAGTACTTCGGCACGGGCTTCAATATCCTGCACCAATTGGCAGTCATCCTGCTTAACCTGCGCCAAATGTTGCTGCTCTCGAATGAGCGTCAACAGTTGTTCCTGGGTGTAAACGTCCACCGCCTCAGCTGCCAGCAAACTGGGGGAAACCATAAATAACAGGGCTGAGATGACACGTAACATAACAAATTCCGAATGACTGGCTGATGACCAACTCATCGGCAGTATAACCCAAATCTTGAGCCTGACAGCAAAGCTGCAGGTATGAAAAAGGCCGCTTATGCGGCCTTCTTTACATCAGTTGAACGGGCTGACCCTGATAAAGGTCTCGTTCCGATCCGGACCGGTAGAGATGATGTCGATTGGAGTCTCCAAAATCTCTTCGATACGTTTGATGTAGTTCACGGCCGCCTGTGGCAGCAGATCCATGGAGGTCACACCAAAGGTGTTCTCGCTCCAGCCTGGCATTGACTCATAAACCGGGGTAACCAGTTCATAGCCTTCGGCTGCCAGTGGCGTCACTGTGGTCACAGTGCCATCTGGCTGCTGATAACCCACACAGATCTTCACTTCTTTCAGGCCATCCAGTACGTCCAACTTGGTCAGACAGATACCGGTCAGGCTGTTGATCTGGATAGCACGCTTCATGGCAACGGCATCAAGCCAGCCTGGACGACGCTTACGGCCAGTGGTAGCACCAAACTCGTGACCCTTGGTACCCAGATGGTCACCAATTTCACACTCAAGTTCAGTTGGGAAAGGACCGGCACCCACGCGAGTGGTGTAGGCCTTCATGATACCCAACACATAGTCGAGGTGGCATGGACCAAAACCACTACCTGTGGCAACGCCACCGGCGGTGGTGTTGGACGAAGTCACGAACGGGTAAGTACCGTGGTCGATATCCAACAGTGTACCCTGGGCACCTTCAAACAGAATGTTTTCTCCGGCTTTGCGGGCCTGATCCAGCATTTCTGTCACATCAACACACATAGACTTGAGGTAGTCAGCCATTGCCAGCGCATCGTCAAGAGTCTTCTGATAGTCAACGGCCTCGGCACCATAGTACTCAGTCAGCATGAAGTTGTGATACTTCATCACTTCTTTGAGTTTCTCAGCGAAGAGTTCAGCATTGAACAGATCACCCACGCGCAGACCGCGACGTGATACCTTGTCCTCGTAGGCAGGGCCAATACCACGACCTGTGGTACCGATAGCCTTATTGCCACGCGCCTTTTCACGGGCGATATCCACTGCACAGTGGAATGGCAGGATAAGCGGACAAGCTTCGGAGATCAGCAAACGCTCTTCAACGGGTACACCACGCTCTTTGAGCATGCTGATTTCTTTCATCAGCGCGTCTGGAGCCAGCACAACACCGTTACCGATAATGCACTTAACATTATCGCGCAGGATGCCTGAAGGGATCAGATGGAGAACGGTTTTAACACCATCAATTACCAGAGTGTGACCAGCGTTGTGGCCGCCCTGATAACGAACTACGTATTTTGCCTGTTCAGTGAGAAGGTCGACAATCTTACCTTTTCCCTCGTCACCCCATTGGGTGCCGAGAACAACTACGTTTTTGCCCATTGTTTGCTGCAAGGTTGCGGTTAAAGCAGAATTTTAGCAGATTTCAGGGGGGGATGGGCAAGAAATTTATGAAAAAATAATCAATCGCCACATTGAACAGTGTAGGCTAAAACGTCACCAACGGAGTTCAACGTATTGATTTATAGAGATTATCAATCATTCCCAATGGCGTAATTTCGCGTTATCAAGGCAAGGCCATATTCATTTATCAACTGGTTATATTTTACATTCCCATTACTTAAACTTAGACAAAATACCCCTCTATGGGGTGATTTAACTGACGTAAATAACCGATAGATAATAAAAAACCCGGCCAAGGCCGGGTTTTTTGCAGACTCGAAGCGAAAATTAACGCTTGGAGAACTGTGGTCTACGACGTGCTTTACGCAGACCAACTTTCTTACGCTCAACCTGACGGGCATCACGGGTAACGAAACCAGCGGCACGCAGAGTAGGACGCAGAGACTCGTCCAGCTCCATCAGAGCGCGGGTGATACCGTGACGGATGGCACCGGCTTGACCAGTGATACCACCGCCCTTAACAGTCACATAGATGTCCAGCTTTTCAGTCATTTCAACCAGCTCGAGTGGCTGACGAACAACCATACGAGCAGTCTCACGACCGAAGTAAACATCCAGAGGACGCTTGTTAACGATGATGTTACCGCTGCCTACTTTAGCGAATACGCGAGCGGTAGAAGTTTTGCGACGGCCAGTGCCGTAGTACTGAGTAGCAGCCATTTACTTAATCCCGTTTAGATATCAAGAACTTGAGGTTGTTGTGCAGCGTGGTTGTGCTCGGCGCCAGCATATACTTTCAGCTTGCGGAACATAGCACGACCCAGCGGGCCTTTTGGCAACATACCCTTGACTGCTTTCTCGATGATCATTTCTGGCTTGTGAGCCTGCAGCTTTTCAAAGTTGATTTCTTTGATGCCGCCTGGGAAACCAGAATGAGAGTAGTACATCTTGCCTGCAGCTTTGTTGCCAGTCACGGTCACTTTCTCAGCATTGATAACGATGATGTAATCACCGGTGTCAACGTGAGGAGTGAACTCAGGCTTATGCTTACCGCGCAGACGGCGAGCAATTTCAGTAGCGATGCGACCCAGAGTCTTACCTTCGGCGTCAACAACGTACCAGTCACGAGATACAGTTTCTGGCTTGGCAGTAAAAGTCTTCATTATTACAAAAACCCAAAGTTAAATTCTGTCACACATGTTATCCGACCCCGGATAACACATTTGCCTTTTCCACTACCCCTTCGAGCAGGGAAATCGGCTCTGATTTCCGCCTCTTCGGCGGAGGTAACGTGGGCAGGTCGCGAATTATATCCAAGACTGGGTTAAAAATCACCTGCTTTTTCAAACCAAAATTAAAAAAGATCGCGAGGATCCGGTGTCTGCCTTATGCCCATGGAAGCACAGAGTCAAAGAATGCATCCCGGCCAGTTTCTGCGCGGCAGCGCAACGAGTCAGGGCAAGTGCTCCAGCGCCAGATAATCCCGGGACTGCATTTCAATCAAGCGTGAGCGACAGCGGCGGAACTCAAAACTGAGCAGCCCCTCAGTGTAGATGTCTTCCAGCGCAACCTCGGCTGAGATAATCAGCTTTACATGGCGCTCGTAAAACTCGTCCACCAACGCCAGGAAACGGCGGGCAATGTCATCACCGGTTTGCTGGGCACCCATCTGCTCAACACCAGAGAGCAGTACAGTGTGGTATAACTGCGCAAGCTCCATATAGTCGCGCTGACTGCGGGGGCCATCACACAGCGCCCTGAAGTCAGCCAGCAACACACCCTGAGCCTGTTTACGAATGCTGAGGTAACGACCTTCCACTTCAATAGGCTCCGATTGCACTTCAGACTCGGGCGTCAGCTGATCAAAGTACTTAAGCAGGTTAGTGTCGGCGGCCTCATCCAGCGGGAAGTGGTAAATCTCCGCCTGCTCCAGTGTGCGCAGTCGATAGTCGATACCTGAGTCCACATTGAGCACATCGCAATGCTGGTTGAGCAGCGCAATCGCCGGCAGGAAACGCGCCCGCTGCAGCCCGTTGCGATACAAATCATCGGGAACAATGTTGGAGGTGGCAACCAGCACCACCCCCTCATCAAACAGCGCCTCAAACAGGGTGCCGAGCAGCATGGCGTCGGTAATGTCAGAAACAAAGAACTCATCAAAACAAATCACCCGCACCTTGGCGGCCATCTCTTTGGCAATCACCAGCAAAGGATCGCGGGTCCCCTTCAAACGATCGAGGTCCAAATGCACCTGATGCATAAAGCGGTGGAAGTGGGCCCGCATCTTGCGCTCGAAAGGCAAGGCCTCATAAAAGGTGTCCATCAGATAGGTTTTACCCCGCCCTACACCGCCCCACAGGTATAAGCCTTTCACGTAAGGCTTTTTGGTTGCCATACCAAAGCGACTGCCCAACCGGCCAAGCAAGCTGCTGCTGGTTTCACTGGCAATCAGGGCATCGAACACACCTTGCAGTGCTTTAACCGCAGCCTCTTGTGCCACGTCGTGGGAAAAGCCTTCTTTTAACAGATCCTGTTGATAATGCTGCCAGGGGGTAAGATGGGACACTTGATTTCTTCTCTGGGGACCATATATGAAATTGAGTGAATGTTAACATGTCGAACCCGGCAAGGTAATAGCCACTGCCCCCGACAACAGTTGCCAGAAGGCGCTATTGTGGGAACAGATGAAAGGCGTATTAACCTTTGTTAATAGTGACGAACTTTGTTGTTACACCCGGGTCGGAAGGGTTATACAAGTGCCAACTGTCACTTTGAAACCGATCCCCGAATTGGAGCAATGACTAAGATGAAAGTAAAACTCTCTCTCGTATCCGCCGCTATTTTAGGTGCCACCCTGACTTTGGGCACGCTGCCTGCCTATGCCTCGCTGCCAATGGCGGTAGATGGCCAGCAGTTGCCAAGTCTGGCCCCCATGTTGGAAAAAGCCACTCCGGCCGTTGTCTCAGTTGCCGTATCCGGCACCCATGTTTCCAAACAGCGGGTTCCTGATGTATTCCGCTATTTCTTTGGCCCCAATGCACCACAGGAGCAAGTGCGCGAACGCCCCTTCCGCGGCTTGGGTTCCGGAGTAATTATTGATGCCGACAAGGGCTATATAGTCACCAACAACCATGTGATTGATGGCGCCGACACCATTCAAATAGGTTTGCTCGATGGCCGTGAATTTGAAGCCAAACTGATTGGCAGCGACAGCGAATCCGATATCGCCCTGCTGCAAATCAAAGCCGATAAACTGACTGAAATTAAATCGGCCGACTCAGACGCCATCCACGTGGGCGACTTTGCGGTGGCCATAGGTAATCCCTTTGGTCTGGGTCAAACCGTTACCTCGGGCATAGTGTCAGCACTGGGCCGCAGCGGCCTGGGTATAGAGATGCTGGAAAACTTTATTCAGACCGACGCCGCCATTAACAGCGGTAACTCAGGTGGCGCGCTGGTGAACCTGCGCGGTGAACTTATCGGTATCAACACCGCGATTGTGGCACCGGGCGGTGGTAACGTGGGCATTGGTTTTGCCATTCCTGCCAACATGATGCACTCGCTGGTTGACCAGATTATTGAACACGGCGAAGTACGCCGCGGGGTGCTGGGCATTTCCGGTAGGGAGCTTGACAGTAAACTGGCCGAAGGCTTTGGCCTGGATTCACAGCACGGCGCCTTCGTTAACGAAGTCATGCCAGACAGCGCCGCAGACAAAGCTGGAATCAAAGCCGGTGATATCATCGTCAGTGTGAACGATCGCAAGATTAAGAGCTTCCAGGAACTGCGGGCAAAAATCGGCACCTTGGGCGCCGGTGCCAAGGTTGAGCTGGGTCTGATCAGAGACGGTAAAGAAAAAACGGTCAAGGTAACCTTGGGTGAGGCCTCAGAGCAAACCGCTGTCGCCGATGAGTTGCACCCACAATTGGCTGGTGCCAAACTTGAGTCCAACTCCAATGGTGTTGAAATCACTGACATTGCCGAAGGCTCGCCTGCAGCGCTCAGTGGTCTGCGCAAAGGTGACATCATTGTGGGTGTGAACCGCACCCCGGTGAAAGATCTCAAGGCGCTTAAAGAGCAGCTTAAAGAGCAAGATGGTGCCGCTGCTTTAAAAGTGATGCGCGGAAAGAGCATGCGCTATCTGGTATTGCGCTAACACCAAGCAGCTAATAAGCCCAGCCCCAGTGCTGGGCTTATTGTTTTGAAACGTGTTAATCTAGCTACACTTTTTTACAATCAACCACGCCTCCATCCATGAAAAACGCCCTGCTCTACGTCGGTAAAGCCGTGATGTTCGGTCTGGTGATGGCCGCAGTCTTCCTGCTGGCCCAAAACTATCTGGGCAATGACCATGGCAAATTCTTCAAAAGCCATGGCAACGGTGGCAGCGAACTTTCCTTCGCCAATGCCGTTCGCAGAGCCGCACCGGCTGTTGCCAATATCTACAACATCAGCATAGATCAGCGTCAGCCGTTGAACTCAGGAGCACTTCAGGGACTGGGTTCCGGGGTGATAATGGCCAAAGAGGGCTACATTCTCACCAATTACCACGTCATCAAAAAAGCCGATGAAATTGTTATTGCACTGCAGGACGGACGCCGCTTCAGCGCAGAAGTTGTCGGCTCAGATCCTGAAACCGATTTGAGCGTACTGAAAATAGAAGGGGATAAACTCCCTGTGGCCCCCTTGAACCTGGGAACACTGCCCCAGGTTGGAGACGTGGTACTGGCCATTGGCAATCCCTACAACCTCGGACAAACCATTACTCAGGGTATTATCAGTGCCACGGGCCGAAATGGTCTAAGTACCGGTTATCAGGACTTTTTGCAGACTGATGCCGCCATTAATGCCGGTAATTCGGGTGGAGCTCTCATTGATACCAGCGGAGACCTTATCGGTATCAACACCGCCGCTTATCAAATCGGTGGCGAAGGTGGCGGACATGGTATCAGCTTTGCCATCCCTATTCGGTTGGCTTATTCCATCATGGGAAAACTGATTGAACACGGACGTGTGATCCGCGGTGCGTTAGGTATATCGGGCGAAGCCTTAACACCCTTTATGGCGCAAGTGCTCAAATTACAGGAAGTCCGTGGTGTATTGGTTACTGGAGTTGACAGAAATGGACCGGCTGCATCAGCTCAATTACTTCCAAGAGATGTCATCACAGCCTATGCAGGCGAAGAAGTAGTGAGTGCAGAAATGTTAATGGATAGAATTGCAGAAACAAAGCCGGGGACTGAGGTTGAATTGACGATAATCCGACAGGGTCAAGGCTATCAGGTGTCTGTGGTAATTGGTGAAAAAGCCAGTACTACTGATTAAGTGCTGAATTCACCTCAATCGATATATTAGCTACAAAATGCAAAAATGCCCGGTCAACCGGGCTTTTTTTTGGTCAGTAATCAAACTGGCTCTGTCTCAGCACTTATTGTTGGGGCTCACAACCCCGGTCAAACGCACCCAAAATGCCAATTCAAAACATACGCCCAGCGCCAGAAGCACCATAGAAGGCATTTGGGCACCCGCGATATAGCTGACCAATGCGGCCATCAACAGCAGTGCCGGCACCGCCCACCTTACAAGCTTCATCATATCCCTGACTCCTGTAAATCGACCCACTCAAACTACCGTCGACCTGCATACAATCGATGGCCAATGTATCCAGTTCCATTCAATCGCTGCATATAAATCCCAAATCACTGGGTGAGGGCTGGCCTGTCGTACAAAATCCTACTATAAAAAAACCGCCATTAAAGGCGGTTTTTATTAATAAACGATGAAGCTTATTTAATTCGCACTACCCTGCCACCAAGCCCTTCAAACTTGGTCTCGATGTGCTCATAGCCACGGTCGAGGTGATAAATACGATCCACGACTGTATTCCCGTCAGCCATCAGGCCGGCAATCACCAAACTGGCAGATGCACGCAGATCGGTCGCCATCACCTGAGCACCACTTAAACGCTCCACACCATGCACGATACAGGTATGGCCTTCAAGTTCCATATGAGCACCCATACGCATCAGTTCAGGCACGTGCATAAAACGGTTCTCGAAAATAGTCTCAGTAATTGTGCCCGTACCTTCCGCCAAACAATTGAGCACACAGAACTGTGCCTGCATGTCTGTGGGAAACGCAGGATAGGGTGCGGTCTTGATATTCACTGCCTTGGGACGCTTGCCATGCATATCCAGCTCAATCCAGTCGTCACCGGTACGGATGTCAGCACCGGCATCTTCCAGTTTGGCAAGTACGGCTTCGAGCGATGAGGGGTCGGCACTGTCACAACGAATACTGCCTCGGGTCACGGCCGCAGCCACCAGGAAGGTGCCAGTTTCAATACGGTCTGGCATTACCCGATAATCACAGCCACTGAGACGCTCAACGCCAGTGATCTTAAGCGTGGCACTGCCAATACCACTGATTTTCGCGCCCATGGCAACCAAACAGTTGGCAAGGTCGATAACTTCAGGTTCACGGGCAGCGTTTTCTATCACGGTTACGCCATCTGCAAGTGCAGCGGCCATCAGCAGGTTTTCAGTGGCACCCACGCTGACCATATCCATAAAGATATGCGCGCCTTTGAGACGACCATCTACCCGGGCCTTGATATAGCCTTCTTTCACTTCGATTTGGGCACCCATCTGCTCAAGACCATGCAGGTGCAGGTTTACCGGGCGCGCACCAATGGCGCAACCGCCGGGCAAAGACACATCTGCCTTGCCGTAGCGGGCAAGCAAGGGGCCCAGGATCAAAATTGAGGCCCGCATGGTTTTCACCAAATCGTATGGCGCCACAAAATGATCTATGTTGGCACTATTGATGGCAATGCGGTCGCCATCCTGAGTCACCTCTGCACCGAGACAGCGCAGCAGCTTGCAGCTGGTGTCAACATCACGCAGGCTGGGCACGTTTGTCAGTACAAATTCGGACTCAGCCAACACCCCCGCCATCAAAATAGGCAGGGCGGCATTTTTGGCTCCGGAAATAACCACACGTCCCGCAAGTGCACCGCCGGACTGAATTGAGAGTTTATCCACGACGTTTCTCTTTAGAGTGGCATATTGAAGACTTTTTCCCGCTTCCACTGAGTGGGGGTAAAAGTCTTGATGGATAAGGCATGCAGGGCTCCGCTGGTAATCTGCTCCATCAGCGGGGCATAAATAGCCTGTTGTTGCTTGATACGGCTCATGCCATCGAAGCATTCGCCAACAGCGATGACCTGATAATGGCTGCCATCAGTAGTGACATGTACTTCGTCGAGACCCAGAGCCTGAGTCAAAATTTCTTCAATCTGTTTGCAATCCATGAATGAACTGAACCTTAGTTGCGCTAGGCTTCTTCTTCGAAGAAGACTTCCAAATCGTACAGGGCGATTAGTTTACCAAGTTGTGCAGAAGGTGACACCAACTGCAGCTTCTGCCCCCTGTTTCGGGCACGTTGCCACAATTCCAGTAAAAATGCGATACCGGCACTGTCACTATAGGACAATTGCCTCAAATCCAAGCGGGTTGCCTGGGCAGGGATCAGACTATCGAGCCTGGGCCAAAGGTCGCAAACCACGCTATGGTCAAGACGCCCTGACAACTCACAGCAGTCTGCATTGCAGCTCAGGCTGATCAATTTGCTACCGCCTTGGTGGCACGGCTTACAGGTGTATTGGCTTTGTCATTCAGCATCACTATCACATGTTCAATGCCTTTCTGGCGGATAAGACCCGTGATTTCTGACTGTTTTGACTGCAACAAGCTTACGCCCTCGGCCACCAGGTCAAAGGCTTTCCAGGTGTCATCCTTCAGACGGCGAGCCTTGAACAGCAGCTTAATGGGTGGACGACCTGATTCAATAATGCGAACGTTCACATCAACAATTTTTTCATCGGTGAATTTGACTGCTGGTGCGTACTCCACCGTCTGATTGGTGTACTCGGTAAAAGCCTGGGCATAGGTTGTCACCAAGTAAGCCTCAAAGGCATCCACAAAGCGGTTGCGCTGGTCTTCTGAAGTATCACGCAAATACTGCCCCAGCACTTTGTAAGATGCATAACGATAGTCGATGTAAGGCATCAGCTCTTCACGCACTATCACCTTGAGATGATTGGCATCGGCATCAATCAGAGTTTTATCGGCGTGAAAACGCTTGAAGGTATTGTCAGCAACTTCCTGGATCATCTCATAAGGATTGCTACCATCCACGGGCTCTGCCACGGCCGTTAAACAGAACACACTTAACAACAGTGCAATCATTGTTCTGAACATCATTATTCTCCTGTTAATCCTTAGAACCCATACTGTAGAGGAACTGCCCGATCAGGTCTTCCAGAACCAGCGCTGACTTAGTGTCGGCTATTCTGTCCCCATCTTTCAGCATGGCAATATCATCTTCAACAAACCCGGGGGTCAAACCGAGGAACTGTTCCCCAAGCAAGCCCGAAGTCAAAATCGCCAGACTGCTGGTTTCGGGAAAGTTACGGTAACGGCCGTCCATCGACAGGGTTACCACGGCTACCAGACGCTCGGGATCCAGCTCTATCTGACTTACGCGCCCAACCACAACCCCGCCGACTTTGACCGGTGAGCGAACCTTAAGCCCCCCGACGTTGGAGAAGCGCGCATAGAGAGTGTATTGACTCTTCCCAGCCTGCACTTCGACATTGGCGACTTTAAACACCAACACCAGAAAGGCGGCTATCCCGGCCAGCAGGAAAAGCCCCACCCAAATCTCAACTTTCCGTGACAACATGCTAAAGTTTTACTCCTTGCAATTAGCTGAACGCCAGGTGTTACCCAAACATGAGGGCGGTCAGCAGAAAATCCAATGCCAAAACGGCGAGACTCGATTGCACCACAGTTGAAGTGGTGGCCTTGCTGATCCCTTCAGGATTAGGCACCACTTCATAACCACGGTACAGGGCAATCCAGGTCACCACCAAGGCGAACACCAGGCTCTTAATCAAACAGTTTACTATGTCCTGACGCCATTCGACCGATGCCTGCAGAATTGACCAGAAGGCACCATTGTCGATGCCCTTCCATTCCACCCCGACAATATGACCGCCCCAAATCCCAACGGCAGTAAACATCAGCGCCAGTAGTGGCATACTGATCACGCCCGCCCAAAAGCGTGGGGCGATAATTTGCCGCAGCGGATCCACCGCCATCATTTCGAGGCTGGAAAGCTGCTCGGTGCTTTTCATCAAACCAATTTCGGCAGTCAGCGCCGAACCGGCTCGGCCGGCAAACAGCAGCGCAGTGACCACAGGGCCAAGTTCCCGCAGCAGGCTCAGGGCCACCATGGGTCCAAGGCTCTCTTCAGTGCCGAAATCCACCAAAATGGTATAGCCCTGAAGCGCCAGTACCATGCCGATAAATAGCCCGGACACCAACACAATCAACAGTGATTGCACCCCGACCACGTAGAGCTGCTTGATCAACAGCGGAAATCCCTTGGCCGGACGGGGAACGGCCATCACGGCGCCCCAAAGCATCAAGCCGGCACGCCCCAAACCAGACACCTGTTTTATGGTGCCGCGCCCCAGGCGTGCAACTGCATCAATCAACGCCACCACCAAGCTCCTTCATATAATCAGCGGCCGGATAATGAAACGGCACAGGTCCATCGGGTTCACCACCAATAAATTGCTTTAGCTGCGGATTATCCGATGCCTTGAGTTCTGCTGGCGAACCCTGAGCAATAATGCGTTTATCCGCAATTACATACACATAGTCGGCAATACCGAGCACTTCGCCTACATCATGGGAAACCACTACAGAGGTAAGGTTAAGCGCGTCGGACAGCTCACGGATAAGCTTTACCAGTACACCCATGGAAATCGGATCCTGACCGGCAAAGGGTTCATCGTACATCACCATCTCAGGCTCCAGCGCTATGGCCCGAGCCAGTGCAGCCCGTCGCTGCATTCCGCCGGAAAGCTCACTTGGCATCATTTGCGCCGCGCCACGAAGGCCCACGGCTTCAAGCTTCATCAGCACAATGCGGCGAATAATGGCTTCATCAAGCCCCGAGTGTTCACGCAGCGCAAAGGCGACGTTGTCGAACACATTCATATCGGTAAACAGGGCTCCGCTTTGGAACAACATGCTCATACGCTTACGCAGCGCAAACAGTTCACCGCGGCTGATTTTATGGATATTGATACCATCGAACAGCACCTCACCATGGTCAGGCTGCAACTGCCCGGCCATCAGCTTCAGCAAGGTGGTTTTGCCAATACCGCTCGGCCCCATGATGGCCGTTACCTTGCCACGGGGAATGTTCAGACTGATATCGTCATAGATGATGCGCGCACCACGGCTGAAACCCATATTGCGGATTTCCACCAAAGTGTCGACCTCGTGGTTCATGATGGTTCCCTGATGTCTGTGAAGTGATATTCGGCCATCCTGGCACGCAACGAAGAGGGGCAAATTGTACGGAATTGCCCTGATTGCGACAACCGCTTACACACTTCCAGCCCCTAATACTTTCAATTTGCCTGATTTCCAGCGAAAATGCGCCTTGGTATTTATGGATTTTGTCAATAAATGTTACTCAACGTGTTTATGCTTATTGCAGGCTTGGCAGTACTGGTTTGGAGTGCTGACAAATTTGTTTATGGCGCTGCAGCCTTCGCCCGCAATCTCGGTCTGCCCCCTATGCTGATTGGCCTGACGATTGTGGCCATGGGTAGCTCTGCCCCGGAAATGTTTGTTGCCGCCACCGCTTCGATGGAAGGCATGCGGGACACCGCCGTGGGGAATGTGCTCGGCTCCAACGTTGCCAACATCACCTTGATTTTGGGCGTAACCGCCATGATAGGTGCCGTCGCAGTCAGTTCACAGACACTGAAACGGGAAATCCCGATGATGCTGGCAGCCACCGCCCTGGCGGGTTATTTCCTCCATGACGGCATTCTTGACCGTAATGAAGGCATTATTCTGGCTGTGGCCTTTTTGGCACTGATGGCCTATCTCATCTGGCATGCTCTGACCAACAAGACTCCGGATCCTCTCGCCGATGACGCTGACGAGGAAATCCCCCGTGATGTTCCCACCTCCAAAGCCTTGATTTGGCTCGTGGTGGGCATAATATTGCTGCCATTATCCGCCGATTGGATGGTGGATGGTGCCGTGGGTATTGCAAAGTACTACGGGCTGTCTGACTTGGTGATCGGCCTGACAATCATTGCCGTAGGAACCAGCTTACCTGAGCTCGCAGCCTGCGTGGCCAGCGCTCTTAAAAAAGAAGACGACCTGGCCATCGGCAATATCGTTGGCTCAAACATGTTTAATATTCTGGCAGTGTTGGCACTGCCAGGGCTCATCGCCCCCGGCGTGGTGGACGCCCAGGCTGTAACACGCGACTTTTATATGGTGATGGCCACCAGTGTTGCGCTGGCTTTATTTGTGCTGATGAGTGGTAAAGACCGACAACTCAAGCGCTGGCATGGCGCCATTTTTATGGCCATTTTTATTGGTTATCAGTACGTGCTGTTCCAGACAAACTGATCCTTAGCCTGATGGCAAAATACCGGCAAAGACAGAAGAGACAGATATGGTAGACAGAACGCAACTGCGCCAATGGGGCAGTAAGGTTATCGATGTGGAGAAGGCGGCACTGGACAACCTGTACCAGTTTGTCGACAGCGAAGCCTTTGCCGATGCCTGCGAGCTTATCCTCAACTGCACCGGCAAGGTGATTGTGATGGGCATGGGCAAATCGGGGCACATTGGCAATAAGATATCCGCCACCCTGGCAAGTACCGGTACTCCAGCCTTTTTTGTGCACCCGGGCGAAGCCAGTCACGGCGATCTGGGCGTGCTCAGTGAAAACGATATTGTGCTGGCCATTTCCAACTCTGGCGAGTCAGATGAAATCCTTACTCTGATGCCAGTCATGAAACGGCGCAGCATCCCAGTGATCGCCATGACCGGAAAACCCAATTCCACCATGGCAAAGCACGCCAAACTGCACCTGTGTATACAAGTACCTGAAGAAGCCTGTCCACTGGGGCTGGCCCCCACCTCCAGCACCACGGCCACCCTGGTGATGGGTGATGCCCTGGCCGTTGCACTGCTGCAAGCCAAAGGCTTTACCAAAGATGACTTTGCCATGTCGCACCCAGGTGGCGCGCTCGGTCGCAAGCTGCTTTTACATGTCAGCGATGTGATGCACCGCGGCGATGAACTGCCACTGGTTCGCGACGATATCTGCATTACCGACGCCCTGTATGAAATCTCCAAAAAAGGCCTCGGCATGACAGCCATTGTCGATGCCGATGGTGCCTTGGTGGGTATTTTCACCGACGGCGATCTGCGCCGGGTGATTGATGCACAAATTAATTTGCGTCAAACCAGCATTGCCGATGTGATGACCCGAAATTGCATTACCATCAAAGACAGCATTCTCGCCGCAGAAGCGCTGCAATTGATGGATGAAAAAAATATCAACGGCCTTATCGTGATTGACAGCCAGCACCGTCCGGTTGGCGCGCTGAACATGCTCGATATGGTCAAGGCGGGGGTTATCTGATGCGTGAAGGACTCTACGGCCCGGTCGCCGAAGATATCTGGCATAAGGCAAGCCAAATCAAACTGCTGATTTGCGACGTGGACGGCGTCTTCTCCGATGGCCGCATTTACCTTGGCAACCAGGGCGAAGAGCTCAAAGCCTTTCACACCCGCGACGGTTATGGCGTCAAGGCGCTTCAGGGAGCCGGAATTGCCGTAGCGGTGATCACCGGCCGCAACTCCACCATAGTACAAAACCGTATGACGGCGCTGGGTGTGAAACATATCTATCAGGGCATAGACGACAAATTTGTGCCCTATGAAGAACTGCTGAGTCTGTACAACGTCAGCCCGGCGGAAGTGGCCTATATTGGTGATGACATGGTCGACCTGCCGGTGATGAAGGCCGTTGGACTTGGCGTGTGCGTGGCCGATGGCCATCCGTATGTTGCCCGCCATGCTGATATGGTAACTTATCTGCCTGGTGGTCGCGGTGCCCTGCGCGAACTGGCCGATCTACTGTTGATGAGTCAGAATAAGTTCGACACAGCCCATGGAATGAGCGTATGAACCGGGTAACCCTGGCCATTATCCTGCTGTTTGGCACCGCGCTGGCGCTCTATTGGCAAGTCCAAAGTAAAAAGGCAAATTTACCCATACCCAATGCCGGGGTACAAAAGCCGGACTACGTGGCCACAGATCTTCGCAGCATCAGCTATGACAGCGAAGGCAAACTCGAAAGTCGTGTCAGTGCTACTTACATGGAACACTTCGATAGCGATGCCCGAACCCTGTTTACTGAGCCGGTCTACACCCTGTTCCCTCAGGATGGAAAAGGCGAGTGGCGACTCAGCGCCAAAGTCGGCAAATTGAACAAGGCAAGCGACAAAGTCATGCTTGAGGAAGATGTGCTGATCGAAGCCATCAGTTTCAACGATCCTCTGCAACAACTCACCACCCATTATCTGGAGCTGGATCTCAAATCAATGATCCTGTCTTCTGAGCAAGAAATTTTAATCAGCGGCAACCACTTCCACATGAGCGGCGTTGGCCTACACGCCGACCTCAACGCACAGGAAGTCAAGCTCTTAAGCAAGATTAAGGGAACCTATGAACCTCAATAAGTCGCTTCTTTTGGGGCTGCTTTGCACCTGCAGCGCATTGGCGCAGGCCAACACCAAATTTGATTTAACTCAGGAAGTAAAAATTGCTGCGGCCAACAGTTATGCCGACCTGAAGAACAAGCGCATTGTTTATGAAGGCCCGGTCACCCTGACCCAAGGCAGCCTGGTGCTGAAAGCTGACGAGCTCAGCTCCTACACTGATGAGAAAACCGGCAAGCGAATTTTGTTAGCCAAGGGCAAGCCCGCGACATACAGTCAAAAGGTTGAAGATGGCCGTAGAGTACAGGCCAGCGCCAACGAAATCAGTTACAACATCGACAGCCGTATTATGGGTCTCAAAGGCAACGCCGAAGTAGAGCAGGACGGCAGCAAAGTCAGTGCTGACTCCATCGTTTACGACATCGAAAAACAGCAACTCAGCTCACAGAGCAGTGGTAAGAGTGACGATCAGGTGATAACCATCATTAAGCCTGAGAACTACCAGCAGGAACTGCCAATTAAAGGCGAGCAAGAGCAGCCTCAACCCCAGGAAGAGAAGCAGCAATGACGGCACTGACCCTGAAGGCCAGCAACCTCGCCAAAAGTTATAAAAACCGTCAGGTGGTAAAGGACGTCAGCCTCACCGTTAACACGGGCCAGGTGGTGGGACTGCTTGGCCCCAATGGCGCTGGAAAAACCACCACCTTCTACATGGTGGTGGGCCTGGTGCAAAGTGACAAAGGCAGTATCCACATCAACGATGACGACCTGACACTGGATCCAATGCACCTGCGTGCCCGCAAGGGTATTGGTTACCTGCCTCAGGAAGCCAGCATTTTTCGTAAATTATCAGTACGTGACAACATCATGGCCGTACTGCAAATGCGCAAAGAGCTCAGTAGCGATGAACGGGAAGAGCTGCTCGAGCAATTGCTGGAAGAGTTTCATATTACCCACATCCGCGACAACGCCGGTATGTCACTCTCGGGAGGCGAGCGTCGGCGGGTAGAAATTGCCCGTGCACTGGCGGCTAATCCACGTTTTATTCTGCTTGATGAACCCTTTGCAGGGGTTGACCCTATCTCAGTAATCGACATCAAAAAAATTATCGAACAGCTGAAAAATCGTGGCCTGGGCGTGCTTATTACCGACCATAACGTGCGCGAAACTCTGGATGTGTGTGAAAAAGCCTACATCGTCAGCCATGGCAGCCTGATTGCCGAAGGCACACCTGCCGAAATCCTGGACAATCAGCAAGTGCGCGCAGTGTACTTGGGTGAACAATTCAGGCTATAGTTAAATAACGAAGCCCTATATCTCAAATCTGTTAAAACAAAGTAGCGGATGGCAACGCAACCTGATAGATAAAAGCTTATCTCTGAATCATTTAGTGAAGGATCCGCAGTACGATGAAAGCGTCGCTCCAGCTTAAACTGGGACAACAACTCACCATGACGCCTCAGTTGCAACAGGCCATTCGCTTGCTGCAACTCTCCTCGCTTGAACTGCAACAGGAAATTCAGCAAGCCCTCGATGCAAATCCATTACTGGAAATGGACGATGATAGCCTCGATGGCGACCAATACAATGCCGATGGCGGCGACAAAGAGTTCGATGACAAATTCGATGACTCCCAGGTGTCAGCCAGCGCAGGGGATACCGCCTCAGTAGACACTTCAGAAGCTGTGACTCAAGAGTCCATGCCAGATGAGCTGCCCATGGACACCACCTGGGATGAAGTCTTTACCGCAGCGCCTGTTTCCGGCTCCGGAATCAGCCGTGATGACGATATGCCGTTTCAGGGCGAAACCAGCGAAGGCCTTTATGAACATCTGGAATGGCAAAAAAATCTTACCCCTTTTTCGGATACCGATTTAGCCATTGCGACAGCCATCATCGATGCCATCGATGAAAAGGGTTACTTGACCCAAAGCCTGGAAGAAATTCTTGAGGCCGTGGGTGACGAAAATGTTGAGCTGGATGAAGTTGAAGCTGTACTTAAGCGTGTGCAACATTTTGACCCCATTGGTGTCGCTGCACGGGATTTGGCAGAATGCCTGCTAATCCAGCTCGGCCAGTTTGCCGCCGATACACCGCATCTGGACAACGCCAGGCTGCTCATTCGCGAACATCTGGATCTGATTGCCAACCGTGACTTCCGCACCCTGATGCGTAAAACCCGGCTCAAGGAAGAAGAGCTCAGAGATGCCATAGTGCTGATCCAGAGTCTGAACCCCCGCCCGGGTGAAAATGTGACCAGCGCCAAGGAAGAGTACGTGATCCCTGACGTGTCGGTAAGTAAAAAGAACGGTCGCTGGGTGGTGGAACTCAACCCAGATTGCATGCCCAAGCTCAGCGTAAATCAGCAGTATGCGGCGCTGGCACGCACCAGTCGCAATCAATCCGATAGTCAGTTTATTCGCGGCCATCTGCAAGAAGCCAAATGGTTTATCAAGAGCCTGGAGAGCCGTAACGACACCCTGCTCAAAGTGGCCAACTGCATAGTGCAGTTCCAACAGGGCTTTTTTGAGTACGGTGAAGAAGCCATGAAACCCATGGTTCTCAACGACATCGCAGAAGCGGTGGAGATGCACGAATCCACCATTTCAAGGGTCACCACTCAAAAATTTATGCACACCCCAAAAGGGATTTTTGAGCTAAAGTATTTCTTCTCCAGCCATGTTGGTACCGAAGATGGTGGAGAATGCTCTTCTACTGCAATCCGCGCCTTTATCAAAAAGCTGGTTGCAGCAGAAAATCAGAAGAAGCCACTAAGCGACAGCAAGATGGCTGAACTTCTGGCGGAACAAGGAATCAACGTTGCAAGACGCACCATCGCCAAATACCGAGAGGCGATGATGATACCACCGTCGAATCAGCGGAAAAGTTTGTAACCTAACCGAGGTCATTGGAGGAAAGTGTTTATGCAAATTAACCTTACAGGGCATCACATCGAAATCACCGACTCATTGCGAAACTACGTTGAGAGCAAGTTCTCCAAGCTTGAACGCCATTTCGAACAGATCAATAATGTGCACGTTGTTCTTAATGTTCAGAAATTGCAGCAAATCGCAGAAGCTAAGCTTCACCTCAACGGTGGTGAAGTGTTCGCCACCTCAGAACATGCAGACATGTACGCCGCCATTGACGCCCTGATAGATAAACTGGACCGTCAGGTAATTAAACACAAAGAGAAACTGACCAAGCATTAACGATGGAACTAAGTACCATCCTGGCGCCGGAGTGCACTAGCTGTGCCACTCCGGGCAGCAAGAAAAAGGTACTGGAACTGATTAGCGATCTCGCCGCAGCCCAGTACCCTTCCCTCTCGTCCCAAGAGATCTTTGAAAGCCTGCTGGCCCGTGAAAAGATGGGTAGTACAGGTATTGGTAATGGCATTGCCATTCCCCATGGTCGCCTGGGTAATATCGATAAACCTCTCGCCGTACTCATAAAATGCGAAGAAGCCATTGGCTACGATGCCATAGACAAACAGCCGGTGGACATTCTGTTCGCGCTGTTGGTGCCATCGGATCAATGCCAGCAGCATTTGAGTACCCTGGCAGCCATGGCCGAAAAGCTTAATGATAAGCAAGTACTGAAACAACTGCGCAAAAGCCATGATGAAAAGGAACTCTACCAGGTAATCACAGGATGAAACTCGTTATCGTATCCGGCCGCTCCGGCTCAGGAAAATCCGTAGCCCTGCGGGTACTGGAAGACCTGGGGTATTATTGTGTCGACAACCTGCCGCTCACGCTGATGGGGCCACTGCTGGAGCAGCTAAAGGGCAACAGTGACAAGGTTGCCATCAGCATCGACATTCGCAATATGCCCGAACAGGAAAAAGCGCTGGAACAAGAGCTTGCCAAGCTGCCTGAAAGCGTTGAGCTCACCAGCTTCTTCCTCAGCTCCAGCGACAAAGTGCTGCTGAAGCGTTACAGCGAAACCCGGCGCTTGCATCCACTGTCGCGCAGCAAAGTGTCTTTGCAGGAGGCTATCAAGCTTGAAGGGAAGCTCCTTAAGCCTGTGTCCGAGCTTGTGGATCATTACATAGACACCTCCAATCTGAACGTCTATGAACTGGCGGATGCTGTCAGGCAAATTCTGCTTGGCCGTACCGACAAAGAATTAGTGATCATTTTCGAATCCTTTGGCTTTAAATACGGTATGCCCACAGAGGCAGACTTTATGTTTGATGCCAGATTCCTCCCCAACCCACATTGGGAGCCGGAACTTCGCCCACTTACAGGATTGGACGAGCCGGTGAAGCAGTTTCTTGAGAGACAGGTCCTGGTCAATAAATTTATATGGCAAATTGAGAACTTACTGGAAACCTGGTTGCCACATCTAGAGCGCAACAACCGCAGTTACCTGACCATTGCCATAGGTTGTACCGGCGGCCAGCATCGCTCTGTTTATATTGCCGACCAATTAGCCAAACGTTTTTCCAGCTCGCACCATAAGGTCGAGGCTCGCCACAGGGAACTCAATGCCAAAGCTTGAGCGTGATGTCACCATAGTTAACAAGCTTGGCCTGCATGCCCGCGCCGCCACCAAATTGGCGGTACTGGCCTCTGAGTTCAAAGCAAGCCTGACTCTGGTTCAGGGTGAAAAAAAGGCGTCTGCCGCCAGTGTGCTGGGGCTGCTGATGCTGGAGTCCGGCATGGGGAAAACCATCCATATTATTGCTGAAGGCGAAGATGCTGAGCAGGCAATGGCGGCCGTCTGCAATCTTATCAATGCCCGCTTTGACGAAGATTGCTGAACAACAGCAGCCCCCTGTACATAGCACATAATTTCTGCTGCACCTGAGTCGCCGCCCCCAAGCGTACCAACGGATCTTCACCTCGTTCCTGCAAGACGACTATTCGTCTATCTCTTTATATTTGCTAACATTAAGCCAATTAACTTTTCCGGGAACATGCAATGCCATTGGAACTTCTGGACAACGAGCAGACCGAACTCAGACTGAGCCAGCTCAACGAAGCGCTTGGCAGCGGCATGTTTGTGCATGTGCGTCAGATGCTGCTCAACATGGCCGCATCCGACATTGCACTGGTGCTTGAATCCTCCACGCCCCGCACCCGCCAGGTACTGTGGCAGCTTATTGACCCCGAACTTGCCGGGGAAGTGCTCGAAGAGCTCGGCGAAGAGATAAAAGATAAATTCATCCGCCAGATGAGCCCTGAGCGGCTCGCCCGCGCCGCCGCTGGCTTGGATACCGATGATCTGGCCTACATATTGCGTTCGCTGCCAGACAGCCTATACCGGCAGGTACTGCAATCAATGTCCAGCCAGGACCGTCTGCGTGCCGAGCAGGCTCTCTCATACCCAGAAGAAACTGCCGGCGCAATCATGAATACTGACACAGTCACGATTCGCCCTGATGTGAATGTGGATGTGATCCTGCGTTACCTGCGCCTGCGAGGCTCCCTGCCGGAGGCCACCGATATGTTGTATGTGGTCGACAAACAGGACGTGCTCATGGGTGGTGTCACCCTCGCCTCGCTACTCACCTGCGACCCGGCAACTCCCGTCAGAGAGTTAATAAAGGAGAGCATTGATGGTATTCCGGTCAGCATGTCGGATAGCGAAGCTGCTGCCCTGTTTGAGCGTCACGACTGGGTCTCTGCTCCTGTGGTCGACTCAGACGGCAAGCTGCTGGGGCGTATTACTATTGATGACGTGGTGGACGTCATTCGTGAAGACGCCGAACACTCGATGATGGGGATGGCGGGGATGGACGATGACGAAGACACCTTCGGCCCGGTACTCAAAAGCAGTGCCCGCCGCTCGCTGTGGCTCACGGTTAACCTGTTCGCCGCGCTTCTGGCCGCATCAGTCAGTAATATGTTTGAATCTACGCTGGAGCAATTTGCCACCATCGCCATTTTGATGACCATAGTGCCCAGCATGGGCGGAGTAGCCGGCAATCAAACCCTCGCTCTGGTGATCCGGGGTATAGCCCTTGGACATATTGGTCAGAGCAACTCCCGCTGGCTGATTGGCAAGGAGCTGGCCATCGGCTTTTTGAATGGTCTGTTATGGGCACTATTGGTCAGTATTGCCGTATGGCTGTGGAAGGATGATATACGGTTGGGTGCACTGATTGGTGGCGCTATGCTGGTCAATATGACAGTGGCAGGACTCGCCGGAGCCAGTATTCCCCTGATGCTGAAAAAACTGAAAATAGACCCAGCTCTTGCCGGAGGCATGGTACTCACTACTGTTACAGATGTAATTGGTTTATTTGCCTTTTTAGGCTTAGCTACCGCGATACTGATGCCCTGAATCTGTTGATTTATTGAGGGGTATCAGACTGCCAGACAATATCAGGCTGGTTTTGGGTACATAAGATTGAGACACATTCATGCCGGGTAACCACCAAAAACTCTCTGGGTGCAAGGTGGTTACTGGCCATAAATCCACTGCGCTGTGACTCCAGCTCAAGCCACCCCCCTTCAGACAGTTGAAATATCCATCCGTTTGAGAGACTGAACTCTGCCCAAAACTCCATCAAGTCCCCTTCATCCAACATACGAACGCCCAGCACCTTGTCAAAGCTGAGTGTGCATGCGTTACCTTCTATATCCAGAGACAATCTCAGCAGTCCTTTAGTATATTCCATAGACAAAAGCCTTACGTCTTCTCCAAGGCGGTCTACTGCCAGTGCTACACCACGGGGATCACTCATTCTTGCCGAACTCCATACGGGAGGATGTTTCTCATTAAAAAGACTTATACCGTAAGTTGCAAGTCCGTAAATAAAAAGTAGGGTTATCGGCGGGTTCTGATAGCCATATTCCGCTCACTGGCTTTGGCTCGCCCAAATCAACCATCCTTGTACCTTAAACATCTCCCCAGATACATCTTTAAACTCAGCAAGAGCGGCTCGAAAATGCCCAGCAATTGAGCATAAAAAAGGAGGCCTTGCCTCCTTATATTTACCCGATTTGCATCAGCCAAGCGGCGTCAGTACGATTTCAACCCGGCGGTTCTGCGCCCGGCCTTCGGCAGTGGCGTTGGAAGCGATGGGGCTGGCTTCACCCATACCCTGAGTGGATACGCGGTTGGCCTTCAACCCCTTGGCCAGCAGATAGTTACCCACTTCAGAGGCACGCACCTGAGACAGGCGCAGGTTGTAGCTCTCGGCGCCGCTTGAGTCGGTATAACCCAATACGTTCAGTCGGGTTTTATCGTATTCTTTAGCCACCAGCGCCACTGAGTCCAGCACCTGCATGGCACGGGGGCTCAGATCAGTTTTATCCACCGCGAAGGTCACTTCGTTAGGCATGTTCAGAATGATGGTGTCACCGCTGCGGGTGACGCTTACCCCAGTCGATTGCAGTTGCTGACGCAGCTTGGCTTCCTGCACATCCATGTAGTAGCCGATACCGCCTCCTACAGCAGCACCAGACGCTGCGCCAATCAAAGCACCCTTGCCACGGTCGCTCTTGCTGGATGAGGCAACGCCCACGGCAGCACCGGCTACGGCCCCAATGATAGCGCCTGTGGTGGCGTTGGCAGTTTGCTGTTCGTTGGTGTAAGGGTTCACGGTGGAACAACCGCTTGTCAGCGTCGCCATCGCGATAACGGCGCTCAGGCCAATCACATTGAACTTGTTCATCTATCTACCTCATTGTTATGTTGCGGCCAGTATATAGATGCCAAGATGACAAACAACTGAACAACTGCCGTTTGCTCAAGGGATATGCGTGCACCTTAGCCAACAGCTTAAACTTTGCGCGCCCCCAATTGGTGCATCTTGCTCAGTCGCAAAGCAAAGGCGTTTCTCAACCAACGCAATAAAAATCATAACCAACTGTAATTAAATAATATTTAAAGTTGGCACCTTATTTTCATACCTATAATCAGGTATTTAGATAAGGAGCTCACCATGAAGTATTTGACCAAGCTCGTTAACCACCTGAAAGGTGAATGGCACAATATTAATTCGGTCGGCGTCAGCCAATGGGAACTGGGTCGGGAGACCCGCTACCGGAGGACAGGGTTGTGATGATGTATGCCATGCCACACCTGACTCGCCAGGAAGCCACCAACGCTGTCCTCGAAGGGGCAGAATGCCATCGGAAGTTGCCAGGGAGCTGGGCATTGCCGGTAAAACCCTGCTGCGCTGGATAAAAGAAGAACGACAGGCGCTGACGAAGCGCGCCAGTCATCTGGAGCAGAAGGCGCGCAGCATGAAGGTCAGTATCGCTGAGCTGAGGCAGGAAATTTCTGGCATGAGAGCTCAACCACAGCGCTGATTTTTCCGCCCCGCAACCTCGGATGTGCACAGCTTTTCTCGCCAAGCTGCAATGCTGTTCTAGACTAAAAGAAAGTGCACATTATGCGGGGCAATTGATGAAATCCGTTCAGACTCATTGGGATGGTGAGGCATGGAGCCCATGTGACCTGACCGGCTTCAACCAGGACAACACCCTGGTGCTGATATTTGGCGACTTGCCGAATTCAATTGCTCCGGTGCAGATGCTCAGGACGCAATTACCACTGGCGCAATTTGCCGGTTGTACCACGGCCGGTGAAATCAGCAACAAGGGAGCCACCGATGATATGCTGGTGGCGACTATAGTCGCTTTCGAGCAGTCGCAGATAAAACTGGCTTCCACCCAGGTTTCTCACCGAGAAGACTCAAGAGCCGCTGGCAGGTGCCTTGCCGATGCTCTCAACGATGAAGGGCTACAGTACATCATGGTCATCAGTGATGGCATGACTGTAAATGGCAGCGAACTGACCCGTGAACTTGTAGCAGTGCATCCCGGCATTCCGGTTACCGGCGGCCTGGCTGGTGACGGTGCCCGCTTCAATAAAACCTACACCCTGGCCAACGATAAACTGGCCACCCATCAGGTGGTGGCCATCGGCTTTTATGGCAGTCATCTTACGGTCAGCTACGGCTCCCGTGGTGGCTGGATCCCCTTTGGCCCCATCCGCAAGGTAACCGATGCCGAAGCCAATGTGCTTAAAGAGTTGGATCATGAAAGTGCCCTTACCGTTTACCGCCGCTATCTGGGGGAGCTGGCAGGCGAACTGCCTGCGGCGGGGCTGCGCTATCCCCTCGAAATCATGGAGGACGGCAGAAGCACCACTGTCGTTCGCACCTTACTTTCCATCAACGAACAGGATGGCAGCGTGGTATTTGCCGGTGACATTCCCAAGGGAGCAAGCGCACGCCTTATGCGCGCTAATGCCGAGTGCCTGATTGACGGTGCCAATCAGGCAGCGATAGCCTGCCAGCAGGGCTGTAAACAAGGGGTTGAATTGGTCATCTTGGTGAGCTGTATCGGCCGTCGTTTGCTGCTGCGCCAACTCACCGATGAAGAAATTGATGAAGTCACCACCGTGCTCGGCGAGGATGTGATGGTATGCGGTTACTACTCCTACGGCGAAATAGCCCCTTTTGAAATAGGCGACTGCGCCGAGCTGCACAACCAAACTATGACGGTCACCAGCCTGTCGGAGCGCCTGGACGATGCACCGACTGCTTAAACGCCAGCTCAGACGCTATTTTCCCGATGGCTTACCCGAGTCAGAGGAACTGGCTGCCTTTGTCAATTCAGTGAATGACTCCTATAACAACTTCAGCTGCGATGAAGCCATTCTCGGACACTCGCTGGACATCAGTTCACAGGAGCTGAACGAACGGAACGACACCCTCAACAGCCTGCTCGATGCACTACCCGATACCTGCATCTGGGTCGATGAATTTGAGGTGATCCGCGATATACGCCTTGGCCAACAACTGGATGGCCTATTCAGCGCCGCAGACAAATTCAAGTGTATCGACGATATCGCCCTGTTGAAAGGCCAACACAGCTTCAGAAGTTATTTGCTCAGCTGTCGCAAGAATAACCGCCCCGAACGGCACGAATGCCAATTGACCCTAGGTAATGAGCAAATTTTTATCGAAACCCGTTTTTCCCCACTGAAAAACATGCAGGTGTTGGTGGTGTTTCGTGACATCACGATGCGCAAAGTGGTGGAGCGCCTGAAGAACGCGGCGCTGGAGGAGTCTCAACGCTCCGGTAAACAATTGCAGGAACTGATTAACGGCGCTCCCATAGGCATCATGCTGATAGACAACACTTTTAATGTCATCATGGTCAACAGTTACGCTTCAGCCCATTTGGGCATGGCAACCAACGAACTGCTGGGTCAGCGCTGCGATGCCTTTATTGAACCAGCCTTTCGTAAGCAGTACCTGAGCGCAATAGGCCAGTGTTTCAGCTGCAATGACAGTGCCTGCGAAAGCCGCTTCGATGTCAGCATGTGCTCGCCCAGAAACGCTCCCTTTGCCGCGGAGCTGGCCTGCAGCACCTTCAACCACGGCGGCCGCCTGGTGCTGACTCAGGCCTTTACCGACATATCTGCCCGCAAGCAAATGGAAAAGGAACTCAGGCGGCTGGCACAAACCGATCCCCTAACCGGGGTTGCCAACCGACGCTTCTTTATCACCCGGGGGCAGGCTGCCTTCGATAGCAGCAAACAAAGCGGGCACTCCCTCAGTTTGCTGGCTATGGACTTGGATCACTTTAAGTCAATTAATGACAGTTACGGCCATGCGATAGGTGATGAAGTACTGAAGTGCTTCTGTCGCACCCTGGAAACCGTGGTGGGCAAAGATGCCCTGATTGGCCGCTTTGGCGGCGAAGAGTTCACCCTGCTGCTACCGGACATCGACAAAACCGGTGCCGAGTCGATTGCCGCCAAAGTTCTGGACGGGGTAACACAACAACGGATTGAAACGGCCAAGGGAAACCTTGGCTTTACCACCAGTATTGGCATAGCCAGCCTTAACGAGGCCGACAGCCACCTTGAGTCGCTGCTCAATCTGGCCGATGCCAGGCTCTACCGCGCCAAGCACGGCGGCCGTAATTGCTACTGCAGCGGAGATTGACTCAAAAAGCAACTGGTGTTGAGAAAGCCCTACTCCGATGAGTTATTTTTCTTTAACATTACTTTCTACTTATCACTTAGAACACCAGGCTTTCCATGCTGACTCTCGAGCGGATCAATTTTGATTTCGGCACCTCTTTTCTTTTCAGGAATCTTTCCATCTCGTTCGTCGGTCCCCGCCACTTGCTGCTCGGCCCTAATGGGTGCGGAAAGACCAGCCTGATGGCTATTATTGCCGGACTCTACCAGCCAGCCAGTGGCCAAATTCTGTGGCGTGGCACTCCCATGACAACCCCCACTCTCCAAGTTGCATTCTGCAGCTCACTGATGGAGCTGCCTGACTTTATAAGTGCTGGTAAGTTACTGAAGTTTTGGGAAAGACAATGGCAATCCTCCCAGGCAGATATGACATCACGTATCCGTGAATTGACGCTTGCACTGGATTTTGTGCCGCAGATGGGGTGCCGGATAGACCACCTGTCCAGCGGTAACCTGCAAAAACTGAAGTTAATCATGGCACTCTCACGCCCAAGTGAGATTTTGCTGCTGGATGAAGCACATTCGGCAATGGATACCCGAACCAGAGAAGTGTTCTGGCAACTGGCTGACAGCTATCCGGGGCTAATCATAGCCAGCAGCCATGAGGGAGAAGCGTTTATCAAACACAACTATCAACCCATGCATTTAAATCAGGTCAAGGCCGGCTAATGACGTACTGGCAAATGCGTCTGGCACTTTTACGCCACCCCATATCCGCCGCGTTAGCGGCAGTAAATCAGAGCGGTCTGTTTGTGGTTGCAATAATGGGCACCGCACTGCCTGCCGTGTTTTTTCTAATCCTGCTCAATTTCGGCATTCTGCTGGATGCCACTCAACCGTCACCATCACGATTGCCCATATTATTACATTTGATCCTGTTACAACTGCTGCTGATAGGGCTGATGCGTGACGCTATCCTGGGGTCAAAGGCTCGATTACTACTAATCTCTGTGCCGGGGCATCAGGCAGACCACAAAGTCAGTATGCTGCTTGCAACCTTGGTCAACCCTTTGCTTTGGCCACCGCTTTTCATTTTGCTCAGTACCTCTCCAACAAATTGGCCGCTGATGGGGGCTCAATGGCTTTTGCCTGTGCTGCTGTTGGGGATCCAATGGAGCGGCCTTTTCGCTCCGGCCCCCTCCCTTGTCTATTTATCGTTGATTTTTCTGCTGAGCCTGCTTCCCTTGTCACAACCGATGGCAACCTGGCTGCTATCGGAGCAGGGAATGATAACTTTGCTGCTGATGTTACTTTTATGTCAAAAGTTGCCAATAAGGACGTTGTTCAACCGCTTACAGCGGCTGTTATCTCACTTGCCATTGCCGGTATCCAGCTATATTGCGCAATCAGTCATCAGGCAAGAATTACATGGACTGGTCCTTCGACTGACTCTTGCACTGATGATAGTGGCAGCCGGACATCTGGTACAAACTCAGGTCGCCCAGTTCAGTGGTGAAGTGCAAACTCTGACAGTGAGTTTATTAGCGGTAATTGCTGCATCCTGGCAGTTGCCACTGAACCGTTTTCTCTCTGCAAAACGCGAATTCCTCCTATCCCTTCCCCAAAGCAAAATATGCCGGGCAACACTGCTGGGACAACCTTTATTGCTGGGGTTACTGCTGTTTCAGTTCTGGCTGCATCACGGTGAGCATTGTTGGTTGCAGATAGGGCTTCTTATAATGCAAATCTCGCTTATTCAGATTGTTACCATTAGAGCCGAACGTCAATTTGTCCTTGCATCACTGATATCAACCTGCGCTGCAATGGTACTTTTCGTCACACTGGCCAATTAAATGTCTTACTGATTTAATAAGGGATTAGTATCAGGCGAAGATAAGCTAGACTGGAAGCTGGGCATTGCCGAAATGCAAGGTTCAACAATTTACAATAAGTACCACAGTAGAAGCTTCACGGGATTGGTTGCCGAAACTGTACCCCAACGGAATGACATACATGGCACAAATAGACACTAGTACAATTTCAGTCCCAAGCCCCATGGTTGATGGCTGGCAGGAAATAGTGGATTTGGTGGCTGATATCACTGAGTGCCCGGCCGCGCTGATAATGCGAGTCCACAAAAACGACATCGAAGTTTTTTCGACCAGTCGCTCCCGCGGCAATCCATATTTACCCCACGCTCGTGAAGCTTTGGGTCACGGCCTCTATTGTGAAACCGTGATCCGTGAGCGTAAACCCCTGGTCATTCCCAATGCACTTAAAGACCCGAGCTGGGATAAAAACCCGGATATCAAACTTGGCATGATTTGCTACTGTGGCCTGCCACTTTACTGGCCAAACAACACTCCTTTCGGCACCATTTGTATTCTCGACAACCAGGAGCGTCATTTCAGCGAACGCACTTATTCTTTACTCGCCAGATTCCAGTCAGCCATAGAAGGACACCTGCAAGTGCTGTTTCACAAGGCAGAAGTACAGGCGCTTAACCTGGAACTGGAAGCCAAAGTACAAGAACGAACCAAAAGCCTGGCTGAACTCAGTGCCCGACTGCTGAAAGAAATTGAACAACGCACAGCCGCTGAAGGCCATTTGGCGTTTCACCGCAGTTTTGATGCCCTGACCCACCTGCCAAACCGTGCCACCCTGACCGAACGGCTGCAACAAATGTTGCCCAAGCTGAAAGGCAGCGAGCAAGTGACCCTGATTTACTTTGGCCTGAGAAATTTTAAATCAGTCAACGACAGTTATGGCTATTTGGTCGGAGATCAAATTCTAATCAACCTCGCTCAACGTCTGACAGCGAAATTGCCCGATGAATGGATTTTGTCACGTATCGCGGGGTGTGAATTTGTCCTTGTTGCCAAACATGAACGAAACCCCGATGAAGCAGAAAAAGTGATAGAGCGCATCCTGCATGATTGTGCTATTCCCTTCAGCGTTAACGACAACAGTATTACGGTAAAAACAAATTTGGGCGTAGCCATTGCCCCCAGCGACGCTACCGATGCGGTCAGTCTGTTGCAACGAGCCAGTGCCGCCATGAGCATCAGCAAAAAAGACGGCGCAGAAGTTTCTTTCTTTGGCATTGAAACCCAAAAAGCAGCCAATGAACGGCTGCTGCTGGAGTCGCACCTGCTTGATGCCCTGCGTCTCGATGAACTGAAAGTCTACTTTCAACCACTGATGTGTTTACGTCAGGGCGGAAAAATTATCGGTGCCGAGTCACTCTTACGCTGGCACAGCCCAGAGCTTGGAAATGTCGGCCCCGATCGCTTTATTCCATTGGCTGAAAGCAATGGCCAAATAATTGAAATTGGCAATTATGTGTTGCATCAATCCATGAAGCAGGCTGCCCGCTGGCACTCACTGACCGAACAACCTTTTAAAGTTGCTATTAACATTTCGCCGCTGCAATTCAGAGAACGTCACTTTGTGGAGCACATTGAAGACTTGCTGAAGATGTACCAAATCCCGCCGCAAAGCCTGGAACTTGAAATTACTGAAGGTATTCTGTTACAGGACGAACACCATGCCAAAAGCAGCCTTGCGCAACTCAGACAGCTGGGGGTGGGGATATCGTTGGATGATTTTGGTACCGGCTATTCATCATTGAGTTACCTGCAAAAGTATCCATTCGACACCCTGAAAATCGATCGCAGCTTCATCAGCCAACTTGAGTTTAATGAACCAAACAGAGAATTAACCCGCGCCATTATTGCCATGGCTCACAAGCTCAAGTTATCTGTGATTGCGGAAGGCGTTGAAAATGCCTTTCAGGAAGATTTCATTCGTGCGGAAGGTTGTGATTTTGCACAGGGATTTTTATACAGCAAAGCGGTGACCAGCGAACAGTTCGAGACCATGTTACTGGCTCAGAATCAATAATCACCACCCTGTTTGGCTTTAGTTACTTAAACGACAATCCCTTCCAGGCCCGGGTCATATGGCGTCGCCCCATGGGTCCCGGGTAACTTTCCACCGCAAAACCGGCAGCTTTTAGATCACGCTTAAACTGCCCATTGGCACAATAGGACACCAATAGTCCCTGAATGGCCAATGCCTGATACAATCGCCTGAAGTTATCGTCTGCCCACAACTCGGGTTGTTTCTTAGGGGCAAAGGCATCGAAATACACCAGGTCAAAACTGCCTGACGCAAAATTTTGCAGCTCAAGCTTGCTGCGAATTTTGGTGAGCTGCAGCCCTGCAACGTCAGTGGTGGCATTCCACGGGGCCTGATGCAGCGCTTTCAGGCAAGCCTCCAGTTCATCCTGACAGCCAAAATTCTCAAGCCTTGCCAGACACTCGGCGTAATTAAGCTGCTCAACTATTTCATTGCCGATGGGGAAGGGCTCAAGTGTAGTGAGGCTGACCTTAATCCCGGCAGCCTTGGCCATTTGCGCAGTTAAGAGCACATTTAACCCCGTGCCAAAACCGACTTCGAGAACACGGATGTGACTTCCCTGTGGAATATGGGCTAGCAACGCCTTCAGGCCAGCGTCGATATACACATAAACAGACTCGGTCAAGGCCCCTTTAAAGACGTGATAACTCTCATCAAGTTCACTGTTAACCAGGGTGTGGGAACCATCGGCGGTCACTGCTATTTTAACGCTCATAGGGACGTTCAGAACCTTTTAGACCAGATTGCAAATAAGGCCGGTGACACCGAAAAAACGGAGATAGTTTGGATATATTCCACTCATATGCCGCGCCCCAGATGCCCCTTAAGCTGAAAACACAACTCCACATATTGGATAGCCTCAGCTCGCCCCACCTGAAAGTCTTTGGCGTGAGCCACTTTATTGCGAAGCCTGCGAAGCTCAGTGAATAACTTACCCTTGGCGATATCGAGATGTCCCCCCATCACCAACAGCTCCCCCATATGCTTATAGGGGGTTTCAGTATTCAGTTCCAACGCAGGATTCTGGCTTTTTAGCAAGGCCCCGGCTTCATCTTCCACCTCGTTCCAGGCATTCAAAATCGCTGAATTGGGCAAGTTTTCCACCGAAGCGATCAACTGAGCTTTCTTATCAGAAACCAATTCCGGAAACGCCTGACGCGCCTCACGGTTGGCCGCCTTAAGCTCTTCGCCAAATTCCATCTCAAAGTCTTTGTATTTCAGCTTTTTAGCCAGGGGCAACAGCCGTATCAGGGGGTTGCGCAACAGCAGACACAAACCAACGACGACAGAAGGCCAAATCACAATATCCAGCAGTGACAGGGTAAATTGCATCCAGTTCAAGGGGAGGCTCCATGCAGGGACAAACAGAATCGGCATACATAATGCCAGTGCAGCCAACAGGCTGCAAAGGTGAATGCCTTGCAAGCGCTAAATCCACACCTGGCGCGAAAAATGGCGCTTGAGTCTTACATCGCTGGCGGCTTCAAGCTTCCAGCGTTTCAAGCCATTAAAGCGGCAAAATGCTCCGACGGCTTCCATCAGCGGGTCTAAAAATGGCTTAAGACTGCCGTCTGCGGCCAGAGCAGCGGGCTCCAGCGTCAGATGTTTAAGCCTAAGCATCCCCTTCTCCCGATCGGCTTTCACATCCACCCGACCGATAAAACTGTCCTGCCACAATATACCCAGGCAGTAATACCCAAAACGGCGTTTGGACTCAGGCACATAGACCTCAATTTGATAATCAAAATCAAACCATTGCTTGAGGCGCGCACGCTGGATAAGCAGATTATCAAAGGGATTGAGCAGCCATACCTTGTCCGGCATAGTTTGTGGTTGCAATCCCGGTCGAAAATATCTGAGCTCCGCATGCTGTTTAAAGCAGCCGAGCTCGCCCGCTTCAACCATAGAATTGAGCGCAGTCGTCACAGTAGCCTTGAGACCACTGCGAAGATAAGTCATTTCTTTCAGACTGCCGTGGCCCTGAGCATCCAGAAAGCGACCAATCAGATAACGGGCATACTCATCTTCCGTGGGCACGGATTGATCTACACCAACAGGCAGCACCCGCTCGGTAAGATCAAAAACCTTTTGAAAACCATCACGGCGCACCACCATCAGTTCGCCTTCCATAAACAATTGTTCCAATGCTTTTTTGGCTGGCTTCCAGTCCCACCATGGGCCGGATGTATGACCTTTATGTTCAAAGTCAGACGCTTTCAGGGGGCCGTCAGCGCAAATACGATCGCGCACCATCTGCATTTCCCGGCTGTCTTTCTCGAACCAATGTCGTCCACCGTTTTTTAGCGTCAGTTTTCGGGGCAAACTGAATCGATAATCCGCCATTGGCAGAAACGAAGCCGCATGGGACCAATATTCAAAGATACTCTTGTCGGCCAGTGCCTGCTCCAAGGCATTGGGCACATAGTCGGGCATACGGCTATGTAATATGTGTTGATGCGCCCTGGCTGCCACCTGAATTGAATCTATCTGCACATAACCAAGTTGGCTTATACAGGCAGGGACATCCACAGGCGGCGACAACAACCCCTGCGCAGCAATATTGATGGCGCGCCATTCGGCTTGAGAGAACGGTGAGCACAACTGCCGGGTACCGGTATTAATAGCACCAGTTGGTAAACCCTCGGCCAAATCTGACTTGTTCACAATAGATCCAATAACGGCGGAATTAGCCGTCATATTGCAGCCATCGACAGCCAGGTACAAGCTCAGGTTCGACCCAAAATCTGATTCAGTTTGCTTTTGACTGAACGCCAATGAGTCATGGGTATGGAGGGAGCCTCAGCAAGCACCCGGTCAAGGTCAATCTCTTCCAGACTGACTTCGCCGCCATGGGCCAGCAATACCCGTGCTGGTGAGAGGCATTTAAGTTTCATCAGCGAGCTTTTGTAGCGGTTGGGATAAAACAGGGGAAAAGGAGGAACATAGCGGCCTTTAACCTTTACCAAGAGATCGGCCACATACATACTGCCCTCTTCTTCGTGCAGCAATGCCAAGTCACGGTCGGTATGCCCGGGACAGTGAAATACGCGCCACTCGGGGAACCCCGGCAATCGACTGTCATCGCCAAGCAGAATGTCGGCCTGCAGCTTGCGGCTGTACCAGAACCACTTGAGAGGCTTACCCATGCGTTTTGCAACCCAGGCTGCAAGCGCCATATCGGTAAGATGCATGGCAATACCATCCAGCCCCCGATACCATTGACCCGGCACGTCGGCAGCGACTATCTCAGCGCCTGTTTTAAGCTTAAGCCTTGCCGCTCCACCTGCATGATCAGGGTGCATGTGGGTCACCACCACCAGCTTAAGCTCGAACAGTGAACGCCTGAGCTCCTCCCGGATAAAGCGGCACACCTCGTCCACGTCGGCACGGCAGCAACCATCCAATAGCACCAATCCCTGCGGATGCTCAGCAAGATATATGGTCTGTATATGCCCTTGCAGGCGATGTAGGCGGTACATAATCAGTCCCTGAATCATGGTGTTCTGATTATGGACAAACTCATCTGACCACTCAAGTTTTCAGTCACAACGCTTGATCATTCCGAATGAGATTACCGACATAACCACTTGTCAGTAATATTATTTCCCATTAATGTCGCACATTATCCGAGTTGATATAACTCAATCACTACACAGGAAGTTTACCCATATCAGTTCATGGATGAAGTGTAACCGCTTAGATGGTTTCATCCCTGTGCGATACCGGAAATCAGGGGGATACAGTGCAGCGGGGAATATTAAGCAGATGGAACGCGGAGCGGGGTTTTGGTTTTATCACACCGGAGCGGGCCAACGCTGATGACGTTTTTATTCATATCTCCTCTTTAAAACACATGGCAAGACCGCCACAGGCAGGCGACATCATTTTATTTCAAATCGACATGTCTGCCGATGGCAAACCCAGAGCAGGCCTGGCGCGTATCGAAGGCGTACCTGTCAAAACCCCACCCCAACGCCAAAAGCAACTATCGCAGAGTCGTTTTACCCCAGGGAGTTTGTTGAAATTAGTCGGTATTCTTGGGCTCATTGTCTTTGTCATGCCCAACATCTATCCCCTGTTCCACAACCTGCAGTCAAGCACGCCCGGTTATGAATTGCCTGCCAGCACCAACGAAGCTTTTCCAGTCAAACAAATCACCGGTTTCCGCTGTGAAGGCAAGACTCATTGCAACCAGATGCGCTCCTGCGAAGAAGCAACCTTTTATATTGAAAACTGTCCCGGAACCGAGATGGATGGGGACAATGATGGCATCCCCTGTGAAAGGCAGTGGTGTCGCCACTGATAGTGGCAAATAATAAAGCGCCCCACGGGGCGCCTTTTTACTGCTTTGCCGAACTTAAAAACATACGCCCTTGCGCAGATATTGGAAACCGTGGTCATTTGCCAGAGTCATGGTACTTCCATTGAACTCAACCACTTCCCAATCCCCCACTAACTTGTTCGTGGTATTAATCCTAATCCCATCGAGCTTATATTCAGTGAACATCTCCTGACCGAGTTGGAAGGCAGATTTCACCGTATAAGACAATTGCCGGTAATCACGGAAATTCCAGACACCGGGGTCGTCTTCTTGGTAGATGTGTTCACCGTCTTTGCTCAGACCATATGCACACCAAACGCCAAGTAAACCATCACGACTCACCCTTTCTGCAGCACCGGGAGGCAAAGGTTCTGAAGCAACATGGCGTTGTTTCGCTAATTTTCGACGTTCACCGGGATATATTTTTTGTTCCTGCTCTCCAGATCTGCAAATGTCATCCTGAAAGCGGGTTTGGCCTTCGCCGCCGATACATCTGTATACCTGTGCATTGGCTGGAGCAGGTTCAAGACTGCTCCCTGAAATCAACAGCAAGATTGCCACCATTGAACAGCGCACTCGGAACTCCTTTTTCAGGCCACTGATAACGATTTTAACCACCTGAATTCAATCGCCAATGGTACCATCTGGCCGCGGTTTTAGATAAGTTTTATTCGCCACCGGACAGCAAACGCCAGAGCCACACAGATAAATGCAACGCAAGCAGCGCTGTCCAGGCAACACAAAAAAACAGCAGCGCAATGGATTCAACTTCATAGGGTTTATCAACAAACAGCCAATACCAACCGGGCCAACCAATCAGGCATAAAATACTGAGCATTGTAATACAGCGGCCACAGCGACCGATTTTTTGCATAAATATAGATGAGCTGCAATTATCACAAGCCATACTGCCCTCTGTTTTGTTTCTTCAGTAAACCTGTCACTGGCCACTGGTCACTGAACCCCGCTCATATCACCAGCAAAGCTCCATCAACAACACGGCGCAGGCTCCTTAAACCTCCTCTCCCAGAAAGCCATATCACCGCAACAGCAGAACTATCTCAAGCCACTGCTGTTTATAACACCATGCCGGATTGATAGGCTTTCTGACTGTTTAATGCCGCTTTTGCCGTAAGACTATGCTAATTTGCCCCAAACTTCAGCCTGAGAATATTTGATGCCCCCCTCACCTGCACTGCTGTACAGTTTTCGCCGCTGCCCTTATGCCATGCGTGCCCGCATGGCACTGATCCTTTGTAAAAAATCAGTGGCTGTGCAGGAAATCAGCCTCAAGGCCAAGCCAGCAGGTTTACTTGCAGCCAATCCCAAGGGCACAGTGCCTGTGCTGATAAAACCCAATGGTGAAGTACTCTGCGAAAGTCTGGACATCATGCTCATGGCCATTGCTGAATCCCAAGACCAAGACATGAAAAACCAACTCAACCACAGGATGGAAGCGGCACTGGAACTGATCCATCAGCATGATACCGGCTTTAAGCCCTGGCTGGATAAATACAAGTATTTTGATCGCCATCCCGAACATCCCCAACACTTTTATCGCCAACACTATTGTCAATTTCTAAACCGGCTTGAGCAGCAACTCGGCCACCGAAACTGGCTGCTTGGCGACAAACCCAGCTTGGCCGATATAGCCCTGTTTCCCTTTGTGCGTCAGTTCGCTGCCGTAGACAGCCACTGGTTTGAAAACGCCCCCTTACCCGAATTAAAACGCTGGCTCGGCTGTTGGCTGCGACATCCCGCATTTACGGCCTGCATGCACAAGTACCCCGAGGGCGGCGAGCCGCAATTGCTGCGCCAAATCGGCTGAAATCGCTTGCCAATTGCGCGACGTAACATACAAGCCTGATGACAGACAGAAGAGCCGCTGCTAGCTTAAAAACAAATATTGTGAATGGCACAGGCCTATGACACCTCAGGAACAAGCACAGCTCGCAGCAATCAAGCGCAACATGGTATTAACTCAGGTATTGGGTTTCCCGGGCACACTCATGATTGGCCTGGGCATATATGGACTCTTCGGCAACGGCGCCGAACTGCATAAGGTTCTGACAGAGCCGCTGCACTGTTATGCTCTAATTGCCGCGGGGGGCATGATTACCCTGTGGGAGGGACTAAAAATTATCAAACTCGCCAGACAGCGCAAGCAATTGGAAGATAAAATCGTGCAAAAGTAAGATTTTGAAAATCAAGGAGAGTTGGAAGATAACTCCTCCAGTTTGAAACCATCGATAGTCGGGATAAGGTGAAACAACTGATCAAATCTGTCTTCAGGAATCGTGCGCTCCAACCCCGTCAGCAGCTTTAACAACCGGGGGGTAGTGTTACTGTGCCCGGCAACAACCAGGGTTCCCGGCAATAGCCTTAACTCAGCCGCCAGCGCCTCCAGTTGAGCTGGATGATACACCCCAAGTTCTTTATCACTTGCCTCAGCCAATGGCGTTATGGTCTGTCGGGTACGCTGATAGTCGGTGGTAAAGAGCCTCAGCTGGCCATTAGTTGAAGGGGCTGAGAGAATAATATCGGCAATTCGCTGAGCCCGCAGATGCCCCTGGGATGTCAGTGAAGGATCCTCACCTGTGGCTTTCTCTGCATGACGAAACAGCCAGATATCAGCCCCGTTCGCAGTCACTGATACAAGAGATATCAGTAACACTATCCATTGTTTCCCAACCATTATTATGATGCAGCCATGTTAATGTAAGACGCCAGTTCAGGGTGAACGGCGACGGATTGAAAGTCAACCACACATGAACCCCGTACACATCAGCGGATCTGCGCAGAACCCAACTGATTTGGTGACATATTAACTTGGGTAAAGTATGGTATCGCCACTTTTGTCACGGGTTTATAAAAATCCATGATAAAAGGGCAGCGGGCGGCGACGGGGGAGGTCGACCATGCCAAAGAAGATGTTCCCGCAACTGGCATAGTTCCTATTGGGACTGAATTGCCGGGTATCGCCGGGATTTTACTATCCTTTGGACACCGCAATCCGGAGCTTGTGATATGAAAAAGTTCTCTCTATTGCTGGCACTCTGTGTACTGCCTTTGTTTATCATGGCAAGCGAAGACAAGAGTCTCAGTGTCGAACGCCTGTGGCAAATGGAGCGAGTTGGCTCGCCCGTGGTATCGCCCGACGGCAAATTGATTGTTGCCCCTGTAACCCGCTTTGATGTGAAAGAAGATAAGGGTTACACCCGCCTGTGGCTGTTCGATGCCAAGGGCGAAAAGCAAACTCCCATTACCGCCGAAGGACTGGGTGCCAGCGAGCCGGTATTCTCTCCGGACAGCAAACAACTGGCCTTTGTCAGCAAACGCGATAACGATGATACAGGTCAAATCTACCTGCTGCCGATGACAGGCCCCGGTGAAGCAAGCCGACTGACCAAGGTGCCAACCGGTGTCTATGGCATCAAGTGGGTGGGCGAGCATCTGTATTTTATCAGCCGCGTCTGGCCGCAAAAAAGCTGGGACGACATGGCTGCCCAGCTCAAAGCAGATAAAGACAAGAAGCTGTCTGCCCGTCAGTGGAACGCACTGCCCTATTCCCAGTTCGATCACTGGATTGAAGAAGACCGTCAGGCCCATGTGTTCCGTATTACCGCCACAGGCGGCGAGGTTGCGGCCATCACCCAGCCTTTGGGGCGCGAACTGCCTCGCTCAAGCCAAAGCGCATCCAGCTACGATATCGACCCTAAAGGCAAATACATCGCCTTTAATTCAAACGGTTCGGATAATCAGGTCGACCCTAAAATCGATATCTTCCTTGGCCGCATCGGTGGCGACAGCGCCGATAACCTGACCCCGGACAATAATGCACCCGACGGCAACCCAAGCTTCAGCCCCGATGGCAAATCCCTGGCGTTCAGCCGCCAGAAAATAGCGGGCTTCTATGCTGACACTGCCCGGCTGATGGTCTATGACCTTGGCAGCAAACGCACCCGTGAGCTGACAGGTAACTGGGATCGCTCCATCAACAGCTTTGTATGGGCAGCCGATGGCAAGGGCTTTTATGCCAGCGTGGATGATGCCGCAACCCGCCGCATCTACCATATCGACGCCAAAAGCGGTAATCACAAAGCCATTACCAGCGCCACCAGCTTTGACACACCGGCGGTGGCAGGTAAGCACACACTTATCGCAGGCAACGACAGTTTTATGTTTCCAACGCGCCTGGTCGCCATCGACACCAGGAGCGGCGACACAACCCGTCTGGACACGTTTAACGACCAGCTGCTGGCAGACACTGAACTTGGCTCTTTTGAATCAGTCACCTACAAAGGTGCCGACGGCAACGACATCCAGATGTGGGTGCACTACCCAGCCGGTTTCGACAAAAGCAAGAAATACCCCTTATTCCTGCTTATCCACGGCGGCCCACACAATGCCATAGGCGACTCTTTCAGCTTCCGCTGGAATGCTCAGACCTTCGCTTCCTGGGGCTATGTGACCGCCTGGCCAAACTTCCATGGCTCCAGCGGTTTTGGTCAGGACTTTGCCGACGCCATTAACCCGGACTGGCGAACCAAGCCACTGGCCGATATTCAGGCCGCAACCAAATACTTTGAGGCGCAGCCCTGGATTGACACCGAGCGCATGGTAGCCGGCGGTGCCAGTTACGGCGGCTATCTGACTTCGGTGCTGCTGGGCACCGAGCACCCGTTCAAGGCGCTGCTGATCCACGCTGCCGTGTATAACATGTACTCGCAAATGTCGGCCGACTTCGCCGTGCATGGCACCCGTTTTGGCGGCTACTGGGAAAACCCCGAGATCTACAAGAGTATTTCGCCCCATTACCATGCCGATAAGTTCAACACGCCGACACTGGTGATCCACGGCCAGCTGGACTACCGGGTGCCAGTGGGTCAGGGCTTTGAGCTGTTCCGCACCCTGCAGACCCGTGGTATTGAGTCGCGGATGATTTACTTCCCCGATGAAAACCACTGGATCCTCAAACCCAATAACTCCATCTATTGGTATAACCAGGTGAAAGACTGGATGACCCGCTTCGCCGAGCCGGGCGCCCGTTAATTTCAGTAATAACTGCCCCGCTTGCGGGGCAGTTTTTTACCAACATACCAAGGGTGTTCGCCAGTCAGATCTCATTGTTCTGCCAACCTCGTACGACCAGCGGGAATGGCAGTTGGCGAAGCCCTACTATGTCTATAAAATCCGTGACCGAATTCACATATACCCAAGCGCAGAGATCTAGTGATGCCGATTTTGAATGCCTTTGATTCCAAGTCCCGAGCCAACGACATGATGGGTGGCGTTACCGCGGCCATTGTGTCACTGCCACTGGCGCTGGCCTTCGGCGTAGCCTCTGGGGCAGGTGCCCAGGCGGGCATCTACGGTGCCCTGTTGGTGGGTCTGTTTGCCGCCCTCTTTGGTGGCACCCGTACCCTGATTTCCGAGCCCACTGGCCCTATGACAGTAGTGATGACCGCCGTTATCGCCAGTTTCACCGCCGCGCACCCGGACAAGGGTCTCGCCATGGCCTTCACCGTGGTGATGATAGCCGGATTGATGCAAATTCTGCTGGGCTCACTCAAGTTTGGCCGCTACATCACCCTGATGCCCTACAGCGTGATTTCCGGCTTTATGTCGGGCATTGGTGTACTGTTGATTATTCTGCAACTGCCTAATCTGGTGGGTGTTTCCGGTATTACCGGCGGCGCCGTGGGGGTGATTGAATCCCTGCCCGAAATCAGCGCCAACATTAAATGGCCGGAACTGACGCTGGCCCTCTTGGCGCTGGCGCTGATGCACTTTGTGCCCAAAATACTGCCCATGCGCCTGCCGCCACAATTACTGGCACTGGTGTTCTGTACTTTGGCCTCGGTACTGTTTTTCGATATTGACGATATCCGCCGTATCGGCGAACTCAGCATTGGCCTGCCTTCACTGGTAATGCCCACCTTCACCTACGGCGAGCTGACTCACATGCTGATCAGCGGCGTGATGCTGGGGGCACTTGGTTGTATTGATTCGCTTATCACAGCCGTGATCACCGACCGTCTGACCCGTGAAGAGCACGACTCAGACAAGGAACTCATAGGTCAGGGCATTGGCAATATTGCCTCGGGCCTGTGTGGCGGCCTGCCGGGCGCAGGTTCCACCATGGGCACAGTGGTGAATATCCAGTCAGGCGCCACCAGCGCACTGTCTGGTGTGGTGCGGGTTTTTGCACTGCTTATCGCCTTCTTCGCTGCCGCCGACATAGTGGAGTACATCCCCATGGCAGTGCTGGCCGCCATCGCTTTCAAGGTGGGTCTTAACATTCTCGATTGGGCGTTCGTGAAACGCGCACACCAGCTGTCACGCTCCGCCGCCTTCACTATGTACACAGTGCTGGTACTGACAGTGTTTGTGGATCTGATTGTGGCTGTGGGGGTGGGCATGTTTATCGCCAACCTTATCACTATCGATCGCCTCTCCAGGCTGCAGGAACACAACATCAACGCCATCAACGACTCCGGCGATGCCTCCGATATGCGCCCCAACGAAAAGCGCCTGCTGGATGCCATTAATGAGAAATCCAACACACTGCTACTGAGTCTCAGCGGCCCGATGATTTTCGGAGTAGCCAAGACGCTGCAACGGGAATCCATTGCGGTGAAACACGCTCAGACCCTGGTGCTGGATCTTTGCCGGGTGCCCTTTATGGACTCCACCACCGGCCTTGCCATCGAAAACGTGTTGCTGGACGCCAATGACTGTGGTTGCCAGGTGTATCTGGTAGTGCCACACAAGTATAAATGGGAAGCCAATTTCGTTGAGCGCCACAGTGACCTGCCGACCTTCCACAGTCGGGTAGATGCCCTCTCAAGCCTCGCCGGTTCACTGGGAATTGAAGCCGAAACCCCGCCAGCCAAAACTGATAAACCTGCTACGGTTTAATTAAGCAGGCCACACAACGAACAAACCCCGCCAAGCGCGGGGTTTGTTTTGCACATCCCGCTGGGTAAGCCAGATACGCCAATTAAAAAGCCCTTGCAGTGCAAGGGCTTTTTAATAATTCAACTGAGGTTTGGTTCAGCTCAAAATGGGATATCATCGTCCCAGCCGTCATCCAGATCAGGCGTGTAATTCTGCTGCTGTGGCTGCGGTGCCGGGCGCTGCTGCGGAGCCTGCTGTGGCTGGTACGCTGGAGCAGATTGCTGAGGCTTGCTCTGATAGCCACCCTGCTGTGGTGCCTGCTGGCCATAGCCACCCTGCTGAGCAGGCTGAGACTGCTGCTGAGACTGCTGCTGATAACCTTGCTGTGGCTGCTGAGCCGGAGCGCTGTAGCTTTGCGCAGTAGCTTGCGGCGCAGGAGTGTATTGGTTTTGAGCTGGAGCGCTGTAACCGCCCTGTGACTGACCACCCTGTGGTGCACCTTGAGCCTGTCCCTGGTTGCGACCGCCGAGCATCTGCATGCTGCCGCCCTGATCCACAACCACTTCGGTGGTGTATCTGTCCTGACCGCTCTGATCTTTCCACTTACGGGTTTGCAACTTACCTTCCAGGTAAACCTGAGAACCCTTGCGCAGGTATTCACCGGCGATTTCAGCCAGCTTGCCGAACATCACTACGCGGTGCCATTCGGTACGCTCCTGCTGCTGACCTTGGTTGTCTTTCCAGGACTCACTGGTGGCGACCGTGATATTGGCTACCGCATTGCCGTTTGGCATGTAGCGCACCTCAGGGTCTTGCCCCAGGTTACCCACCAGAATCACCTTATTCACACCACGACTGGCCATTCAATCTCTCCTGAAATTCTACGTATAAAACCGAGTTAATTTGCTGAGCCTAACACAGCTCTGGCTTCTCTTAAATCGAAATGCTCATCCACTTTGAGATAAGCAACTTTTTCTTCAAGCACCACAATGGCTTCGGCCACACCGGCCAATTCCGACAGCTTGCTGGCCATCTCGCGAGCCTGCTCTCGGCCATCAACTTGCGCTTCGAGGGTGTAGCTCTTGAGCAGCACCGGATTCTTCATCCCCAGCGTGAGTGCAAGCCACAGCGCCATCAGCACCAGTGCCACCACAAACACACCCACAGCGCCCAAGAGCTGGAAAGCACCGCCACCCAGAATACCGCCGCAGAATGCGCCGAGGAACTGACTGGTGGAATACACCCCCATGGCAGAGCCCTTTTCGCCCACAGGGCAGAACTTGGCTATCAGGCTGGGCAGCGAGGCTTCCAGGTAATTAAAGCCGGTGAAAAACAGCAGCACCGCAAAGGCCAACAGCCACAGGTTGTCGGCAAACAATGCCATAACGATGAGCGAGAGCATCATGATCACCAGCGCCACCTGGAACATACCCTTGGTGTTTTTACGCTTCACGCCGATGATGATCAGCGGCACCATCAAAAAGAAGGCGCCGATAAAGGCCGGGAAATAGAGCATCCAGTGCTTTTCTTTGGCAAGACCTGCGTCCACCAAGTCCAGAGGCAAGGCGACAAACACAGCGGTCAGCACCAGGTGAAGAATAAAGATGCCGGCATCGAGGCGGAACAGCTGTGGGTCCTTGAGCATCCGCATCAGCTTGGCAGGTGCCGCCAGGGTGTCGCCCTTGGGCGCCTGATGCACAGGGTTTGGTACCAAAAGCTGTACAATCGCCATGCCAAGCAGCGCCAGGCCAGCGGTCATAAAGAACAGGCCGGATAACCCCAGATGCTCGGCCACCACAGGGCCAACCAGCAGCGACAATGCAAAAGAAAACCCAATGCACATGCCGATAATGGCCATCACCTTGGTGCGCTGTTCATCGCGGGTCAAATCCGCCGCCAGCGCCAACACGGCGGCGGCAATCGCCCCCATGCCCTGCAGCGCACGGCCAAAGACCACGCCATAAATGCTCTCGGCCGACGCAGCCACCAGGCTGCCGAGGGCAAACACCAATAAACCGATAAGAATTATCGGCTTTCGGCCAAATTTGTCGGACAAAATGCCCATGGGGATCTGCAGCAGCGCCTGGGTTAAACCATAGGCGCCAATGGCAATACCCACCCACAGGGGCGAGAAGCCTTCGAGGTGCTGCCCGTACAGAGCAAACACCGGCATGATCATAAACAGACCCATCATTCGCAGGCCGAACACGCTGGCCAGCGAAAAGGCGACTTTTTTCTCGGTGGCGGAAAGACCGCTTGTAGCCATGACAGAAAACCTTGATTCAAGAATGCACCGGGGGCGCGCATGGTATCACAGCGGCCATACTCCCCCAAGTCGGCGTTCCGGCGAATGGGACGCCGGAGGTGAAAATTGTCACGATTGTAAATTTGATCCACGCCGCCTGCAAAGGGGTATTGCAATTCATAGCCACTTCCTATGACAGCAGTCTTTGGTACGGCTGTAGTTTCAGGCGCAATTTATGCGATACTGATGGTCTTTTTCAGGCATTTAGAAGTGGCAGATGGACAAGATTGAAATCCGCGGGGCCCGCACCCACAACCTCAAAAATATCAACCTGACTATCCCCCGTGACAAGCTGATTGTCATCACCGGACTTTCGGGCTCGGGCAAGTCGTCACTGGCATTTGACACCCTTTATGCCGAGGGTCAGCGCCGCTATGTCGAGTCTCTGTCTGCCTACGCCCGCCAGTTTTTGAGCCTGATGGAAAAGCCCGATGTGGACCATATCGAGGGCCTGAGCCCGGCGATTTCCATTGAGCAGAAGTCCACCTCCCACAACCCACGTTCCACCGTGGGTACCATCACCGAGGTGTACGATTATTTGCGTCTGCTGTTTGCCCGTGTGGGTGAGCCGCGCTGCCCGACCCACGGCCAGCCGCTGGCGGCCCAGACCGTGAGCCAGATGGTCGACAAGGTGCTGGAGCGCCCCGAAGGCGAAAAGCTGATGCTACTGGCACCCGTGGTCAAGGCCCGTAAGGGCGAGCACGTGAAACTGCTCGACAGCCTCTCGGCCCAGGGCTATATCCGCGCCCGTATCGATGGCGAGGTATGCGATCTGTCCGATCCACCAACCCTGGATCTGCATGTGAAGCACACCATCGAAGTGGTTGTGGACCGCTTTAAAGTCAAAGCGGATATGCAGCAGCGTCTGGCCGAATCATTCGAGACCACCCTTGAGCTGTCCGGCGGACTCGCTGTAGTGGCCAGCATGGAAGAAGGCAGTAATGAGGAGCTGATTTTTTCCGCCAACTTCGCCTGCCCTCACTGTGGTTACTCCATGGCCGAGCTGGAGCCGCGGATTTTCTCCTTCAACAACCCGGCCGGTGCCTGCCAGACCTGTGATGGTCTTGGTGTGCAGCAGTTTTTCGACCCCGAGCGGGTGATAGTCTCCGACGAGCTGTCACTGGCGGGCGGTGCCATCCGCGGTTGGGACAGACGCAATTTCTATTACTTCCAAATGCTCACTTCGCTGGCCGAGCAATATAACTTCGACGTGGAAGCCCCCTTCAGCGAGCTGCCTGCCAAGGTGAAGAAAATCGTGCTTTACGGCTCAGGCCGTGAAGATGTGGCCTTCCGCTATGTGAACGATCGCGGCGATGTCGTCGTGCGTAAGCACCCCTTCGAAGGTATTCTCAACAACATGGACCGCCGCTACCGCGAGACCGAGTCCAACACGGTACGCGAAGAGCTGGCCAAGTACATCAGCAATCAGGCCTGCAGCAGCTGCGGCGGCTCACGGCTGCGTGAGGAAGCCCGCCACGTCTACATTGGCGAACTTAACCTGCCCAAGCTCACTACATGGTCTATCGGCGAAGCCATGAACTACTTCAACCAGTTGGAGTTTGATGGCCAAAAGGCGCAGATCGCCGAGAAGATCTTAAAAGAAGTTCGCGATCGTCTGGGCTTTTTGGTCAACGTCGGCCTGAACTATCTGAGCCTGGCGCGCTCCGCCGAAACCCTCTCCGGCGGCGAGGCGCAGCGTATCCGTCTGGCAAGCCAGATTGGTGCCGGTCTGGTGGGGGTGATGTACGTGCTGGATGAGCCCTCCATCGGCCTCCATCAGCGTGATAACGAGCGGCTGCTCAATACCCTCACCCACCTGCGGGATCTGGGCAACACAGTGATAGTGGTGGAGCACGACGAAGACGCTATTCGCATGGCTGACCACATCATAGATATCGGCCCCGGCGCCGGTGTGCACGGCGGCGAAGTGATTTGCGACGGCGACCTTGCCGCCATTACCGGCTGCGAGCACTCGGTCACAGGTCAGTATCTGTCCGGAAAACGCAGCATTCAGGTAGAGGGTGGTCGCACCGAGATGGATCCGACCAAGATCATCGAGCTCAAGGGTGCCCGTGGCAACAACCTCAAAAATGTCGATTTAACCGTGCCGGTAGGCCTCTTTACCTGTGTAACCGGTGTGTCTGGCTCAGGTAAATCGACCCTGATCAACGACACCTTCTTTAAGATTGCCCACAGGGAGCTTAACGGCGCCACCGTGGATGAGCCGGCGCCCTATGATGAAATTAACGGCCTGGATCAGTGCGACAAAGTGGTGGATATCGATCAGAGCCCGATCGGCCGTACTCCGCGCTCCAACCCCGCCACCTACACTGGCATCTTTACGCCCATCCGCGAACTGTTTGCCGGCACTCAGGAGTCACGCTCACGGGGTTATCAGGTGGGCCGATTCTCATTCAACGTCAAGGGTGGCCGCTGCGAGGCCTGTCAGGGCGATGGCCTTATCAAGGTGGAAATGCACTTCCTGCCGGACGTTTATGTGCCCTGCGATTCCTGTAAGGGCAAGCGCTACAACCGCGAAACCCTGGAAGTGAAGTACAAGGGCAAAAATATCCACGAGGTGCTGCAAATGACGGTGGAAGATGCCCGCGAATTTTTCGATGCTGTGCCCGCCATCGCCCGCAAGCTGCAAACCCTGATGGATGTGGGTCTGTCCTACATTCGCCTCGGTCAGAGTGCCACCACGCTCTCCGGTGGTGAAGCCCAGCGGGTCAAGCTGGCGCGGGAGCTGTCAAAGCGCGACACAGGCAAAACGCTGTACATTCTCGATGAGCCCACCACAGGTCTGCATTTTGCCGACATTCAACTGCTGCTGGACGTGCTGCACCGCCTCAAGTCCCACGGCAACACCATAGTGGTAATTGAGCACAATCTGGACGTGATAAAGACTGCCGACTGGATTATCGATTTAGGGCCAGAAGGCGGCGCCGGCGGCGGTACCATTCTGGTAACAGGCACACCGGAGCAGGTGGCAGAGCATCCCGTGTCCCACACGGCGCGCTTCTTAAAGCCGCTGCTCAAGAGGTAAGATACGATGGCACAGGGAAGTGGCATGTCATATATGAAATGGAGTTTGGCGATGATTGGCGGCCTGCTGCTGGCAGGCTGTAACAGCACGCCCCAGTGCAGTCGGGATTTAACCCCCGATTGGGTCGACCTTCAGCAACTGCAGGCAGACGTTACCTACCTGGCGTCAAAGGAGCTCGAAGGCCGCAAGGCGGGATCCGACGGCTCATTGCTGGCGCGCCAATATCTGGCGCGCCGCTTTGCCGATATTGGCCTGCTGCCCGTGACGGCAGATCTGACCCCTTACCCACTGACCAGTACCGGCACGACAAGCCAAAGCCAATCGCCATTTTTTCATCCATTCAGTTTCCCACAGCTTTTCTCAAGCGTTGAAGGGGTGAATGTCATCGGGATCTTAGCCGCAGCCGAACCCAGCAAGCGCTGGCGTGTGGTGCTGGCTCACTACGACCATCTGGGTAAACAGGGCTCCAAGCACTTTGCCGGTGCCGATGATAATGCCTCGGGAGTGGCGGCGCTGTTGGCACTTGCTTCCAAGGCAGCAACCGATCCTCAAAGACCTGCCGATCTCAATTTGCTGTTTGTAGCCACCGATGCCGAAGAACTCGGCCTGTTCGGGGCAAAAGCATTGGCTGAACATATCACAGCGCTGAACATTCGCCCCGAACTGGCACTGAACCTTGACATGGTTGGCCACCCCGGCCGACCTTACGCAATTTATATGGAAGGCGGCCGCAACTTCACCAATCCCGACGAACTCAAGTTGCTGATTGAGCGCAATGGACTGTGCGCCCGATTAAGCCATTCACGGCTGGAACGGGACGGCAGTGCTGGACGGATTAATTTCCTCAAGGCCTCTGACCATTATCCTTTTCACAAGGAGGGTGTACCCTGGCTCTACTTTGGCGTACCTCCCCATCCCCAATACCACACGGTGGACGATACTCCCGACAGACTGGACTTCGGCTTTCTCAGTGCAACTGCCGAAGCGGTCTATCCCTTGCTGTGGCAAGTCATGTCACCGAGAGCAGACTGACGCCATTTGTTAATAAATTGTCATTTCGCCCATTTGACACCAAAACACAAACAAAAGGCTCAAAAATGATAATTTCATGGCCAGACCGATGAAACGCTGCTATACTCTGGCGTTTTCGGATTCGGAACGGGAAATCGACACGGGGTTGGTTTTCTGGTCTATCTGGTGAATCAACAAGCGCAATCACGCGCACCCTAAGGCGTTATCCATGTCATCCAATGAAAAAACTTTCCGTGAACTCGGCCTGAACGAGTCCGTCCTGCGTGCACTCGACGAGCTGGGTTATGAAACTCCCACGCCGATCCAGGCCGCCAGTATTCAGCCGCTGATGGCTGGCCAGGACATCCTGGGCCAGGCACAAACCGGTACCGGTAAAACCGGCGCCTTCGCCCTGCCACTGCTGTGCAGTGTCGATGCCGATCTGAATGCCCCGCAAATTCTGGTGTTGGCCCCTACCCGCGAACTGGCGGTGCAGGTTGCCGAAGCCTTTACCAGCTATGCCAAGCACATGAAGGGTTTCCACGTACTGCCAATCTACGGCGGCCAGAGCATGTATCAGCAGCTCCAGGCCCTGCGCCGTGGCCCACAGGTGGTTGTGGGCACCCCTGGCCGCGTGATGGATCATATGCGTCGTGGCACCCTGAAGCTCGACACCCTCAAGGCACTGGTACTCGACGAAGCCGATGAAATGCTGAAAATGGGTTTCATCGACGATATCGAATGGATCCTCGAGCACACCCCTGAGAGCCGCCAGCTGGCACTGTTCTCGGCCACCATGCCTGAGCAAATTAAGCGCGTTGCCAATAAGCACCTGCGCAACCCGGTGAACATCAGCATCGCCGCCAGCCACACTACTGTTGACTCCATCGAGCAGCGCTTTGTGCAGGTTTCCCAGCACAACAAGCTTGAGTCCCTGGTGCGGGTACTGGAAGTGGAAAACACCGAAGGTATCATCATCTTCGTGCGTACCCGTAACTCCTGTGTGGAACTGGCTGAGAAGCTGGAAGCCCGTGGTTATGCCGCATCGCCTCTGCACGGTGATATGAACCAGCAGGCCCGTGAACGCGCCGTTGATCAGCTGAAATCCGGTAAGCTGGATATTCTGATTGCTACCGACGTAGCCGCCCGCGGTCTGGACGTTGAGCGTATCGGCCACGTAGTTAACTACGATATTCCTTACGATACTGAAGCTTACGTACACCGTATTGGTCGTACCGGCCGCGCAGGTCGTACCGGTATGGCAATTCTGTTTGTGACCAGCCGTGAAATGCGCATGCTGCGCACCATTGAGCGTGCCACCAACAGCCGTATCTCCCCGATGAAGGTACCAAGCCCAGAGTCTGTGGCTGAGCGTCGTCTGTCACGTCTGGGAGAGCAGGTTGCCGGCATCCTCGCCAATGAGCACCTGGACTTTATGAAAGGCGCCGTAGCTCAGCTGTGTCAGCAGCTGGAAGTGGATACCGAGCAGCTGGCAGCCGCCCTGCTGCATCAGGTGCAGCTGGAGCGTCCGTTGCAGTTGCCTGCCATGCACGAGCGTCAGCGTGACAACTTCGACGAGCGCACCGGTCGTGGTGAGCGTGGTGAGCGCGAAGGCCGTGGCGAACGTCGCCGCGAAAACCGTCCTCTGCCTGGCAACCTCGGCAGTGCTGACCCGCTGAAAGACAACCCGGACATCAGCATGAAGCGCTACCTCATCGATGTGGGTCGTGACCACAATGTGGGCGTGGGCAACATCGTGGGCGCCATCGCCAACGAAGCCAACATCGACAGCCGTTACATCGGTCAGATCCAGCTGTACGATGCGGTGACCACAGTTGACCTGCCAGACGGCATGCCAAAAGAAGTACTGCAGCACCTGAGAAAAGTGCGCGTATGTGGCAAGCCACTGAACATCCGTGAAGTGAGCGCCGACGGCAACGACGAGATCCCGCAAAGCAACGGTCCTGTCCCCAAGCGTCCACGCAAACCTGCCGGTGAGCGTGGCGACCGCAAGTTCAACGACCGCGGTGGTGAGCGTAGTGATCGCGGTGGTGACCGTGGCGACCGCAAATTCGGCGAGCGCAAAAACTTCGACAAGAAGCCGGATCGCAAACCACGTCGTCCAAAGGAAGACTGATTTCCTGCTGACGTAATAAAAAGCCACCTTCGGGTGGCTTTTTATTACCATCTTTTGTCTGCCGCCCAGTTTCCGTGTACCCACTTTGAAACTATCATTAAAAAGTGAACGCGTTCAAAGGAATTCACCATGGATCTGAGCCCGCATGAAAATCTGCTAATTCAGCAATCCTTTGCTGAGCTCGATAGCCATGGGGAAGGGTTCGCACACTATTTTTTTGATTTGCTGTTTCAAATGGCTCCCCTTGTGAAACCGATGTTCAAATCCGAACGCAACCTGGTAGAGCACCACTTTTATGAAGTGTTTTCTACCGCCGTAATAAAAATCAACCAAACCGATGAGTTAGAACCGACACTGCTGAAATTGGGCGCTCGGCACACCACATATGGAGTAAAGGAAGAACATTTCAAAATCGTCAGAACAGCACTTTTATTATCGATTGAGTTCATACTCGCCAACCGATGCAATGAACATATATTGAGTGCGTGGGGTAAGTACTTCGATTATCTGGCCTCCGTCATGTGTCGCGGCATGGCCGGCACCTAATCGACACAGCTCATAAAAAAGGATGGATACATCCAATCCCCCATGCACTGCCCTAAATTCACAAGCAGCCGGTTGGTTGTTTTGGTAACCCCGGCTTTATACGGTATAGGATCAATTCAGTGTGATCGGAAGGAAATCTCTCACGTAGATAATGGCAAATGACTATTTTGATGTCTGCCTATAGCGCCGCTTCGCTGGCACTGATAGAGTAAGCGCCAACAAGGGGAGTAACTTCTCGCTGGTTTGTCGTCAGGACGGTGCTTTGCACCCGGCAACCAGGCAGCTATGGGGGCTGTAAGTGAGACCTTGCCGACGGGCAAGGTGTATCTCCAATTCAGATCAGCTTGTGCCGTCCGGTACAGGCTGTTTTTGTTTTGGGAGTATTACTCGTGGATACCTGGTGGTTATGGGCCGCATTCGCGGCCATAGTGCTGACCCTGCTGTGGGTCGATATCAAATTTGTTGGCGGCAAGAGTCATAAAGTCTCGATGAAAGAGGCGCTGATCTGGTCGCTTGTCTGGTTCACGGTCGCTATGGCATTCAATGCCGGCATCTGGGCCTGGCTTGACTATTCTGCCAGCCGTGAAATCGCCAATGACACGGCGCTGGAGTTCCTTACCGCTTATGTGATTGAAAAAGCATTGGCAGTGGATAACGTCTTCGTTTGGTTGATGATTTTCTCTTACTTTGCCATTCCGCCCGAGCTGCAGCGGCGGGTACTGCTGTACGGGGTACTGGGCGCCATTGTGATGCGTGCCGGCATGGTGTTTGGCGGGATCTGGCTGATTAATCAGTTCCACTGGTTATTGTATGTGTTTGGCGCCTTCCTGGTGTTTACCGGCGCAAAAATGCTACTGACCGCCGACAAGGAAACCGACCTTTCAACCAATCGTGGCCTGATTTGGCTTCGCAGCAAAATGAAGCTCACTGAGCAGCTTGAGGGCGAACGCTTCTTTGTACTGCGCCAAGGGGTGAAATACGCCACGCCGCTGTTTTTGGTACTGATTTTGGTGGAAATCAGCGATGTTATTTTTGCGGTCGACAGTATTCCGGCTATTTTCGCCGTAACCACAGACCCCTTTATTGTGCTCACCTCCAACATCTTCGCCATCATGGGTCTGCGTGCTATGTACTTCCTGCTGCAGGGCGCAGCCGAGAAGTTCAGCCTGCTCAAGTATGGTCTGGCTATTATTCTGGTGTTTATCGGCTTCAAGCTGATGCTGATTGACGTGTATCACCTGCCAATTGCAGTGGCGCTGGGAGTGGTTGGCACTATCCTCATCGGCTCCATGCTGCTTAGCCTGTGGGTGAACCGCAACAAACCCACCAGGTTTGAATAACACTCTGCCTGAGGCGGGATAGCGGTAAGGAATGTGCAAAAGGGGCCGAGTGGCCCCTTTTCATTGACGGTTACACGTCAAGCTTGCGCATGCTCCGAGACTTCAGTTGCCAGCCTCGGCGAGTGCAGCCGTTGAGGCTGCAAGTGCCTCGGCAACAGCCAAGTTAAAAGGCCGGGGGTTGAGCAGCCCCAGCGCCTCGAGTCGCTTGCAGCTCAAAGTACAATCCTTTGGTCGCCTGGCGGTGTCTGCGGGGCTGGACTGAGCAATCATATGGCCGCTGTCTTTACCCAGAATCTGTGCCAACGCCACCACCATGCCGTGCTTGGTCATGGTTTCGGCGGCACTGAAATGATAAATGCCACTGATAGCGACGCCCGTAAGATGCCTGACAATCATACCGTCAATGGCTTGAGCTATATCCGCCGTCGAGGTTGGCCTGCGCACGGCCCAGTCATCCACCCCTTGTTTCTGATAATCCAAAAGCTGCTCAATCAGTACCAGCACAGCCGACTCGCTCAGGCACTCAACTTCACCATACAAAATGGGCAACCGTAAAATAGCGGCCTCAGGCAAGAGTCGCGTCACAGCCTGCTCGCCCATCAACTTGGTTTCACCGTAAAAATTCACAGGATTGGGCGCGGCATCTTCGCTGTAGGGGGGCTGGGTGCCATCGAACACATAGTCAGTAGAGATATAAATCAGCCAGGCGCCACAGGCCTTGGCGGCCTTGCACAACCGCTCGGTGGCGGATAAATTCAACGCCTTAGCCGCATCGGGATTTTGCGCAGATACATCGGGCCTGCGCTCAGCGGCGCAGTGCACTATGACCTGGGGGGCAATCTCAGCAACCGCAGCCGCCGTCGAGTCGGCATCGGTTAAATCCAGACGCAGAATGCCTTCAGCGGCGCGGCTGAAACCAGTGCCTGTGACCGTGTGGCTCGCAGACAAGGCCTTCATTACAGCACGCCCCAGCAGCCCGGTTGCGCCCGTTACCATGATATTGGCCATAAACCACTCCCTGAATCGCCCTGAATTACGTTAAGCCTGGCAAAGAATGGCCAAAGCCTAGCACGGCAAGCCTTGTCTTTACATCAGCTTACGATTAAATACCCTGAGGATCTTGTGGCCGCTGTCTGGTTTTTTTACCCTTGAGGCAGTATAAGTTTTCCGTCAGCACCGCGCGCAGAGGTAGTCTTAAAACCGCATCCATGGACAGCAGCCAAACACTCTCACTCCCGACTCTGATTGCCGGCCCTATTGTTCGTCACTGCGACCACAGCAGCATGACACTGTGGCTGGTCAGCTCGCGCCCCTTAGAAGCACCTGTGCTGACCTTAAATGGCAATAGACACCAGCCTCACATCGATGAAATCCCTTTGGGAGAAGCAGCCTGGATGTATCTGCTCAGGGTATCCGCCGATGGGCTGCTACCCGAAGGCAAAGCTGTCTCATACGATCTTAGCGAAGACAAACGCAGCCTGCTTTTCGACATGGATGGCCTGACTTACTCCGGCGACAGCCTGCCCAACGTCATTTTCAGCAGTCATATTCATTCTCTGCTCCATGGCAGCTGCCGTAACCCGCATCACCACAGTGGTGATGCTCTGGTGGCCGCCGATACCTTACTGGCCGAAGCCAGCGCTGAACGTCCGGCGCTGCTGATGCTGAGCGGCGATCAGGTTTATATCGACGATATTGCCGGCCCCATGCTGTATGCCATCAAGCAGGTGATTGAATTACTGAAACTCCGCCAGGAAGACTTTGTCGGGACGCCGCTGACTGGCAGTGACAAGATTGATTACACACCCGCCAACATGTACCAGAGGTACAAAGGACTGCTGCCCCACACCCAGTATCCGGCCAAGACTGCCCTGTGGCGCTGGTACATCAATCATCCGATTTTCACCTCCTCCATTGCCGACAACCATCTGGTAAGTTTTGCCGAAATGTCGGCGCTGTATTTACTGGTTTGGTCACCGGAGTTGTGGCATCTGATTGATATTCCCAAATCGCCCCAAGGGCTTGGCGGCAAACGCCTTACTCAGTGGCAAAAGGAGTGGGAACATCTGTTGGCCTTCAGGGCCGGGCTCACTCAGGTACGCCGCCTGATGGCCCATCTGCCCACTTACATGATTTTTGATGACCATGACATCACCGATGACTGGAACCTCACCGCCAAGTGGGAAGAGGCCGCTTATGGTCATGCCTTTTCCAAGCGAATCATAGGCAATGCCCTGCTCAGTTACTGCCTGTTTCAGGGCATTGGCAATGCGCCTGCTAAGTTTGAGTCTGTTATCACCGACCTCAAAGCAACACTGTCTCCACCACGCCTTGCTGCATCAGAGCAGGATGCCCTCATAGACAGGTTGCTTAAATTTGAAGACTGGCATTTCCATCTGGACACCCAGCCCAGACTGGTAGTGCTGGATACCCGCACCCGCCGCTGGCGCAGCGAGTCCAACCTCGCCAAGCCTTCAGGGCTGATGGACTGGGAAGCGTTGATGGACTTTCAGCAGCAGTTAATTGGTCAGGAGAAAGTGATAATCGTCTCAGCGGCGCCCATGTTCGGGGTGAAGTTGATAGAGGCGGTGCAGCGCACTGCAACCCTGCTGGGCGGTTCGCTGCTGGTTGATGCTGAAAACTGGATGGCTCACCCGGGGTCGGCGGGCGCTTTGCTGTCGATGTTTATGCACCGTAAAACGCCGCAGGAGTTCATTATTCTCTCCGGGGATGTGCACTACTCCTTTGCCTACGATGTGCGTATTCGCTTTCGCCACGCCAGCCCCAATATTTACCAAATCACCTCCAGCGGCATTAAAAATCAGTTCCCTGAAAAGCTGCTGCCCTGGTTCGATAAGCTCAATGGCTGGCTTTATGGCTACTTCTCGCCACTGAACCTGTTTACCAAACGTAAACGCATGCTCATTCGTGGCCGCAGACCCAACGGTGAGCGCAGCAAAAGGCTGGTCAATCAAAGCGGTATTGGTCTGGTGCACCTGTCAGACTCAGGCGCTCCCAGTCGCATTGCCGTACTGCATGCCGACATGCGTCAGACTGAGTTCCTGCCGCCACGGGAGCATTAAGGCCAAACACTTACACATTAACCACCTATCCCCTCACCGGTGGGCTTGGCGCTTAAAACTCAAAAACGATCAAAACTCACTTCAACCGGCACCCCTTCCATCGCCAGAGGCAAGGTATCATCGGGGGTCAGAGTGACCTTGAGCACTGGTTTTTTACCATCGAACGAACCGGACAACTGCTTGGGCAACTTACTCACAAGCTCGCTGGGCTCTGCCACCCGGCCGCTGACACTGTCGCCATTAGGCATACGAATCGTGGCTTGCTGCCCCAATCCGACGTAATCGAGGTACTTGGGATCCAGATAGGTTACCACCACAGGATTGGCGCGACCGGAAAGCCATAGCAGCGGCCGCTCCAACGCCAACTGCTCACCCACCTGAACATGAATATCAGCGACCAGAGCATCGTAGGGCGCACGGATAGTAAGCTGCTCCCGCAGCGCTTTAAGACGTGACAGTTCCAGCTCCATCCGCTGACGACTCTGGGTCACCACCCCGGCCTGACGGGACTCCTGCTGACGTTGCTGTTCCATAATCAGCTCAGCTCTGGCCTGTTCCAGCGCCATTTTGGCCGCTGTGTGCGCCTGCATGACTGCAGCCATATCGGCCGTGGGCACCACCCCTTTGGCACGAAACGTTTCAAACTGAGCCAATAACTCATCCTGACGTTTGACACCCTCGTAGGCCACACGAATCTTTTCGCCCAGTTGACTGCTAATCTCAGCGCCGAGGTCACGAAACTGCTGCATCTGCGCCAATTGACGTGCAAGTCCCTGAATTTGTGCATCCAGCGTCAGGTCTTTCAACTCCAACAGCGGATCTCCCGAACTCACAAAATCGCCGCGCTTGTGAAATACCGTATTGACCATTCCGGCTGCAGGAGAGCGCATCTCAAGCGGTTCGCTGGTCACTATGGCAGGAGCCAATACGAACAACCAGGGTCTTATTAACCACCACAGCACAATCACCAAGGTGCTGATCATCAACGCCGGTAACCAATACCGGCGGCCACGAAAACCACCTCGTCCGGCCTTATCCTCAGTGACCTTACTGCCTGGCTCCTGACCCGGAGTCTGCTTATCTTCAGACGGACTGTTACTTCTCTTCACTTAAAATCGCCTCCGGCGCTTTTCATCACCCACCAGGGGCATGGAGCGCTCCTCGTGGGAGCGGCGCACAAACTCATTGAAGCGCACATGCACAGGCAAGCCGTATCAACAGCGCTTAAAAAGGATATACCTGCAACCAAACAGCCAACTTCCGATCCCGGGATTGGCGCTCAGATATTGCCGGTAACACCAGCAAATAAAAACAAATGAAACAAATAAGTTGTTATGACTATCGAGACCTAGGGAAGGTGCCCCGAACAGGCAAACATTAACCCTATACCATAATGATCAATCACAAAAGGTATCTGTTCAAACTGCAGGAATACTTACAGATAAGTGAACAAAAACACTCCAGCGGCCAAGAGGTTAGGAGTAGGCGGGGGCCAAAGCTCACGCATGTGTTTAAACAACAGACCAAATTATCAGTCCCTTAAAGCAAACACGCAGACTCATCATCTGTCAGGCAAACTCGCAGACAAAACCCTGACAACCAATATCGATATCTTCACCATTAAGGGGGTCTGTAAAGCGCAGTCGTTTGGCAACCAACTTCAGTGGCCGGTCAAAATTGTCGGCTGATTTGGGCATGAGTTCAGGATAGAAACGATCATTCTCAAGCGGCATTCCCAAGCTTTGCATATGTACCCGCAGTTGGTGGGTTTTGCCGGTGATCGGACTGAGTTCAAACAAACCGCGATCGCCCTGGTGCTTTAGAAGTGAAATCTCAGAATGGCTGTTGGGCTCACCCGCCACCACCCGCATCAAAAACGACGGTTCGGCCTCGGCCATACGGTTTTTCACGGTCCAGTGCTTGGGTAATTCAAGCCCTTCGTCCAGGCTCGTCATCAGCTCGGGGGTCAGTCTGGCAACGGCCTCGTAGTCCTTACGGATGCGGCCGCTTAAAAACAAATTGTGATAGCAGTGGCGGGTTTCAGGGTTCAGACTCATCAGCATCACCCCTGCGGTTTCACGGTCCAGCCTGTGGGCAGGTGAAACGGTATCTATGCCGGTGGCAATCCGCAAGCGGTGTACCAGACATTCATTGACGTAATTACCTGAAGGGGTGACCGGCAGAAAATGCGGCTTGTACACCAGCATCATGTGGTCATTGCGATAGAGGATCTGTTCCTGAAACGGAATGCGGGTTTCGGCCACCACTTCACGGTAGTAATACACCCGTGCAGTGGCACGGTAAGGAGTTTGCAAATCAATCAGACTGCCATCCTGCCAATGCACCTTGCCTTCCAGAATGCGGGCACGCCATATTTCTTCGCCAATACGGGCAAAATGGCTGCAGAGGAATTCGAACACGCTGCGAGCGGGGTTATCCCTTGGCAGGACCACATAGGAAGGCTGAGCGGCGCGGGCGCCACCGGCATTATCAGTCACGTGAAAAAACCTTTAAGAACGGGGTGCTCAGTGTAATGATAAAGACAGGGCGGGGCAAACGCCCCGCCCTGTCCGGCTTAACCAGCATGGGATTTGATTAGCTTGAGCACGAAATCCATCGCCTTGTGACAATCAGGCTGATTGACAAGCAAAAACTTATCCTGGCTGTACATAGGCAGCACCTCGAGCCAACGTTGGCTGACCCAGGCAGCATCTTCCAGATGTATGTCATTATATAAACCAAACAGATCAGGATTTACCTGATAAAACTGTTCTAAAGCAGCGCTGATGATTTCAAACTCACCATCAATAGGTTCTTTATCCCAGTTGTGACACGGCCTGGTGTGCACTTTCCAAAGCATATCTTTGTCCGGCTGCGCCGACAGTATCCTCACCCGCTGCCTCCCCTCAATAATGACGCTGAGGGAGTCATCCTCCAGTTGGTTGAAGTCGATAATTTCGCATTGTGTCGCTTCCGGATAGCAAGGTGGAGAGCCATTGGCCTTATGCATTGCAAAGGCCAGCGGGTAATAACCCTTAATCACCTCGGCAACCATGCGCAGGTAACGCGGCTCAACAACCCTCAACTCAAGCCGTCCATCTGGCAGCAGTAAGGCATCATGGATCAATAACGCCATTTTCTGTGACTGCATGGTAACCTCCTGCAACAAGCTGCGGAGTAAAACTACTGTTCTGATCAAATTTTAGCAGGCTTGCGACACAGCAAGCATTTGAGCAAAAATTAATCAGCCTTAAGCATTAGACCTGCAGTCGGAAGGCTTAGTTTCATTCGCCAAATGGTTCGGGTACCAGATTCCCGCCATGGAATGCCTCGTGGAATTCTGCCGCCAGTCGCTCGCTCATTTCGATAGCGTTCCGCCAAAAGCGCTGACGCGTGTCGGTGTCCAGAGTTTTGAAATCATCCCTGTCAGGCAGCTTTCCATAGGGCAGGGACGCTATATATTCAGCTGAAGGCACCAACAACAAGGCGTTATGATAATTTTCCGCCTGACGCCAGGGCAGCGACTTATCAAACCAGCCCGGCTTAACCTCGGGGAAGAAGTGTGGATACAGGGTGAGTCCCTGATGCTGCTCAAGTGGGAAATCAAAGTGATAGTCGGTAATTCCACCATCATAGAAGTGCCCTTGCCCAGCTCCGGCAATGGCTTTTACCGGTGCCAGCAGCAGTGGGATGGAACCGGTGGCCTGCAGCACATCATTGAGGTTCTGTGCAGATAACAAACACTGCATGGTGGGCAAATCCTCGAGCAGGCGAAAGTGCGATTCATTGTCTTTTTGAGAAAACACCAGACGCTCGAAATGCCAGCCAAGGCTGCGGCGACTGAGAGCATTGGTGGCGGCGGTCAAAGACAATCCCAGCGCCAGCGGCAATTTTCCATTAACCCGGTTTAAGTGTTTGCCGCGGCAAACCACAAAATGTGAGCGTATCACCGGATTTTGCAGCAGTTCCAGCGCACCTGTGTCACCCAGAATAGCCTGCACTATACCGCTCACCTGGCGGCTCACTTCTTCGCGGCTGGGTTTTACATCATAACGCTGACCAATGTAATAGTCTTCCAGACGGGCGTAGGCCGCCAATCTGTCTTGCTGGGCAAGGCAGGCAAGGCGCCAGGCACCCGATGATGCGCCCAGGGTATACAGCGGCGTCTGGCGCTCTTTGAAAAACTCATTGAAAAGATATTTGTCCAGCCCGGCAATCCCAATCCACTTGGGGCCGCCCGAGGCCGCCAGCAGGCGCGAAAACAGCTCAGGTTTAAGCCCTTGCTCACAAATAGTTTTCATGGCGGTTTTGCCCGCCAGCAGTCTCAGTGCCTTCAACGCCTGTCCTTGAATCTTATCTCCGGGAAGTGAAGCACCTTACACCATTTGCGCCCTGCACCAAAATCTGCAGAACCGTTTCCAAAGACGCTGCCTTTGGCAGGTCTCAAGCGCTATACTTGCCGCCACTTCCCCCTGATTAGCGCCGAATACTGCGCCTTGCTCACCCGGAGCCTAAAATGATTGTTGATAAACTGGAAAACCGCCACAGATACACAAACCTGCACCCCCGCATTACCGCAGCACTGGAGTTTCTCGCCAGCACAGATTTGACGGCGCTGCCAAAAGGGCGTCACACCATCGACGGCGATAAGCTGTTTGCGATCATCAACGACTACCACACTCAGCCAGCCGGAACCGAGCCCTTCGAAACCCACAAACGTTATGCCGACGTACAATTTGTGGTCAGTGGTGAAGAAGCCTTTGGTTATCTGCCTCTGGAGCAGCAACAGCCACTGGCGGCCTACAACGAGGCCCATGACTTTGTTGAATATGATTATGAGCAGAACCGAGAGGCCGCCTGCTTTATCCCGCTGAAGGCCAATATGTTCGCCATTTTTATGCCGGAAGACATGCATATGCCGGGTACCGGCGAACAGCCAGTGGCGGTGCGTAAAGTGGTATGCAAGGTACTCTTGTGAGTTAACCGCATGATATTCCAGCGCAATAAATACGAGCCTTTACTCAAACTGCAATAAAATTGTCGTCATTTTGTCATCTTGTCCCACCAGACTTTGGGGTGTTTTCACCTCCCCCTCATGGATAAAGAGACAGCTGATAATGAAGCATAAAAGCCTGCTGGCAATCGCCATCGCCACCGCCCTGATGAGTGGCTGCAACGATGAAAAAACCGTTGAAGTAATTAAGGAAGTTGAGGTCATTAAAGAAGTGGCGCCTGCAGAAGTCACTTCGGTGAAAAATGTCATTCTGATGATTGGTGACGGCATGGGTGCCCAGCAGGTAGGTCTGCTGGAGGAATACGCCCGCCGCGCCCCCGCCTCTACCTACAACAGCAAGGGCAACCAAACCGCGCTCAAGCGCCTGGGCGACGCCGGACAAATGGGGCTGTCACTCAACGGCCCTGACGGTAGCCTGGTGGTCGATTCCGCCTGTTCTGCCAGCCAGCTCGCCACCGGCAAACCAGCAGGTTCAGAAATGATTGGCCTGGATGCTGAGGGCTACGTAGTTGAAACCATTCTTGAAATGGCAAAAGCCAAGGGTAAGGCCACAGGTCTGGTATCCGATACCCGTCTGACCCATGCCACTCCGGCAGCCTTCGCGGCTCACCAGCCACACCGCAGCTACGAGTCAGCCATCGCCGCTGAAATGATCGATAAGGCTCTGGTCGATGTGATGCTCTCAGGCGGTGCCCGCGAATTTATCCCGCAGGATGCCAACAGCAACGGTACTGTGAAGGCAGAACTTGCTGCCCTGGGCGCTGCAGCTTCCGTGGTGAAAAAGTCCAAGCGTAAGGACGACCGCAACCTGCTGAAAGAAGCCAGGGACACCAAAGGTTATCAGCTGGCGTTTGACCGAGAGCAACTGGCTGCCGCCGATGGCGACAAGCTTCTGGGTCTGTTTGCCAACTCCGGCATGATGGATGCCATCGCCTACAAGGCCTGCCAGCAAGCCGGTGATTGCAAAGAGCCTTCGTTGCGCGACATGACATTGAAAGCGCTGGATATCCTCTCCAGGGACCCCGATGGTTTCTTCCTGATGATCGAAGGCGGCCAGATTGACTGGGCCGGCCACGTGAACGACGCAGGTTGGATGCTCAACGAACTGCTGCGCTTCGATGAAGCTGTGGACGCCGTGTACGAGTGGGCCAAAGAGCGTAACGATACCCTGGTGCTGGTGACCGCCGACCACGAAACCGGCAGCTTCGGCCTGAGCTACAGCCGCAAAGACTTGCCACAAGCCCAGAGCCTGCCAGGCGATGGCATGCAGGGAGCCGACTACCAGCCCAACTTCAACTTCGGCAGCCTCGATAAACTCGACAAGCTGTACGCCCAGAGCGGCACCTTCTACAACATGATGGACAGCGTGAGCGCCGATTGGGTCTTCGACGGAACCACTGGCGATCAGTGGGCTGCCGCCATTAACCAGTACAGCCAGTTCAAGGTAACACCCGAGCAGGCCGCCCCGGTTGCCCTGCGCGAACCCAACGAGTACTGGGTCGATGGCCACAGCTACCTGTCTGCCACCGTGTTCCCTAAAGTGAACGACTTCAAAGAGTTCTACGTTTACGCCGACGAAGTGCATGCCAACCTGATTGGCCGTGCACTGGCCGCCGACCAAAACGTGGTTTGGGGTACAGGTACGCACACTGCCGCGCCGGTTCCCGTGTATGCCTTTGGCCCATACGGTGTGACCAAGCAATTCTCGACCATGCAGCATCACACTGAAATTGGTCAAAAGATGATTAAGGCACTGATTGGCGAGTAAGCCGTCGGATGCAAAAAAGCCGCCCCAGAGGCGGCTTTTTTATTGCTGCAGGCTTAGGGAAACAGTTCTTGCGAAGGACTAGGGCCATTCGCTGCGAACCGTGCCTTGCATCTATCCACTGTAAGCTCACGCAGAGCAAGCACGGGACTTATTCGCACCTTCCTTAGTTTTTCAGCTTGCAACTGAATGGCTCGCTGCCATAGCCCCAGGTTACCTTAGCCTCTCCATGGTGTTCCCAGAAGCTTTCGTTGCGGCCCTGATACTTGCCGCCGCTGGCACTGCGCTCAATGTACATCAGCGACACACTGTCACCCCGCTCAGCAATCAGCGTAGGCGGCTCGGTATCAAAAAAGCTTACTGCCAGCTCCCCGTTTGCGCCGCAATCCCAAAAGAAGGGACCACGTTCGGCCAGCAAGCGATAGCGCGCCTGCAACTCGGCGATGCGCAGCAGATAATTGTCCTTCACGCAGGTTTTCAGGTCGCTGCTCTTCCAGCACTCATTACGCCCCTTTATCCAGCCACGCTGCTCGGCTTTCAGCATCGGAGGCTGCTCGTTGTGCGCCTTTTCGCGGGCGGCGCTGTATACCTTGGCAAGCTGTCGGTCCAATGCCGCAAGTTCAGCATCCTCACAAATAAGGCGCTCTGCCGCAGCCGGGTTTTGTCCAAGCTTATCGCAGTTAAATGACGGCCCCTCGGCGGCCAAAAGGGGCTGGCTTGCCAATGCCAGTGCGAATATCCATTTGAACTTCATCGTTTTCTCCTATCAAACCTCTGAGTACTGAGACTTGCCCATCAGCATTGAGCTGGTATGCTGCTCTAATTCCCGTGCCGAAGGCTATAACCGTTTATGTCCCCTGAACTTAAGGCCGTGCTACTGAATCTGTTTGTGTGCCCCGGCAGTGGCCAGCTGTATCTGAATAAAAAGCGCCTCGGGTGGACTATTTTGATTGTCACAGCCATCAGTTTGTCTCTGATGCTGACCGATATTCTGTCGGTCTCAAAACAAATGGCGGATGATCTGCTGGCGGGCAGACTGCCAATGGATATTACCGGACTGATGGCCGAAATTCACACCCGCACCCTGACGATGGAAAGCGCCCAACAGGGGCTATATCTGCTGGCTGCGGCCTGGCTGTTTGGTATTGCCGATAGCCTGAGACTGCTGTGGATTAACCGTTCCGACTCACGCTGAATGCCTCAATCAGGCCAAAATAGCAGGGAACCAGCATATCGGCCATAGAGGCAAATGGCGGCAGCTGTTGCGGGCAATACAAGGCCGACGGACAGCCTGCCCGAGCTGCGGTTTGCAAATCAAACAGATAATCCCCTACATACAGCACCCGAGCCGGTGGGAGCTGCCAGGCCGTCGCAATTTGCCATAGCCCTGTGGGATCTGGCTTGGCTGGGGCGTCTTCACGGGTCAACAGCACATCGACGTCAAGCCCGAGTCGACTCAAGGTGTGCCTGGCAGCCTCGCGCATATTGCGGGTCAGCACGGCTGTTGGCAGGCCTTCACCATGGAGCCAGTTCAGCAGCTCAGCCGCACCATCAATCCAGCTGGCATTGGCAGCCGCTTCCAGCTCGAACTGATGCACTATGTTGAGCGCCTGAGGCTGCGCCGCCGCTGGCAGGCTTTGCACATGGGCCAGAATATCGGCACCGGAAGCCAGCCCGAGTGCTGCGCGCATGGCAGGAAAATCCGGATTGGAATGGGCCAGGGTGCCATCCAGATCGAACACCACCGCATCAATATGACTTAGCTGTAAGGGCCGCTGAAACTGTGGCAAAGCAGCCCCCTTGCCAGCGTAGGTCATTGACGCGATTCCTTTGCCACAGCGGCCTGAACGCTGGCCTGAGACAGGGCAAGCGCACGGGCCTCTTTCGCCGCCAGATATTTGGGCAGCAATTGCAATGCGGCCACGGCGACAACTATCAACGCTATACCGCCAAAACTCAGCGTGGTAAGGCTATCTGAGACAAAGACCCCGGGCCACCAGTTCAGTGCCACCACAATGGCGGTGAGGGTAAAGCTCACCACCGGCGTCAACGCCAGCATGGCGCTGACCTGAGCTGTAGGCCAATACTTCATCGACTGGCCAAAGCAGCCATAGGCCACCAGGGTATTGATGGCACAGAAAATGGCCACCAGCCAATCGCCCCTTTCCATGGTGGCAAAGGATGAGAAGTCACACAGCGGCGCCATCACCAGAATTCCGGCACCATAAATAAACAGCAGTACATTGGCGGGCGACAGCTTGGGGATCAGTGCCTTTTGCAGCAGTGCATAACTGGTCCAGGCCAGTGCCGATGCCTGCACTATCAACAAGCCGAGCAGCAGCTCGCCTGTGCCGCCATCAAAGCTGAGTCTGGGGGCAAAAAAGCAATACATGCCCAGCGCCAGCAGCGCGAAACAGGCCAATTGCACCGTTTTCAAGCGCTCGGCAAAAAACAGCACGCCACCAAAAGCAAGGAAAAAGGGCGCGGTTTGGAAACTGAGCTGTGCCACACCGGGCGCCAGATAATCGAGGGAATAGACGAAGGAAACGTAGTTGAACATCAACAATAGCGAGGCCGCCAGCAACATCACCCAGTCGCGGCGACCAAGCATGGCAAACTGGCGCAAACGGCCGCCGAGCCACTGCACCGCCAGACTCACCAGCAGCGCCACCAAAAAGCGAAACCAGGTCAGGGTCACAGGGTCAATAAAGGCGGCCGACAGTTTTAACGCAATGGGCAACATGCCCCAAAACAGCACAGCAACAGTCACATAAATCAGGCCCGTGCGCAGCGATACGGCGTCCACTCTGTTCCCCCCAAGGCGTCAAAGAAAACATGATGCAGTAAGGTCCGCAGCAACGCCAGCGCTATTCGTCGGCTTGATGCTCCGCCTGCCCTTGCCAGCGCCATTGCAGTGCCGGAAGTGCTGCAAGATCAAGGCTGTCAGCAAAGCTCGCCGCCGCAACTGCGCTGGGAGGCTCGGGGGAGTTTTCCAGGGTGGCCATCAGGATTTCCTGAGCTTCTTTTTCACCATGCACCAACACCAACGGCGGCCTGTGGGCAAAATGCTGATACCAACGGATAAGCTCAGCCTGATCCGCATGGGCCGATAAGCCACCCACAGTATGGATCCGCGCACGGACGTCGATTGACTGGCCGTTGATGGTCAGGCTGTCTGCGCCATCCACCAATGCACGCCCCGGCGTACCTTCGGCCTGATAACCGCAGATGATGATGTCGCACTCTGGCCTGAACAGATTGTGTTCCAGATGGCAGCGGATGCGGCCACCGTTACACATGCCACTGCCTGCGATAATAATCAGCCCCTGATGCACCTCATTCAACGCAATCGAGTCTTGAGTACCAACAATAAACTCGACGTCCGATAGCAACGGGTGCTTACCGGGATGTTGGTGGACAAAGCGTTTAAAGTCATCGTCCATCAGTGGGTAGTGGCGAATGTAAACCTTGGTGGCCTCAATCGCCATCGGGCTGTCCAGACACACGGTCCAACGGGACAAATCCCAGTCTTTGGCGTACAGGTGAAACAGATACAGCAGTTCCTGTGCCCGCCCCACGGAAAAAGCGGGAATGAGAATGTTGCCGCTGCTGCCGCTGATGGCCCGGGCAAATATGACTTTAAGCTCGGCGAGGGTGGCCTCCCAACTGCGGTGCAAACGGTTGCCATAGGTCGATTCCATCAACACCAAATCGGCACTGTCTACCAGGACGGGATCCTGCAAAATCGGCATACCGGCTCGGCCAAGATCACCTGAGAACACCAGCTTCTTGCGATGCATGCCATCATCCAACTCAAGCTCCAGCAGCGCAGAACCAAGAATGTGGCCAGCGTCCCGCAAGGTAACAGTCACACCAGGAACAGGCTCCAACCGAAGGCCATAATCGAGGGGAATAATGCGACTGATGACATTGTCCACATCCTCTTCATCAAACAGCACATCCAGTGGTTCAAGACCCTTTTTCAGGCGCTTTTTGTTTTGCCGTTCTGTGTCTTTAGCCTGCAACATGGCAGCATCTTTCAGCAAAATGGCACAAAGTTCGTGGGTCGCACTGTGGGTGAAAATCGGGCCGCTGAAGCCCTGTTTGACCAAGAGGGGCAGCCTGCCAGAGTGGTCGATATGGGCGTGGGAGAGGACAACCGCATCGATACTGGCGGGCTCAAAGGGAAAGGGTTCACGGTTACGGGCTTCCTGCTCTTTACGCCCCTGGATAAGGCCACAATCAATCAGCAGCCGTTTACCGTTCAGCTCGAGTAAATGGCAAGAACCGGTTACTTCTTGGGTGGCGCCATAAAACGTCAGTGTCATCCCCATGATAAGGCCTCCTGCCATCACGTTGGCATCACTTAAGCGGCTCTGTTAAAGCCTTTCTCTGCGCAACGTTGCGGCTAATGCTGCAATATATTGGCAATTATCAAGCGTAAGTCAGCTGCCTGCCTTATTGAGCAGTGACAAGGCTTCTTTGATTTGTAACGGCTTATAAAAATAAAAGCCCTGAACACACTCTACTTTCATGGATTTCAGCAGCGCCAGCTGAGCCTCAGTTTCAACACCTTCAATTACCAACTGTTTGTTCAGATCGCGTCCGATGCGCAGAATGCCCTGCAGAACGGCTATGGCTTCTTCACTGTCGGTAAGGTGAGAAATGAATGCCCGGTCAATTTTTATCACTTGTATTGGCAACCTCAGCAAATATCCCAGTGAGGAAAAGCCCGCGCCGAAATCATCGAGGCAAATGATAAAGCCTGATTCGGATAAGCGGTGCAACTCGCTGATAGCTCTGTCGGAGTGCACCAGCGCATTTTCTGTCACCTCAAGCTCTACTTTATCGAAGGCCACTCCAGCCTTAATAAACTCCATCTTAAGATCATCAACAAAGGTCTCATGGTGCAGGGAGTTAGCTGAGATGTTAATAGAAACTGGTACTTTGAGTTCAGGGTGTTCATTTATCAGCGCACAGACAGCCCGTGCTACATACAGATCCAGTGAATAATACAGGCCTGACTTTTCCACTGCTGGGATAAAGGCTCCCGGTGGAATATTGCCCTTTTCGGGATGATGCCAACGGATCAGCGCCTCGTATCCCATCACATCACCATTGTGGATGTTCACCTTGGGTTGCAGCACCAGATAAAGCTCCCGATTGTCCAGCGCTATACGTAAATTGCTGAGAATTGTCATGCTGTCGCGGGATGCTTGCTCATAACTCTTATTAAAAGTTTCACCTGAGCCACGCCTGTGTTCTTTGGCTACCTTGAGCGCCGATTCGGCATGGCGCAGCATGCGCTCGATATCGATCTTAGCCCCTGCTTCATGAACCGAGCTGCCTACCGTCATTCCGAATCGTATTGATTGTTCGTCTATCATTAATGGCTTGGCGCAGCGTACCGCCAGTTCATGGGCGGTCAGTCGGCCTTCGGGCAACAGCACCGCAAATACATCGGCATGTAACCTGGCCACCATAGCTTTAGTCGCAAATTCCTTCCGCAACACTTTGGCCATTTTCACCAGAATACTGTTGCCCACTTCATAGCCAAGAGACTCGATTATCTGATGAAAGTAATCGATATCAAGCATATACAAGCTGGCACTGCTCCAGTTGCCTTTTTTAAGAAATCCGGCGCCATACTCCACCATGCCAGCACGGTTATAAAGGCCGGTAAGCTCGTCAAAGAATGCGGCCTTATTCAAATGTGAGAAGAACTTGGCATTCTCCAGCCCCAAAGCAACATTGAGACAGAACACCTTCAGCAGCTCCTGATCCACCTTGGTCAAGCCACTGGCATTTTCCGCCACTATCACCCCTTGCCAACCGGAGGGTGTCGACAGGTAGAGACAACTGCAATGGGGCATAAACACATGCTGGCCTGCTGTAAGCGTTTGATGCACCAGCTGGCGCTGCTCAAGTTCCGGTGCCAGTTCTTCCAGATTTTTGCCATAAAAGTCTCGGAATTTATCGCTGGCAGCCACCACCAAAAACTCCTGATTACCTGACTCAATCGAGAAAGGACCATTCAATGGTCGTTGGGATACGCAAAACAAACTATCGGCTTTGATATTAAACAAGGCATCAATTTGTTCCAGCACACCACTGGCGAATTCATGGATTGAACGTTCCTGAAACAGATTGGCGGCAGCATTGATAACCGATTTAAGCCCCTGCCGACTGCGCTCCAGTGCATCCATCTGACTGAAGCACCTGAGCCCTGTTGCCACTGCGGTAAAAAGCTTATTGCGGGTCAGTTCACTTTTTGTCTTGTAGGAATTGATTTCGTATTTGAGGATAACTTCTTCTTCAGGGGTATAGCCGGGCTGACCGGTTCTCAGAACAATTTGCAGCAGCTTATTGCCCAGCTCATTTCGAATACGATCGACCAGCTTCAGGCCTGCATCATCGGTTTCCATTACCACATCAAGCAGCACGAGCGCCATGTCAGGGTTGTTCTTCACCAGCTCATACCCGTCACTGGCGTTAAAGGCTGATACAAACTCCAGTGGCCGTCCGAAAAGACGCACATGCTTCAGGGCCAACCGGGTGACATCGTGGATAGCAGGCTCATCATCAATGATACCGATAATCCAGGCGGGCGCGGTTGAAATCACCTCTTCAAGCGGTGCATCTTGCTTGCGTTCAGCAAAAAGCTTACCCAATATACGCCTCCCTTAAGCAGTACAAATCAATTGACGCGGCCATGCAAGCCCCTGTTTTGAATGTATGCAACTAGTGTAGCAGCTATCTTATAATGTAAAACGTTACTGCCGGAGTAATGGATCACAATCAAAATACATTACTCCATTTAACTGGGCGAATGCCCTGCCAGCCGCCCGGGTAATCCCAAACTTATCAACATGGTCAGCAACAGCATAGCGGCACTCACCCACAAACAGGCTGTCAAACCCCATTGCTGAAACAGAGCCCCAGACAGCAGAGTGCCAAACAGCCGCCCAGCGGCATTGGCCATATAGTAAAACCCCACATCCAGCGACACCCCATCTTCATCGGCGTAGTGAACAATCAAAAAACTGTGCAGCGATGAATTAATGGCAAACAATACGCCGAAGAGCAGCAGCCCGGCCAGCAACCAATAGAGCCCCCAATCCAGCCCCAAAGCGATAATAGCCGGAGTGAACATTAACAGACTGACCCAGAGCACGGCCTCTAAACCACCCGGCGTTCGCGCTGAGCGGCGGGTGATATGCGGCGCCAATGTTTGTACCAGCCCATAACCAATAATCCAAAGAGCGAGAAAGCTGCCCACCTGCCAATGGTCCCAACCAAACTGAACCGCCAGATACACAGGCAAGGCCACCACAAACCACACATCCCGCGCGGCAAACAAAAACAGCCTGGCAGCCGACAGGATGTTGATATTGCGACTTTTAGAGAAAATATCTTTGAACTTGGGTTTGTTCTTGGCCTTGCCGAGTTCCTGTTTGAGGCCACTGAGACCACCCAGCCAAATCACTGCCAGCAGTAGCAGCAAAATTGCCACGGCACCGGTAAATCCAAGCAGTGATAAGAGTGCGCCGCCAACAAAGAAACCCACGCCCTTGAGGGCGTTTTTCGAGCCGGTGAGCAGGGCGATGTACTTAAACAGCTTTTCGTCCCGCCCTTCTTTGGGCACCAGGGTCTTTATGGCGCTCTTGGCGCTCATCTTATTGAGATCTTTGGCGATCCCCGAAAGCGCCTGTGCCGCCATCACCCAGGGCACGGTGAGCCAGGCCGCGGGCGCCAGCAGCATACCGAGCGCCAGAATTTGCAGCCCCATGCCTATGTTCATGGTGCGGTTAAGCCCAATACGGGCACCAAGCCAGCCACCAACGAGATTGGTCACCACCCCAAAAAACTCGTAGAACAGGAACAACATGGCAATTGCCAGCGGCGCATAACCGAGCTGATGGAAATAAAGCACCACCAGCATCCGCAGCGCGCCATCGGTAAGGGTAAAGGCCCAGTAGTTGGCGGTCACCAACAGGTATTGGCGCTGCTCGGGCGTCAGCGTATTGCGGCTGGCAAACATGGCTGTCAGGCCTTATCCATCCGGCCCACCATCAGCGCAAGCTCGGCCACCCGGTTGGCATAGCCCCATTCGTTGTCGTACCAGCAGTAGAGCTTCACCTGAGTACCGTTAACCACCATGGTGGACTGGGCATCTATGATGCTGGAGCGGGGGTCTGTGCGGTAGTCAATGGACACCAAAGGCCGGGTCTCAAAGCCCAAAATGCCTTTCAGTTCTCCCTCTGCTGCGGCTTGCAGCAGCGCATTGACCTCCACCTCAGTGGTGGCACGCTCTACTTCGAATACACAGTCAGTCAGCGAGGCATTGGCCAGCGGCACCCGCACAGCGTGGCCATTCAGACGACCTTTCAGCTCCGGAAAAATATGGGTTATGGCGGTGGCGCTGCCGGTGGTGGTGGGAATAAGGCTCATGCCGCAGGCACGGGCGCGGCGCAGATCCTTATGGGGGGCATCCAGTATGGTCTGGGTATTGGTGATATCGTGAATGGTGGTCATAGAACCATGCTTGATACCAAGCCCCTCGTGAATAACCTTAACCACAGGCGCCAGGCAGTTGGTGGTGCAGGAGGCCGCGGTAACAATCGGATGCGCATCGGGGCGATAGAGTTCATGGTTGATGCCCATCACCACATTGAGAATACCTTCTTCTTTCACCGGCGCCGTAACCACCACCCGCTTAACCCCCTGAGCAAGATAGGCTTCGAGCACTGCCTTGGTCTTCATCTTACCTGAGGCTTCAATTACCAGATCGCAGCCGGACCAGTCGGTTTCGTCGATGCGCTTATTCATGCTGGTAGAGATGCGGGTGTCACCAATCAGAATATTGCAACCGTCACTCGCCACCGGATGCGCCCAGCGGCCATGCACTGAATCAAACTCCAATAGATGCGCCAGCGTTGTGGCATCTCCCGCCGGATCATTGATATGTACAAATTCGAATTCGTCATTGCCCCAGGCACTGCGCAGTGTCAGTCTGCCCATGCGGCCAAAGCCGTTGATACCAACCTTAATCTTGCCCATATTATCCTCTCAAGCCCACCTTCTTGGCAGGTTCATTCTTGCGCCTGTCATTGCAGGCAATCAGCAGCAGCGCCCCGGGCGACAACCCATGGCAGATAATCGTTGTTTCTCACCACTGAGCCAGTCCGGCCCCTTATTGGCCAAATGGGAAAGTTGTCCGGCGCACCACTCGGGCAGGCTATCTGCCTGACGGTAATAGACCCACTGGCCCTGACGTCTGTCCTGCAGCAAGCCCGCGTCTTTGAGCAGTCGCAAATGGCGGGATATTTTGGGCTGGCTCAGCCCCAGCGCCTCGGTCAGCTCACACACACACAGCTCGGTTTCGCCAATAATCAGCATCAGGATCCGAAGCCGGGTGTCATCTGCCAGCGCCTTGAAGAAGCTCACTACGTCCATCATCGCCTCCACCAATACAGATGGCACCAATCATATATGAAATTTCATATATGTAAATTGCAGCAATCGCCTCCTGCGCCAGTCCTTCAGCAGGCTTGAAGTACCCGCTCACGGGTCGCCACAACAACTTCCGACTCGCTAAAATATTGATGAGTAATTAGCTTCTCTCGTCAGTGAAATTACGACAGCATTTATTTAATTTACCAATTTAAATTTAAAAAAATATTTAAGCCTAAGCTACTGCCCTGTAGGGAAATATCAATAAATCTTCTCACAAATAATTTTGGCAAATTTTACCAAATCCTGTTCCAGCCTTGAAAATTCAGGCAAAAAATTACATAATAGCCGGGTCAAAATCATTCGAATGCTAAAATATTCAGCTCAAATCATACTGATTCAGTTAGCTTTCAAATGATTTTTTCCTTAACTAAATTCAAACAGTTACGTATAAAGGAAAATTATCATGCCATCCTCAAATTCACAGGATCCAGACACGAGAAGGTTGCTGGACACTTCTGCTATCAAAAATAAACTCACCTATTCAATACAATTAGCTTGCTTCTGGCTCATCCTTTCAAGCTATATATTCCCCTGGCTATCAGCCAATATCAGAAATATTATTCCTTCGAGCAACAGGTAATTTTTTAATGGAATACTCCAGCTATATTTCGCTGGCAATCTACTTTATTGCCATGTTGGCAATTGGTCTGTTTGCCTATCGTAATTCCACCGACGATCTTGCCGGCTATATGCTGGGGGGACGTCAGGTCAGCCCGCAGGTTACCGCCCTGTCTGCCGGTGCATCCGATATGAGCGGCTGGATGCTGATGGGTCTGCCCGGAGCCATGTTTACCATGGGCTATGATGCCCTGTGGATTGCTGCTGGCCTGCTGCTTGGTGCCTTGCTTAATTATCTGCTTGTCGCCCCCAGGCTCAGGGTGTTTACCGAAGCGGCTGATGACGCCCTGACACTGCCAGACTTCTTCAGCAAACGCTTTAACAAGCAAAACGGCTCAGTACGGATGATTTCTGCAGCGGTAATTATCCTGTTTTTCACCCTGTATACCTCAGCCGGATTGGTCGCGGGTGGTAAGTTTTTTGAATCTGCGTTTGGGCTTGGCTATCAAACCGGCTTGCTGCTGACTGTCTCTGTAGTCGTGGCCTACACCCTGCTTGGCGGATTTCTCGCCGTCAGTCTCACTGACTTTGTGCAGGGATGCATCATGTTCATCGCCCTGGTGTTGGTGCCGCTGGTTGCGCTGCAGGAATTCAACAGCAGCACTGAAATGCTTAATCAAGCCGGACGCAGCATCGCCCCATTGACCGATTCTTTCGAACAGATGGGGTTATTGGCGATAATCTCAAGCCTTGCATGGGGTCTGGGTTACTTTGGTCAGCCGCATATTATCGTGCGCTTTATGGCCATTCGCTCGGTGAAGGACATTGCAACCGCCCGCAATATCGGCATGAGCTGGATGTTAGTCACTATCATCGGTGCACTGGCAACCGGACTTATCGGCGTAGCTTATGTGAATAAATTCAAGCCGGGACTGGATGACAGTGAAACCATCTTTATTTTGTTTGCTGAGATCCTGTTTCACCCACTTATCAGTGGATTCCTGCTGGCAGCCATTCTGGCGGCTATCATGAGCACCATTTCTTCGCAGCTGCTGGTGTCATCAAGCTCCCTGTCGGAGGATGTATACCGCGCCCTGTTTCACAAAGAGATGGATCAAAAAGCCACGGTTACGGCGGGTCGTATCGGTGTGCTTGCCGTGGCAGCAGTGGCAACCTTACTGGCACTGGATAATAACGCCAGCATTCTGTCTCTGGTGGGCAACGCCTGGGCGGGTTTTGGTGCTGCCTTCGGTCCCCTGGTGCTTTTGAGCTTGTTCTGGCCCAGAATGACCCACGGCGGCGCAGTAGCGGGCATACTAACTGGTGCCGGCACTGTGCTGGTGTGGAGCCAGGTGCCGCTGCTTGATAACGGCTTGCCCCTATCCAGCCTTATATATGAGATTGTACCCGGGTTTATTGTCAGCACCCTTTCCATACTCTTGGTAAGCTATCTTGGGCAAAAACCCTGTGAGACAACCCAGGAAGCCTTTGAGCTCACCCGGGAAAAACTCAAGCAAGCCTGCTGACCGCAGTCTGGCCCGCCGCATTGGCGGGCCTTTTGCTGTCTTTAGGATGCGAACAGTCTTTTAGCGCTATGGGCTACCGCCGCCATGGCAAATTTTCCCAATCGTTGTAAAATACCCCATCTTTTGCAGTGGGCAGATAGTCAGTGAGCCATCCCAATCACAGTCTGGATACCAAACGCATTTCGCCAAATGCGGCCTTGTATCATGCGCTGCAATGCCCAATATCCCGGGAAACAGGCACACACCATAATAAGCCTGCCCAATTTAACCCTTACCCCACACATTCAGAGGAATACTCGTCATGAGTCTTGCTGATTCCGTACTGGCCGTGAACAACGACCTGCCTATCCGTACCGACAAACCCGTGCACAGCGGTAAGGTTCGCAGCGTTTACTGGCTGACCGAGGCCGACAGCGCCCGCCTTATCCGCGAACGCGGCTACGATGTGCCTGCCGACACGCCGCTGGCCATCATGGTGATCTCTGACCGTATCTCCGCCTTCGATTGCATCTTCCACGGTGAAGGCGATCTGCGTGGCATTCCCGGTAAGGGTGCGGCCCTCAATGCCATTTCAAACCACTGGTTTGGTCTGTTCAAAGAAAATGGCCTGGCCGACAGCCACATTCTGGATATCCCGCATCCTTTTGTGTGGATTGTGCAAAAAGCCCGCCCCATCAAGGTCGAGGCCATCATTCGCCAGTACATCACCGGCTCCATGTGGCGCGCCTACCAAAAGGGCGAGCGGGTGTTCTGCGGTATCACATTGCCAGAGGGGCTGCAAAAAGATCAGAAACTGCCTGAACTTTTAATCACCCCCTCCACCAAGGGCATTCTGACCGGCATCCCCGGCGTACCCGAGCAGGATGATGTGAACATCAGCCGCGCCGATATCGAAGCCAACTTCGAAGCCTTTGGCTTTGAAAAGAAAGAAGATATTGACCTCTATGAAAAGCTTTTGAAAGAAGGTTTCGGGGTGATTTCCGAGGCGCTGGCAAAGCTTGACCAGGTGTTCGTGGATACCAAGTTTGAGTTTGGCTATGTCACCGACCGCAACGGTAATTCCAAGCTGATTTACATGGACGAAGTAGGCACGCCGGACTCCTCCCGTATTTGGGATGGTGCCGCCTATCGCGACGGCAAGATTGTTGAAAACTCCAAAGAAGGTTTCCGCCAGTTCCTGCTGAATCACTTCCCCGACCCGGACATCCTGCTCAATAAAGACCGGATGCCTGAGCGTGAAGCCCTGGCCCGCGACAACGCCCTGCCACTGGATGCCATGATGAACGTCTCCCGCACCTACACCGGCGTCGCGGAGAAGGTGACAGGCCGCAAGATTGCACTCAGCAATAACCCCAAGGCAGAAATCATTGCCATCCTCAAAGAGCAGTACGCTCTGGTGGATTAAGGCTGATTGAGCTCTGAACCGTCAGGATTTTGCCATAGAAGCCCCGGTAGAGACCGGGGCTTTTATTTATCTGCGGCTTTACAGTTCAGGATAAGCTGCAGCGATGTATGCAGGGCTCCTTCTGCGACCACCGGGCCAAGGATAAGGGTACCCAGGCAAATGAATTGCCCGGCTATTGCGTACTTCCAGGGCGCTTACTCTGCCAGGCACCAACTATACTTAATGATGCCCTTCCAGAGATACTCAAGCTAAGGAGGGAAGTATGGAAAACCGATATATCCTGTGCCCGACAGACTTTTCCGAAAGTTCTGCACATGCCCTTCAACACGCCCTTAAACTGTCTGAACTGTACCGGCAAACACTGCGGCTTTTGCACGTGATTAGCCGACCATATGGGGATGACATTACCACTGAGCCACACCATGAAGACAATTTTGGCATCATTGTCGCCAGCCCCGAAGAGCAACAAGCTCATCTGACAGCATATGCCACAGAAAAAGTCCGCAACCTTTTAGCCGGGCTCCCTGCGCAGCAAAGAGTGGAGATACAAATCAACCAAGGGAACCCTGTCAGTCAAATATTGGCAGAGGCGGCGAAGGAGGATGTTGATTTGGTGGTAATTGGTTGCCATCACCATGCCCCGTTCAGCCACTGGCTGCATCCGGACGTGGCACAACAGGTGGTCAACAAGGCTCGCTGCCCAGTATTGGTCGTTAAATAGTTTATAAGTAAAAAAGGCACCCTGAGGTGCCTTTTCTTAATTTACGCCATTACAGATTGCGATAGGTGAAGCTAAGTTCGTCGGCGCGATTTGCCTGACCTTCCGAGAACTCATACATGCAAGAGTCATCGGAGTAATCCATAAAGTTAGTGATAGGATCCAGGCCCGGATAGCGTTTGCCGGAGCAGGAATCGCGGTTCACCGGACAACCATAAGCGGGGCTGCGCTCAGCTGGAGTGTCGGCTACATAGTCACCATTACCGCTGCAACCACCCTGGAAGGTGTGGTACAGACCCAGCCAGTGACCCACTTCATGGGTACCTGTATCACCTTCATTATAAGGTGCGGCACTGCCGCCAGGCAGGCTGGAATAGAGTACAACCACACCGTCATTAACCGGATCTGAAGAATAGCTGCTCGGGAAAGTTGCCCAACCCAGCAGGCCACCACTCATGTTGTTGGTGTAAAAGTTAAGATCTGCCGCATCCCCCTGGCGCAGCGCCGCCTTCATATCTTTTTCGGCGGTTGTGCCGTGTGTCGCGGTGTACCAGCTGTTATTGGCGGTATAGTCGGTCGACACCAGTCGGAAGGTAAAGGGAGTGCTGGCATAAGCATTGTTGAGTACGTTGATCTGGGCATTGATGTCACCCGCTGACAGATGGCCATTGCCACTGTTGTCGGTGATCACGTGCATATAGACGTCCACCACGACACTGCCATTGGGACGCGGCTGATAACTGGTGCCACCGCCAGGCTTGCCCTTGGCTGTACGTAGGGTCTGGAAATGCTTTTCACGCATTTCCGCTTCTAATGATGATGGATGCTTGGTTCCACAACGCAGGAATGAGGCGTTGTTATTTGCATGATCAATCGCATTGTCATTTTTGGCGTTACCAGTCATGGAAACAGACGCCAATCCCAGGGCCAGTACCAGGGTAGAAGTCTTTGTAATCAAGCTCACTGTGGGCTCCTTGTTTTTATCTTTGGTTTAATCAATCCACTTAGCTCACAACAGCCGAATCTGCGTGTAAGCCAAAATGCTGACGGAGACACCAAAATCGCAACCAATGTCAGGATAAGCTGCATGATGTAGGGGATAAACTAGCCAATATCACCTTGTTAATCAAATGTTGCAGTAAATTATTTTACGGTTCACCATACGCAAAAGGTAGAGACAGTATCTGAAAAAATACTGCCACTGCGTTAATGACAGGCCAGTCTGCGGCTCAGCGTAAAGGGTTTCCGCTGGCGCGTCGCATACCATAGGTGCATACTGCAGGCTACCTATAGCCAGCTTGTAACCTGCTACGCCATGCGCATCGCCCCTTGTGATTTTTCCCGCGACGGCCACACCATTCAGGCCATTTTCAACCACGCCATAGCTCACACGACGGCTCTGTATGAATACGAACCCAGAGATATAGCCCGTATCGCCGACTGGTTCGCCCAGAAGGAAGGCAAATACCCGGTACTTGGCGCATTTGATGACGATGGCAGATTGATAGGTTTTGCCAGTTACGGCCCGTTTCGCGGCTTTCCCGCTAACCTGTATTCGGTGGAGCACTCGGTGTATGTGCATCCGGATCATCGTGGCCAAGGCATTGCCGACACACTGATGCGCGCCCTGATCCAAACCGCAACCGAGCAGGGACTGCATATGATGGTGGGCGCCATTGATGCGACCAATGTCGCCAGCATAGCCCTGCATCACAAGCTGGGGTTTGAACACAGCGGTACCTTAAAAGAAGTGGGCTTTAAGTTCGACCGCTGGCTGGATTTGGCGTTTTACCAACTCAAACTCTAAAACAGGGGCTGAGCATATCCAGATAGTAAAATTGGCGTGCCTATAAACAACTATATGACCTTTCTGGATTGTCGTTGGGATTCACCTGCTGAAGCTCTGCCAAATAGCCAAATGTTCTTCATACCTGAGTGCCTGTAACCATGAAGCATGCCGGTTTTCAGGGGCACTGTTTGCCGCCGTTACGGGCACAAAAATATGCGAGAAAACTGAAAAAGCCCCATCAGGGGCTTTCTTCCATGACAACAAAAATCAGAGCGAAGAAACCGTAAGTTCTTCAAACCGTTTAATACTGCCGCCAAAATCCCGGGCAAAGCGTTCTGCAGCCTCGCGTTCGCCAAAACTTGCCAGCGTATGCCCCATCGCGCCATCCCGAGCCGAACCCAGCACATACCATGCGGTCTTGCCATCGATAAAAGCGCTGTCGTCCGGCGTCTGCCACGGGCTTTTACCCATATCATGGACAAAAATTTGCCTTACCTGATGCTGATATTCAGGATCCAGCACCATGGCAAACAGATCCCGGGTTGAGCAGAATTTTTTTACTGCGGTGTCGTTTCTGAGATAGAGCTCGCCCTTTGGGCCGGGAAACTCCAATATCAACATGCCACACAGATGGCATTCATCGCCGCTTGCCACTGCAACGGGCACGGCTGCGGCATCACTGCCCGCCTGCTCGTTACAGCCTGCGAGCAAAAATGCCAACAATGCAAAACCCAGGGTTCTTGTACCCACAGACAACATATTCTTTCCCCTGATCAGAGTGTCTTTTTACGAAAAATAGCCGCCGCCAGCCCTAGAGGCACCAGCACCCAGGCGAGCATGCTACCCCACAACGCATAGGCAGGCGTGTTGGCATTGATGGCTACCGCCAATACCCCATTCACGTCCTTGGTATCGAGCGCCGCCAAGTTAATTATCCTGAAAAGATCCGTGGGGTTGAGCATCATGACGTCCACTAAAACATCCTGCGCCGCGCCCTGCTCACTGCCCACCAAAAACGCCAGCAGCGCCAAATCAAACACCAACACAAAGATAAACCACACAATCAACGCAATACCGGCGGCTCTGGACTTTTCTGCCACCGACAGACTGATCACAAACGCGATGGCGATAAAACACAGCCCCAGCAGCGCCGACGTCAGAATAAAGAGCCCAAACGCCGGTATCACACCAGCAGTGTCGGTTTGCAGCACAAGCACCAGAGCCGCACTGCCGAAACCCAGCAGGGTTGCCAGAGAAATAATGCTGCCCTGCCCAAAAAACTTGCCCAATAACAATTGGGTATGACTGAGTGGATAGGTCAGCAACAGCAACAGGGTGCCCGATTCCTGCTCTCCGACAAAACTGTCGTAACTGAGCAAAAGCGCGATCAGCGGAATAAGAAACACCGCCAGACTGGCAAGACTCGCGAGCGTCGAAGAGAGGGGGATCGGTGCCAGAGCTCCGGATGCCGCCGCACCATAATAGCTGAGCCCCAGCGACAATAACGCAAACACCAGAGTAATAGACACCAACCAGCGGTTTCTGATGCCATCCTGAAACTCCTTGATGGCTACGGCCAAAACGGGGCTCATACGCGGCCTCCTTCGGGGGACTGAGACTCATTGAGTCCGATAAAGTGTTGGTATAACCGGCCCAAATCGGCGGACTCCAGCTGCAAATCCTGAAGTCCATCCAGCGCGAGCAGCTGTGCCATGATATGGAGCTTTTCCCCTTCGGGTACCAGTAGCTTGTCAGGCCCTACCCACAGGTGGCTGAAGCGGCTGTCGTTGCACAGCGAACCATTCAATCCCTTGGTGTTTATGGCAACGGGTAAACCGGCTGCACGCCTGAGCTCATCCAGGGTGCCGAGCGCCAATGCGCGTCCCTGACTGAGGATCATGGCTCTGTCGATATGTTGCTCTACTCCGGGCAACACATGGGAGCACAAAATGATGCTGGCACCCTCGGCCCGCAGCGCATCAACGCTATGATAAAATTCAACGGTAGCAATAGGATCCAGTCCCACCGTGGGTTCATCCAATAAAAGCAGCTTAGGTGTTCCCAGAAACGCCTGCGCCAGACCGAGCCGCTGACGCATCCCTTTGGAATAGGTTTTAACCTGCCTCTCCATGGCATGCCCCAGGCCTACCCGCTCGAGCAGCTCAGTGACTTCCTTAGCAGAAACGCCTTTTAAACGGGCAAAATAGGTCAACACCTGACGACCGCTGAGCTGATCGTAAAAACTCACATTTTCAGGCAAATAACCAATTTTTTTCCGCAAAAGCCAAGCCTGCTTGGACAAGGGATCCTGACCAAACACCCGTACCTGACCCTCGGTGGGATTCAATACCCCCAGGATCAGCTTCATCATGGTTGTCTTACCGGCACCATTGTGGCCAAACAGCCCCAGCACTTCCCCGGGAGCCAGTTGCAGGTCAATGTTTCTCAGGGCCCTAAACTCACCGTAGCGGCGGCCTGTCCCTGAAAGTGAAAGGATAGCGTCGGTCATTGGAGACTCCTTGCCGTCAGGGCTTGTGACACAGATTCATCGCTGATGGGATTCATCATGGGGAAACTGTCGCGCACCCCCGGGGGGCGCAACACCGGAAACTGACGTTGAATGTAGCGCAGCATCAACACCGCGGGGCTATCCAACAGGATTTTGGCCTCGGGATACTTCCACACCAGCCCATCAATACCATCATTGGGCTCGAACGCCGTATCACCGCGGCCATCACCATCGAGATCCCAACCCAAATAATTACTCCAGAAATTACCGGTTCCCTCTTCGCTCCATTCTCTGGGTGTGTTGGAAACAAACTTCACCTGCACCGGATTATTGATGAAGTTATTGCCAAACACCCGGGTCTCCTCCGACCCAGCGGTCAGGTGGATCCCAATCTCTGCGGTGTCCACGGTATTGAAGCTGATATTGTTATAGGCCGAGTTGTAAACAAAGAACCCTTTGCCCTCGCGCCCAACCACCTTATTTTCAGGTTTAGTCCACACATTGGAAATCCGGTTACCCCGGATATTTGACGAGGTAATAAAATTCATCAGAAAGCCGTAATCCTCACTGTCTTTACTCTGATTGCCCTCTACGGTGAGGTTTCTTGAGCTCATCAGCGCATAACCCGCTCGGGTGTTATAAGCCAGATTGTCGACTACGGTATTGGAATGGGAGTACATGTAATGAATGCCATACCTCAGGTCATGCATGGTGTTTCCCTGGAGGGTATTGTGCTGACTCGAAATGATGTAAATACCGTCACGGGTGTTGGCAACGTCATTGGCCTCAACCCTGACCTGCTGCACACTGGATAACTGGATACCATTGCCACGATCAGCGGATCTGAGTTCCGTGTTACCGCGAATATGGTTACCAATCACTTCGATATTCTGGCCTTTTTGCAACCAAATGCCAAAGCCGTCTCCCTGAAGACGGTTATTGCGGATCACGATTTGACTGGCCTGCTGATCTGAATAAATACCGGCATCCTGGGTGGTCAGATTGCGGCCCCAATGAACCAGGCTGAGCCCCTCGATTTTAATACCTGACGCTTTGAGCAACAGCCCATGACCCGTTCCGCCCGCATCCAATTGCGCACAATGTGGTTTTTCCGCTTTTAGGTGCAGCGCTTTGTTAACGATAAAGTTGCCGCGATAAGTACCGCAGCCCAGATTTAACACTGCTCCCTCAGGAGCCTCATCCATTGACTGCTGCAATGAAGACGTTGGCGATACCTGTATCACACCGCCCATCACAGGCCATGCCATAATCCAAACCAAAAGGCCGGCTATTCTCAAGGCAATCCTCTCCCAACTCTCTCAAAAAAAGGGGCAGTCGCCTGCCCCCATTTCCTTAGGCCTCTACCAACATCCGGCCGCGCATTTCCATATGCAATGCGTGACAGAACCAGTTGCAGTAGTACCATTGCACGCCGGGCTTATCGGCAATAAAGGTAATTGATGCAGTGGCTTGTGGACCAATTTCCATCTGTACACCGTGATTGGTCATACAGAATCCGTGAGTAACGTCCTCAACCTGGTCAAGGTTTGTCACCACCACAGTTACTTCATCGCCCAGTTTGACCCTGAATTCATTCATGCCGTAGCTGGGTGCAATGGAAGTCATGTATACGGTGACTTTGTTACCCTTGCGGATCACCTTGTTATCTGTCATCAGGTTCACGCCATCACGCTCTGCCTGTGCCACAGTCTCGGCAAAGATCGAATCATCACGGGTCCAGAGCTTCTTGGGCTTAAGCTTACTGCGGTGAACAATGATACAGTCGTGAGGTTCGGCATAGGTCGGACCGTCATGAACCAGTTTCATTTCATCACCGGAAATATCGATAAGCTGGTCATTCTCAGCACGCAGCGGCCCTACTGGCAAGAAACGGTCTTTAGAGAACTTACACAGTGAAACCAGCCACTTACCATCACAATCACGGGTCTCACCCTGAGAGGTATGGTTATGACCTGGCTGATAATGTACGTCCAGCTTCTGGCGCAGGTAGTTTACCTTCTCACCCTTATAGGCACGGATGGCATCTTCCACATTCCACTTGGCAATCTGGCTGTCGAGGAACAAGGTGGTATAAGCATTACCACGGCCATCAAACGCGGTATGCAGCGGGCCAAGGCCCAACTCTGGCTCAGCGACAATGGTGTCACGTGGTTGGATCTTATCTGCGAACAGCTGATCCAGCAGCTTAATGGAGATCACAGATACTGTTGGTGACAGCTTGCCGTTAGCAACAAAATATTCGCCATTGGGAGACGTGTTCATGCCGTGTGGCGACTTGGGCACAGGGATGTAACGGGTCAGTTCTGAGCCCTTGCGACCATCCAAGACAGGCACATTGTTACCATTGTATGTCTTGAATTTGCCGGCTTTGAGAGCCTCGAGGCAACGCTCCAGACTGAAGATCACCACATGATCGCGCTCAGCCGAGATCATGTCCGGCAGAGTCATGCCCATCTCAGAGTTATAGCAGGTGGAGGCGAAGTACTTTCCGTCGTAGTCGGCATCGGTATTATCCAGATTGCCGTCCACCATGACCTGAAACGCCACTTCCATTTTTTCCGCATCAATCACGTTGAACAAAGAGCGATAGCTGCTGACATCATCCATGGATGCCTTACCATCGTTGTTCATTGGAATTTCGAATTCACCATTACAGATAACGTATTTGGTGTACGGAACCTTTTGCACCCGCAAACCGTGAATCGCCTGAACGTTAGGGATGGTGATCATTTTGTCCACTTTCATCACGTCACAGCGGATCCGCGCCACCCGGGAGTTGGCCTTGTCGTTGATAAACACATACTTGCCATCATAACGACCATCGGTCATGGTCATATGGGGGTGGTGAGAGTCACCGCACATCAAATTCGCGCTGTCACCCTTGATGCGCTTACTCTCATTGGTCAGTCCCCAGCCGGTGGCGCTGTCCGTATTAAACACCGGAATACGCATCAGCTCCCGCATGGAAGGCAACCCCATGATCCGCACTTCACCCGAATGGCCGCCACTCCAGAACCCGTAGTACTCATCCAGCTCACCCGGATGAACGAATGGGCTGTTTTCTGAGGCTTCAGCGGCTTTGGCTTTCGCCATGGAAGCAAACATGGCAGCCGACATAGGAGCGGCAACGGCACCGGCTCCCAGCAGGGCAGTTTTACCCATAAAGCGTCTGCGTTCAGCGTTTTCCAGCCCCATATCTGACAACTGTTTATCTTTTTGATCTTCGTGTTGCATTAGAGTGTCTCCTTGGCATTGCAATTGAGTGCAGGTTCTGACCTCAATCGGTCACGACTCTGGCTTCTATGGGTGCTTCCTTGTACTTGGCCTGCTTGTAAGCGAGCTTTTTTAAGGGCGGGCACTTTTCCGCATTGAAATAGGTCATCTGACAATCCAGGCAATAATGGCATTCGCGCATATTGATCACGCCATCCGGTGCTATCGCCTGGATTTCACATTCTTTGGCACAAGTCTTACAGGGGTCACCACACTCTGGGCGACGTTTAAGCCAGCTGAACAGCCTGACCCCATTTCCCACTGACAACGCAGCACCCAGTGGGCATAAGTAGCGGCAGAAAGTCTTGCGATTAAAAAGGCTTATCAAGATAAGAAAAACTGCCCAGGCCACAAATGGCCATTCCCTGTCAAACTTGAGCAAGAAGGTTGTTTTAAAGGGCTCAACCTCGGCAAATTGCTCGGCCAAGGCCAATGAGTCGAGGGATAATCCAAATAAGCCCAGCAAAATAAGATATTTAATCGCCCAAAGTCGCTCGTGTACCGAGTAAGGCAATTCGAGTTGTGGCAATTTGATATAGCGCCCGAAACTGTTGACCAACTCCTGCAAGGCACCAAAAGGACATAACCAGCCACAGTAAACAGCACGCCCCCACAGCAACACTGTCACGGCTGCGCCGCACCACAGAATAAAGATCACCGGATCCATCAGGAACAGCTCCCAATGAAACTCTGATGCCAGGGCTCCCAGGAAGGTAAATACGTTGACAACGGACAGTTGCCCGCCCCAGACCCAACCCACGAAAATCACAGTGACAAGCAGGAAGCCACGTCTGAGTCTGTGTAAAAAGGTAGGATGTTTTACCAACAGATCCTGGAAAAACAAAATCCCCAGCAAAACCAACATCAGACCAACCAAGGCGTATACTTCAAGGCGCTTATCCTGCCAAATCTCATCAGTCAAACTGAGTTCAGGTTCGGCAACGGCCTGCACAGGGCGGTTCAGATAAGATTCCGGCAATTCATAACCGCCTTTAAAACTGGCGAATGTGCTGTCGATTGCGCCTATCTGGCGCCTGACCAACAACTCAAGCTCCCAGTGACTGCCTGGGTCAAAGTCGACATTTGCGCCAATTCGAAATACGGACATTTCACTGAAGTGAGGTGTCCCCGGCAGGTAAAGATCGGTAATCCGGCTATGGTCCAGATCCCGAAAAGCAGTTGCAGTATCCCCTTGATGTAATTGGATACGATCGAAAATACCGCCCCGAACATATCCGGAGCCTTTAAAAGAATAACCGTTGCCCAACACCAGTAAATAATGCTCACCGGGTTGCAGCTGCTCCATCAAATATTGGTATTCACTGTCACCCAACAGGTTACGACCTATGGTTGGCACATCCGCCAAGGCATAATAGAGTTCAGCAAAAACATGATCCCGTTCATCCGCGGCGGGTTTCTCAACCGATTCAGCTTCTGTACCAATAAAGGCGTCATCAACCGTCCCTTCGCTGAGCAACAAACGGCGTATTGCCCCATTTCCTGTCAGGGTTAACCAATCCGCAGCTTCAAAAAATTCAAGATTCACCGCGGCTTTTGGCGCAACAGCGGAATCGGCTGCCGCCAGGATCCCAAGGGATTGTGCAACCTTGGACGCAGCTTTGGTAATGGCCACATTCATAACCATAACGGTTACAGTTGCACCGGAAAGGCCATCGATGGCCTTTTGATCCTCACGCCCCCCTTTACCAATCTTGATGTTGTCACTGACAGACAACCCCTGATATTGGGATGCAAACTGATCCAGTTTGAACTCAGGAATACCGGCAAGAATAATGGGTTCATGATGCTCGAGCACACGAGCCCCCAGATACTGCCCCTGGGGATCTATTGCCACCAGCACATTCACCGGCTCACCGGAATATGCAGGTAAAGGCGCAATATCGTTGGTCTCGAACACATAACCAAGCAGTTGTTCTCCCTGGCTTATTCGTCTGACCTTCAGTTCTCCACTCTTGTCAGAGAGTGAAGTTGCATTGGGAAAAAGTGAACGGATGATAGGATCTGGCGCTTTAGGCTCACTGACGAACAACGCCATCGCCGGCCCCGTCAGTCCAAAACTGAGCAGCATCCATATAAGCAAGCGCGAAACCATAATCCCATCCACCATGAAATCGCTTCAAATCAAATGGGCGTAGCGTGTGATTAAAGCCTTGCAGCCTTTTTCACACGCTACGCCCCGCAGAATTTATTTCAGGCTTTCGAAATAGGCAGAAATGTTCACAATGTCTTCATCAGACAAAGGAGCGGCCATGGGAGCCATAGTGGGATCCTGACGGCTGCCATCTTTAAAAGCCCTTAGCTGTTTTTCCAGATAAGCTGCTTTTTGACCTTTGAGGTTTGGATACATAGGTGCGAAAGAAATCCCATCTGCACCATGACAGGCAGCACACAAGCCTGACTTAGCTTTACCTGCCTCAATATCGGCGGCAGAAACAGACAGAGAAACGAAGGGAATAAGCAGAGTTAACAACAGGTTCTTCATAGGGAATCCTCGACATCCAGTCTTAAGCTAAAGCCCTCGATGGGCTTTAAATTTATAGATGCATTATGAATACATGTAACTATTGTTAGCTGATACAGATCAATAAATTGTAAAAAACGTGAACAAAAGGTAGGTCATTTCCATTGCACCTACCTTAACCCCTTTCAGTTTTGAGATTTACATCACAAAAACTCAGTCACGGAGACGGTAAGTCACCTCAACCCGATCCGACAGGGTAATGTCGCCAGACTGATAACTCTCCCCCACGCCGCTATCGGCTTCCATTGCTGCGGCCTTGTACATCACCGGGCGAACCGGGCCCTGATCGTAATAGCGGATATGCCACACTCCCTGGATTTTGGCGCCAAAGCCCTTGGCCAGCGCCTCGGCCTTAGTACGGGCATCATCAATGGCGAGCTGACGCACCTTCTCACGCGCCGCCATGTCATCGCTCAGTTCGAAACGAATGTTGCCGACCCGGTTAATGCCGGAGGTCAGCGCAGAATCGAGGATATCGTTTACCCGAGCCAAATCCGTGATACGCACAGTGACCTGTCGATTGGCGCTATAGCCCAGCAGTTGAGGTTCGGCATCCTTGTGAAACTTGTAATCGGGGTTGATGATCAGATTGGCGCTTTCAATCTGTTCACGCTTGACACCTGCAGCCTCAAGACGACGAATAAAACCCGCCACCGCCTTATCGGAACTGCGCTTCACATCCAGCGGCTCTTTGCCCTTGCTCACCACTTCGACCTGGATAATAGCCACATCCGGCGTTACTGTAAGTTCAGCCACACCTGTGGTGTCCAGAGTCGGAAATTCAGCCGCAACAACAGGCAAAGCCGAGCCCGTCATCAGGGCGCCAAGACACAATGCAGTCAGTGTTTTTTTCATGAAATACTCCTTGGTGTTCATTTCTTTCTGCCCTTATAAACGGGCCTTTCAGAAAAAGGGGTTATTTATTTTCAAAAAAATTTCCCGCCTTAATGTGAACAAATTTTCGCCACACACCCTGTACCTTTAATGCATCTGCGGTATAATCGCGCGCACTTTTTTGCCGGTTACCCGCTAAGCTCTATCAAGCAACGGGTCACGGGCCCGGAACACCTGAGTCATTTTTGGAACGCGCGCCTTGAACAAGACAGTAGAAACCTTTGATCCCAAGCAGACCACCACCCTCGAAACGCCAGCCAAAACTCTGGCCGCAGAGGCTGAGGCCACCGCAGATACCGCCAGCGGCAACCGCATTGGCTTCGTCAGCCTGGGCTGCCCCAAAAACCTGGTGGACTCAGAGCGTATCCTGACTCAGCTCAGAATCGACGGCTACGAAGTGACCAACAGCTACGACAACGCAGATCTGGTGATTGTGAACACCTGTGGCTTTATCGATGCTGCCGTGGAAGAGTCGCTAGATGCTATCCGTGAAGCACTGGAAGAAAACGGCAAGGTACTGGTTACCGGCTGTCTGGGCGCCAAGGAAAACCAAATCCGCGAAGTACATCCGGACGTGCTGGAAATCACCGGCCCCCACAGCTATGAAGCGGTACTCAATCACGTGCACAAGTATGTGCCCAAGCCTGAGCACAATCCTTACACCTCGCTTATTCCCCAGACCGGCGTCAAGCTGACTCCCAAGCACTACGCGTACCTGAAGATTTCCGAAGGCTGCGACAACCGCTGCACCTTCTGTATTATTCCGGCGCTGCGTGGCGATCTGGACAGCCGCGGCGTAGGCAGCGTGCTCGATGAAGCCAAGCGTCTGGTCGAGAGCGGCGTACAGGAAATTCTGGTCGTGAGTCAGGACACCTCCGCCTACGGCAAAGACAAGGGCGGCCGCACCGACTTCTGGAACGGTATGCCAGTGAAGCAGGACATCACCACCCTCGCCCGCCAGCTTGGCAAAATGGGCGCTTGGGTACGTCTGCACTACGTTTACCCTTACCCCTGGGTTGACGAACTGATCCCATTGATGGCCGAAGGCCTCATTCTGCCGTACCTCGACCTGCCGCTGCAGCACGCCAGCCCACGGGTACTCAAGATGATGAAGCGCCCCGGCCGCGTTGATCGTCAGCTTGACGCCATCAAGAGCTGGCGTGAGATCTGCCCGGATCTGGTTATTCGTTCGACCTTTATCGTCGGCTTCCCCGGCGAGACCGAAGAAGATTTCCAGATGCTGCTGGACTTCCTGCGTGAAGCGCGTCTGGATCGCGTTGGCTGCTTCAAGTACTCCGAGGTGGAAGGCGCTGTGGCCAATACCCTGGGTGAGCTTATCAGTGAAGAAGTCAAAGAAGACAGATACGAGCGCTTTATGGAAGTGCAGGCCGAGATCAGCGCCGAGCGCCTGGCCCGTCTGGTTGGCCGCGAGCTGGATATTCTGATTGATGACGTGGACGAAGAAGGTGCCATCGGCCGCTCTTACGCCGATGCCCCTGAAATTGACGGCATGGTGTTTATCAACGGTGAAACCGAACTGACCCCGGGCGATATGGTACGCGCCCGCATAGTAGCGTCTGACGAGCACGATCTCTGGGCCGAACTGGTGGCATTGGAAGACTGATACTCAGTGTTGTTTACTGAGGTTATCGAATGAAGAAGCGGGCCCTGTGCCCGTTTTTTTATGGCCAAAAACTGAAGAAAAAGCAGGCGCTATCAGCAACGCAGCAAACACAGACCCAAAAAATCAAAAGGGGCATCGCCCTTGTGCTGATGCCCCTTTTGGTTGCGTGCCTTACGATTGTAAGAGCCTTTGCCTTTCTTTGGTTTTTCCACCCGTTGGCGGAACAGCTCTGATGTAACCAGTGCCTTGATGGCGTTATCGCGGATGTCGCCGCGGCCGTGGTCGTGCGCTTTTGCCATGGTTTTTCCTCTTGGTTAAAAACGCGCCAAGCATACGGCAATCAAAGGCACAAGATCCAGATCCAATGTGTCACTGCAAAACATTTTTTATGTTTCCCATTCGATAAAAGCAGTGCAACGCCAACACTGAAAAACGAATGAAAATACAATTAATCAAAAACCTGAATATGGAAGAAAGGCACTTTCATCCTGCTGGCATTACTCAGCGGTACCGCAATGGCTGGCTCCAAAATATCAAGCCCCGCACAGCGGGGCTTGAATACGGTGATTTACGGCTCAGTTGCCCGCTACCTTCATGGCATCCAGCAAGATGCCGCCGGTACGGATAGAAGAGCGCAGGTCTCTGTCCTGACTCACCGCCTGAATGCTGCGGTACATGTCTTTCAGATTTCCGGCAATGGTGATCTCTTCCACCGGATACTGGATTTCACCGTTTTCCACATAGAAGCCGGCCGCGCCACGGGAGTAGTCACCGGTCACCATGTTTACCCCCTGCCCCATCACTTCAGTGACAATCAGGCCGGTACCCATTTGGCGCACCAGCGCGTCAAAGTCCATGCCGCTATCGCTTAAGGTCCAGTTGTATATACCACCGGCATGACCCGTGTTGGTCATGCCCAGCTTACGGGATGAATAGGCGGTAAGCAGATAAGTCGCCAGCACGCCATCGCGGATAATGTCTCTGTCGACCGTGGCCACCCCTTCACTGTCGTAGGGGGCACTGGCAAGGCCTGAGAGCAGATGCGGCTCTTCGCGGATGCTGAGCCACTCGGGGAACACCTGGGTATCCAGCGAATCCAGCAAAAAGCTCGATTTACGGTAAAGGCTTGAGCCACTGATGGCGCTGATAAGGTGGCCAATCAGACCAGTGGCCACTTCATGGGCAAAGAGTACCGGCATCTTGCCGGTGGCAATCTTACGGCCACCAAGGCGACTTAGGGTTTTAGCGGCGGCCTTCTGCCCCACCAATTCAGGGGCCAGCAACTCACCATAACGGCGGGAAATGCTGTAGTCGTAGTCCCGCTGCATATTGCCATCGTCTTCTTCGCCAATCACCACGCAGCTTAAAGAGTAACGGGACGAGCAGTAACCATTGAGGAAACCGTGGCTGTTACCATATACCTTAATACCCGTGTGGGCGTTGGCACTGGCGCCATCGGAGTTTTTAATGCGCGGATCGGCCTCAAGCGCTGCCGCCTCGGCGCGAACAGCAAGCTCTGTCAGCTCATCCGGAGTCAGGCTCTCGGGATGATAGAGGTCCAGATCCGGAAAACATTTCGCCATCAGCGCAGCATCGGCCAAACCATTGCAGGGATCAGAGGAGGTATAACGGGCAATATCATCGGCCGCCTTTACCGCCTGACGAATGGCGTCAGGGCTTAAGTCAGAAGTGGACGAGCTGCCCTTGCAGCCATCACGAAATACAGTGATCCCCAGGGCGCCATCCTTATTGAACTCGACGGTTTCCACCTCTTTGAGGCGGGTCGACACCGACAGGCCCTGCTGTTTGGAAATCGCCACTTCGGCGGCACTGGTACCCAGCGTATGGGCATATTCCAAAGCCATGGCCACTGCGTCTTTCAGGGCCTCCATTTCCACTTCAATCTTGTTCGATGACACTGGTTTACTCTGGTTAACGTCGTAATGGGGCTAAGCATAACAAAGGCCACCTGCAAATCACATCCACAATTCCGGCTGAAATGGCGACTTTTCACTGCTATTGAGCGGACATATTCGCGCCTTTAACGGCTTAATGGTAATATTGCCGGATTGCGTAAAAGAGGTTTTGAGTAAATGAATGTCGTCGGCGATCCCGAGAATTTCAAACAGCCTTACGATGAGGACGATGATTACGTCAGTAAGACGTCCTTTAAGAAGGAATCCCATGCGGCGCAGGAGCTGGGCAAACGCCTGCTGAGCCTGAGCAAGAGCCAGTTGGACAAACTCGAGCTGGATGAAAGCCTGCTCGATGCCCTTATGGCCGCTAAAAAAATTAAACCCAATACTGAGGCGCACCGTCGTCAGGTGCAGTTTATCGGTAAGTTGATGCGTAATCTCGACAGTGACGCCATTACGGCAGCACTGGATAAGGTGACTAACCGCAACAATACCGAAGCGGCCCGGGTGCACGTGCTGGACAAGGTGCGTGACCGACTGCTGAGCGAAGGTGACGCTGAAATTCAGGCGCTGATTGAGGCTCATCCGGCTCTGGACAGGCAAAAACTGCGTCAGCTGGTGCGTGCTCTGGCCAAAGAGGTTGCCGCCGAAGCCGCAAAGGAAGAGCCCGAACCAGCCAGGGCGCTCGATTCCAAGGCAGCCAAAGAGCTGCACAAATACCTGCGTGAAGGTATGGCCGAGTAAGCTTTAGCTATTTCAATAAAAAGCCCCGCGATGCGGGGCTTTTTATTGCTCGATGATGATATCGGCAACCAGCTTGTTGGCTCAGTTTCCATTGAAGCTACTGCCGATTACGCCGCCACCTGAGCCCCGCGAATGCCAGCACAAAATACACAGCCGCAAGCCCCCACAGAATAAGCCACTCATTCATCACCGCCGCAAATCCCGCGCCGAGCTGATTGAGTTTCAGCATACCGAAAATCGCAGGTACCGCCGGAATCACCTTGGATACCAGCACCAAGGGTTCAGGAATAAGCGACAGCGGCCAAACAAAGCCGCTGACAAACAAAATGGGCATAGAAGCCAGCAGCATCACCTGCGTCGGCAGTTCACGGCGGCTGAACAAGCAACTGGCCGCGATACCGGCAAACAGGGTAGAAAGCAAAAACGGCAGAGCAAACAACAGCATCTGACCAAGGCTAGACTGCACAGATACCCCATACCAGTGATAACACCAGCCAAGGTAAAAACCACCGAAGCCCAGGTACAAGAGTCCAAAAGCGAGACTGCGACCCAGAAGCAGTTTCAGGGGCGAAACCTGAGTCCAATAACCGCTCTCGCCTGTTTCGCCTTTCGCACCGGGCTGACCACTGCCGCCCCACTGACCGGCACCCAAAATGCCGGTACCAATCAAGAGTGTCTGATGCAAAATCAGCAGAAACAGCCCGGGCACCACATAGGGGATGTAACCCAGGCTCGGATTATAGGCAGGTACCGCGTTTAGGTGCATGGGCGCAAGCGAAAGGGTGGCGCCGGTAAAGGACTCGCCGCGGCTCAGTAATCCCAGCAGCTGCACCGATTTGGCCGCATCCATCCCTGCCGACACCAGACCTTCCACCAACGCCGAGTACACCAGGAAGTAACTGGCATCGCCGCCATAACTCAAGGTCGCGCCCTTCCCCAAAAGCAGGTCTCGCTTAAAGCCTAGGGGGATCACCAAAAGACCATGAAAGTCGCCGCTGGCAATCAGCATTTTTGCCTCTGCCACACTGCCAGCGCCTGCTGCCACCCGGATTTTCGGACTGGCATCAGCATGGCGAACCAGGGTGCGGCTTAAGCTGGTGTTATCCAAATCCACCACAACCAGAGCCTGCTCCGTGGGCACCTGATGCAGATAGGGCAAGGGATAAAGCACCGCATAAAACAACACCCCACCGAACAGGGTCACGGCAATCGCCTTATCACTGACAATGGCTTTAAGCTCACACAAAATGAGTCGCAGCAGGCTCATAGGGCTGGCTCCTCATTCACAACCTTGGCCATGTCGCTCGCCCGCAGCCCCCTGCCCGCCAGCGCATAAATCGGCACCAGCAGCAGAAGAAAAGGCACGAAAGAGCTGAGTTTAAGCAGCAGTTCAGTGCCGCTGACACCGTAGCTCACCAGGGCGATATGAGAGTCGATATAGTGGCTCGATGGCATCAAGAGCCGCCAGTATTGGGCGGCCGCAGGCATATCGTGCACCGGAAAGGTTACCCCCATAAAGGCGAACGCCGGGGCGAACAGCGCGGTGCAAAAACTCACCACCCGCGCGGCTTCCTGCATGATAAGAAAAATGAGCGCCACTATCAGAAAAATGGCCAGCAAGGTAGCAAGCATGGCGGGCACCAGCCACAAAGGCGAACCCGCCACCGGCAGGGCCAGAAAACCAAACAGCAGCGCATGAATAAACAGCCCCTGAGCCAACAGCAATGGCGTATAAAACACAAACTTGGCAACAAGGCGGGCGCTCAGTGGGGTTTCTGGCGCGTCTGCCAGCTCCCGATTGAGGGCATTGGCAAACACCAACATGGCCATCAGCTGCCACAGGGCCAGCAGCACCGGCGGCACCAAAAAGCCCACGTAGTTGTTGTTGCGGTTAAACAGCGCCGTAGTTTGGGTTTCAATCGGCGCCATATTCACTCTGGCCTGATGGGGACTGGCGCCAGCGGCAAGCTGCTTGGTGTAGGCCAAAGGCTTCATGGCATCGGCAATGGCCAGTTGTAAATTGGCCGCCAGCAGCTTGCCCACCAGCAAAAACTGACCATTGTAACGCACATCCAGGGTAGGATCGCCACCGGTCATCAGCTCGCGGCTGAAACCCACAGGCACCACCACCAGCGCGTACACCTCGGCGCGGTTCATGGCAGCTATCGCATCATCAAGATGCGTAAAGGACTCAGGGCTTGCCACCGGGCTTGCCGCCACATGACGGCCAAGCTCACGGCTGACACTGCTGTTATCCAGGTCGACCCAGGCCACAGGTAACTGCCGTGGCAGCGCAGCACTGAACAGCCACCACAGCGCAAGCATAGATAAAATCGGCAGCCAGCTCACCAGCGCCAACTGCCAGGGGCTTTGCCACAGCGATGTCAGTTCCCGGCGCAGCAAGGCTCGCATGCTTATTCCCAAATCGCCGACATGCCGGCGCGCAGGCCGTCGATGGACTTCTCAGGCACCAACTCCACCTCGAAGGTTCGCAGGTCAAAGTCGTGGCCACTCTCGGTGGAGCGCCAGGTGGCAAAATCGCCCATCACGGCGATGTGCTTCACCTTAAACTCGGCGCTGGCATCAAGCGCCGGAATGTACAGGCGCTTCACGTCGCCCTTTTTCACATCCTTAAGCATGTCTTCACGCAGCTGGAACACGGCCCAGGCATCGCTCATGTCCACCAGGCTCACCACCGGAAACCCGGACGGTGCCAACTCGCCGGACTGCAGCAGCACCTCAGACACTTCGCCACCACGGGGGGCGCGCATCTGACTGTCGGCCAGAATGGCGCTGACTTCTTTTACTGCACCCTCGGCCATGCGGGCATTACCGGCGGCGGCCGCCTTGGTTTCTTCCCGTGCGCCTTCTTCGGTCATCTGATACACCGCCAGAGCCGCCTGCTCTGTGTATTTGGCCGCCTGCCACTGAGTGTAGGCTTCATCGCGCTTTTGCCGCGGCACAACACCTTCCTGAAACAGGTTATCGACCCTATCGAAGGTGGTTTTGGCAAGCGCCAACCCTGCCTTGGCCTTAAGCCACTGCTCTTTTTGGGCGGCAATTTGCTGCTTGCGGGCACCTGCATCGGCTTCAAGCTGCATGGCACGGGCGGCATCGCGGCCCCCTTCGGCCTGCATCAACTTGGCATTCAATTCAGGGCTGTCAATCACATAGAGCAAGTCCCCTGCCACCACTGTATCGCCGGTGCGCACCATCACCTGTTCGATGCGGCCGGGCACCTTGGACGACACATGGTATTCACGGGCTTCGATTTGCCCCTGCAACGAGGCCTTGGCAGGAGTGTGAGCCAGCATCAGCCCCCAGCCGAGGGCAATCACCAACGCGACCAGTGCAGAAGTTGCCAGCAAACGGTTGACTGTCATTGCTTTTCTCCCATGGTGGCAGACGCTCGCTGGGCCTGACCGATAAATTCATCCAATTGGCCCCGGACTGTAGGTGCCATCAGGCGCGTATTCGTCGTCATTGTTGATCTCCCATAGCCACCTGTTTGGTCTGGCCGATAAATTCATCCAATTGGCCGGAAATGGCCATCAGCCGCGCATAGGCCTGCACATAACGAAACTTGGCACCCAGCTGCTGGGTATCCACGGCGGTGAGTTTCAGCTCTGCATCCACCCGTTCGATGGAGGTGGACATGCCCTGATTAAAGGCCAGCTCACGCAAACGCAGGTTTTCCAGCGCCAGTTCGCGGGAACTGGCCAGGGCACGATACTCTTCTTCCGCCTGCTTTAACTGGCGATAACTTTGCTCCAGCAGCAAACTTAAGTCTTCGCGTGTCTGCGCCTTGGTATGACGGGCCTGCAACAGAGCACTCCTGGCGGCTTCCACCTTGCCACTGCGGCCATCGCGGGTCAGCAACGGCATCTTAAAACCAACCCCCAGCATCCAGTCCGGCTCCATTTTGGCAAACAGACTGTCATCTTCGTAGAGGGTGTAATTGCCGTACAGAAATACCATGGGCTTATAGGCGCCGCGCTCAACCTCTATCAGGCCATTGGCCTGGGCTTCTTTTGCATCCAACAACTTCAGCGCCGGATGACCTTTTTGCGTGAGTTCAGCAAGGTACGGCAACGAGGGTTCACGTTGGGCAATAAACAGCGCTGACGAGGGCGCAGGCGCAGTTTTCAGCAAGCTTCGCAGCGCAAGCTCGGTGATTTCATACTGGCGGCGACTGCTGGAGGCCTGCACTTTGGCGTTATCCAGCGCCACTTCGGCATTGAGGCGTTCCACTTTGGCAATTTGCCCCTGGGCTTCAAGCTTCCTGGCATGCTCCACGTGCTTTTCAAGCGACACCACCAGCTTGTCCTGGGTGCGGGCAAGTTCGGCCGCTACCATCACGCCATAATAGCGATCCACCAGGGTAGTAAAGAGTTCGCGCCGCGTCAGTTCCCGCTGTTGCTGTTCTTCGGCTAGATGGGCTTCGTGGATGCCCTGGGCGGCGCTGATGCGCCCACCGGTGTAAATCGGCCACATAGCCGACAGACTGGCGCGGAAAATATCCTGCTCGGTAAAGGGCGTAATAAAGAGTTCACCGGGAATACTGCCAAGGGCAGCGCCGAGGGCAGGCGGCAAGGTCTTGGGGTCGAGGGATGCCAGCGGGTTGAGATCGCGAAGATCCATCTCCAGCGGCTTTTCCAGACGGGTGTAACTGCCGTGCAGGGATAGCTCTGGCAGGTTCATGTCTTCCCCGGCGTCGCGCTCGGCGCGGGCACGGTCTACCTTGGCACTGGATGCCGCCAGCTTATCGCTTACCTGTTGCAGCTGCTGCCAGGCTTCATCAAAGCTTTGGCCATGGGCCAAGGGCGCCACTAACGCCAGCGCAAGCAGCAAGCGCCTGTGTAACTCAACGCCACGACGGGATAAACATCCCCTATCCGACAGGCGCAGGAGTGTGATGATCAGTTTCATTGACACCTCTAGAGCATTAACTCTATTTCCAGTGGCGGATGATAGCATTCCGTTCTGCGACTCACCAACAGCCAGTTAAGCACAGTGATAACAACACAGCGATCATCATTCAGGTCGGCGACCGCACTTTGGCGGCCAGGCACAGAAGCCAAGCGCCACATTGATTCAGAAACTCTGCGACTCTATGTCTAAAAAGCCAGTCGCAAGTAGCCGTCAAGCCGTGGTAAGTCCCCGGATCCTAATCTTTTTGGGTGGAATTTTAAACCTTGGCGACAGCGATTGTCGGAGAATAACGCCAATGAACAAGCTGCCGGTAAGTTGGGTATTCTGCAGCGCCTGGTGCCGCGAATAGGCGCGCTGCCTGATACGTGAAATACACAGTGATCTGAAGCTCTGATTCAACACCATAGACAACCACTAGCCACCAAGACACTAGACGACTGGTCTAATTATCTATATTATCGCCGCCATGAACACCA